>CAMYOU010000001.1 GCA_947283485.1 uncultured Peptostreptococcaceae bacterium
GTCCGACGTGCATCGGCATGGTCTTGTGAAAATTGATTCTGCGAATGGCGGCGACGGGGTTCATCGGCAGTCCCATGATACGCGCGACCATATTGAATGTCCCGCCGGGTAAAATCGCGAGCTTGGGTCTTTTCTCAAATTCCGAGAGCACGGCAACCACTTCATCGATCGTGCCGTCTCCGCCGTAGACGACGACGGTGTCGTAGCCGTCCTTGCACGCGCGTTTCGCCGCATCGCGGGAATGTTCGCCCTCCTCTTTGACATGGACTTCGTCGTAGTGCTGGCGTAAAATCTTCTGAATCTTGATCTCCGTGGATTGTTTTCTCGGGATGCCCGCTTCGGCATTGCGGATGAGCATGACGCGTTTCATCGTTCCATCTCCATGAGTTTTGCAAGAAGCGCATGATGCGTAAGATCGTACTGAAGCGGTGTTAAAGACACGCCGCCCGCTTCGACGATGCCGCGATCGCTCTTTCCGTCCGGCGTCGATCGAATTTTCTCCCGCGGGGTAATTTTTCCCTCGGCTTCCATGAGCTCATAGCGATAATAGGCGGGTTCTCCCACGGGTGCAAGGCGCAACGTCTCGTCTGCGACTTCATACGGGATATTGAGACTAAGGACCGCGCGCTTTTCACGTACGAAAGATCCGTATCGATCGAGCACGTCCATCGCAAGTCTTGCCGCGCGATCGTAGTCGATCTCTCCCGTCGCCCAGATGCACTGTGTGGAGACGGCAAGTGCGCCGACGCCGTAGATGCCCGCTTCGAGTGCCGCCGAAACGGTGCCTGAATAGAGCGTGTCGACGCCGAGATTGAGTCCCCGATTGATCCCCGAGAGAACCATGGTCGTTTCGGGAAAGAGATGCAGACCCACGCGCACACAGTCCGCCGGCGTGCCCGAGATCCCGTAGGCGCGACCGCGCACGCCGGGCAAGCTTGCGGGCATCAGATCGATCGATCCTTTGATTGTAATGCCGTGGCTCGATCCCGAGCGCTCCGTATTCGGCGCGACAATGGCGACGACATCGCCCCGCTCTTCGAGTGCTCTTGCGAGTGTATGAAGACCCGGTGCGCCCACGCCGTCGTCATTGACCAGTAGATAATGCATCCTTTCCTCCTATACGAAAAACGGCTTGGAAACCAAGCCGTCTACGATCGTTCTTATTCTTCGTCTTCGGATTCTTCTCCGACAACCGGAACATCCGCTGCGCTCGTCTCTTCGCCCTCGGTCTCTTCTTCCGCTTGCTCTTGAACCTCGGAGAGACTTGCAATGACTTCTTCGCCGTCCGCATGAACCGTTACGTTCTCGTCCTGATAGATCGGAAGATCCTTGAGGAAAATCGGCTCATCGTATCCAAGACCCGAAACGTCAACCAAGATCTCTTCCGGAATGTCTGCCGGCAAGCATTCGATCTCGACTTCCGTGACACCCTGCATGAGGACGAAATTGCCGTCTGCGCGGATATCGTCACGATTTTGAAGGACAACCGGTACCTGAACGCGAATGCGCTCGTTCATATTGATGGCGTGGAAATCCACGTGGATAAACTGATTCTTGTAGGGATGACGAACGACTTCTTTGAACAGAACCGGAACTTCGTTTTCCCCGAGTACGACGTCGACGATCGTCGTCATACCTGCCTCGCCGTAAACTTTCTCAAGTTCGCGTGCATCGAGTGCGATGTGGAGGTTCTCCTTGTCTCTGCCGTAGACGACAGCGGGTACCTTCTTCTCTTGACGCAATTTATTGGCGCGGTTTTTACCGAGCTCCGACCGTTCGGTCGCATGTACTTTTAATTCAGACACAATGATTCCTCCTAAAGATAATTTCTCTAATATGATAGTCTACACGAAAGCGGGTAAGATTTCAAGTTTTACAAGAGATATCGGAACAAAAGAATCACCACGACACCCGGCCAACCCAAAAATCCTGCGATAAAAGCCGAGAGCGGGCGAATCGGGATCGAAATGCCGAAAGGACGCCCGACAAGATTGATCGCGATGAGAAGAAGAAGTCCGATGACTCCCGAGATGAGGAGTTTTTTGATGATCTTTCCGGAGACGGAAAGAATCGTCCCCAACAAAAAAATCAAGACAAGTCCTACTAGACCGAATACCATACGATCCCCTCCCGCATCCATTGTATCAAAAAGCAAACGCACGCACAAAACACCTCTCCCTCGATAGAAAAGGCGATAAATTGGGTAGTATATATGTACATCAATGAAGAAAGGATGATACCAATGGAAAGAAGACAAGAAACCACCATGGGCGGCGGTGCAGTCACCCTCCTCGGAACCACGCCGAAAGTCGGAGACAAAGCCCCCGCTTTTCACGCCGTAAAAAAAGATTTGACTCCGTTTGAACTGAAGGAGGTTCTCGGCAAAGGGATCGTCATCATCTCCGCCGTTCCCTCCGTCGACACGCCCGTCTGCGAGCTGCAGACCAAGCGTTTTAACGAAGAAGCCGACAAGATCGACGGCGTCAAGATCCTCACGATCTCGATGGATTTACCTTTCGCGCTTGACAAATTCTGCTCGGCATTCGGCATCAAGTCCATCGAACTTCTAAGCGACAGCAAAGATCGCTCGTTCGGTATGAACTACGGCGTATTCATCGAAGAACTCGGACTCTTAAATCGTTCGCTCTTCGTCATCGACAAAGAAGGCGTCATCCGCTATCTCGAAGTCGTCAAGGAAAACACCAATCATCCGGATTACGATGCGTGCCTCGAGGCCGTTCGCGCGCTCGCAAAATAAAACCGACAACAAAAAAGTGTGTCCCTCGAGGGACACACTTTTTTCTTTGCTTTTTCTTCGGTTTTCGCATTACGCGCCGAATAACGGTCTTAGAATACGCATTAAGAAGACGAGTGCAAGAATGTACATAAGCGGCGAAACGTCTTTTGCTTTCCCGGATAGAACTTTGATGATGACATAGCTCATCATGCCGAATGCGATGCCTTCCGCGATGGAATAAGCAAAGGGCATCATGACGATCGTAAGGAAAGCCGGTACGCTCTCGGAGAAATCGTCGAGCGGGATGTCCTTGATCGGGCTCATCATGAAGAGACCGACCATGACGAGTGCCGGTGCCGTTGCCTGCGACGGAATAATCGCAAAGATCGGGAAGAAGAAGAGGCTTAGGAAGAAGAAGAATGCGACGGAGAGACTCGTAAGCCCCGTGCGTCCGCCTTCCGTAACGCCCGATGCACTCTCGACATAGGTCGTAACGGTCGAGGTGCCGAGGAGTGCGCCGACGGTCGTGCCGACGGCATCCGCAAAGAGTGCGGGACCTGCCGCGGGGAGTTCGCCTTTTTCGTTTAAGAGATTGGCTTTGGAAGCGACGCCCACGAGCGTGCCGACGGTGTCAAAGAGGTCGACAAAGAGGAACGTGAACATGATCGAGAACATTTCCCAGCTGAAGATGTTCTTCCACTCGAGTTTGAACGCTACCGGTGCAAGCGACGGAGGCAGTTGGAACCAAGCTTCCGGTGCATGCGTAACGCCGAGAATCAGTGCAAAGACAGTCGAGATGAGAATGCCGTAGAGAAGTGCGCCGCGCACTTTCTTCGCCATGAGAATCGCCATGACGATGATGCCGACGAAGGTGACCGCCGCGCCCGGCGTCAGGAGATTTCCGAGAGAGACAAGCGTGCCCTCGCCTTGGACGATGACGCCCGCGCTCGAAAGACCGATGAGCGAAATGAAGAGACCGATGCCCACGGAGACGGCTTTCTTGAGACTCATCGGAATCGCATTGAAGATCGCCTCACGGACATTGAAAAGACTCATCAGGATAAAGATAATGCCCTCGATGAAGACTGCCGTAAGCGCGTATTGCCAGCTATGTCCCATACCCAAGACGACGGTATAAACAAAAAATGCATTGAGTCCCATGCCCGGAGCAAGTGCAAACGGCAAGTTGGCATATAGCCCCATGACAAGCATCGCGATGATGGATGCAACGATCGTCGCCGTGAAGACGCCGCCCTTATCCATCCCCGCATCGGAAAGCATGCCGGGGTTGACGGCGAGAATGTAACTCATGGTCATGAAGGTCGTAAGACCCGCCATGATTTCATTCTTCACGCTTGAGTTGCGTTCGCTCAGTCGAAACCGGCGATCGAGAAATGATTGCTCTGACAAAATAATCCCTCCTCCAAATTTGGTGAGTTCATTGTATCACATGTTGACGCGTGAAAAACGTCTATTTTTCGCGGATATCGCTTTCCCATCCGCATTTTTTACCGTCGGACGGGAAAAGTTTCGTGCATCGCTTTGCGAACACGTCCGCGGGGTCACACGACTTCTTTTTTGAGATGCATAGGCGTGCGTTTTTGCATGTCGAAATGTTTTGGTGCGATGTTTCACCGCCTTTTCCCACTTTTCTCGTCTATGCAATGAAAAAGCGACGCCTCTTGACGTCACTTTTTTCGTACGAATTAGATTTTACTGCGTGCCGTGTAGCCCGTGTGTAAGAGGGCTTTGGCTCTTTCCCCATAGGGTTCTCCGAGATACTCTCGATAGAGTTTTTGAATCTCCGGATTCTTGTAAGAGTAGCGGATCTCTTTGCCGCGATCCTCGCGCACGATCGCCTCTCTCCGTTTGCGAAGAATGTCGACGTTTGCATGCGTATAGGGTTGTCCCGCACCGTTGATGCAGCCGCCCTGGCACGCCATGACTTCAATGATATCGTACTTACTCGTGCCGGCGCGTATACCGTCGAGAATTTTTCTTGCGTTACCGAGTCCGCTTGCGACGGCGACGGAGAGATCCATGTCTCCGAGATGGACGACACCCTCTTTGATCCCCTCGAGTCCGTGGAGTTCCTCGAACTCGATTGTTTCGAGATCTTCCCCTTTGAGAAGATGATAGGCGGTTCTGAGGCTCGCCTCCATGACGCCGCCCGATTGCCCGAAGATGACGCCCGCACCCGTCGATTCGCCGAGCGGGCTATCAAATTCGCTCTCGGGGAGATTCGGGAAATCGAGCGCGAAGTCCTTGATCATCTGCGCGAGTTCGCGCGTCGTGATGACGTAGTCGACATCACTCTTGTCGCTCTCGGTGAGCTCGGGACGATTGGATTCAAATTTTTTCGCAACGCAGGGCATGACGCTCACGACGACGATTTTGTCGGGCGAGACGCCGATTTTCTCGGCATAATAGGTTTTCATGACGGAGCCGAACATCTCATGCGGCGATTTGCACGAACTCGGGATCCCTAAGAGATCCGGAAAATTGTGTTCCATAAATTTCACCCATGCCGGGCAACAGCTCGTGAGGATCGGGAGCGTGCCGCCTTCTTTGAGTCTGTGCACAAATTCCGACGCCTCTTCCATGACGGTGAGATCCGCAGCGAAATCGGTGTCGAAGACGCGATCAAAGCCAATGCGCCTTAATGCAGTCACCATTTTCCCCGTGACGGAAGTGCCCGCTTCCATGCCGAATGCCTCGCCCAAGGCGACGCGCACACTGGGCGCGGTCTGTACGACGACGGTTTTTTCGGGGTCGGAGAGCGCGCGATAAACCTCTGCGGTGTACGTCCGTTCGCTGATGGCACCCGTCGGGCAAACGGCGAGACACCGCCCGCAGAACGTACAGGTCGTGTTGATGATGGGACGCTCGCAGAATGTCGAGACGATGGTGTCAAAACCGCGATGCACGTCTGTGAGTGCCGAGACGGTCTGGACTTCATTGCACATCGTGACGCAACGCTGACAGAGGATGCATTTGTTGGGATCGCGCACGAGCGAATAGCTGGATTTGTCGAGCGTATAGCCCGTGACTTTGCCTTGATAGCGCACCTCGCGCACGCCGACTTCTTCCGCCAGCGCCTGGAGTTCGCACTGCCCGCTCTTGGGGCAGATGAGACAACTCTTTGGATGATTGGAGAGGATGAGCTCGACAATGGTACGTCTTGCACGCAAAACTCGGAGCGTATTCGTGTGAATCTCCATGCCTTCGGTCACGACCGTCGCACATGCGGGCACGAGATTCCGTCTGCCGACCTGTTCGACGACACAGACGCGACAATTCGCCTCATGGTGCACCATGCCCAGATCGGAAAGATTCATATAGCACAAAGTCGGGATGCGAATACCCACGGTACGCGCGGCTTCGAGAACGGTCGTTCCCTCCGGTACCGAAAGCTCGCGATCGTTGATTTTTAGTGTAATCATGCTCCTCGCCTCCTAACGGTGTTCAATCGCCTGCACCGGACAAATGCGATAGCATTCACCGCAGAGGATGCAGTTGACCTGATCAATTTCATGGATATGGCGCGCTTCGCCCGAAATGCACTGTGCGGGGCAATTTTTCTTGCAACGCTGACAACCGACGCAACGTTCGCTGATGTAGTAACGGAGTAGATCCTTGCAGACGCCCGCGGGGCAACGTTTCTCGATGACATGCGTCTTGTATTCATCCATAAAATAGCGCAATGTCGAAAGCACGGGATTCGGCGCGCTCTGACCGAGTCCGCAGAGCGACGCGTCTTTGATGACCTCCGCAAGCTCCGTGAGATGATCGAGATCCTCCATCGTCGCTTTGCCCGAAGTGATCTTCTCGAGGATCTCGAGGATGCGACGATTGCCGATGCGACACGGCGTACATTTGCCGCACGATTCCTCCACGATAAAGGAGATGAAAAACTTCGCCATGTCGACCATGCACGTCGATTCGTCCATGACGACCATACCGCCCGAACCCATGATCGCGCCGAGCTTGTTCACGTTCTCGTAATCGACGGGCGTGTCGAGATAATCCGCCGGGATACAACCGCCCGACGGTCCGCCGAGCTGGACGGCTTTGAATTTCTTGTCGTCCTTGATGCCGCCGCCGATGTCGTAGATGATCTCACGCAGACTCGTGCCCATGGGAACTTCGACGAGTCCGCCGTTTTTAATTTTCCCTGTGAGTGCAAAGACTTTGGTTCCGGGCGATTTCTCCGTGCCGATCTTGTGAAATTCCGCCCCGCCGTGACGAATGATCCATGCCACGTTCGCAAGCGTCTCGACATTGTTGATATTGGTGGGTTTTTTCATATACCCCTTCTCCGCCGGGAACGGGGGTTTTAGGATCGGGGTGCCGCGTTTCCCCTCGAGGGACTGGATGAGTGCCGTCTCTTCCCCGCAGACAAACGCGCCCGCACCCTCTTTGATATGGATGTCAAAGGAAAAATCCGTGCCGAGAATATTCTTCCCGAGAAGTCCTTTCTCGTGCGCCGCATCGATCGCAATCGTAAGCCTCTCAATCGCCATCGGATACTCCGCGCGACAGTAGATGAAGCCCTCGTTTGCACCGATGGCGTAGCCTGCAATCATCATACCTTCGAGGACCGCGTGCGGGTCGCCCTCGAGCACGGAACGATCCATAAAGGCACCGGGATCGCCCTCATCGGCGTTGCAGACGATGTATTTGGGATGTTCTTCGGCGTTCTTCGCCGCTCTCCATTTGAAATACGTCGGAAAACCGGCACCGCCGCGTCCACGCAGACCCGAGATCTCGATTTCCCTTATCACCTCGTCCTCCGTCATTGTAAGTGCCTTTCGAAGCCCCTCGTATCCCTCATGCGCTATGTAGTCGTCGATGGATTCCGCGTCGATCGAGCCGCAGTTTCCAGTGACAATCTGCAATTGGTTCTCCCAAGCTTTCTCATCTTTCTCGGAGATGAGCATGTCCGTTTCTTCCGGATGCTCCACCGCCTCGAAAAAGGTCTCCATCTCTTTTCCGTCGACACGGACAAAACGCCGCATCGAATGATCGTCGTCGTAGACATCCACGATCGGCTCGAGATAACAAAGCCCGATGCAACCCGTCTTGGCAAGCGGAATCTTGCGCTCGTTCGCCCACGGCTTCAATGCCTTGTAGACTTCATCGGCACCCGCAGCCGCACCGCAGGAACCGTATCCGACGAGAATTTTTCGGATGCTCATTTCGTCCCCTCAACTTTCTCCTCTTCGGCACGCGCACGCAAGACATCGATGACACGCGTCGCACGCTCCTTTGTGAGACTCCCGTAAGTCTTCCCGTTGATCTGCATGACCGGACTCAGGCTGCAGCAACCGAGACACGCGACCGTATTGATGGAAAAAAGTCCGTCGTTCGTCGTCTGCCCCGCCTTGATCTTGAGATAATCCTCGAGCGTTTCCTGAATCATCGCGGCACTATTGACATGACAAGCCGTCCCCTGACACAGAAGAATATTGTATTTGCCCGCGGGAAATAGTTTGAAATGTGCATAAAAGGTCACCACGCCGAAGATTTCCGCGACCGGTATCGAGAGCCTCTCGCCTACCAAGTCCATCGCGGGAATCGGTATGTAGCCGAACTTGTTCTGAATCTCGTGCAAAATTTCGATGAGTGACGTGCGGTCAAAATCGTGCTCATCGAGATATGCTTCGAGACATTCGAGTTTTTTCGCCAGTTCCTCTTGCATACTGTGAACCCCTCCTTCTGCGAGTAAAAGCCCGCTTTCTTTTAGTATACCCCAAAAAATCAAGAAATACGCCAAAAATGAAAAAGTTTTCCTAAAAATCAAAAGATCGGAAACCGCAAGATAAAGATTTTTTGGTGAGCGTCTTATCCCGTCGTTTTTTTCTCATCTTATCGTTTTCCGGACAAAAAAAGACGGCCCCGTCCCGGAGTCGCCTTTTTTTCAGAAAGATAAAAGGCTAAGCGCGCGCTTAGCCAACAAGGAAACGATCGGATGCACGAAGCATCTTCGTATGGTCTTAGTGTACGCACAAAGTGTTACAGAATTGTGACTAGTATTCGAAGAAATCGAAAAGTTTTTAGATGATGTGTCGCGTCAAAGTGCAGGTTCGTCTTCCAGCGCGGCGAGCGTAGCTTTGGCGAGTGCCGCAAGGGACGAAACGGCGCGTTCGGGATCGAGTCGGGCCTGCTCATACGCGATGGGGAGTTCCGTGCAGGCGAGAAGATAGGGACCTTCCTCACGCTCAGCAATCGCGATCATCTCTTCGGCGGCACGTGGAAAATCCGCCGCTTTCACGGCGCGGAGTGCCGCGTCTGCGTGTCTCTGCGTCTCTGTGTCCGGAAGACGCACGGGGTAGTCCATCGCGTTCGCATAGTGCTCATAGATTCCGGACCTCCTCGTTCCCGATGTTGCAAGGAGGAGTGCTCCTTCCGGGAATCGCTCTTTTGCCTCCGCGACGGTCGCACGCACAATGTGGATGATCGGCACGGGGAGTGTCATGCGATCGAGAAAGACATGTGCGGTATTACAGGGAACGGCGATGCATTTCGCACCCCAGGACGCGAGGGTCTCGAGGTCGCGCGCCAGTGCGGGTGTCGGGTCTTCGCCGTCTCCGAAGAGTGCCGCCGTTCGGTCGGGAATCTTGGGATCCTCGAGGAGCATGTATGCGGGATGCTCCTGATCTCTTGTTGCGGGTTGCATCTCTGTTAAAAGGCGCAAAAATTCGACCGTCGCCGCGGGTCCCATGCCGCCCAAAATACCGAGTTTCATCGTTTCTCCTTTCCGAAAAAGGCGGGCAAAACGCCCGCCCTTTATCATTTCTCTTGGAGTTTCGCGAGAACTTCGCAAAGATCGCCTTCGATCGCCATGTCCGCCATTTTCATGAGCGGCGCCTCAGAATCGGTGTTGACCGCGATGATCTTCTTCGCGTTTTGCATGCCCATGACATGTTGTTTCGCGCCGGAGATGCCGAAGCCGACGTAGACATCGGGTTCGATGCGCACGCCGGAGATGCCGATCTGTTCCTCAAACGGTGCCCAGCCGTGGTCGACGACGGGTTTGGAAACGCCGAAGCCGACACCGGTTTTCTTCGCAAATTTTCGAACTTTGTCGACGGTTTCCGCATTTCCCGCGCCCATGCCGCAGGCGATGACGACGCGCGCCCCTTCGAGCGAACCGTCTTCATCTTTTTTCATGATCTCGACTTTCATCGCGTCGGTGCCGCCTTGTACGCGGAGGGTCCTCACTTCGTAGTTGTCTTTCTCGGCAAGCGGCGGATAGACGCCGGCATCGATCGTGCCGATCTGCGGATCGGTGGGGATGCGAATGGTCGAGAGGAGTTTTCCGTCAAACGTCGGGCGAACCCATTCGACTCTGCCGCTTTCTTCGTCGTAGCCGAGGCTCGTCGCCCCTGCGACCAGACCGAGTCTCATGCGCGCCGTGATGCGTCCGCCGATTTCTCTGCCGATCGCGTCGGCCGATAGGAGAATCGCATCGGGTTTTTCCGCATGAATCGCTTCTTCGAGTGCCGCGGTCATCGCACGCGGACCGTGGATCGTGCCTTCAAGGTGGAGGACGTCGGCGTATTCGGCGTATCCTTTCGTATCGGCGTCGCCCATAACGACGGCGAGGACTTGGGCGTCCATTTTCTCACCGAGTGCCTTGGCAGCTCCGAGAATCTCGAGTGCCTCTTTCTCGGGACGCTTGGTTTCCATGATTGCAAACAGTTTTTTCATCGCCGCCTCCTATTTCAACATGCGTGCCAGTTCGGAAAGCACGTCGTCCGTCGGTTTCAAAATTTCGCCTTTGCCGCCCATCTTCATCGTGTCGGCGTGCACGCCCACGACGTCGGTCGCACTGCCGGCTTTGCCGATGCGTGCAGGATCTGCCTTTAGGATCTCTTGCGTGAGGACGATCTCTTCGATCTCGGGGAGTTCTTTCGGTGCTCTTTCTTTTGCCCCGGTCGCGCGTCCGACGCTTACGACGAGCGGGAGTTTCGCCTCGATCTTCCGTACGACGCCCTCGGATTCGGTGACGGCATGCGCACAGTCTCCCTCGATCGAAAACTCCTTGACATAGGGCACAAGGTCAAGACCGAGTTCCTCCGCGAGTTGCGGTGCGATCTGTCCTGTGTCTCCATCCGGAGACTGTGTGCCGAGAAGCACGAGATCCGCTTTTCCGATGTGGCGAATCGCTTCGGCAAGGGTGTAACTCGTCGCCAAGGTGTCCGCTCCTCCGAATGCACGGTCGCTTACGAGATAGACCTCGTCCGCACCCAATGCTTTTGCCTCTTTTAAAATTTCACGAGCCGGCGGCGGTCCCATCGTAATGGCAACCACTTTTGACTCGTCGTCCTTTAATTTTTTCGCAAGTGCAAGCGCATGATATCCGGTCGGATCGAGATTCGCCGGTGTACCCATGCGCACGAGATCATGCGTGACGGGATCGATCTCAATGTCTTTCCCGCTCGGAACTTGCTTGAGTAAAACAAAAATCTGCATATTGATTCTCCTTTCTACTTCTACTTATTCCCATTTTTGCCGTGATTTACACAGTGCGCTTTGGGTAAATACAAAAGGAAAGGCAAAGGAGGAATGTTCATGAAGAATTTTAACTACTACGCACCGACACGGATCTATTTCGGCAAAGGCGAGATCCGAAATCTCTCCAAAGAGCTTCGAAAATACGGCGAACGCGTCCTCATGGTCTACGGCGGCGGCAGCATCAAGAGAACCGGCATCTACGACGCCGTGATGGAAGAAATCTCAGACGAATTTACCGTGACCGAGCACGGCGGCGTGAAACCCAACCCCCGCCTCTCGCATGTGCGCGAAGGCATCACGCTCGCTCGCGAAAACGACGTCGACGTCATCCTCGCCGTCGGCGGCGGATCCACGATCGACGCGTCCAAAGCCATCGCCGCGGGAGCAAAATCGACGGCGGACGCATGGGACATCGTAAGCGGCAAGGCGCGCATTCGCGAAGCGATCCCCATCGTCGTCGTCCTTACCATCAACGCGACCGGCAGCGAAATGAACGCCAACGCCGTCATCTCCAACGAAGAGACCAAAGAAAAACTCGGATTCGCAAGTGAAGCCGTCATCCCCCGCGCATCCATTCTCGATCCGAGCTATCTCTACACGCTCCCCGCGATCCAGACCGCCGCAGGCTCCGCCGACACGCTCTCCCATGTCTACGAGAACTATTTTCAACGGGACGAGAACCCCGTCGCGGACGCACTCGCCGAAGGCATCATGCGCACCGTCATGGAGAACACGCCCGTCGCCATCCGTGAACCCGAAAACTACGACGCACGCGCCAATCTCATGTGGGCGTCCACCATGGCCTTAAATCGCATGACCTCCGTCGGCAAAACCGGATCCTGGTCCTGCCACGCCATGGAACACGAACTCTCCGCATACTACGACATCACGCACGGCGTCGGACTCGCCATCCTCACCCCCCATTGGATGCGACACGTCCTCTCCGACGACACAATGGAGAAATTTGTCCAATACGGCAAAAACGTCTTCGGACTCACCGGCGACGACAGAGAAATCGCCGAACGCGCGATCGAGAAGACCTCCGAATTCTTCCGCTCCATAGACATCCCCATGCACCTCAAGGAAGTCGGCATTGACGAGACCCATCTTGCCGAAATGGCATCCCAAGCCGTCAAGCACGGAAACTTCGCACGCGCCTACGTCCCCCTCACCGAAAAAGACATCGAAACGATCTACCGCAACGCGCTCTAAATTTTAGAATCACGCTCCCATAAAGACTTGCTTGAGCCATTCCGAACGTGTGCAAGAAACCTAATTACTCTATAGAAAAACGAAATAAGTTGAGATCTTCCCGCTTCATTTTGGAAACTCAACTAGAGGACGCAATATTCAGAGCCCCCCATTAGTTGGAGTTGAAAATCCACCTAATGAGGGGCTTTTTATAGCAAAACCTGGTAAGCATCGATATCGAATCGTTCATTCACAAAAAAGCAGAAACCCATAATAGAGCAACGAAAATTCAGAACCTCCAGTCCCTCAATATAGATGCAGTTGATAACGCGACATGCGAATTGCTAGAAAACCACACCAAAGAATTTGAGCCGCAAAACCCGGCACTCATCATTTTAAGTTGCTCACGAGCGCCAAGGAATTTTTCATGCAACTTCCAGTTCCTTAAATCGTGAAGATATTTTCCGTGATACGAACCGTGCCTTTATTCTTCTATCTTGTAATCCATGTTTCTTGCCATAACGACATCGGATGCATCTTGATATATTGGTAGAATTTTCATTCTCACCAGTTGATCAATAAAATCAATTCTCTGATACTTATCTATAGCTGGCATGAGAGCTCTGGTCATAAATAGCACGGTTCCTACGCCAATGATTTGCAACTGCTCCATTGCTCGGCCTAAAAAGTACTTCACTTGTTGAATTTCTCCATTCGCATCACCTACGTTTTCATGTAGGATCATATCTTCTATGATTGCAACAGAGCCTATTCCTAGAACACTGTCGCAATAACGCTCATAAGCACCTGCAACATACTCCAGATCCCCTGAGATTCCATCGGCTAATATGGTGATGTCTTCCAAGTCACAAGAATTAAAGATGAGAAAATAGATATCCGCTAGATTCTTGTCGAGATCTTTTTCTCCTGTATTTGCGTCATCTATGAAGTTGATGCGTCCATTCAAGATATTGTCATCAGCACTATCTGTTAATGAAATGCAAAAGCTTATATTTTCATATTTTTGAGAAAATTGTCTGTATTGATCGTTCATTGAGTCCTCCGAGTTCAGGTAAAGTGGAATATTTGACGTACTGTGCAAGGATATCCTGATTCAGAATTTCTCCCGTAAAGGCAATATCTCTTAACTCATTTAAGCAATGTGCACTGTCCTTCAAATGCTGTAATTCTTGCATATCACGTTTGTTTAGCAGTTTTATTTCGTTCATTTCCAAAAATTTATCCCTATAGATGAAAGATATGGTTTCCGCTTTCACGAAGCCCGTTACATACAGATGCGGAGAGAATTCTTTCCCGTTTGCTTTCATGACATAGTCAAAATAAATTTCATTATTAGGATAATCCCTCTGGCTAAATATGACGCATTCCGAAAAGAATCTCAAGATGTTCGCGATCGTTCTAATATAATTCCATATATACTCGGACAAGGACAGACAATCCTCTAGGAGAGGAGGTGTTTCGTTTTCGTGTTCGATTAAGTTCCTAATTTTTAGATATTTATTGATCGTTAGCGTTTTTGTGATCTCAAAATATTCTAAATCTGCTAGAAAGTCCTTCCTCTTCTTTTTCCCGGAATATCTTATTTTGTCCAATCCTACATTTTTCTTTAGTTCGGATGACGCTACGTTGAATGCTCGTTTTAAGGACAAAAATCCTTGATTCATCTTTTCTAAGTTTCCCTTGCAATTTTCTATTGTGTGGTTCGCTTCTTCCCAAATTTTGTAGGCTGCATCTAGACCATGGATCTTAGATGTGTTTTGAATCGACCCCATCGTGCAGTTGTCGAAAAATTTACTGTTTAACCACAGAGTTTCCAATATATTCTTGCCCATAGAATCACTCACCTTTCCCATATGATCTACGACTATCAGCCTATAGTTGCAATTCCGATGCATCTACCAATGATTTGCTTCTCCATTCTTTTACCAGCATTCTCAGCAATCCCGCAATCGTCGCTACATTTAGATATGGATGGCCAAAGTGGTGCGTCACTGAATTTTGCATTTTCTCTTCAATCCACGCTCTTGCTTCTTCCGGTGTAATCCATTCATGAAATTCCACAATGTCGTCCTCAAATTTCGTTTGATAGATCCTTTCGTACTCCTCCAGGGCACGAATGGACCAGAAGGTATCATATAAATCTGCTTTGTATGCCTTGAGCCAATCCCACATAATCCCAGGATCCGAAACGTTCGGGTTCTCTACGTGACATCTTTTGCAGAGCAATACAAAATTAGATGGGATATCCTCCCCACCCAGTGATCTTGGAACGATATGACATCGTTCTAAGCTGCTTTTCGAACCACATCTCCAACATCGTTCTAGCGCTTCCGAAGCATCCACGCTGAGTTCACTTTCGTCGATTCTCGAAAACCAGTATTCACATATTTCTTCGTGTGTGGTTTTTATTTTCTTAGACATGGGCATCTCCTTTGTAATCATTTGATCGGTTCATTGTTTTCTCAGCAAAATATTGTTCCCACATGCTTTCTGTACCCATCTTCTTCTTTTTTTTCACTGCACATGCGTCAACCGTATATCTACAAGGCCTACGTTCATTAGAGTGGTTACACCTGGATTTGAAGAAGTCCATTTGTTTCCAGGTTTTCAGTTCGACAATATGTCTAAGTACATCTATCACGCGAGGGTTTTTAAAATTTATTCATTATATTATCTCAACTATCCCACACTGCTAAAAATATTTTCTGCAAACGACCTGAATGTTTCGCCTCGGTACGTAGAGGCTGTCCGGATCAGGTGTTCTAAAAACAAAATCGAGTCAGTTTTGTGCGGGAGTGGGTTGGCGGTGTTACGAGTTTTACGTAGCATCCTAAAATTGTGATAAGATTGTGTTGTGCAGTTTGATCTGATGGGGGTGTTCATGGTGCTCGAGTCAAGGCAACTGATCGAAAAATTAAAAAGCAAAGGAATTATATTCCATCTTTGTTCCGAAGAAGATGCCATTCATTTTCTGAACGAACATAACTATTATGTAAAGATCACTGCTTACAAATCTAATTTCAGCAAGCATCGTGGTCAATACGTCGGTCTCGACTTTATGGCACTAAGAGACTTGTCAATCATTGATATGTATCTCAAGCAATGGATCCTCAGTTCCGGCCTCAGTGTTGAACACGCTTTGAAAGTGCGGCTTTTGCGTGATATTCAAGAAAGAAATCTTGATGATTTTAAGATTCTGTCTGAATACCTGGTTGAGTTTCCAAAAATTCTGGATGAAATTGAACGCAGGCGCAAGACTCCTTATGTGACAAAGTTGTTGAAAAAATACGATCATCCAAATTACCCCGTCCAAGTCTATTTTGAAGTCATTCCTCTTGGGGAATTTGTTAATTTTTATCAGTATTACTGCGATCATTATGGCTATGACGGATTCAACAAGGATCTATTATACAAAGTAAAAAATATACGAAATGCAGCAGCACATAATAATTGTGTCATCCATGACTTAATGAATCGACAAGGTTATTATGATGCCAATTTGGTGCGTCTTCTGTCATCTTTCTTGCCTGAGATGAAACCAAAGACAATTCAAAATCGTTTGAAAAATCATTCGGTCCAGGATTTCGCATCCTTGCTCTGCGCAATCCATTTTGTCATTCAGAGTGATGCGCTAAAACGAAATCATTGGAAGAGTGCCCGAGTTCTCTTTGATGGTAGGATGGTAAAGAATAAAGATCTCTATAAATCCTCTCCGGCGTTGATCCAAGCGTACCATTTCTGCAAGGCAATCATTGACAGGTTTGAAGAGGAGCATTATAATGAGTGTACGAATTGAAAACGAAAGTTTTGCGGGTGATGCATTTATGCGTCACCCGATTTTTTTGTGTTTTTACGTTCCGTGTTTTTCACATAGTAGCCACAACAATAAAAAAGGACTCGACATGAATCCTTTTTCAAAATTTTAATTTTAGAACATGCCTGGCAATACATGCACAAAGGCATTGAGAATCAGAACGATGACAAAAGCCATCAAGCTTGCCAGGGTAGTCGGGATGGTTGATGCATAGACCGCATCCTTAACCGTCAAGTCATTATAACGTGCCGGTAGCCAGAATGCTGCATCTGTCGGCAATGTCAAGCCTACGGTGCCCGCACAAATCGCCAAGCCGACAATAATGGGAGAGTACCCAAGAGAGACAGCTGCTTGTCCTACGATGGCAACTGTTGTAAGCATGGCAACTGTTGCAGATCCCACAGCTGCACGGATAATCATCGCCAGCAAGAACGCGAGTAACAGCACAGGGAGATTGAATCCTGTCATCAGTTTAACAAGCGCATCTCCTACACCGCTTCCTTGTAGTACAGCCGCAAAACTTCCACCGGTACCGATGACCATAAGAATGTTGCCTACTCGATCGGATACTACATCAATATACTTCCATAGGCTATCGCCATGTTTAGGAACTAAATACTTTCTTAGAACGATACCAGTCACAATCATAGCGATAAATAGTGCGACGTTATTGTCGCCTACGAATCCGAAAAATCTTCTTACTGCATTCCCTTCAGGAAGCACCAAGCTGAAGATAGAGTTAAACACAATTAGGAGAATGGGGAATGCAATGAGCGCAATGGTCAATCCTGCAGAAGGCTTGGTCGGATCTGCCGCAATCACTTCTTTTGGCAGTACTTCAACCTCTAAATCAGATTTTGAAACCCCTTCTTTGATTTTCTTTTTGTTGATCTTATGATCCATCACATCCGCATATTTCCAGCCGAAAAGCAGAGATGCAATGAGCGCTACGATAATTCCGTAAACAATCAGCCAACCAATATTTGCGCCAAGCTGTCCGCCCACCGCCAAGGGACCAGGGGTCGGCGCTACAATGCAGTGCGTCAATAACAGACCGGTGAACAACGAGGCGACATAAGCCGAGGTATTCTTCTTCGTAACGTTTTCCAGACTGGTAACCAACGGGCTGAGGGTAATGTAAGCTGCACCAAAATAAACAGGAATGGAAATAATGAAACCTGTTAGGTTCAGTGCCAACATATCGTACTTTTTACCAAATCTTCGTAAGAATCCTTTTGCTAATTCTTCCATTCCACCGGAATCCCCGAGCATACTACCAAAGATTCCGCCAAAAATAATCAAGAGTCCTATGCTGGACATCATGTTGCCAAACCCAGTCTTCGTTAAATTAAGCGTCTCTCCAATGGGCATCTTTGTCAGAACCCCCATCAGGATTGCACTGATAAAAAGCATGACTCCGGGGCTGATTTTGAGAGCGATTAGTCCTACAAAAAGCACAACCATTACAACGAGAAATGCTGGCAATATGTTCATGTTTACCTCCTTTGATCATTCATTTCCTTGATCATTTTTTATTTGAGAAGTGGGGGCTGCCTCAATATATTGGAGGCAGCCTTTCTCCTATTCGTTGTGACGTAGCATCTTTCCGGATGCCTTGCCGGTTAATTCCATGGCTTCGTAAACACTTTCTCCGTTCACAAAAACGTAGTTGATACCCTCTGTGATACTATTCGGATTTGCATACGTTGCAGTATCTTTTAGTTTTTCATAATTGAAAATTACCAGGTCTGCTTCATAACCGTCGCGGATCAATCCGCGGTTCTTAAGACGCAAGAAGTTTGCCGATAATCCCGTCATCTTATGGATCATCTCTTCCAGTGTAAGGATCTTCTTCTCTTTAACAAAATAGTTGATTGCATGCGGAAAAGTTCCACTGGCTCTTGGATGTCCTTTTTCTGCCCAACAACGCGTTAATCCGTCACTACCTACAATACAGTACGGGTCTTTGATGATGTCAAAGACATCTTCTTCTGACATACTCATGTAAACGCCACTCGTCTCGCAATGATTCTCCACGCACAGATCAAAGAAGGCTGTCCACGGATCTTTGCCCACCAAATCTGCATATTCCGTAATAAACTTCCCTTCTGCCTCCGGTGTTTTGGATGCTGCTGATACGTAGACACCACTCCACCCTCCGGCATTCAGATAATAGTTGTCATATTCGGTCTTGGGGTCTTCCATTTCCTTTTTCAGCTGTTTTCTGAAGTCCTCATCTTTGAGTTTTTCTGTCATGGCGTCAAAGCCTTCAGACAGATGCCACGGCGGCATCGTAGCATTCAGTGTGGTCATATTTGCCGGGTATGGATATTGATCGTGGAATACCTCAATCCCCTCATCGTTGGCTTCATGAATAAGACGCAAGGTCTCTTTCTGTTTGCCCCAATTGGGTTTGCCAAGCATCTTGTGGTGAGAAATATCTACACGTGCGCCGGATTCTCGTCCGACATTAATGGTCTCTTCTACGGCCTCTACAACTTTATTGGATTCGTTGCGCATGTGGCTTGCATAAATACCGCCGTACGGTGCGATTACTTTTGCCAACTCAATAATTTCATCCTTCGTAGCGTATACAGAAGGTGTGTAGATAAGTCCCGTAGAAAAACCTGCCGCCCCAGATTCCATTGCTTCCTTCAAGATCGCCTTCATGGCATCCAATTCTTTGGGAGTTGCCGGACGATTCTCCATGCCCATAATAGAAATCCTCAAAGTACTGTGACCCACATACATCTTCACGTTGGCAGTTAGCGGTTGTTGATCCGCATAATTTAAGAATCGTGCAAAAGTATTCCAATTCTTCATGTCGTCCGGAAAGAATGTTGTTCCCATAGATAGCATATTCTGGACGTCTTTCATATTTTTCTCAACGACGGGTGCTGCAGACAATCCGCATTGACCTACATGTTCCGTAGTAACTCCCTGTGTCGTCTTAAACAGTGCAGCATCTTTGGTCCCCAGGATCAGATCCCCATGTGAATGGGCATCAATAAATCCCGGAGTTACCGTCAGCCCTTCTGCATCAATCACTCTCGCTGCATCTTCCGTATCAGGATTGAGATGCAATTTTCCGTCCTTGATTCCGACATTCCCGCGAAAAGCATCTTTTCCGCTACCATCAATAATCGTACCGTTCTTAATAATGACATCTAACATGGCTTTACCTCCTCTGATTCCTCATTTTGCCTACATCCACTTCTACAGATAAGTCGCTAAATACTCCTCCATAACATTCTCAGGGACAAGATTTCCTCCCGTTGCCCAAGCAATATGGTTGATTGCATCCAGGCGATCCAGCAAACCATTGTCTTTCAGGTATTGTTTCGTGCCTTCATAATCTAAAAGTTTAGCTGGTCCTTCAAAGGTGGCACAAGCAGACGGTTCAATGCGGATATGTTCTGTTTTATCCAAGAGGCGCATATAATCAAATAGTTTTTTGTCTTCCACTGTAAAAATACCGCTCAAAAGATACTCCATCTGTCTTCCGACAAATTTTGAAGGCGTCCCTACAGCCAGTCCATCCGCTTCTGTCTTCCCGTCAATGCCTAAATCTTGGACACTTATTTCGTCGTGTTTCCCGGTGGCCATGCCAACCAACATACTTGGTGCATGCGTTGGTTCAACAAAGAAAACGTGAGCATGGTCACCAAAAATTTGCTTTAAACCGAAAGTGATTCCTCCGGGTGAGCCTCCTACGCCACATGGGAGATAGAAAAAGGCAGGGTGTTCTTCATTTACCTGGATGTTCATCGCCTTGAACTGTTCCTGAAGACGAAGTGCCGCTACTGCATACCCCATAAAGAGCGTCACTGAATTTTCGTCATCTACAAAATAACTGTTAGGATCCTTTTCGGATAATTTTCTCCCCTGTTCAACCGCAGAAGTGAAGTCTCCTTCATACTCAACAACCTTTGCTCCTTTTGACCGCAGCAAATCTTTTTTCCATTGTTTTGCGTCGGAGGACATATGTACAATCACATTAAAACCTAATGTCGCTGAGACAATTCCAATAGAAAGTCCTAAATTACCTGTAGAGCCGACCTGAATGGTGTACTGCGAAAAGACTTTTCGACTTTTCTCTTCAGCCAATACTCTGTAATCATCGCCGCTTTGAATCAATCCATTCTCCAAGGCAATCTTCTCTGCAAGATAAAGAACTTCATAGATGCCGCCACGCGCCTTAATGGAACCGGCAACAGCCAAATGAGAGTCCATCTTTAGATAGAGATTCCCTTTAAAGCTTGTCTCTTTTTTTAAAGCTTCCTCCATGTTCTTGATCGATTGTAATGGAGATTCAATTAAGCCGTTCAGAGGACGCGTGTCTTCAAAGTACTTAACCAAAAGGGGGGCAAAACGCCTCAACCTCCTATCAGCATCAAGAATATCTTCTTTTTTAAAATCGATTTCCTTCCAGGCATCATGAACGCTCTCTTTATGAGGATTTGTCCAAACTGTCGGGTTTAGATCTACAACATCTTGTAATACTCGGTCTTTCTTTACGATATTGTTCAAATTAATCATCCTTTATCGTCCTTCCCTCCTTCCAAAGTTCAATAAGATAAAGTCCTTGCCCTCCCTTCCATTTGTTTAAAAACATTATATTCCTTTTTATTTAATATTTCAACTATATTTTTCTTATTTCAATACAATTAACTTTTATAGGGAGCTTCTTTCTTTTTTTGCAAACGAGAAATGACTGTGCTACCATTGATATGATGTTTTATGGCATAAAAGAGGTGAGAAAAATAGATAAACACATATTGGGAGCAAGAATTAAGGAGCTCAGAACGGAACGTGGCGTCTCCTTAAAAGATATGGCTGCTGAGATGAACGTATCCGCATCCCTGCTCAGTCAAATTGAAAGAAATTTAGCAAACCCATCTTTGAATACCCTACGAGCCATTGCTAACTATCTGGACGTCCCTATGTTCAGCTTCTTTGAAATCAGAGAAGATCCCGAAGCCATGGTTGTCCGGTATAATGATCGCATTCAAATCATCAATGGTAAGAATAATTCTAAAGAGTTGAAACAAGGGTATGATTTATTAAGCCCTGACATGAAGGGCGTTATCCAGATGTGTGAAATGAGTTTGGGGCCCTATCAATACAGTGCCGAAAAATTTAATGTTCATCGAGCAGAAGAGGTAGCCGTCTGTACTGAAGAGTCGATTGAGTTGATATTAAAAAACAGCTCCATTACATTGGGTAAAGGCGATAGTGTTCGTATCCCTGCAGGCACTCCGCACCGCTGGAAAAATCCGACGGATAAAAGTTGTGCTATCATCTTTGCCATTTCTCCTCCTGATTTCTAATTTTCCTGGCAGAAATCATTCCGCAGACAAGCGCCACACCTTTTAACTTCTTTTTTTGCATGGGATGCTCTATTTCATGTATTGAGACTAAGTGACATAATTGTATTTGCAAATAAAAAAATCTCCTTGTATTCGGAAAGCAAGGAGATTTTTTGTTCTATGGATTATAAAATTGATGCAATAGAGGTTGTCCGTGACCATACTGGATACATCATCTATTTGTGGAGTACTGTGTATAAAGTCCTTACACAGTGGTCGTCATAGAGGCGAGGTGTCGGTCTTGAGTATCGTAGAAGGCGAAGCGTCGCTCGTTTCCGAAGTCTTTGTAATAGACGGTGACGAAAGGAGCCGCACTTTCGCGGTGATAGGTGATTTTAAGTTTCCTCACAAAGGCACCTTCCAGTGTCGAGAGTCCGATCATGGGGAGCACGCGATTGTTGATGTGACCGTTGACGTCGATGTGGTGGGCGTAGATTGGATATTCTTTCGAAAAAAATGTATTGTCTCGCTCCACAAGTACGCTCTCAAGTCCCAGATCGTGGGGCATGGTCTCTCGCGTGCCGGCGGCATCGACGAGCTTCTCCGGGACGGTCGCCATGGCGCGTCTTTTTTTGTCGAAAATAATCTGGCGAGAACGCGCCTTGAGGACGCATGTACCGTCACAGTCCACGAGATGATAGCGGTCGATGAGATTTCTGCGGACGGTGTAGTCCGTGATCTCGCAAATCCGTTTGCCGTAGACGGGGATCTTCGAGAGCTCGATCGCCCAGCCGTGGACGACGAGGCTCAAGCCTTCCTTCTCGAGCGCAAGCGGTCCCACGCCGAGCCGATCCATATCCGTCTGCGCAAAGTCGATGGCATGGGCGATAAAACGGTGGAGCGAGAGCGTTCCCTCGCGCGTCACTTCGCCCATGCCGATGAGTCTCGTCTCCTCCATCATTCCATCACCTCCACAAAACGGGACATGGTACGGATCATATCGTATCCGTCCCAGTGAAAATCCATTTCGAGCGCATGCCCGAACGGGACGATGCGATCCACGCCCGACACCCCTTTGGCAACGCATTTTGCAAGGCCCGATGCGTCCATGCCGGTGTAGAGGACGGTCTGGACGCGCGTCGTAAGATAGGGTGCAAGCGCGTCGAGGTCGGGAACGGTGACGGCGTAGAAGAGCCCGAATTTTCCGCGATAGGTGTCGGGATCGGGCGCATCCGCCCGCGCGACGACGAGATTGCGGTTCTCGTAGAAGACTTCCGCACCGGTCTTCGCAAGATGCGCATAGAGTGCGGTGAGTCTTCCGACCGTGCGCACGCCGTCAGCGGGGTACTCTGCGGCAAACGGCGCAAGTGCTTCGAAGAAGGTACGCATTGCCTCTTCCCGCGTTCCCACAAATGTCACAACCGCAGGGGATGAGCAGGCGAGTCCGTCCGAGAGATAGGTGTCGTTGTAAAAATGGCGCGCAAGTTCCGCGCGTTTTTCTTCCGAAAACGTAAGATAGTCGTCGCCCACGACGGCAAGGCTCACGCGATCGGCAAATTTAATCTCGACCGAGCGCACGGGAAGCGGTGCTTTCTCAATCGTGCGAATGGTGTCGTCGCCGCCCCAGATGACCCGCACGCGCGCTTCGGCGGAAAAAGCACAGGTCACGTCTTCGTCATGCGGATAGCGCATGAGGAGGTTCTCCTCGGCGATATCGGGGTATTCGTCGAACGTTTCACACAAGATTCGAAGTGCGCACGCGAGCGCGGGGTCTTCTTTTGACGGCAGGCGCACGCGATTGGGCGTGCCGGAAAGAAGTCCGAAGACAAAGGTATAGAGTGCATTCATGGGGACATTCCCCGGCGCGATGTGAAAGGCGATCCCGCGACCGTAACGCCTTTCTCCGGCGTAGTGCGAACGCGCGACCAGAAGCCTCTGCGGACGAATCCAAAAGGCGAACGCCATGAGTTCCGTGTAGGTTTTTGCCTCGGCATCCTTTCGCAGTGCGTCGTGCCAATCGGAGAGAAAGGCGAGCACGCGATCGTCGAAGATCGGGCGCACGCGGTCACTCGCTCCCGTGCCGGCAATTTTAACGATAGGCATCCGAACACCCCCTGATCTCCGAGCCTTTGGCGCGTCCGAGCACGCGGAATCCGCGCCCCGCCCCGCAAGCACAAGGCTCCATCACACCGAGATCCTCCGTCAAAATGCTGTGTCCCGGATAGGACGTCGCAAGCGTCGTAAAGACTTGGAGGAGTCCGACTTCCCCGTCGGGGACCACTTCGAGCGTCACGGGATCGCGTACAAGCACCGCGCTCATCTCCGACGGGTGGAACTTGCCCTCTTCACAAGTGAGATAGATCGAGCCTGTCTGCTCCACCATGCCGTAGTAATTTATGACTTTCTTGATCCCCGTCACCGCTCGGAGTCGTTTCACAAAGATTCGTTCGTCCACGGCGCGTGCGGCGAGTTTTTTATATCCGCCGCCGTGGATGAGGACACCCTGCGATAAATCGAGCCTCTCTCCCGTGCGTTCGAGTTCCTCGAGGAGTTTCTCAAACACCACGGACGTAAATCCGAAGAGAAAATACGGTTTGTCTCCATACTGCGCGAGAAAATCCGCGATTTTTTCGCGATCCAAGCGCATCTCGTCGTCAAGAGCAAAAACACGTCTCGTCGCAAAGACGGAAAATCCGAGAATACCCGCCGCGCGTGCGGCAAAGGCGTTCCTGTCAGTGAGTGTCCTCGGCGTGTCGATGACGAGCATCGGCATTCTGCCCTTTCCGAGGGCACGCCCCACGATGGTCGCAAGCGCAATCTGTTGATCGAGCGCGTTTTTGCGGTCGAGATAGATCTTTGACGGATGTCCGCTCGTGCCGGATGAATAGAGCGTCTTAAAGACCTCTTCGCGCGGAATGCTCAAAAGATCCGTCTCTTTGAAGAGCGACGCCGGGAGATACGGCACCTCCTCGAGCGTGTGCGGCGTGTGTGTGAGATGTGCACCGTCCAAGATCCGTCGATACGCAGGCGAATGCTCGTAGTGATAGTTTGTTAATTCCAAAAAATCCATGGCTACTCCTTCGGCAAGGCACTGTAGAGGGTCTTCCCCGCCTCATTCTTGGGAATTTTCTCAATCATTCGAATCTCGATCGCACTCGGGTGGATCGAAAAATTCTCGTTCATGTACGCACGGATCTTCGCCTCGTCCCCGCCTACGGCGTAGAGGATGAGTTTGTCGTCCACGCCCGTCGTCGCCACTTCAATCTCCATCGCTTTCGCAACTTTGCGTTCGACTTCGTCGAGATTCGTGCGATTGCCGAAAATCTTGAGAAATCTTTTTTTGCGTCCGACGATGCGGATATAACCATCGACATCGAGCTTGGCGATGTCGCCCGTGTGCAGTACGCCATGCCGTTCATCCCCCAGCAAGAGATCCTCTCGCGAAGTCGCGTAGCCGAGCGTGACATTGGGTCCGCGATAGAGAAGTTCCCCGACGACATCGGGATCGGTCGTCTCTCCGTCGTCCGTCAGAATCGAGAATTTGCCGCCCGGGATGGCTTTCCCCGCCGTTCCGTTTTTTTCCTCGGCTTCCTCCCACGGCACATAACTCATGCGCGCGGTCGCCTCGCACTGCCCGTACATGACGATGAATTTCTTCCCCGTCTCTTTGGCATAGTCGACATAGGTCTTTTGCAGATTCTCAGGGAGATGCCCGCCCGCCTGCGTGAGATACTTGAGCGACGGAAGATCCATCGTGCGGAAACGGAGCCTTTCGAGCATGGCGTAGGTGTACGGTACGCCGCCGAACGTCGTCGCGCCCTCGCGTTTGAAAAATTCCCAGAAACCCGCATCGAAGAGCGTCTTCTCCGTCAAGAGAATCGTCGCCCCCACGAGGACATGCGAGTGAATGATTGAGAGCCCGTACGTATAGTGCATGGGCAAAGTCGTAATCGGTCGATCTTTTTGATTGATATCGAGATACGCCGCAATCTGTCTGGCGTTTGCGAGTACATTCCGCTCCGACTGCCGCACAAACTTGGGACTGCCCGTCGATCCCGAAGTCGTTAGGAGGAGTTTATTGACGGGGTTTTTCTTGCCCGTCGGGCGGAGCCTTACCAGACCGTAGTCCAAGATCGTAAGATCCGGATGCAAAAAAACCCCTGCGCCGAGCGGTGCGCAGAGGTCTTCTACCTCGTAAGCCTCCGGGATTTCCCGAAGAGCATCCGGCCTGTCATGTGGTAGGAGCATTACGGTGGCACCCGCTTCCATGAGTGCAAGGTACGCAACGAGACTTCCGGGCGTATTCGAAGCGACAAGCGCGACCAGTCGATTTTCACCGCCGAGATACGCTTTTACTTGCGATACATACTCCTCCGCCTCGCCATACGTTCCGTGCGCATGTTCGCTGATCCAGAGCGTACGATCCTTCTTATCCGTGAAATTCCACATGACATCGCCTCCTAAAGATCGATTCCGTATTTGTCACGCAAAATTTCGATGCCCTTTTCGTACGTCGAAAAACCGAAGACGTCGATCGTCTCCATGACGATGAGAAACGCCTCTTCCATCTCCGCGATCATGTTCATGTGACCGACGCTGTCCCAAGTGGGCACGCTCTGATAATGGAGTTCTCCCGAGTCGATTTGCTCGTCCGTTACATTGAGTGAATTTTTGAAAATCTTGCGATATTTCTCGAGTTTCGTCATACATTGGCTCCTCTCTTGACCACTAACGGCACCGTATTCTTGAGTGCCGGTTTTTTCATAAACAGAATGCGATCAACGGTGAGGAACGTCTCGTCGGTGATGCATCCCTTTACTTCGGGCAGGACGACAATCTTGACGCCCTCGACCTCCTCGTAGGAGATCCCCTCGGGGATTTCTCCCGCGCCGACAAAAGCCTCCGGCTCTACGGAAGTCACACCCTCCGAAGAGCAACCACAACCTGAAAAATTGGTCGTATATTTCCCTTGAATCTGATAAAACGATCCATTTTCTTTTTTGAGATAATCGATCGCTTGTTTGTCAATCCGCATGGATAACCTCCTTCGTTCGATGGTCGGAAGAATCGGCTCGTGCGCCTCGTTTCCGATGGACAAAAAGGGAGTCGGTAAGATCCGGCTCCCCATTTTGCCGTACATTCATTTTACTCTGCTTGTGCTTTTTCGTTAAGCTCTTCTTCCTTCAAAGATTCTTCAAGATTCTTTTGTCTTTCTTGTCTGATCATCTCTCTCGAGTAGAGGGCAAGATAGAGCACGATACCGACTGCAAGACCCCATGCAGCACCTTTTGCCGCAATGACGCCGCCCATGACGCCGGCAAGACCTTTATCCGTGTCGTTTTCGCAAAGGTCGATGGCAAGACGAACACAGATGAAGCCCTGTACCAAGAGGGTAACGGAAAGTGCGGTCGGAAGGATCGGGTTGACGAACGAAACGATCGCCGTGCACATTACGGAAATAAATGTCATCCAACGGAACGAGCCGACGCCGGAGTAGATGGAATCCATCTTGTCGCGACCGTCTTTATAACGTTGCGATACGGAAGCGGTAACGGCCGCCCAGAGCGGTCCGCAAAGAGTCGGATACGGGCAGACAAGACCCTCAACGGTATTACGTACACCGGAGATGATGTTCGAACGGTTGGCGTCGAAGACGATCTTCTCGTCTTGACGGATGACATCGGCTTCGTGCAGGAGTGCTTCGGAGGTGACAAAGTCGCCGAATGCGATGATGTAAGTAACAATAGCTTGCGGAATTGCTTTTAAGAACATTTGTCCGGTCGGCCAACCGAGGGCGAACGGGCTCATGCTGTTCCAGATACCTTTGAAGTCGGGCACGTAGAAAATCGGGAAAACATCGAATTTGTCATACACAATCTCCTTGACGATCACGCCGACGATGATGCAGACGATAACCGACGGCAACATGCCGAGACCGCCGACGGTATCCCAGAATTTGCTCTTCTTTCTCCAAGCCGAGAAGACTTGCGAGAAGAGGCAGAAGAATGCGACGAATGCGCCAACGAGAATCGTGATCGGAAGTTTATCGACACGTTTGCCGGGTGCAAATTCACCGAATATAGCCGCAAAACCTGCGCCCATAAGGATACCGGATTTGATCGATGCAGGAACGATCGAGAGAAGTTTGTTTGCGATGCCGGTGATACCCATGATGATGAAGATGGCAGCAACCATAAGTTGCAGTGCGCACATCAGGCGGATACGTTCCGGACCCATCGGAGCCGTTGCGAGGAAGCCGATGGTAAGCGGAATCGACGGGGTAATCCAGCCCGGAACGACAGGGTCACCCCAGGTAGCATGTAAGGTATAAAGGAAGCCGTTGATGATGACCATGCCCCAAGCGATCTCGAAGGGCATACCGAGTTGTTCCGTGATGACAGGGATTGCACCCAAGCAGGTCGCACACATAAGAATTGCTTGGAAAGCTTCCGGAAGCTCGATGCGATAGTGTACGAATGGTAGACGAAATACGAACATTCCAAGGCGTATGCCCGGTTGTTCTTTGCCATACTCGCGTTTCATTGCCATAAAAATTACTCCTTTTTTTGAAAAATAGATTAGGGGTGCGGAAGGAGCACTTCCGCGACCCCTAACAGGCGATTAGAATTTTTCGTGGAATCTCTTCTCGAACTCGACTTTGAGTTCATCACGAAAATCGGGATGTGCGATATTGATGAGTTGTCTTGCACGCTCGCGGAGCGTTTCGCCCTTGAGGTGTGCAATGCCGTATTCGGTGATGACATAGTCTACATCGTTACGGCTGGTCGTGACAGCTGCACCTTCATCGAGGAATGCAACGATCTTCGAAGCTTTGCCCTTGACGGTCGAAGGCATTGCCATGATGGCTTTGCCGTTCTTTGCCATGCCTGCACCGCGAACAAAGTCGACCTGTCCGCCGACGCCGGAAATCTGTTTGAGTCCAATGGATTCGGAGGCTACCTGACCCATTAAATCGACAGCGACGCAGGAGTTGATCGAGATGATGTTGTCGTTCTTGCAGACGACCATCGGATGGTTGACAAAGTCTACCGGTGCCATATAGACAGCGGGGTTGTCGTTGACCCAATCATAGAGTTTTTTCGTACCCATGAGGAACGTTACAACCAGTTTCCCGGGCATAAAACTCTTTGCTTTGCCGGTGACGACACCGTCTTCGATGAGTTTTAGGATGCCGTCCGAGAACATCTCGGAATGGATGCCGAGATCTTTCTTCTCGCCGAGGAATGCGAGTACCGCATCGGGGATTGCACCGATACCGAGCTGAAGTGTGTCGCCGTCTTCGATGAGGCTTGCACAATAGCGTCCGATTTCGCGCTCAATATCTCCGATCTTCGGAGGTTGGAGTTCGATGATCGGGCGATCGCATTCAACGAGATAGTCGATGTCGCTTACATGGATGAAGTTGTCACCGAGGGTACGCGGCATCTCTTTGTTGACTTGTGCGATGACGATTTTTGCAGCCTCTGCAGCGGGTTTCGTGTAGTCGCTCGATACGCCGAATGAGAAATAGCCATGTTCGTCCATCGAGGAAACTTGGATGAGTGCGACATCTACGGGGAGCGTCGTTTTCCAGAGTTTCGGTACTTCGTGGAAGAATACGGGGGTAAAGTCTGCACGACCTTCTTCTACGGCTTTGCGCGTCGTTCCGCCCACAAAGATTGCATTGTGATGAAAATGCTTCTCATTTTCGGGTAAGCAATATTCTGCTTTGCCCATGGCAACCATGTGAACGAGTTCGACGTTTTCATATTGCTCTTTGTTCGCAACCATCGCGTCGACAAGTGCGCTCGGTTCGCCGCAAGCATGACCGACGACGACGCGATTGCCGGATTTAATGTGTTTGACTGCTTCTTCAGCACTCACACATTTGGATTTGTAAAGTTCTTGAACGTTCAACAGACGCCTCCTTCATTGTGTTTCCGTCTTAGCATGCTCTTTGCAAATTCTAGGATATCGGGACTGATTTCCGTTTGCAAGATGACATCCTTAACGGCGTCGCCGAGTTCCTCCTTGAGTCTCTCGGCGACGACGGATTCGGTTGTTAATTGAGCGGAGGGACATCCTTGGCAATTGCCGTAGAGTGTAATATAGACGATACCGTCCTCGATCTTCGTGACGGCGATGTCGCCGCCATGCTCGAGGATATAAGGTTTTACTTTCTCCTCGATGATCTTTTCTACAATCGTTCTGTCAATGGCCATGGAGTCCTCCTCTGGTTTCAATTATTCTTCGTCTTTCGATACGTCAACGTGTGCAATCCTGCGAGCCATTTCTTTCTTAGCCGGGAGATTGCCTTGGCGGCTGATCATGATTCTCTGAGCTTGCGGGCTACCTGCGCCGTGCATGGACTCAGTCTTGTAGCCGACTGCTGCCGTACCGAGGCTTAGGTTCTCGATCAGGCGCATAACGCGAAGTCTGTTCTCGGTATCCGTGCCTTTTCTGCCTTGATAGTATTTCTTCATAACAGGTCCGATCTTCGGATCGCGGAAGTCTTTTTCGCTCGGGAGCGTAACCATGAGACCGCCGGCGATGTCTTCTGCAAGACGACCGATCGTGTACGGGAATCTCGTTACGTTCTGTTTGCAGACGTTTGCGAGTAGAAGGTCGATGAGGTATGCACCGGATTCGGTCTTCGTGCCTTCATACGAGCAAGCAAGGGAGCATGCCCACATGGTTTCGTTGAGGTGCATCATCTCGATGAGTTTGTCTTTGATGTGCGAAGCTTTTTGTGCGCCGTTGTAGTCAGCTGCAAGTGCTGCCGCACCGATTAGGACGTCGCCTACACCGGTCTTGCATGCGTAAGATTGTCTGTGATAGCCTGCGAAACGCTCAACGAGCATGCCGGCATATTTATTTTCTCTGCACATGAAGACTCTTTCCATCGGTACGAATACATGGTCGAGAACAACGAGGCATTCATGTCCGCCATATGTGTTGTTACCGAGGTCGATGTCAGCGCCTTCTTCGAGCTTTCTGGTGTCGCAAGATTGACGACCCATGATCATGAACATGCCTTTGACATCCGACGGAACTGCGAAAGATACTGCATAGTCCTTGTCAGCGTCGCCCATTGCTTGGGTCGGCATGAAGATGTGCTCGTGGGAGTTCAGAGATCCGGTCTGGTGGCATTTTGCACCGGTTACGACGATACCGTCTTCACGAACTTCGTTGATGTGTAGGAAGAGATCGGGATCCGGTTGTGCGTGCGGAGCAAGACCGCGGTCACCCTTCGGGTCGGTCATTGCGCCGTCTACCGTAAGGTCGTTCTCTTGTACATAGAGAAGGTATTTTTGGAATCTTTCATGATAGTCCGTACCATATTCCTTGTCCATTTCATAAGTAGTGGAATAAAGTGCGTTGAAAGCGTCCATACCTACGCAACGTTGGAAGCAGGATGCCGTCTTTTGACCGAGAAGTCTTTGCATCTTGATCTTCTTAACGAGATCTTCGGGGCTTTGATGAATGTGCGTGAAACGGTTGATGACTTGACCCGTAAGATGGGATTTTGCGGTTACAAGATCCTTGTATTCATCTTGTTGTGCGAGTTCATAAGTCATTGCTACCGCATTCATCGAAGGACGAATGATGGGGTTATCTACTACGTTCTCTACCCTCTTGCCGAACATGTACACCTCAAGGTTCAGTTTTCTCAAACTCTCGATGTACTCTTCTCTTGTCTTTAATGCCATTTTTGTCACACTCCTTCAAATTTTTTGGCCTACTTGCCTACGCCTATATATATGCAAGACCCGTGCCAACTTTTTTAGGTAAAACGATCTCTCTCACCTCTAAGAGGACTTTGATATCGTTTGCATGAAGTCGCGTACTGCCGTCAATATGAACATTCTCGAGAATCTATACCAAAAATGAACGGCATCGCATTCGGCACGAAAATTTTGCTCTTAAAAAATAATATTTCTCTTAAAAAACAAAAATTGCGTATTTGCAAATTCAGCTTTGCATATACGCAATTTATTTTATGCCGTATTTATCCTATTTTTTGAGACATTTTTCGGTTAAATAGCCTTCCTTCAAATATTTTTTGCGTTTTCGCACAAAAGTTGATGCATCGATATCGAGGACGCGCGCGGCATCGGTGACATTCTTATATTTTTCGAAGGCTTTGTCGATGAGCATCGCTTCGACTTTTGCACGCGCTTCGGGAAGCGTCGCCTTGTCAAGATCGATCGCCCAGTGTTTTTCCGGTCGGATGACGGAGAGCGGGAGATCGTCGCGGGTGATCACGTCTTTGGACGAGAGAATGAACGCGCGTTCGGTAAAGTTCTTGAGTTCGCGGACATTGCCGGGCCAATCGTAGGCGTAGAGCGTCTCGAGCGTATCGGGGGAAAACTGTTTGCGCATGCCGTAGCGTTCGGAGAGTCGCGCCATAAAATGTTCGATCAAGGGGAGGATGTCGTCGCGTCTGGCCCGAAGCGGCGGGATCTGAATGGCGACGACATTGAGTCGATAGTAGAGATCCTCTCGGAATGTCCCTTCCTCGACCATCTTCTCGAGATTGCGGTTGGTCGCGGCGATGATGCGCACATTGACGTCGATGGAACTCGTTCCACCGACACGGCGGACTTTTTTGTCCTGGAGGACGTGGAGGAGCGACGCCTGCATGGAAAGCGGCAATTCGCCGATTTCGTCTAGGAAGACCGTTCCGCCGTCCGCTTTTTCAAAAATCCCTTTCTTTCCTTTGCTGTCGGCTCCCGTAAACGCACCCTTCTCGTAACCGAAGAACTCGGATTCAATGAGAGATCTAGGAATGGTCGAGCAGTTGATGTGCGAAAATTCTTCATCGGAGCGGGAGGAGTTTTCGTAGATGAATTTGCTTAAGACGTCTTTGCCGACGCCGGTTTCTCCGGTCAAGAGCACGGTGGAATCATATTTCGCAACGCGCGCGGCACAACTTAGGATATTGTCCATGACTTTGCCGCGATAGATGACTTTTGCGCGGCTCTCGACGGTTTTTTTGAGTCTCGTGATTTCCTCTTGGTGGTGTACGATTTCCTCTTGGAGCTTTTTTAATTCCGTGATGTCGCGCACGACCGTGACGACGAGGACGATCTTGTCGTCTTCAAAAATCGGCGTGGACGTGATGAGAGCCAGCGAGCCGTTGCTCAAAATCTGCTTGAGGCTTACTTCCCTCTTTTCCTTGAGGGCGAGGACGGTGCCGGATACGTCGATGAGTCCCTCTTCGATGACTTCGTACATGGACTTCCCGATAAAGGCATCTCTCTTCGCCCCTGAGATCTTTTCATACGAGCGATTGAGAAAAATCGTATTTGCCTTGCCGTCCGTAAGATAGATGCCGTCGTTGATGCTCTCGAGAATGACCATGAGGTCCTCGAGTTTGTTCGACATCTGAGCGATGAGGCGCATAAGACCGTCGCGATCCATCTTTTGCGCTTCTCGTACGATGTCGGACTTTCCTTTCTTGTGGGTCAACATGATCTCACGCTTCCTCGACGACAAAATAATGCTTGGGGAGCATTTGATCGAACATGCCCTTTAGGAGCACTTCGTCGTTTTCGTTCTTTACCGTGCCCTCGAGTGTCAAGATGTAATGATCTTCCTGTTCCAAGACAGATTTCGCCGTGACCGTCGCCGTGACCGTGTCCCCGATAAACGCGGGTTTCAAGAAACGCATCCGCTGCCCCATAAAAATCGTCCCGTCGCCCGGGAGTTTCATTCCCATCACCGTACTCACATAGGATAAAAGAAGCATTCCGTGGACAATGCGCCTGCCGAAATCACTGTGTTCCGCAAAACATTTGTCGACGTGCATACGCGAAAAATCCGCCGTCGCGCCGGCAAAAGCCTGCACGTCCGCTTCGCTAAGCGTCTTATGGAAGCTCGCTTCCTCGCCGATGCGGATGACCCTGCGCCGTTTCATCTCCTCGATCTCTTCGAGTTTGAGCCGATCGAGCTCTTCCTGTACCCGCGTGATCATGTGTCTGCCCGTCACCATAAAATGCCCTTTGCGCGCGACGATATGCGAGATATCCGCACACGCCGCCGTGCAACCGTTGATGACGAGAAGATAATCGACCACCGCGTCGTCGTTTACCACGCGAAATTCGAGATCCGGATTCGCCGCTTTCACCGCGTTGACAAACTCCGTGCGATCATAGCGATTTTGACAACCGCCACAGTATTTGATGCCTACAATCATGTACAATCACCTCTATTATTGTTCCTTCCAACCTTCTATACTTCTATTGTACCTTTTCGATTGTAGATTTGCAAAAAATTTTGCAATTTGGCAATTGAATGCGGGAATGGTACAATGCCGATAGAAACGATATCGCAGAAGGAGGTTCACGATGAACCGCGAATTTGAACGACAACAGGACAGACAACGGCGAGAGAGAGATCCCAAGGCGAAGAATCGACTCATGATCGCTTCGGGCGTCGTCTTCTTGCTCTTTGCACTCTGGATCATGTTCTCCACCAAGAACTATTCCTCGCTCGAATTTCCGCTCGTAAGTGACCGCGTGGAAATCTCGATGAAAGAAGACGAGGTCACGCTCGACGCGGACGAATCCAAGAAGTTCTCGCGCCGTATGCAAAACTGTGTACGCACGGAAGATCACGACGCATTCGACGAGAGCCTTACGATCACACTCGGCACGGGCGTCACGCTCACGCTCGATCCCGAGAAAAACGCCGGCACGATCGCGTACCGCGGCGAGACGAAATCCATCCGCGTGGACGGACGACTCATCAAGGACGCAAAGAATTATCTCGCAGAGAAGAAAGTGAAAGACGAGAACTGAACTTTGCGCGACGCGAACGATGCCTTCGCTCGTCACAAACACATATGAAATGCATGGGCGTCAAAATACGTCATCCAATGCAGCCGCATGAAACGCGTGAGCCAATGCAGTCGGCATTGAAATCGTAAGCGAGTCCAGGTGCAATAAAGCGTGTGCACGAAAGTGATCAGCGTAAAAAAGCGCAAATTCCACGACGACGGCAATAAAAAAATCTCGGACGAATCTCCGAGATTTTTTTTGCGTTCGATTTATTTTGCGTTCTTTGCCGCGTTTTCACCCGCGATGCGTCCGAAGACGATGATGTCGGTGACTGCATTGCCGCCGAGTCGGTTGCCGCCGTGTATACCGCCGGTGACTTCTCCTGCCGCGTAGAGATTCTTGATGACATTGCCGTCGGTCCCGATGACTTCCGCGTTCGTGTTGATCTTCACGCCGCCCATGGTGTGGTGGACGCCGGGGGAAACTTTGATCGCATAGTAGGGAGCTTTGGCAAGCGGCTCAGCAAATGCCGTACGACCAAACTCAGCATCTTTCTTGTTTGCAACCGCTTCGTTCCAAGTTTCCATGGTCGCTTTGAAATTTTCTTCCGAGATGCCGAGTGCTTTCGCGAGCTCTTCATAGGTTTCACCTTGCGTGGTAAAGCCTTTGTCGATGTATTTCTTTAAGACATTCGACTTCTCGAGCATATTGGTGTCGAAGATGAGATATGCGAATCCACCTTCTTGTGCCACTTCTGCCGCACTGACGACGTCTCTCGTTCCGACCTCGTCGACAAAACGCTTACCGTCTTGGTTCACGAGGATCGCACCGTCGCCGCGCACGCCTTCGGTGATGAGGGATGCGGTCTTCTGCTCGACGGTTGGATGAATCTGAATCTCCGCAAGATCTACAACGTCCGCACCAATCGCCTGTGCCATCCAGATGCCGTCGCCCGTAATCGAGCCGACATTGGTGGTGACAAACCCTTTGAGTTCCGGTTTGATCTCGGCGACTTTCTCAAGATTTGCACCGAATCCGCCCGTTGCGATGACGACGGATTTTGCACGTACCGTGAGATCTCCCGCTTTTACGCCGACGACTTTGCCGTCTTCGACGAGAATCTCGGTTGCGGGCATGCCGAAGAGAATCTCGATTTTCTTGTCTTTTAGGACTTTCTCAAGTCTCGGTACGAGATACGAACCGACAGGGGCGGTCTTGCCGTCGACTTTGGGTCTGTGGATGCGTTTGACGGATGCGCCGCCGAAAGCACCGACGTCGGTGATGTCCATGTCAAAGGTCTTGAGCCATTCGATTGCGTCCTTGGAGTGGCTTACAAGAGTCTTTGCGAGTTCTTTGTCGTTCTTGTCTTTGCCGCCGACGAGCGTATCGAGCAGGAAGAGTTCCTCAGAGTCAAAATAACCCTCCGGTTTTGCCTTGTAGTCTTCGACTTGTTTCTCGACGGTTGCCGCAAGTTCCCCTAGATCCGGATATTTTTCTTTCACCGTCTCAAGCTTCTTCGCGATAGCGTCGTATTCGCCCTGACCCATCTCATTGGCGTCCTGATACGGCGTCTTTGCCGCATTGAGCCCGCCCGTCGAACGCGTGGTGTTGCCGCCAGCAATTTCGTTCTTCTCGAGTACGAGGACGGAACTGCCCGCATCGCTTGCCGCGATTGCCGCGCTCATGCCGGCACCGCCTGCACCGATGACGACGACATCGACATCGCGATCGCCGCCCGTCGTTTCAGCCGGAGGATTGACCATCGCTTCCTTGAGGCAAGCGTTGACCGCAGCAAGAAGCGCCTTACTCGTCTCCGTCGCGCCGGTAAATGCGTCGATGTCCGTCGATTGCGCCTCGATGATCTTCTCGGGCATCTTTTCGATGACCGCCGAACCGATACCTTCCGACTCCTCATGGCTCGTCACTTCGATCTTCTCGATCTTATCTTCGGAAACCGTGACCGCTACTTCCATCGGAACTTCCGTGTTGTACCCCGTCTCGGTAGCCGTATAGGTGCCGGGCTTATAGAGACCCGCCTTCGCCTCTTCTTTCGTCTCCGGTGCGGGAGCTTGTCCGCATGCCGCGAGACTCACGATGAGCGCAAGCGCGATCAAAATACGTAATGCTTTTTTCATAATACCTCCCTAAGTATTTATTTGACTCTATTTTATCAAATCGAAAAGAATGCGTCAATCTTCCCATTCTCCGGAAACGAAAAAGACAAGCGCAAAATATGATTTGCATGCAAAAATCATCATAAACCGTCGATAGGGTCATTCTGTCATTTCGTCCAAGTCCATCGCGAACGATCGCGCGCCCTCATGCTCGGAGACCCGCTCATGATCTCTCGTTTCTTGTGTGCCGTCAACATGATCACACCGCAACTTCCCTGCAATTTGCGACTCAACGACCGCGCGCATCGAAAGACCGGACGGCGCGCGCTGCTTCGCGACATCGATAACCGGACGACCTCGTGAGAATGGCGACGTCGGCAAGCGAACTCACAGAGCTTCTCTCTTGGAACGACCTTCCCCCGCGCATTGATCGTGCGTCTTACGCTGTGGGGTGTCGAGTACTTGAAGGGATCGTACGACACGCGGGAACAAAAAAAGTAGACATGGATATCCATGTCTACTCTCTTCTTTGTTTCCGTTCCGATGCGGATTTCTCGTTACCGGTGTGTCACTGGCAACCGACACCCGCTCTCGGAATGCGTTTTACCGGAATGACAACACGCTTCATTCTCGGAATGATCGGCCTTACTTCTTGGTCCTTATACGTGTTCGTGATCGTAAACCCTGTGCTCGGATCACCCGTAACGGTTGAGGTGTAACCCTCTGCTACATTCATTTCCTTGACCGTATAGACGATATCCTTACCGTCCTTTTGGACATCAAGACCGCCGATACGACCCGACCAGTTGTTCTCTGCATAGAGTTTCAACGTTCTGCCCGTATCTTCGCCGTTTGCAAGGAGTTTGACCTCGACGAACTCGGGACGTTTCATGTCTCGATTGCCGTTGTCTTCCCAGAGTTTGGTCACCTCGATGACCGGATTGCCTTTCTGCGGCTTTTTCTTTTTCTTAGGCTCTTTGTATTTCCAAATTGCCGTCAATACATTTCTGCCTTCTGTTCCGTTCGGGTCATCATCTGCAACGACCGTGACTTCATCACCGGGTTTGACAACATACTCTTTGCCTTTATACGTGTACTTCCAACCGATCAGCACGGCGTCTTCAAGTTCAAATCCGAGACTCCATACTTCCTTATTGGGACGAACTTTGTGATTGGACTTGTCGTATACTTCCGGAATCTCAACTCTGGTGGACCCGTCAAACAACTTGCCACCGTTCCCGTCATAGATGACGGTTGCCGTCCTGGGCTTCTTTCCCCACAATGGTTCGAGTGTCAGATTGCCTGTCATCTTGATCATTTGGTTGGGTGCATAGAATTCTTTCCTCCGTGCCGGACACTGCGCTTGATTGTCGCAGTCTCCACATCTCCAGAGATACCATCCGGCAAAGATCTTGTCTTTTGTCATATCCTTAAACGGCGGTTGAACTCGTGCGTCCGTCCCGGGTGCATAGTTTTTCTCATCGACGTGGGTCTTGGGTTTCCCATCTTGACCCAGATACTTATACGTGAGCTTGTATCCCGTATTCGGTACCGTGGTCGCGTATAAATCAATATCCTCCGTCAACTTTTCTCCGAATTGATACTTCACGAGTTTCGGCGGATTGTTCGGATCGTTGTCGTCATTTCTTGCCAAAATGTCCTTTTGCCAGCCATCCCAGATCTCGTCCGGACGCAATTTGATTTCGCCGTAAGCGTACTTAGCTTCTTGTGTCGGATTACCCTTCAGGTCCAAGGTGCGTGAACGAGAACCGCTGCGATTGGCGGCCGACGTACCGGAAGAAACGATCGTATCGTCAGCGCTTCTTACCGTCGGCAGCTCGGCTTCGTTCATAACGGTACCGAACGTCTTCTCAAAAGAACCGAAGAACTTCCCGTCTCTGAAGATGCGAACGCGTACTTGCGGCAAACCCCATTTCGCATAGAGCGTAAGGGGGGCCGTCGGCATGACGTTGACAAGCCCTTTTTCACTCTCCGGGAGCTCTCTTACGCGATTGTAATAGTCAAAGGGCATCGCACTTGTGATTTGATCCCTGTCCTTAATTGGATCCAATCGCGGAATGGTGCCCTTCAATACATTGACATCACGCGTCAATTCCTTGTCATAGCACCAACCCAAGAAGATAAAGTCATCCGGGATCCCGTCAGGGCGAGTCTCCGGCCTATATTTGAAAACATCGCCATGGCGAACATTGAGTTTTTGATCCTGAGCAAAATCAACTGGTTTTCCATCTTTCGCTCCGGTCCAGTTCATAAGTGTCAACGGAAACTGGCGTCTGCGATAGCGCAGAAAGACATTGTAGCCCGTGCGGACTTGAATGCTGTAGTCTCTTTCATACACTTGCCATTTGTCATAATTTTCTTTGTATTTAGGAGATGATTCGTCGTTCACGGGTGCTTTCGTGGGCAGCAAGCGCCGTCCCGGATATTGGAAATTCTCCGGAGTCATGAAATACACTGCAGCATGGAGATAGTGCGGCTTGCGCGGGTCGGATCTCGTCCCCGCTCCCCATGCGAATGTCCGCGACGTTGACGCGAGCCAAATCGGCGGTTCCCCCATCTCGTCCGGATAGGTTCCGTCCGCATTCTGATAGTACATGAAGACACCGACGTCCGTTTCGACGTCCTCATTCCCCGCTTGTTCCTCCTTTGTCGCTTGCACAGGATTTAAAACATTATAATGGTAGCCGTCTTTGGAGTCTGCGAAAGTCTGCGTAATCGTGTATTCATCTTCCTTACCCGGGTTGTGCGTGATCGATCTATTGATGAACTCATGAAAATCCAATCTTCTACGATAGCCGAAGATACGGTAAGACTCGTTATTCTTAAAAGAATCTGTATAGCTCTGAGACGTTACAATCTTATCCGCTTCACGCTGACGCTCCCGCGCCTGAAACTCGTGTTCACGTTGCTGTTTTTCGTTCTCTTCCTCGAGTTTCTTTTGCTTCTCAATTTCCGCTTGGTGCTTCTTTACCTCTTCCGTATATTTCTTAATGTCTGCTTGATTGTGCGCTTGTTCTGCCACGTGAAGATTGCCTTCCGCAACGAGCTTATCCGCCTTCGCCTTCTCTCTTGCGGCGATCGCTTCATTTTTTGCTTTTTCGAATTCCACCGCTTTCGCGTTTTCGTCATCTCTTTTTTTGATAAGCTTCGCTCTCTCTTCTTCCTTCTTCTTTCCGACAGCCGGATCTTTGTATTTCACCTCAGTCTTCAAAGCCACTATCTTCCAGCTCAACGGTTGTTTTACGGGATTCCCATCTTCGTCTACGCGAACTTCCGGTTCGCCGCCGACGAGGTCCTCAATCTTTTGATAGTAGAGGCCTTTGAGGTTTTTCACCGTACCGTCTCGGTATGTGAGATTGAGTTCCAACACATCGCGGTCATAATAGACATGGAGTTCGGTGGATCCGTCTGCTGCAACGGTCGTTTTCTGAGCCTCGCTCACGGTCGACGTGATGCCCGTCTTCGCTTCATTATAATGGCAGAACGCAAAGGGGAAGAAGATGTTATACTCTCCGAGTTCCGGAATATAGTCTTTTACCGGCTGCCAGCCCATGTTCTCATTCTGGAAGCCGCTCTCCTCGTCCCAGATCGTGAAATACGGAAGCCAAGTGGTCGGTTTCAAGAGCTTGGGATCAATCTTGTTCTTGGGATCACCGTTCGGATTCTCGCCGAACTTATTCAGTCGCGTGATATCAATGTCGTCGACCTCTTTGGGGAGAAAAATATCATCCCCGGCATGCACCGGTTTTCCTTTATTGGGTCCCGCGATATGCTCGTGAATCTCTTGTTTGCGAACGACATCGTAAGTCTTCTCTGCATCCGGCGTATCCCACTTGTCCTTGAGGCTTTGTCTATGGTAGACGATCGTATAATGATTGCCGATTTCTTTCCAGACCGCATAGAGTGTCGTGTCTGCAGTGATGGGCTTGCCGAATTCGTACGCGGTCGGTCCGTTTTCCTCAGTCGACCAATGTTGAAATTCATAGCCCTTGCGTGCGGGATCTTCGGGTTTCCATGTATTCTCGCCCGCTTTCACAAAGAGCGGGGATTGATAGGATTCCGGGGTCCCCGTCACAAATTTAAGATAGTGACCCGGGGTCATGCGCGGATAGAGCGTGATGTTCTTCTTCTCGAGTGTAATCTCATCCGGTGCGGGAGTTCCGTCTTCAAACTTCCAGCCCTCGAATACGGACGGCGTCAGTGTCGGTGCCTTGACATCGGTTGTCGTAATCACCGTTCCGGTTGGACCGCCCTTGGTCGCAAAGATTCTTGAATCCTTCTTGTCGCGCTCCATGAAGATGACTTGGAACTCCGACTTAAAACGAGCATTGAGAACGATCTCTTTGCCCTTGTTGTTGTCATCTACCGGGATCGCATTGTTGAAATTCTCAAATTTATTGCCTTTTGCGTCATACCAACCCTCAAACTCGACCCCTTCTTTGGTCGGGATCGCCGGCTGGAAGAGCTTGTCATTGTTCTCGAGGTATTGTCTTCCGAGTTCTTTGCCGTCTTGTTTGAAGATATAGCAAACCGTCGGTACCAGCGGTTTGATATACGATTGCTGATCTTCCGACCTCACGGCACGTGGTTGCGCTTGCGGTGACAGCATAAGACCGTCCTCGAGAACTTCCTCAGCTCCCTCGGACTCTTGCTTTGCCGGAGGGTTCACCGTCTCTCGACTCTCGGCTCTCGGTGCTCCTGCCGGATTCTCCGGTGCAATCGCCATTGCCGCTTGCGGTAGCAACATGACGAGCACCAAGAGCATCGCCATGACTCTTTTTTTGCTCATTCGTACAATCTCCTTTCGTGTAAAGGTCGGTTTCACGTTCTTGACCTATTCCGTCTATTTATACATCTGATGACATTGTACCATCTTTTTTCCAACTTTGCATCTTTTTTCGTAACTGTGTTAAAAAAATAGCCAAAAGTAAAAAAACATCGACCGAAATGACGACGGTTCTTTTCTGATTCGATTAATGTCCGTAACTTACGAGTGCGTGGACATCGTACTCGGAGAGTTTCTCGCGACCTCCGAGTTCGGTGAGTTCAATGAGGAATGCGATGGAGACGACTTCGCCGCCGGCTTCTTCGATGAGCTTCGCGCAGGCGTTCATGGTGCCGCCGGTCGCGAGGAGATCGTCGACGATGGCGACGCGCATGCCGGGTTTGATGGCGTCTTCATGGATCTCGAGCGTGTCGGTGCCGTACTCGAGATCGTAGTGATAGGTTCTCGCCTTGGCGGGGAGTTTGCCGGGTTTCCTCACGGGTGCAAAGCCCACGCCGAGAAGATACGCGATGACGGGCCCGAAGAGAAAGCCGCGCGCCTCGGGTCCGACGACGAGGTCGATGTTCTTGTCCTTGAGGATTTCTTCCATGCGGTCGATGGCTTCGTGGAAGGCGTCCTTATCCTTTAAGAGCGTGGTGATGTCCTTGAACGAGATCCCGGGTTCGGGAAAATCTTCGATGACGCGAATCGTTTGTTTGAGATCCATATTTCCTCCTTTAATGTCTGAGCCATGCCTCGGGGACGAAGAAGACGAGGATCGGGATGAGTTCCAAACGTCCGGCGAGCATATCGATGATGAGTACAATTTTTGTAAAATCGCCGAAATGCGCAAAATTCTGCACAGGTCCGACGAGTTCGAGCCCCGGTCCGACATTGTTCATGGTCGTCGCGACGGCGGTGAAGCTCGTGATGAGGTCTTTGCCCTCCCAGGTGACAAGGAGAAAACTGATTGCAAAGACGAAGATGTAGAGGACGAAATAGGAGAGCACGCTGCGGAGTTTTTCGCTCGTGAGCACGCCGGTCTCGTCCCGCACGGCGACGATGCGATGCGGGTGGATGATGCGTTTGATCTCGGCGAGTGCGGCTTTCCCGAGGACGACGATGCGTCCGACTTTGATGCCGCCGCCCGTGGAACCCGCGCTCGCGCCGATGAACATGAGCATGAGGAGGATCCCTTTGGAAAAGGTCGGCCACGCCTCAAAATCGACGGTGATAAAGCCGGTGGTAGTCATGACGGATGAGGCGGTGAAAGCACTGTCGCATAGGGAGGTCAAGAAATCGCCGACAAAGGGGAGATTTTTTACCGCCATCAAAAGGCACGCGCCGGTGAAAATGCCGATGTAGCATAGAAACTCGCGGCTCTTCGTAAAGATCCGTCCGCCGCTTGTGAGTTTCGCATAATAGAGATTGAAATTGACGCCGAACGCGAGCATGCCGACGGTTAAGATCCATTCGATCGTCGGGGAGTTGAAATACGCAATCGACGCATTGTGCGGGGAAAATCCGCCCGTCCCCGCCGTGGCAAAGGACGTCGTGAGGGCATCGAAGAGATTCATCCCCGCGACGATGAGGATGACGGTGAGAAGCGCGGTCATGCCGACGTAGATGGCATAGAGCGCACGCGCGGTATTCGCAAGGCGCGAGGTAAGTTTGCCGAATTCGCCGGGCACTTCCGCCTTTAAGATATTGATGGAATGCGAGTCGTTGTCCCTGCCGCGCGGTAAGATCGCGACGACGAAGACGAGTACGCCCATGCCGCCGATAAAATGGGTGAACGAACGCCACATGAGAATCGACGGGGGCAAACTCTCGATCTCGGAGAGGATCGTGGAGCCGGTCGTCGTGAAGCCCGACACCGTTTCAAAGAGCGCGTCGAGTACATTCGGGATCGCACCCGAAAAAAGAAACGGCAATGCGCCGAAAATCGATGAAAAAATCCAGACAAAAGCGGTAAGAATAAAGCCTTCTTTGATGTCGAGCGTGTAGCGTTCGGGTTTCATGCGGGTCAAGAGCCCTCCCACACCCACGGTGACGGCGGCACTGAAAAAGAGCGGCAGTCTTCCCGCATCGGCATAATACAGACCGAATGCGAGCGAAAAGAGCATGGTTGCGCCGAGAATCACGAGGGAAAATCCCAGCGAACGAATGATCATGCGACGATTCATGGCGTTATCCCTCGAGGATGTCGTCGAGATCGTCGAAGAACGGGATCGTCGTCGCGATGATGACGCGATCTCCGGCTTCGATCGTCGTCATGCCGTTGGGGAAGATGACTTCGGTGCCGCGCACCATATACGCAAGGATCACACCGCTCTTGATATTGAGCGCATAGAGCGGCGTCCCGAGAATCTTCGTATTCTTCGCCGCCACGAACTCAAGCACCTCGATTTTGCCGTCGGCAATGCGGTGAAAGGTGCGCACCTCGCTGCCCTCGGCATTGACTTTGGCACGTACGATCTGCGTCATGAGATTGACGACGAGGACTTTGGGCGTGACAACCGTCTCGAGTCCCGGTCCCGTCACGACTTTTAAGAGTTGCTCGCGATTGACTTTGGTGATGATTTTGCCGACCGCGTGCGCTTTGGCAAAGAGCGAGAGAAGGATATTCTCCTCGTCCACGCCCGTTAAAGCCACGACGGCGTCATAGCGTTCGATTCCTTCGCCGATGAGGACATCGGGATCCGTGCCGTCCGCGTTGACGACGATCACATGGGGAAATTCCGCGGCAAGATGCTCCGCGACCGTTTCATCGACTTCGATGATCTTGATGTCCATGCGTTTGGGAAGAGTTCGCACGAGATAATTCGTAAGTCTGCCGCCGCCGACGATGAGAACCGATCGGATGATTTTTTTGAAACTCCCCATGTCTTTGCAAAAATGGGTCAACCGTTCGCGCGAGCCTGTGATATAGAGCGCGTCACCATCTTCGATCGTCGTTGTGCCGTTGGGGATGAACGCATCCTCTCCGCGCACGATGCCGACGACCGTGACTTTCGGCGCGAGATCCATCAGTCTCCTGCCGGAGAACAGAGAATGAGCGGGCACGACGACCTGGATCATATCCGATTGATGGGAGCTGAATTCTTCAAACTCAATCGCGGACGGGAATGAAAGCACGCCTGCGATGAGTTTAGAGGCTTCGTGTTCCGGATTTAACATCATGGATACGCCGAGGGAGTCGCGCATGAAATCCCAGTGTCTAAAATATTCGGGCGAGCGGACGCGTGCCACGGTGTAGCCCGTGCCGAGACGTTTTGCCATCATTGCCGCCATGAGATTGAGTTCGTCTTTCGCCGTGACGGCAATGCACATATCTGCGGTCTGCACGCCGGCTTCTTTAAGGATATCGAGATCGACACCGCTGCCTATGACGCCACGCACGTCAATCGACTCGAGCATGCCCGAGATGACTTTTTCTTCTTGATCGATGACGACGACGTCGTGTCCCTCGAGGACGAGATCCTGCGCCAAACGCAGACCGACTTTGCCGCCGCCGATGATGATGATTTTCATGGTTTCACCTCGCGTTCCATCATATCACAAAAGCGGCTCTATGCTTCATTCCGTTTCCACTTGAGGGCGAGATCGTAGAGCTTGTTCTTGCTTTCTCCCGTCGCCTCGGCGACCGCGCGAATCGCATCTTTCGATCGCATGCCGTCCTCGAGGAGCGTGCGGAGCATGGACGCGGCGTCGACTTCGCTCCGATACGGTGCCAAGACGAGGATCGTCTCGCCGCGCAGTTCATCTGGAAGCGTCGCCGCCAGTTCCTCGAGTGTGCCCGCGATGCGTTCCTCGAATTTTTTCGTGAGTTCTCTTAGAACCGCGGCTTTGCGTTCGGGGGTCTTTTCGGCGAGCCTTGCGACCGTTTTTTTCATGCGTTTGGGACTTTCGTAGAGGATGACCGTCTCGGTGTGCGCCGCAACGCGCATGAGTTCGTCTTCTCCGCCGCTTCCACGCGACAAAAATCCGTGAAAATAAAAGGGTCCCCCGCCAAAACCGCTTCGCACGAGGGCGACGATCGATGCGCTCGCACCCGGGAGGACTTCGATCTCGTAGCCTGCTTCGTAAACCGCCGTGACGAGCGTCTCACCGGGGTCGCTCACGAGCGGCATTCCCGCGTCGCTGATCAGCGCGATCTTCTTCCCCTCGCCGAGGTCTCCTAAGATCCGCTCGATGCGTTCGCGTTCGTTGAATTTGTGATAACTAAGTAGCGGCGTGTGAATGTCATAGTGGGAGAGTAACGGCATGCTTGTCCGCGTGTCTTCCGCCAAGATGAGATCCGCCGCTTGTAATACCGCAACTGCGCGATAGGTCATATCGCCGATGTTGCCGATCGGCGTAGGTACGATTGTTAACATGTCTCCCCCTCGTAGATTCGTACAACTTCGTCCGTATACTCTCCGTCCCGATAGAGGACGAGATCACGCTCGACGCGCAGAAAATTTCCGCCGTCTTTGCGAAATTCCATGAGCACCATCTTGGGCGCATCCTCCGCACGGGATTTCACCATGCGAAGTCTCGACGGCATGAGCCCCGTCTCCGTTCCGAGCGCGCACATCTCCGCGAGTCTGTGAGGCCTGTGGATCATCACAAGCCTGCCGCGCGAACGCAGGACGCGTTTCGCCGTCGTAAACACATCCGCAAGTGTCATCGCAACTTCGTGACGCGCGATGAGTTTCTTCTCATTGGCGGAGGAAATGCCCTCGCCTTTCCGGAAGTACGGCGGATTCACCGTCACGAGATCGTAGGCGTCCGGCGCGTCCAGATCCTGAAACGCCGAGAGAATCGCCCGCACGCCGAGTCCCTGTTTTGCCGCCGCCCGCGCGAAGAGGACGTGAACCTCGGGTTGAATCTCGACACCCGTGACCGCGGCACCCGTGAGTCTCGCGATCCGAAGCGCCACGATGCCGTTCCCGCTACAGAGATCCAGAACCTCGTCCGTCCGCTTGGCGCGTGCAAACGCCGAGAGCAAAATGCTGTCCACGCCGAACGAAAACTGCTCGCGTTCGCCGTAGATTTCGTCCGTCGTACCCGGGATGTAATGTTCTTCCATGGACGCGCCTCCTTTTCTCTATTGTACCGATTCCGGAGCCGTTTGCAAAAGGGATTTTTTTCCGCAAAGACGCGCGGACAATAAAAAAAGAAGACCCCCTTCAAAAGGTCTTCTTTCCCTCAAAACTCATTTCCTCTTGTTTCCTTATTCAGGTTGGCAAGCATCCATCGGGCATACAGAAGCGCAGCTTCCGCAATCGATGCAGTCATCTGCGTTGATGGAATAGATCGCACCGTCAGAGATGCAGCTTGTCGGGCACTCCGATTGGCAGGAGCCACAAGCGATGCAAGCGTCAGTAATGTGATATGCCATAATTTCACCTCCTGTAAAGATGAGTCCATTGTACCTCACAAAAAAGATAAATGCAAGAGGAAAATCTCTAAATTTCAACGTTAGCGGGTGCTAACGCATCTCTTTTTATTCCGATTTGCGAAATCTTGCGGGCAATTTTTGGAGCATGTCGATGATCGGATAGAGGATCGCCGCGACGAGTCCCGCGGAAAAACCGTTGTTGTAAAGATTGAGTCCGCCATGGAGATACCCGATGTTCATGACCATCGCCATGTGGAAAAATCCGGCGAAAATCCCCCACAGGACACCGTATGTCCCCGCAATCGGCACGAGACCTGTCCCGAAGATGACCGCGAGGAGTGCGGGTGCAGCGTGGGGCGAGTAGATATTGAGGATACTCGCAAGAAAGACGCCGATGTAGATGGGATATGTATTTCTCGGATGGACACCCGCCGCGGAAAAACCTGTCACGGAGAGAATGGCTCCGATTGCGGGGCCGCTCAAACACCCGCCGATTGCACGCACGTAGAGTGTCGAAAAGAGCATCATAAACGACATATTCATAAGAACCGTCCCATAGCCGTACACCGCGACCCACGTCCCGCCGAGATGCCCCGTGTGTCGTAGAAGCAGACGATAGCGTCCGGGATAGAATCCGTCCGTCACGATGCCGACGATGAAGATGGCAATCGCGAGGATAATAAGAAAGACCGTGAGCATCACCGTGTTTTCTTCATTGATCATAAGACCCGTCTCGACGCGAATATCGAACATGCGCATCACCGCTACCGCACTCATGCCGATAAATCCCGACGCAAGACCGGCGTTGAAGAGATTGTAGCCTTTGTGAATCCCGAGCGACATATCCGCCACGGGATTGAAGATGAAGCCGACCATAAATCCTGCGAGATAGCCGAAAAAGATGCCCACCGGCGTAGAAAGTCCGACGCCGAACGCGATGAAACTCACAAGCGGTGCAAGAGAAGACGAGAACACGCTCGAAAGCGCGACGCGATCGAATGAGATGCCGTAGACTTTTGCATAGACATAGATCCCCACCGCAATCGGAATCGAGTTGAAGAGATTTTTGCCGAAAAAGGCGAAGCCGCTCACCGTAAAGACGCTCGCGATGACGGGACCGGAAATTTTGATATGCTCGAGATGGAGAACCCACACGGTAAAGATCGTGACGAGTCCGCTGTTCATAAAGGCCGCGCCCACATTCGTTAAGCGCATGTAGTCCGTAAGGAGATTGCACGGCGAAGTGAGGATGACCCACAGACCCTCGAAGATTTCTCGCGGCGAATTCCAACAAAATGCCGTGAGCATGAGAAAGAGTCCATAGCCCATGAGATGCCTTTCGCGCCTGTCGCGTTTGATGTAATGGAGCGGTTTTACTCGTATCGACATTGTGCCCTCCCCAGTGCTTTTTCGACCGCATCCCTGTCGGAATACGGCTCGAGTACCCCTTGTATGAGCTGCCCTTCCTCATGGCCCTTGCCCGCCAAGATGAGAAGATCGCCCTTTTCCATGATGTCGACGGCAAGTGCGACGGCACGCGTACGATCCGGCTCTTTGAGAACGGGCATCGTCGCGTACTGCGCCATCTCGTCGATGATTTTTTGCGGATCTTCCTCGTCCGGATTGTCGCTCGTGAGAATCACGAGATCCGCGTCTTTCGCCGCCTCCATGATCTCGCGTCTGCGCGACTTGGTTCTGCCGCCGACGCTCCCCACGAGGAGAATGACGCGTTTTGCCCCCGAGCGCACCGCGGCGATGAGGCTCTCAATGCTCGCACCGTTGTGCGCATAGTCGAGTAAGATCGTCGTGCCCTCGGGCGACGGCAAGATCTCCATGCGTCCCGGGACGCGAAATTCCTCGAGGCTCTTTGCCACCGCATTTTCATCGATTCCGAGGACTTTTGCCGCGGCAATGACGGCAAGGGCGTTCTCGACATTGAACCGTCCCACGCTCGGGATCGCATAGCGCACGCCGTCCACGCGAAAGGTTGTCTCTTCGCCCACGTGACGGGCTTCATCGAGATCCTCCGGTCTTATGTCCGCGTCCATGCCGTAGGTCACGACTTTCCCGCTCGCATACGCGTCCATCTCGTCGCCGTAGGGATCGTCCGCCGAGAGAACACTCGTCTTCGCGCGTTCAAAGAGCATCGCCTTGGCGCGCGCGTATTCCTCCATCGAAGCGTGTTCGTTGCCACCGATGTGATCGGGCGTGAGATTCGTAAAAATGCCGAGATCGAAGTCGATATCCGCGACTCGCTCGAGCGAAAGCGCGAGACTCGAGACTTCCATGAAGACGAGTTTGACCCCTGCGTCCTCCATCTCGCGCAAAATCCGGTGGAGATCCGCACTCTCGGGCGTCGTGTGCGTGAGGGGATACCGGACGTCGCCGTAGGCAACCCCGATCGTCCCGATGCGTCCCGCCTTCACGCCCGCATGTTCTGCCGCGTTGTAGAGAAGCGTCGTGACCGTCGTCTTCCCTTTTGTCCCGGTGACGCCCACGACCGTGAGCCGCTCGGACGGATGTCCGTAAATCGCCGCCGCGGCATGGGAAAGTGCGCGTCTCCCGTCCGCAACCACGCAAAGGGGCAGTCGCGTCTCGACCTTGCGCTCCGCGACGATTGCCGACGCACCCTTTTCTTCGGCGGACGCGACGAACTTATGTCCGTCCGTATCGTAGCCGCGAATGGCGACGAAGAGATCGCCGGGCTTTACGCGTCTGGAGTCATATGTAATCCCCGTCACTTCGACGTCCGCACCCTCGATGTGCGCGGGATAATTGTGCCACAGCTCTCGAAATTTCATCGCCGTCCTCCTTTGTCGGCTTCTATTATAGACAACGAGCACACGTTCGCGCAAGACGGAAAAGGTTGCCCCATTTCGGTGACTTGTTTGCGTTTTCCATATACTCCGCCGCCTGCGTGCCGTTTCCAAATGCGTTTGCACACGCACTTATTTTGCACGCGGCGCGAGCACAAAAAAACGCCCTCCGAAGAGAGCGTTTCGTTTTTTCTAAAGTTTTCCGATCGTTGCGACGATGACCGCCTTGATCGTGTGCATTCTGTTTTCCGCTTCGTCGAAGACTTTGGAATGTTTGGAGCGGAAGACCTCGTCCGTGACTTCCATCTCTTTGATGCCGTATTCCTCGTAGACGCCCTCGCCCATCTTGGTGTTGGTGTCGTGGCATGCAGGGAGGCAGTGGAGAAAGATGACGTTCGGGTTCTCGGTCTTTCGAATCATCTCCATATTGACTTGGTACGGCATGAGTTCCTTGATGCGTTCGGCGAATTTATCCTCCTCGCCCATGGAAACCCAGACGTCGGTGTAGATGACGTCCGCACCCTTGACATCGTCGACGTTCTCGGAAAAATGGATCTTCGCGCCGGTTTCTTCCGCGACGGCACGCATTTCCTCGACGAGTTCTTCCGACGGCCAGAGGGATTTCGGCGCAATCGCCATGAATTCCATGCCCATCTTCGCCGCGCCGATCATGAGGGAATTGCCCATATTGTTACGCGCGTCGCCAACGTAGACGAATTTGACATCGCGCAGAGGTTTTGCAACATGTTCCTCGACCGTGAGGAAGTCCGCGAGAATCTGCGTGGGGTGATACATATCGGTAAGACCGTTCCAGACCGGTACGCCTGCGTGCTTTGCGAGTGCTTCGACGGTCTCCTGCTTAAATCCGCGGAATTCGATGCCGTCATAAAAACGTCCGAGCACTTTGGCAGTGTCTTCGATAGATTCTTTCTTGCCCATCTGACTGTCGTTCGATCCCAAGAACGTCGCCTGTCCGCCCTCGTCCATAACTGCCACTTCGAACGAGCAACGCGTTCTCGTCGAGGTCTTCTCAAAGAGAAGGACGATGTTCTTGCGTTCGAGAAGATCGCCTTTCACCCCTGCGCGTTTCTTCCGTTTGAGATCGGCGGCGAGATTGAGGAGATATCGAATTTCATCGGGTGTGAAATCCTTGAGCGTAATAAAATTTCTTCCTTGTAGATTGACTGCCATCCTGTAGCCTCCTTTAGATGTCTTCGCGAACGAGCGGCATGGACATGCATCTCGGGCCGCCTCGCCCTCTCGAAAGTTCACTCGACGGCACCTCGTGCAATTTAACGCCGTACTCGCGCAAAATGCGGTTCGTGCCTTCGTTCCTATCATAAACAATTACTTCTCTGGGCGCAATAGCGAGCGTATTGGAGCCGTCCGACCACTGTTCGCGCTCCGCATCGACGGGGTCAAAACCGCCGCACGGTAGGAGTGTGACGCGCGGAACGTCGAGGAACGTCGCGAGAATTTCCGCAAGACTTCCTCTGAGAACCCGGGTGCGAATCTTCCCGCCCGCGAGCCTGATCTCGTGCACGGAGATGGGATCGGTGATCTCGGGATGCACGGTAAAGAGATCCTTGTCGATCATCGTAAAGACCGTGTCAAGATGCATGAACGCGCGTTTCTTCGGAATTTCCACCGCGAGCACGACGGAAAAATCGCCGTCTGAGAGGAGTCTTGCCGCGATGCGTTCGATTGCCATGGGGCTCGTGCGTTGACTGATGCCGATCGCGACGACGTCTTTCGAGAGGATGAGTTCGTCGCCGCCTTCGATCGAGCCGCGTTCCTCCGGCGTATACCACCACGGAATCGCGGAGTCCTTCAAATCCTCGTGATAGCGGAAGATATAGCGACCGTAGATCGTCTCGCGATCTCGGATATCGCTCCACATATTGTTGACGGAGACGCCGTGCCCGATGACCGCAAAGGGATCGCGCGTGAAATAGAGATTGGGCATGGGTTTCACAAAAAAATGCTTGCGCACATTGGAGAGTTTGATCGAACCCCACTGAGCCCCGGGGACTTCGACACGGCGCGCGCCCGACATCGTGCGATGGACAAGTTCCAGTTCGTCTTCGATCGAAGAAAGGAATGTATGATAAAAATGTTCGTCCTCTTCGCTCTTGAGCCCCGTTTCTTTCACAAAAGTATCGATAAACGCATTCCTTACTTCTTTTTCTCGAATCGCCTCGCTCATGAGCCGGTCGAGATACAGAACCTCGACCCCCGCACGGCGGAGCGTATCCGCAAACGCGTCATGCTCTTCTCGCGCGCGTTTGAGATACGGAATATCGTCGAATAAAAGTTCCTCGAGCGTATCCGGCGTGAGGTTTAAGAGTTCCTCGCCGGGTCTGTGTAGGAGTACGGTCCTTAGTTTCCCAATCTCCGAGTATACGTGGAGTGTCCGTTTCATCTTTTCCCTCCGTTCGTCGTCATTCTTCTATAGAGAGTACCCGTCCGCGGCGCATTTGGCAAGACTTTTCTCGCCCGGCGGCACAAAAAAGAGAAGCGACCGCACAGGTAGCTTCTCTTCTCTCATCCTTATTCTTCGCTCTTCGCTTCGTCGATGATCTTCTGTGCTTCGTTTGCCGGCATTTCTTCGTAGCGAACGAAAGACATCTCAAAAGTGCCGCGCGCTTGCGTCATACTCTTTAAGTCGATCGCATATTCGAAGAGTTCGATATGCGGCGCTTCCGCAATGAGTAATTGCGTCCCGTCTTCCTGCGGCTCCATGCCGAGGATTCTGCCGCGACGTTTGTTCATATCGCCCATGATATCTCCGAGATAATCCTCGGGTACGCGCACCTCGACGCGATAGATCGGCTCGAGAAGGATCGGTTTCGCCTGTTTCATGCCCTCGCGGAACGCAATGCCTGCTGCAGTCTTGAACGCCTGCTCGTTGGAGTCGACGGGGTGATACGATCCGTCATAGAGAACCGCCTTGACATTGACGACCGGATAGCCGGCAAGGGTGCCCTTGGGAAGACACTCGCGCAAGCCTTTCTCAACTGCGGGGAAGAAGTTCTTCGGAACACTGCCGCCGAAGACCTCTTCGTCGAAGATAAAGTCTTCATCGCACGGTTCGAAACGAATCCAGACGTCACCGAATTGTCCCGCGCCGCCCGTCTGTTTCTTGTGGCGACCTTGAACGCTCGCGGTGCCTTTGATCGTCTCGCGGAACGCGATGCGTAGAGGTACGCGCTCGACTTCGACATTGTAGAGATCTTTTAATTTTTCCATGACGACGGCAAGTTGCGTGTCACCCTGTCCGCCGATTAAGAGTTGTCCCGTCTCCTGATTGCGATCCATGACGAGCGTCGGATCCTCTTCGACGAGCTTCGAAAGTGCCGAACCGATCTTGTCCTCGTCGCCCTTGGTCTTGGGTTCGATCGCAAAGAAGAGCACCGGTTCTTGGAATTTCACAGCTTTGTATTGGATCGGATGCGCTTTGTCACAGAGCGTGTCGCCTGTCTCCGTCACGGAGAGTTTCGCAACGACCGCGATGTCGCCCGCATTCGCTTCGGTAAGCTCGATTTGTTCTTTGCCGCACATGGTGAAGATGCTGCCGATCTTTTCCGAAGTTTCGCGAGACACGTTGTAGGCCTCGCCCTTCGTGAGTTTCCCGGCGGTGACTTTGAAGAACGAAAGTTTCCCGACGAAGGGGTCGATGACGGTCTTAAAGACCACGCCCGCAAAGGGTTCGTCGGACGAAACGGTGCGCTTCTCGCCCGATTCATAGCGGAAACCGAGATTTGCGCGTTCATCATCGGGGCTCGGCATATAGTGCATGATGAGATCCAGAAGCATATCGAGACCGATGAGCTCCGTCGCGCTGCCGCACATGAGCGGCACGAGATGACCCTCGAGGAGTGCCGTCGTAACGCCGTGGAGGAGTTCGTCGCGCGTAAAGGGTTCGCCTGCAAAATATTTTTCGATTAAGACATCATCCGTTTCCGCAACGACCTCCGCGATCATTTCGTAGAGTTCTTGCGTGCGTTTCTTGAGTGCGGGATCGAGATCGATCTCTTTGGATTTGCCTTTTTCATACGTAAATGCGTGTTGGAAGATGACATCAACGACGCCCTTAAAATCGGGACCTTCGCCAATCGGAATCGAGAACGGAATGACTTTCTTTCCGAAACGTGCGCGCAAGTCATCGACGACTTTGTCAAAACTTACGTTCTCTTTGTCCATCTTGTTGAGGAAAATAATCCGCGGGAAGCCAATCTTTTCCATATAATTCCAGTCTTTTTCCGTGCCGACTTCGATGCCTGCAGAGGCGTCGACGACGAGCATGGCAGCTTCCGTCGCGCGCAGTGCCGCACGCACCTCGCCCGAAAAGTCAAAATACCCCGGTGCGTCGATGAGATTGAGCTTGCCGCCGTCCCATTCCACCGGAACGAGGGAACTCGTGATGGAAATGCCGCGTCTCTTTTCTTCGTCCGTGTAGTCCGAAATCGTGTTCCCGTCCTCGACGCGACCCTGTCTTTTCGATGCGCCCGTTACAAAAGCGAGTGCCTCGGCGACGGTCGTCTTGCCCGAGCCCGAGTGTCCGAGTAGTGCCATATTTCTGATTTGATCGGTCGTGTATACTTTCAAAATCTTTCCTCCCATCTCAAGCGTGTCCGTAAGACCGCTTCATTTGCTTTTTTATTGTATCATGAAAACGCTTGACTGTACACACAAAAGACAACGCGACCGCGCGGAACACACTTCGTCGTGATATAATCGTAGCGTTTGGAATGGAGGTTTCTATGGAACTACTGATCACTTTGCCCTTTATCTTTTCGGGTTTTGTCAATCTCATCTACCTTGGTGCGGGCGGCATCTTTTTGCCCGATCGCGTGCGCTCCCTCGTCTTTGTCGTGACGGGTGTCGCCTATTTTTGCGCGACGGGATTCTTTTTCATCCGAAAGAGAAAAGAAATTTCGCTCTCGTGGCGCAGCGTCGTCGTGCCGCTTCTGTGGATCTTTTTTTACGCGCTCGCACTGAAGCATTACGGACGGATCTCGCCGCTTACGGAATCCGTAAAACGCTATCTCGTCTTCGGAACGACTGCATACGCATGGGGTGTCATGATCGCGCGCATGCGACTCGAAGATCGACTCCTCCACTCGCTCGAAACGATCTCGCTTTTGCTCGTTCCCGCCGCGATGCTCTACACACTCAATGTTTATCTGCACGCGGGAGAATATTTCGACCTCTCGTTCGGTCCCGTCACGTACATGACCGTCGCGTACACGCTCTTGCCGCTCTTCGCGGCGATCGTGATCCGGCTCGAAAAAGTTCCCGCATCCACGGCAAACGTCGGTAAGATTCTCCTCGCGCTCTTCTTCTGGTATGTGATGCTCCTTACGACGACGCGCGGCGCGATCTTCGGCGTGCTCCTCTTCGCCGTCGTCCTGCTCGTCCACGATCTCATTCGCGCTCGGGAGAACACCTTACGCATGATTGCGGCGGGACTTGTCCTTGCACTCTTCGCCGTCGTCAATCTCGGCGGCATGGAAGGCTCGCTCGAGAAAAATCCGCGCATGTCCGTCGTCATCGAGAGTCTCGAAGAAGGTTCCTTCAAGACCTCCGACCGCGGCGCACTGCCCGAAGATGAACTTCTCGCACTCGTTCGCGATCCCGCGCCGCTTACGAACCCCGCACTCCTTGAAAAAAATCTCGTCGTGAACGGACGCATCAACATCGGCGACCGCGTGACTCTCTATCGACTCGCGCTCCTCGAGACGAAAGCACATCCCTTAAGGGGACTCGGCGCGTTCGGCTTCCACGCGAAATATGGACTCTATCCGCACAATTTTCTCCTGGAAGCCTACGCGGACTTCGGCGTCGTCGGAGGCACGATTCTCCTCGTGGGGATTCTCTTCCTCGTCGTCCGTCTCTTTGCGACCGCGAAGGCAAATCCCGGCACCGGGCGGATTCTTCTCTTCCTCGTCGCGCATCTCTTCATGGTTCTCGTAAGCGGCAGTCTCTACGATATGGCGATGCTCCAGTTCGGCATCGGCTACGCCGCCTTTCTCCCGCGGCACACGAAATCGCATGCGGAAATGCCCGTCGAAATCTAAAAAATCCAAAAAAAGAAAATCGACACGTGCAGGTGTCGATTTTTTATTGCGCGTTGTCGCTTGTTCGTTCGTCAAATCAAAAAACCTCCGTCTGCCGGAGGTTTTTTCTTTTATTGGACTTTCTTGCCCGCTCAAAGATCGAGTTCGAGTAAGACCGGGCAATGGTCGCTACCGTAGACATCGTTTAAGATTTCCGCGGATTTGATCTTATCTTTAAGCTTTTCGCTCACGAGAAAATAGTCGATGCGCCAGCCGGCGTTCCGTTCGCGCGCGCGGGTCACATAGCTCCACCACGTATACGCTTCGGCGGTGTCGGGGTGAAGATGGCGAAACGTATCGACAAAGCCCGCTTCAAGCAGTGCCGTAAATTTGTCACGTTCCTCGACGGTAAAGCCCGCGCTCTTCGTATTGGTCTTGGGGTTTCTAAGGTCGATTTCCTTGTGCGCGACGTTGAGATCGCCCGAGATGACGACAGGTTTCTTCTCATCGAGCCTCACGACATATTCGCGAAACGCGTCGTCCCACGTGCCGCGGTATTCGAGGCGTGCGAGTTCCCTGCCGCTATTCGGCGTATAGACGTTGACATAATAAAAGTCGTCATACTCGAGCGTCACGACGCGTCCCTCGTCGTCGTGTCCCTCAATGCCGATGCCGCGGGCAAAAGACAGCGGTTTTACTCGCGTAAAAACGCCCGTGCCGCTGTAGCCGGGGCGTTCGGCGTAGTCGTAGAAGCTTTCGTAGCCCGCAAGCTCGGGTTCGCCCTGTCCCTCTTGCATCTTGATTTCCTGTATCCCGAGAATGTCGGCGTTTGCCGATTCAAAAAACTCCATAAAATTTTTGCGTAAAATCGCGCGCAATCCGTTCACATTCCATGAAATGAGTCGCATGGGATCCCTCCTCTCCCCGTTATTGTAGCATATTTCCCGTTTTCATTTGCTTTTTGATACCGCTTCGCATAGAATGGCTAAGGAAACTACGATTTTTCAGGAGGATTCATTTTATGTTCGATCGTATCAAGTTTCGAAACACGTTCGAAACGATGCTCAAGCTCTATTTTGCCAAAAATTTTGAAAGCGCAAGTACTCGTGAGAAATACTCCGCACTTGCTCACACACTCATGAGCCTCATTTCCGACGACTGGAGGTCCACGGAAGATCTCTTTGAGACGAGTCGTCGTGCGTACTATTTCAGTGCGGAATTTCTCATCGGACGCAGTCTTGCAAACAATATGCTCAATATCGGTTACTATAACGAGATCAAATCGTTCGTCGAGGAGGATCTGGGGTTAAGCCTTACGGATATCGAGGAAGAGGAAGAAGATGCCGCACTCGGTAACGGCGGTCTCGGAAGACTCGCGGCGTGCTTTATGGAGAGTGCGGCGACGAAGAATCTCCCGCTCACGGGCTATGGCGTCCTCTACAGTCAGGGCCTTTTCAAACAGCTCTTCGTCGACGGTTTCCAAGCCGAAGAGGGCGACCACTGGATCGAATTTGATACGCCGTGGATGCTTCGCGTCGAGGCCGATGCGAAGACGATTCATTTCCGCGATCAGACGATTCGCGCGATCCCCTATGACATTCCGATTCTCGGATACAATACGCGCAACACGAACACGCTGCGACTATGGCGTGCAGAGGGCGTGAAGAATTTCGATTTCAATCTCTTCAATCAATTCGAATACGATCGCGCCGTCGAGAAAGGCAATCGCGCCGAGGACATCTCCCGCGTGCTCTATCCGAACGACGTGCAAAGACCCGGCAGAGTCCTACGACTCAAGCAGCAATATTTCTTCGTGAGCGCCTCGCTCCAGGACATCCTCGCGGATTACAAATCGCGTCACGGCAAAGATTTCTCCCATTTTGCGGATGAAGTCGTCATTCAATTAAACGATACGCATCCGGTCATCGCGATTCCCGAGCTCATGAGACTTTTCATGGACGAAGAGTTCCTCGGTTGGGACGATGCTTGGGCGATTACGAAAAAAGTCTTCGCGTTCACGAACCACACGATCCTCGCCGAAGCGATGGAGACGTGGGCGATCGACATCTTCGAAGAAGTAAGCCCGCGCGCACTCGCCATCGTCCGTGAGATCAACAGACGTTTCGTCATGGATCTCGAGGCACGCGGTTACACCGAGAAGACGATGGACCCGCTTCTCATCATCAAAGACGGCTATGTGCGCATGGCACCGCTTGCCATCCACGCCTCGATTGCCGTAAACGGCGTCGCGAAACTCCACACGGAGATCTTAAAGAACGACACGCTCCGTCCGTGGCATGAACTCTATCCGACGAAATTCCAGAACAAAACGAACGGCATCACGCCGAGACGTTGGCTCATGCTCTCGAACCCCGAACTCACCGAATTTATCACCAATCATCTCGGTTCGCGCGATTGGCAGGACGATCTTACGAAACTCCAGGGTCTTATGAAATTCATCGACGACGACGCGGTGCTCAAGGAACTCATGGCGATCAAGCACAAGAAAAAAGAAGCACTCGCGGCGTACATCGAGAAACACGAGGGCATCAAGGTCGATCCCGACAGTCTCTTCGACGTGCAAGTCAAACGCATCCACGAATACAAGAGACAACTCCTCAACGCCTTTTATATCTTGGACCTCTATCTTTCCGAGAAAGAGAATCCCTCGAAGAACTTCTTACCGCAGACCTTTCTCTTCGGCGGCAAGGCGGCTCCGGGATACTTCCGTGCCAAAGGCATCATCAAGTTCATCAATGAAATTGCGAAGAAGATCAATAACGATCCCGACATGGACGGCAAACTGCGCGTCGTCTTCGTCGAGAACTATCGCGTAAGCTACGGCGAGCGCATTTTCCCCGCGGCGGACATCTCCGAGCAAATCTCGACCGCCGGCAAGGAAGCGTCCGGCACCGGCAATATGAAATTCATGCTCAACGCCACCCCCACCCTCGGCACCTACGACGGCGCGAATGTGGAGATCGTGGAAGAAGCCGGAATGGATGCGAACTTCATCTTCGGCGCGCGCGTGGAAGAACTCATGGCGATCAAAGACACGTACAATCCGCGTGAATACTATATGAAAGATCGCTCGATCAACCGCGTTGTCGACGCACTCATCGACGGCACGTTCTCCGACGGCGACAGCTTCATGTTCTTCGACATCTATCAATCGCTCGTCGATCCGAAGAACGGTATCCGCGCGGACGAATACTTCTTACTCAAGGACTTCGACTCCTACAAGAAGATGCACAAGGTCGTCGAAGAAACCTATCGCGACCGCAGAAAATTTGCGCAGATGTGCCTCAAGAACCTCGCGTTCGCAGGCAAATTCTCCTCCGACCGCACGATCGAGGACTATGCACGCGAAATCTGGAAGATCGAAGCCGAAGCAGTCGGCGGTGACTGCCCCGAAATGTAACTTTCCATCGAACGATTCGTCTCGAATCGAACGACCAATCAAAAAGGCTATGCGTTTCATCGCGCATAGCCTTTTTTATGTTTCCAAACGTGCATTTTAGAACATGAGATTTGCACACGTCCCCGTCGTCAGAACAGTGTTAAAGTTTTCAAAACTCGTCTCCACCATATTCTTCACCGCTTCGTCGGTATTGGAGCCCACATGCGGCGTGATGAGTGCCCTCGGATAGCAGTTCACCAGACGGACGACCGCGGGATCGGGAATGGATTCGACCGCGTCGAAGTGCTTGAAGAACGTATCGCGTTCATTCGGAATGACATCCGTCGCGAAACCGTAGAGTCGATCTTCTTCGAGCGCATCGGCGACCGCCGTGAGATCGACGAGTTCACCGCGCGCGGTATTGACGAGAATCGCGTCATCTTTCATCTTTGCGAGAAATTCCGCATTGACAAAGTTGTCGTTCTCGCCTTTGAAATACGGAACGTGGATGCTCACGATATCCGCGGTGCGTGCGAGTGTGTCGAGATCCGTAAACTCCACGACTTTTCGCGCTACATCGGACGGATACGGATCGTATCCGAGGACATGCGCCCCGAGTCCGCGATAGAGTTCCGCTTCGACAAGACCGATCTTCCCGACACCGACGATGCCCACCGTGCAATTGCGCACTTCGCGGCTGAACATGCGCGGCGTCACGCGGAAATCACCGCCGTGCGTGCGATCCGCCGTGTACTGAACATTACGAAGAAGCGTCATCCCGAGGGTCATGGCGAGTTCCGCGACGGAATTGGGTGAATAGCCGGGCACACGCGCGACCATCTGACCAAATTCTTTTGCCGCCTCGAGATCGATGTGATTGAAGCCGACCGTGCGGGTGAAGACATAGCGAATCCCGTATTCTTTCATCTTCGTGAGATTTTCGCGATCTGCGACGCAGTTGCCGCGCAATAGGACTGCATCGTGACCTTTTGCCGTCTCGATATTATCGTGCGTAAGAAGTGCCTCCTCGAGCGTGAGCGCATAGTCGTAGCGATTGAACTTCTCAAAAATTTCGACTTCATTCGGACGAACGCCGTAACAAATGATCTTAAACATAGAATCTCTTCCTTTCTACACTAGATGATCGCAAGGTTCGCAAGTACTTGCAAGACCACAATCCAAATCGGAATCATGATGACCGCCCCCACCGTGGAGAGGAGGGACGCGTTCGATGCGAGCGTTGCGTCTTTGTCAAAACTGATCGCATAGGCAGCCGCAACCGTCGCCGTCGGTGTCGCCATCATGATCATCGTTGCACCGATGGCGATGTAGCTGAGCGGGAAAATACCGAAAAGTCCCGTCGCATTGAGGATGAGAATCCCCGCGAGATTGATGATCGGGACGATGATGACTTTCACAAAAGCGTAGTACCAGGATACGCGACTCGACATCGCCTCTTTGATATTGAGCGATCCGAGTTGCGCACCGATCGAGAGCCAAGCGAGCGGCGATGCAAGCCCTGCGAGATAGTGGAGCGGTCGATAGAGCCAGTACGCCGTCTTGTCGATGCGCAAAAATGCGTACGAAGCGACTTTCCCCGTCGCGGGATCGGTAACCGCCACTTGCGGCAAAGAGCCTTGGAAAATCCAGATGAAAAGTCCCAGGAATGTCGCGATGATGATGATATTCCCGAAGATCTGTTTGAGATTTTTCTTTTCAAACTTGAGTCCGCTCATCATGATATACGCGTAGGAATAGAGAAAAATGCGATAGCCGATGTTAAAGACATTCGCATAGATCGTGCCCTCCGCGCCGAAGACGGAGTTGATGATCGGAATTCCGAAAAACGTCGTCGATCCGAAGATACTTAGAACCGTGAGCGTCGTCTTGCGATCCCCTTTGTAACGCAGATAAAAGAGCGGCGTGAGGAAAATCAAAATGACATAAATGAGAATCCCCCATACCAAAGTTCCCATGCTGTTTTGCAGCGTCACTGGGTCGATGTCCTTCATAAAAGCCGTAAACGCGAGCGCGGGCACTGCGACTTTCAACACCATCGAGGAGAGAATCTTACTGACCGTCTCGCCGAATGCGCCGTTCTTGCGATAGTAAAACCCGAGTAGAATGATAAAAACTGTCGATGTGATGGAGCTTAGGACGTTTCTGTCCGTGATCGTCTCCACAATCATCTTGAATACTTCCATTGTCATGCCTCCCATCATATTTTGATTGTATGATTGCCGTGAGAGATCTCCCGCGCACAGGAAATCTTCACTCGTTTAGCATAGCATAAAGTCTCCCTTCTGTCCCGTGAGAAAAAGAAATCTTCATCCCCCGACTTCAATCCAAGAGCACGCTCGATGAACTGTCGCGAACATTTTTCTCTTCCATGAGGACACAAAAAAACACCGCCGCAAGGACGGTGTTCGGTTTTTATGAGAGAGCCGCCGTTAAGATGGCGAGTTCGTAGACGTCTTGCTCGACGCAACCGCGCGAGAGGTCGTTGACGGGTGCGTTGAGACCCTGGAGAACCGGACCGATGGCTGCGAATCCGCCGAGACGTTGTGCAATCTTGTAGCCGATATTGCCTGCGGCGATGTTCGGGAAGATGAAGACATTCGCATGACCCGCAACTTCGGAGCCGGGTGCCTTGAGTTTCGCAACTTCGGGGACGAATGCCGCGTCGAATTGCAGCTCGCCGTCGACGACGAGTTCCGGATCGCGCTCACGAACGAGTGCGGTTGCCTCTTGGACTTTGGTGACTTCGGGATGCGATGCGCTGCCCTTGGTCGAGAAGGAGAGCATGGCAACTCTCGGATCCATGCCGCAAGCACGCGCGGTCTCCGCGGTCTGGATGGCGGTCTCCGCAAGATCTTCGGCACTCGGATCGATGTTAACGCCGCCGTCCGCGAAAATATAGAGTTCTTCGCCGCGACGGAGGATGAATGCGCCGGCGACTTTCTTGTAGCCGGGTTTGGTCTTGATGATCTGTAGAGCCGGGCGTACGGTGTCGGCGGTGGAGTGAACGCTGCCTGAAACGAGTCCGTCCGCGCGTTTTGCAAAGACGAGCATGGTGCCGAAATAGTTGGGATCGGTTAGGAGCAGTTTGTACGCGCCTTCTTCGTCGATTTTGCCTTTGCGGCGTTCGACAAAGAGTTTCACAAGTTCATCCATCTGCGGATAGTGGCGTGGATCGATGATGCGGATCTTGCTGATTTCATAGCCGTGATTGTAGGCGACTTTACTGATCTCCTCGCGATTGCCGATGAGGATCGGGCTTAGGATGCCTTCGTTCTTAAGACGGACGGCGGCACCTAAGATGCGCACTTCGCTTCCCTCGGGGAAGACGATGCTCGGTTGAATCTCGCGTACTTTGAGTTTCAGACGTTCAATGAGGTCCATTGGTTTCTCTCCATTCTTTTTGATTTTTTGAAGCGGTTTGACGGCTTCTTTGGTGTAATGTGCAAAGGTAAATGAAAGGTCATTTTCTTCGATCGGTTCGCTCTCGCCCGTTTTTTCCCACTCGGACGGGTCGAAGTCGAGATGCGTGTCGGCAGACTCCGCCTCGGCGTCGATGTGCGTGAGATACGCCTCATCGATGTACGGCATGAAGATCTTCACGATTTCACTCCCTCCGATGACGAAGACATCGCGCGTACCCTCGGGATCGAGTTGGTCGATAAGATCGAAGACGCCTTGGATATTCTGTGCCACATGCACGCCTTTGATCTTTTTCTTCGTGCGGGTGAGGACGATGTGTTCGCGTCCCGTCAAGACGCCCGGCAAGGAATCAAAAGTCTTGCGTCCCATGACGAGAATGCCGCCCATCGTGGTGTCCTTGAAATGGGCGAGATCTTTTTTGAGCGAGAACAAAAGACGTCCGTCTTTGCCGATGGCGAAATTGCGATCCACTGCAAGTATGAGTTTCATATTCCCTCCTTATACACTCTGTCTTCTATGATACGCCTATCGAAAGAAGTTCTCAAGGACTTGCGCGAGAACTTCACAAGCTTCGTCGGTCGACCGCTCGTCGGCGGCGAAATCAATCGATGACGGTCCGTGCTCGAGAAGTCTTGCTACGATGCGCTCGTCCGAGATCGGATTCGGCGCAAACCCTCTCGCGACGGGAAGAAGTTTCTCAGGCGACGGCAGGATAGTAACATCCGCCGCGTCGAGTGCGTGTGTCTCTCCGCGGACGAAGAAGACCGTGCCGTACTTCGCCGCCGTTTCGTAGAGACGATCGTCTACGGCGTCGTAGACGCGGTGATCCGTGTCGTCGACGAGAGGATGTGCGTAGATTGCGATGCCGCGTGCGGGCTTCTCGGCACGGGATTTTATGCGTCCGAGAAAATCGTCCCAAATCGGTGCTCCGCTTTCCTCGCGTTCGGGATGAAATTGCACGGCGAGGACATTTTTTTCTTCCGACGCGATCGCTTCGACGATGCCGTCTTTCGCGCGTGCGAGGATCGCAAAGCCGTCCGCTACGCGTGCGATTGCCTGATGATGCACGGAATTGACAAAGGCGCGTTCGCCGAGCATGTCTTTCATGCGCCCCTCGGTGCGGATGAAATGATGGCGTTCGACGGCGGGATCTTTGGGCGCGTGCGTGAGCGCGTCCGCCACGAGATCGGGGATGTCCTGAATGAGGGAGCCGCCCTCGATCACATTGATGAGTTGCATGCCGCGACAAACGCCGAGGATGGGAAGATGCGCTTCCCTTGCGGCGCGATAGAGTTTCGTCTCAAAATCGTCGCGACCGAAGACGAGATGTTCGACGGTCTTGTGCGGGTCTTCCCCGTAGAGCGCCGGCGAAACGTCGGGTCCGCCCGTGAGGACGAGTCCGTCGATCATCGCGATCAAGGCGCGCGCTTCGTCCATGGTCTTCCCGACGGGAAGATAGACAGGATCCGCGCCGTGGCGCACGAGACTCTCCCAATACGCCGCGTCGGTGCGCGTGAGTCCGCCGCGCACGCTGTGTCCCGAAGAAATTCCGATGATCATGGAAGCACGCGATAGACGCCGTCGCCAAGGGAGCGCAGGACGTTTTCCGTCTCTTTGTCAAGGAGAAGTGTGAGGATGCCGTCACGCTTTTTCATGCGCTCCGCATCCGTGCCGTCCGACGGCAAGACCATCGCAAGTCCGTAGTTCATAAAGCGGGCATCGTCAAGCACGAGGAGTGTCGACGCGCCGTCCTTGAGGAAACTTGCGCGATCCGTGAGGACAAACGTCCCTTTCTCCACGCGCGAGAGAATGTCTTTCGTATTCTCCTCCACCGTCTCGAAAGCGACGGGCGTTTTTGCATCGAGATTACATTTCTCCGCCATCTTCTTGAGATAAGCCGCATCGGGAACGAGGAGTCGGTTTCCGGATTTTGCGAGGGCGTCGCGAATCTCCTCAAAGGAATATCCCAGCTCTTCCGAACCGGCGATGACGACATCGTTCTCGTAGAACGGCGAGGAACTCTCGCTTATATGTTCGTCGAGAAAAGCATCGGCGAGTGTGAAGTCTTCCGTAAGAAAGACATCGGCTTCGCGATTTTTCCCAAGCGTGACAAAATCTTCCGCGTTCACTTCGCGAAAGGCGAGTTTGAGACCGCTTTCTTTCTCAAGGCTCGGAATGAGCGCGTCCATAAGTCCGTGCCTGTTCATCTCCGGTGTCGCGGCGATTACGAGATCCGCCGACGAGGTGTCCGCGAGTTTCTCGATCGACTCCGCCGTAGCATCCGCCGTCGCGGTTTCGTTTGTGTTTGTCTCCGTGAGTTTGCCGTCCTCGCAACCCGTAAAGACGAGTGCCAGTGCAAGCATTGCCATGATCCAGTATTTTTTCATGATTTCCTCCTTCGATAAAAATGCGGAAGCGTGTACGCTTCACGCGCGATGAGTGTCGTCTCGTCCGCGCGGGTGTAGACGCCCGTAAAGTGTTCAAAATAGAAAAAGAGTCCGGGCATCACGTGCATGTCCTTTTTCTTCCAGTCCTCTTCATACGTCCAGACGGGAACCGCCTGAGCGTGGACTTCAGTCTGCGCGACCATGCCGTCCGTAAGACGCGCTCGAAAGGCTTCGTCGTCGAGTTTTCGTCCGAACGCGACTCCCTCCCCGCCGTAGTCGTCGACAGGTTTCACGACCCATTCCGCGCGTCGTGCCGTGAGCGCATCCCGGTTCTCGGGGCGCACGAGTCTCGTCTCCGGAATGTGCGCGTCGATCCACGCGTGCGTGTCCGCGGGATAGGCGTCACGATGTTCGTAGAGATCCGCGAGAAAAAGCTTCGTGTGCATCGTCTGCGAGTGAAAGCCGCCGACGAGGATCACCTCATCCGCGAGATAACTCTCGACGAGTGCCTTCGCGCGATCGGGACTCTTGAGCATTTCGCCCGTGACGAGCCGTCGGTAGACGAGATCGACGGGCCCCCTCTCACCCATGAGTTTCCCGTCCTTGCGCGTAAATTCTCCCGCGTCGAGGATCTCGACTTCTTTTCCGTGCCGTGTGAGTGCCTCGGCGATGCGCGTAAATTCCACGGGATTCCCGCTCTCGAGATAGTCCGTGACGGCGATCCGCTCTGCGCCGTGTGCAGTCGCAAACTCCGCAAGCTTCATCGCCCACGCTTCCACAAGATCCGTGTTCGTCCCGCCCATCCGTTCATAGGCGCGCGTCTTCATAAATTCCCGCGCGAGAGCGGCGTCCTCGAGCATCGCACTCGAGCCGTCGGTGTTGATTTCGCAGACCTTATATTCCTCCGGCGATTCGTAGAAGAGATCGATCCGCGCCATCGGTGCGAGAAAATCGTCCACGGGACGCTTCTTCATACACGTCCATTCGAAATCAGAGATTCCGTATGCTCTTCGCAATGTCGGATCTTCGAGCCTCTTGTAAAACGCGCGACCGAGGCGAAAGAGCATCCGCCCCGCCTCCTCGAAAGCGCGTTTGTCGTCTTCGTCATAGTAAAACGCCCCGTAGGCGTGTTTCACAATTTTGCCGTGATAGACGGCGTCGCTTCGCTTCACGCGCTCGTGATACGCGCGAACGTCGTCCGTGAGTGCCTCGCGATGCGCCTCGACAAAATCCGCGAGTGCTTCCATCTCGGCTCTCATCGGAGGTACTCCATCTCCATCGCCGCGCCGAGACCGTGTGCGAGTTTTTCCGTAAAGCGGTCTTTCAAGGTCTTACCGCTTGTAAGGATCTCGTCGAGGGGATCAAGATAGTGCGCCTCCTCGCCGAGTGCTTCCGCCGCCGCCGCGCGGAGTTCTTTCGCCACGCAGAGGATTTCCTCGCCCATAAGAAGACCTCGTACGCCGTTTTCATGCACCGATTCCTTCGCCTTTTGCGCATCGGCAAGATGCACCTTGGCATAATGCGCCGAGAGCGTATCCACCGCCGCAGCGTTCTTCATAAGTCCGTAGATAAGTGCCGTCGCACTCATGCCGTACGGTTGCGGCAGAGAGTCGGGCATACGCACCTCGAGATAGGTCTTCGCGCGGATGTCGGGAAAGACGATCGAGAGCATATGAAAGATCTCTTCGTCTCCCATCTCCTCCGTGATGACTTCGCGGAACGGTCTCGTTTCGTCAACGAGTACGCCGTCTTTTTCCATAAAGATCGGCGGAATCTCGAGAAGCCATCTTGCATACGCCTCATAGCCGAAATCGGGATCAAACGCGTCCGGGATAAGCCCCGTGCGCGCGCGATCCGTCTCTTCCCAGATCGACTGACGCAGCGCGTGTTTTGTGTAAACTTTGCCCTCAAACATCGGCGCATTGTCGAAGATCGCGTAGAAGACGGGACTCAAGACCGAGAGCAGACGCATTTTTTTCTTCCAATCCGTCTCGTCCGCATAGTCCACGCTCGCCTGGAGACTTGCCGTGCCTTTCATCATATTGTGGGCATAGCGACCGCTCGTGAAAAAATATCGATACATGTGATCATAGCGCGCCTTGGGGAGCAGTTTGATCTCGTCGATCTTCGTCACGGGATGATAGCCCATCGCCGCGACATGCTGCCCGTGCGGACGAATGATCTCCATGACCTCGTGCATGGTGTCCGTGTAGATTTTCTCGAGATCCTCTAAGGTCTTCTGCGGCGCAATCGAGAGCTCGAGTTGTCCGCCCGGCTCGGTCGTAAACTGCGCATCGCCGCGCACAAGCGAGAGGACATGCCGCTCTTCGCCATGTTCTTCAAAGCCGTGCTCGTGGAGTTTTCGCATCGTCTCTTCGACGCCGTTCTCCCCGTAATAGGAAACACTCCGACAATCTTCTTCGTGAATCAAAAAATGTTCGACTTCCATTCCAATCCGAAAGTTTTCTCTCTCGGTTTCACCGCGCCGAATGTACTCGGCAATCCGGCGAACCGCTTCATTGTAATCCATGGAGCCTCCTTTTTATAAAAAAGCCGGGCAAAAGACCCGGGCTAATCCGATACGCGAGCTCTGAGTTCCCCTTTGAGCCGATAGGGCACATGTCTGAGATCTGAAAGCGTCCGCGCACCCGTTAAGAGCATGAGCATCTTAACTTTGTAGATGAGACTTTCGAGAAAGGCGACCGTATATTCATAGCCGCCGTGCACAAGATACGAAAGGATCTCGCCCGACATGGCAACCATGTCCGCGCCGAGTACGAACGCACGCACGATGTCCATCTCCGTCCGGATTCCGCCCGATGCGACGACAAAAGCGTCCGCGGGGCGATCCTTCGCGCGGATGAGACACTCCGCCGTGGGATTCCCCCATTCATAGAGTGCACTGTAATCCGTCGCGTTCTGACGCATGGCTTCGATCTGTAGAAAATTCGTACCGCCTCGACCCGCGAGATCAAAATGGCGGATCCCACATGAATAGAGTCGATTCATCGACGTGCGATCGAGCCCGAATCCGACTTCTTTGACCATCAACGTGTGTCCTTCTTTGGCGCGTTCGCGCAAATTCGAGACGATGCCGCGAAAATCGCGATCCCCCTCGGGCATCGCGAGTTCCTGTGCGGCGTTAAGATGCAGTTCGATCGCGTCGGCATCGATCATCTTCACCGCTTCGTCGATCTCGTCTTTTCCCGCGCGGGCGTCGAGATTCCCGAGGATGATCCCCTCGGGTCCCATGATGTCCCGCACGAGGACAAAACTCTCCCGTGCGCTCGCGTCCTCGAGAGCAATCTTTTGCGAACCGACCGCCATCGGCAAGCCGAAACGCTTTGCAAGCATGGAAAGATCACGATTGATGCCCGTCGAGATATCCGCGCCGCCCGTCATCGAGTCGATCATGAGCGGAAACGAGAGGGTCTTCCCGAGAAATTCCGTCTCGGTGGAAATTTCGTCCATCGCAAGCTCCGGGAGTGCGACATGCTCGAGGATGACATCGTCAAAGAGCGTGTCCCCTGTCGCCGTCGTCCGTAGATAATTCTCGACATGTTCTCTCTTGCGTTCTTTTCTCATCCTATTCACCTCCCGCGTTTTCCGACTGCGTATCCCCGGCATCATTGCCGTCCGGGGAGACATTTTCCTCTACAACATTCGGATTTTGGTTGTCATCCGTATTGCCGTCCGACGCGCCCGGTGTCTCTTTGTCGTGCGAAGTTCTCGGCTCGTCGCGAAAGACCTCGCGAATCATCTCGTTCGTCGCCTGCCAATCCAGCACATAATACGAAGTATCGCCAATGTATTCCCCGTCGCCCGGAAGCGTATAGACGTCCATCTTGTCCGAGGAGAGCTTATTCGCATAGGGTAAGAGCTTCACCACTTGCCCCAAGAGCATATTCGTCTCCACGTATTTGTAGAACGAAGTTACGAGATCCGGCAAATTCCAGATATTCTTCGGCGACAACAGTTGCTTCACGAATTCTTTCATAAAATACTGCTGCGCCTTGACGCGTCCGATGTCGCCGTTCTCATAGCCTTTGCGATAACGCACGAACATGAGTGCCTCGTTGCCGTCGAGCGTCTGCACGCCGGGATCGAGCATGACGTGGAGCGTCGGCTCGTGGATCTCCACCGGCACGTCAAGCGTAATCCCGCCCATCGCGTCCACCATTTCCTTCACGGCATCGAACGTGACCTTGACATAGTAGTCCACATGGATGTCAAAATTCCGCTGCAAAACCTCTTTGAGCTTCGGAATCCCGCCATAGGCATGGGCGTGATTGAGTTTGTCGAGATTGCCGTCGATGTCCACGCGCGAGTCGCGCGGGAGGGACAGGAGTTTAATCGCTCCGGTCTTAAAATTGACGCGCACGACCATCATCGTATCCGTGCGACCGTGCTCTCCGATATCGGGATGCTCATCCGCATCGACCCCCACCATCAAAAAGGTGAGCACATCGGTATTGTTCTCAAGTTGCTCGGTCTTTCCATCCCCGAGATCCACAAGTTCCCCCGTCTCGTTCGCATACGCGCGACGCACGGTATAAATCACTCCCGTAAACACCAGCACACTGATGAGAAACGCGGAGAAAAATCTTCCTCTCATGGCAAAAACATAGCCCCTTTCTTCCCCTTAGTATACCACACGCCCCATCGACCCGCGAAAAAGGCGACCACGGAAAAATGCCGCGCCGCGTTTTCCGGACACGCGTCCTCCCGTGCGTAGGAACTTTTCCCCTCGCCGCAGTGCTCAAAAAAAGATTTTTTCAAGCCTTGCGAAAATCTGTCATCGTCCGGTTCATCACAAATCTTTTTTCATCGAGCCTTGCAGATTTTTGTCATCCCCGCGTTCACCGAGCCGGAGAACTCGACCTTCGATCTTTTTTTGCGTCACCACGGAGTCGAGCGAAAAAAAAAGAAGCGCCCCGCGTCCGGACTCTCGCTTGCGTACGGTTCCGAAGAGAACGGCGTCGAGCTGCGATCCATTGGCGCGACCTCTCGTCTTTTGATACACTATAAGAGTTCACTTGACGCATGTTCAGATTTTTATAGAGATCTTCCGTCCGAGGAGACGGAAGCGCAACGACAAGGAGGAAATCATGCAACACTCGGCTTGGTCCGGCTTTTTGGACTTTTTACAGAAGAAAAATCGCAGCTCCGTGATCGCAATTGCGTTCGCCTATGTGGGCGCACTCACAGGCGCGGGCCTCGCATCGGGACAGGAGCTCATGCAGTATTTCATGGCGTTCGGCATCACGGGCGTGAAGTCCGTCGTGCTTGTCGCGATCCTACACTTCGCGTTCGGCGGCATCACCGTGAGCCTAGGCTCGTTTTTCCTCGCACGCGAACAGGGCGATGTCCTCGGTGAGATCGCGCCGCCGCTCATCCAAAAAATTCTCGATCTGGGGCTTATGGCAACCTGTTTTATCATCGGTTTTGTCATGATTGCGGGTGCGGGGTCCAATCTCCATCAGGAATTCGGCCTGCCTTTGTGGGTGGGCGCGGCTCTTTGCACCGCGCTCGTCGTCACGCTCGCGTTCTTCGATTTCAAAAAGGTCTCCGCGGTCATCGGCTCGTTTACACCCGTAATCCTCGCGTTTATCCTCGCGGCGGCAATCTATGTCGCGTTTTTTACGCCGATCGATCTTGCAAAATCGGAGTCCTTGGCACTCCTCGAGACGACGACGCTCCCGAGTCGCTGGGTCTCCGTATTCAACTATTTCTCGATGTGCCTCATGACCGGGGCGTCGATCGCCTTTGTCCTCGGCGGTGAGGAATACTATCTCCAGAACGCGCGGATCGGCGGTTTTGTCGGCGGCGGCATCGTGGGACTCATCACACTTGCCGAAGTTGTGACCCTCTACGCCGCCATGCCCATCGTCCAAGGCACGGAACTTCCGATGCTCACGATTCTCACGCGCATTCACCCTGCGATCGGCAAGATTGCCGCCATCGTCATCTACGGCATGATCTTTAACACCGCAGTTTCGCTCTATTACGCGCTCGCAAGACGCCTCGTCGGTAAAGATCCCAAGAAATTCGTCCTCACCATGCAGGGACTCGCGCTCGTCGGTTTCGGCCTCTCGTTCTTCGGCTTTAAGAAACTCCTCTCGATCTTCTATCCGATCGTCGGCTATCTCGGTTTTGTCCTCATCCTCGTCCTCGTCATCTCCTATATCCGCACCAAATCCGAGTTTCTCATCGAGCAACAACGCCGCACCAAAGTCTTCACCTCCCTCATACGCAAACTCAACCCCGCCGCGCGCTACCGACACGACGAAGATCACAAAGTGCGAAAACTCGTACGCGATTCGCACATCGACGATCACACGCTCGCGACGACTGCGCACCAAGAGGCGAAAGAGACGTGGGAGGCGTATCAAGAACTCAGTGAGAACGAAGAAACGGACGAAGCTTCCGCGGACGAAGACCAAACCCCGGACGCGTAACGCTTCGTGCCGATTCCTGATTTTTCCAAACAAAAAAAAGCACCGGAGTCCGGTGCTTTTCTCATGCTCAAAATTATCTCTTTAGTTCTACGCTGCTCTCCCACAGACCGTGGAGATTGCAATAGCTGAGTGCTTGGAGTACGCCGTTTCCGGGAAGTTTGACCGAGGCCTTGATGACCGGCTCGGAATACACTTCGGATTCGCCGTGCGCGCTGCAAACATAGCTGCCGATTTCGATCGGGAATTTCCCGCCTTCCGGCATAAAGAAGAGCTTCATCCATGCAATGTGATGCTCGAGGGTATTCGGATGTGCGATTTCATCGCCGACAACAACTTTGATCTCGAGTTTCTCAGCCGATAGATCCTCGGGTAAATGGATGACAGGAACGTGTTTTTCGCTTTTCCAATCGCCGCTTTGAACGGTTTCGGTTACTTTTTTCATTGGTATCTCCTCCTTCATAGAGAGAGTATACCCAAAAAAGCAAAAACATAACCGAATAAGAAAAATTTTTTCAAAATCAGGTATACTGTCCTTAGAATAGGAGGAGATCATGAAGATACGAGTGACGACGACATTCGGCCTCGAGGCCGTGGCAAAACGGGAATTACAGGAGCTGGGATACGAAGACCTAACCGTCCGCGACGGAAAAATCGTCTTCGAGGGCGACGCGAAAGCCGTGGCACGCGCCAATATACATCTACGCACGGCGGAGCGTGTGAAGATCGAACTCGCGGAATTTCCCGCGCACACCTACGACGAACTCTTCGAAGCGATGAAACGCTATCCGTGGGAGGAACTTCTCCCCGAAGATGCGAACTTTCACATGATGGCACGCGCACACGCATCCATGCTCATGAGCCCCGCGGACATTCAGTCTATCAGTGAACGCGCCCTCATCGAAGCCATGAGACGCAAGTATCCGCGCGATCGATTTGCGAAATCCGGTGCTCATTTTCCCATCGAAGTCGAACTCTACAAGGACATCGCGACCGTCACCCTCGACACCTCCGGCGAGGGTCTGCACAAACGCGGCTATCGTGAACGCGCCGGCGACGCGCCCATCAAAGAGACCCTTGCCGCCGCAATGATCCTCCTCTCGTTTTGGAACGGCGAACGCACGCTCTGGGATCCCTTCTGCGGGAGCGGCACGATTCCGCTCGAAGCCGCGATGATCGCGAAGAACATTGCGCCCGGCATCGACCGCGCTTTTGCCGCCGAGAAATTCCCCACGATCGGGAAAGAAGTTTTCGACGAAATAAGACGCGAGGCTTTTGCCGCCATCCGACTCGATGAGCGCATCCACATCATGGGCTCCGACATCGAAAAGAGAAATATCCTCCGCGCCCGCGACAACGCCGACGAACTCGGACTCAAGGAAGAGATGACTTTCTTTATGAAAGATTTTCGCGAAGTCGATCTCCTGGACGATTACGGCGTCATCATCACCAACCCCCCCTACGGCGAACGCATGGGCGAGAAAAAAGAAGCCGCCGAACTCATGTGCGCCCTCGGAGAAAAAATGCGCGCCCACCCCACCTGGTCCGTCTACATCATCTCAAGCGACGAAGAGCTCGAGACCCATTACGGCAAACGCGCCGACCGCAAAAGGAAACTCTACAACGGCCGCATCCGCACGGACTATTATCAATTCTACGGTCCCCGCCCCGGCACACCCCCGCGCGAACAAGACAATCGCAAGAAACCTGCCAATCCGAAAACAAAAAAATATGAATAAAGCAAAAAAGATGCCCGTATCAAAACGAGCATCTTTTTTAAGTTCTTCTTATTTTGCGTGCACATTCATTGCCCGCGCCTCACTTTGGTCGGCGTGCGCCGGCTTTGTTTGTGGGAAAATGGACGTTTCTTTTCTCGCCTTGCTATTTTCCCTCTCTTTTCCTATACTGAATGCGGGCGCGTTCGGCGTCCGTTTCCCTCTTCCCGATGACCTTTGCTCGCATCGCCTTATGAAGGCCGGGGCGTGTGCGAGCGTGAGAAGGGAGGAATTTTTATGAAGAAAAATAATGCACTTGCTTTTGCCGGCATGATGACTGCGCTTGCAGTGGTCGGTAGTTTCGTTTCGTTCCCGGTGCTGGGGAGCAAATGTGCTCCGGTACAGCATATGGTGAATGTCGCATGTGCGGTATTCCTTGGTCCTTGGTGGGGCGTGGGGGTCGCGTTCACGGCAAGTCTCATTCGGAATCTCTTGGGGCTCGGGAGTCCTTTGGCTTTCCCGGGTTCGATGGTGGGTGCCCTCATCGCGGGTCTCGCTTATCAAAAACTCAAGTCTCTCCCGGCGGCTTTTGTCGGTGAGGTTCTGGGTACGGGGATTCTGGGCGCGCTTCTTGCGTATCCGATCGCGATCCGCGTCTTAGGTGTGGATCCGAGTAAAGTTGTTTTCACGGCGTACATTGTACCTTTCCTGATCTCAACGGTCGTGGGGAGTCTTATCAGTATGGTCGTGATCTACGCACTGCAAAAAGCAAAGGCCTTATAATGATCGTGCAAAATCGGGGACACCACTTTTTTGCATGAAAAGGAGGATTTTTTGATACCCAAGGCGCTCACAATCGCGGGGAACGACACCATCGGAGGTGCCGGGATCGCCGCGGATCTCAAGACCATGCTCGCATGCGGTGTGTACGGGATGCCCGTCATCACTGCCCTTACGGCGCAAAACACCATGGGGGTTTCTGCGATCGAGGATGTCTCTGAGGATTTTATAAAAGAACAAATCAATGCGGTCTATCGGGATGTGATTCCCGACGCGGTCAAAGTGGGGATGCTCTCGCGTCCCTCGGTGGTTCGTGCGGTCGCAGAGAGGCTCGCGTCTTACGACGTGCGTCGTCTCGTCGTGGATCCCGTCATGGTGGCGACGAGCGGAGCGAGACTGCTCTCGGAGGATGCCGAAAGAGAACTCATTTCTCTCTTTCAGCTCGCGACGGTGATTACGCCGAATCTCACGGAGGCGGAGGCGCTTCTCGGGCGCGCGATTTCCTCGGAGGAGGAGATGGAGCGTGCGGCGACGGAGCTTCGGGATCGGTACGGCACGGCGGTTCTCGTAAAGGGCGGTCATGCGCTTGGCGGTGCGAACGATGTGCTGGCATCGCGAGAAGGCGTTCGTTGGTACCGAGCTCGACGCATCCCCGAAAAAAACGAGAACGGCACGCACGGGACGGGTTGCACCCTCTCGAGTGCGATTGCCTCGTATCTCGCTCGGGGTCTATCGCTTGAGGAAGCGGTCGAACGTGCGAAAGACTATACCTACGGCGCGATCGAACACGCTTTTTCCTTCGCGGAAGGATCGAATCTTCTTGACCACGGTTGGAGAATCAATCGGGAATAATAAAAAACTCCGTCTCGGATTTCCGGGCGGAGTTTTTTTGTGTCTTTTTTATTTGTCGGCGAGTTTTGCAAAGATCATTTTCCCTGCGGCGGTCTGAAGCACACTCGTGACTTCGACTTCTTTGGTCTTCCCGATGTGGAATTTGCCGTCTTCGATGACGATCATGGTGCCGTCTTCTAGATAGGCGATGCCTTGGCTGCGTTCCTTGCCGGGGCGGACGATCTCGACGGTGATTTTTTCGCCGGTGACGACGACGGGTTTCATGGCGTTCGCAAGCTCGTTGATATTGAGGACGGTGATGCCGCGCACGCGGGCGACTTTGTTGAGATTGTAGTCGTTCGTAAGGATTTTGCCGTTGAGGTCTTGCGTAAGGTGAAGAAGTTTCATGTCGACTTCTTTCACTTCGGGATACATATTGCCGTCGATGTGGACGGGGATTTTGCCTTTTTCCTGAATTTCTCGGATGAGGTCGAGTCCGCGTCTGCCGCGTTCGCGTCGGAGATGATCTTCGCTGTCGGCGATGTGCTGGAGTTCCTCAAGGACGAACTGCGCGATGACGACGGTGCCTTCGAGAAAGCCGGCGTCGATGATTTCGCCGATGCGTCCGTCGATGATAACGGAGGTGTCGAAGATCTTCGCGCCTTCGATCTCCTCTTTCTTTTTCTTGCGGTCGTGCTCGCGGGGTTCGCGCGTGTCACGCGGATCGCGGGATTTCGCAAAGTTCAAAAATCGCTTGGGCAGATCGCGTTTTTTTTGATTGGCGAGTGCCTGTCCGAGATAGCCGAGGAGAATGTAGAGTAGAATCGAGGCGATGACGCCGGGGACATTGCCGAGATAAGGGAGTTGCAAACGCAAGAGCGGTTGGCTGATGAGGAATGCAAGGATGAGTCCGATGACGAGTCCCAAGATTCCAAAGATGAGATCAATGCTCGGGATGTCCTGAAATTCTTTTTCCAGGCGAAGGACGACTTTTTCGATGAGGCGAAAGACGGGTAGGGATAAAAAATAAAAAAGAATGGCGGTCACAAGGCTTGCGCCTATGAGAAAGCCCGTCTTTTGCCATCCGATAAAGCCGAGGATGTGCTCATCGAAGAGCAGATTCGCGAGGAGTAAGAAAAGAATCGCGCCGAGAACTGCAAAAAGGACGCGAAAAGCTTTTTTTAGCATCTTTAGCTCCTTTCGTATTGGATGGTCGATTGAATTTTTGTTTGGATATTCGTTTCCGGTTCCGATGTCTCCGGACGGTGATGGTCTATTCGGTGTCCGAGTTTAGGACATGGGCGTCGACAAAAGCTTCTTCGGCTTCCATGGTCTCGCCGGTTAAGATCATCATTTCGGAGATCATCATCTGCTTGGCACCGATGAGCATGCGTTTTTCCCCGGCGGAGAGTCCCTTGTGCGCGTCGAGAAGCATGAGATTTCTTACGACGCTCGCGAGTTCCAGGATGTCGCCGGTCTTGATACGTTCCATATTGGCGCGATAGCGTTGGTTCCAGTTCTTCGGCATCTTGCTCATCTTGCCGTCGAGGACCTCGATGAGTTCTTTATATTCCTCATCGCTCATGACGTTTCGCAGTCCGATCTCTTCACAGCGATCGACGGGGACGAGTATCTCGATGCCTCGGAGCATCATCTGAATTTTGTAATAGTCTTTGGTTTCTCCCAGGACGTTTTTTTCTACAATCTCGGCGACGGTTCCGGCGCCGTGCATGGGGTGTACGATTTTTTGTCCAACGGTATACATAGCATTCTCCCCTCTGGTTTCTGTCAAGTGATCGTCTGTATTCTTCTTTATTATATCATATTGGAACTTGAATCTTGTGCGATGCAGAGAACCCGGGGTGAAAATTTTTCTTTTTGCGAGGATTTTGGCAGACAAAAAAGCCCCGTGGGGCTTTTGGCTTCGTCGGACTATTTGAGTAGACTTTTGCCGTAGGCTTCGTCGACTCTTAAAAATGTCTTCGTCTCGGGCGGGACGCTCTTTGCAATGACTTCGTATTCGTCGTCGCGGACGGGAAAATAGATTGCGCCGCCTGCCGTTTCGCCTGCGAATGCGTCGGCTTCCCCGTCGTAGTAGAGGGTGCCGAGCGCGGTGTCGGGGTTCTTCTCGGCAAAGAGTTTCCGGGCGAGGATTTTCATCGCGGAGAGGACGCGGTCGTCCCTCTCGTGATCGAAGATCTCGACGGTCTCGGCGAGTTCGCGCGCGTCTCTGACCATGCGCATATGCCAACCGTCTTCGTAGACGAGGAGACTCTCGTCAAGCTCTCGGGGGACGTCTTCTTCCCCCGGGTAGAGAAGGATAAGGAGTTTTTTCTCGCGATCTTTGTAGAGCATATTGTAGTTCACGGGTGTCTCAAAGGCGCACTCCCTGCATGCAAAATGAAAGAGTCTGCCCGAGAGGATCTCGTCTTTGAATCTCGGTTCGTCTTCGATATTGATGTACGGAAATACGGGAAATTCGGTCTCCCGTCCACAATTGGGGCAACTCATGCCCATGATGCATCCCTCCTTATTCTCGTGCCGCCCGTGAGCGCGTCTCCCGCGTGTTCGAGCGAGGTGATGACGGCGACGCGGTTCTTGGCGGACTTCGCAAATGCGACGGCGGCTTCGACTTTGGGTAGCATCGATCCTTTGCCGAAATGGCCTTCTTCGATGTATTGTTCCGCTTCCGATACGGTGATCTCGGTGAGTTTTTCTTCGTCGGGTTTACCGAAACGGAGCGAAACGTATTCGACTTCGGTCAAGATGATGAAGAGATCGCAGTCGGTGAGTTCCGCGAGTTTCTCGGCGGTGTAGTCCTTGTCGATGACGGCGGTGACCCCTTTGTAGCCTTCCTCGGTCCTCACGACGGGGATGCCGCCGCCTCCGCCCGCGATAACGAGCACGCCGGATTCCACAAGGGTGAGAATGCTCCGGGCCTCGAGGATATCCTTGGGCAAGGGGCTTGCAACGACGCGCCGCATGCCGCGTCCCGCCGCGTCGGGGAGTATGGGGATGTGTTTTGCCATGGCCTCCCAGAGATCCTCCTCGGAGAGGAACGAGCCAATGGGTTTGGTCGGATGGAGAAAGGCGGGGTCGTCGGGATCGACTTCGACACGCGTGACGACAGTCGCGACATCTTTCTCGATGCCGCGCGCGCGAAAGACATTGTCGATCGCGTTGGTGAGATGATAGCCAATATAGCCCTCGCTCATCGCGCCGCTCTCGGGGAGTTCGATGTCGGGGACGTGCGCGCCTTCAAACGCGCGGGCAATCATGCCAACTTGGGGCCCGTTGCCGTGGGCGAGGACGATCTCATGCCCCGCTTGGGCGAGGTCGGCGATCATCTTCGCGGCGTGGTCGGCGTTCTCGATCTGTCTTAAAGGTGTATCGCCGAGCGCATTGCCGCCCAGCGCAATCATGAGTCTCATAGTTCCTCCTTCTCGTCCTGCTCTTTTCTCAGACGCACGATGGTGTTGTCGGTTAGTTCGATGTCCTCTTGGCGGATATAGTCGCCTTGTCGAATCGGGGTGAGGACTTTCGCGCCTTCTATGAGTGCCATGGGAACATAGTGCTCCTCGCGGGTCGTCTTGTGCGAAAGGATCATCCCGTAGAGATGTTCTCCGCCGATGCCCTCGACGATTTCGCCCGGCGCAAGGTCGCGTTTTGCCACTGCCACGGTGTCGCAGACTTGTCCCGCGGACGGAGCCAATGTGACATCGCGGTCGATGACGGCGCGATAGATGGACGCCGGCGTCTCGAGGCTCGTGAGATGATAGGGGCGTACCAGCGCAAAGACAGGTCCCTCGCCCATGCCGAGGTAGTGCATGAGGGATTTCACATCGTCTCGTTTGCTCGTCACGAGGACGAAGACGCCCGGCGCGACGCCGAACGCATAGTCGACGATGCCGTAGCCGGATAGGATGCCGCCGTCCTCCTGCCGCGTAAAAATCTTTGCAAGGGACTTCGCATCGGCTTCGGGACCGTGACATCCGGGCACATCGGGGATAAAGCCGATGGCATTGCCCACGGTCGTAAGCTCGATCATCGTATTGGTGCCGTCGACAAAACCCGTGAGCATCTTGGGACTGAGCCCTTGTGCGCGTGCGGTGGATTCGAGTTTCTCCGCCGTCGCCGTGCGATCGAGGGGATTGTTCTTCCCCTTGCCGACCGCGAGAAGATCAAAGCCGAGTCCGAGCGCAAAATCGACGAGTTCCATGATGGCACCCGGTTCATCGCCCGCGGAGAGCGTGTAGACGACGCCCGCTTTCTCCGCGCGTCTTAAGAGCTCGGGGCCGACGGCACTGTCCATCTCGACATTGAGTGTGATGATGTCCTTCTTCGCTTCGATTGCGGCAAGCGTGATCTCCGTGCCGAAATCGGGATTTCCCGTCGCGTCGACAATTGCGTCGATTTCTCCGATCGCCATCGGAAGTTTCGGATCTTTCGTCACGACAAAATGATCCGCAAGCACTTCCGCACGTGCCTTCTCGGGATCGTCGGTCTTTGTGATATGCATGAGTTTAACGCCGGAATTTAGGAGCGCGTTCACCGCTTTTTCCTCGGTACGGCTCACGATGACGGACGGACACATCGCCGGAATCGTCGACATCTGCGCGATGAGCGCGCGTCCCATTTTGCCCACGCCGTAGAGCGCGAGACGTATTTTTTTCCCCGCCCGATCCATGCGGACGAGTTCTTTATTGATTGTAAGCATGAGATCCTCGCTTTCTTTCCATGCGCCTATTATACCATGAGACGAAGATTTCGCGGGAACGGAGAGATGTGCCGCGCGGAACACATTTGGGTATCTATGAAATAGTACCAAAGGAGGATAAAATGAAATTTCAAAATAAAATCATGATCGTAACCGGCGCATCATCGGGCGTCGGACGCAGTACCGCTCTCAGAGCGGCGCGAGAGGGCGCGACCGTCTACGCCTTTGCGCGCAGAGAAGAGAAACTCGAAAGCTTACGAGACGAAGCGCGCGCCGAGCATTTTGCCGGCGAGATCATCCCCGTCGCGGGCGATGTGTCGAAGCGCGAGGACGTCGCAAGACTCTTCGAAACCGTCGAGCACGCGCACGGCAAACTCGACATCCTCATCGCCAATGCGGGCGTCATGGATCAGTTCGAACCCGTGACGCATAGCACGGAGGAGAATCTCGATCGCATCTTCGCGATCAATGTCAAAGGCACGTTTCGCCTCTTCCAAGGCGCGATTCCCCTCATGAAAGACGGCGGCGCGATCGTCGCCACGGGATCCATCGCGTCGATCCGCGGCGGCAAAGCGGGCGTCGCGTACACGATGTCGAAGTGTGCCATCGAAGGCCTCGTGCGCAATACCGCGGCGATGTATGCGAACGACGGGATCCGCACCAATGCGGTGGCACCCGGCGGCATCGCTACGGAGATCCTCTCGAACATGCACGACGTCGATGAAAAAGGCATGGAGGTCGTCATGCGCGGGCCCAAGCTCGACAAGATGGTCGCGACCGCGGATGAGATCGCGGCAAATCTTCTCTTCCTCGCGTCGGACGACGCGTCGAATATCAACGGTCAGATTCTCGTCTCCGACGGCGGACTCACCATTCTCTAAACGCAATAAGAAAGCGAAACTCCGTCATCCAATAGGACGACGGGGTTTTTGATTGTCCGAAATTTGATTGCGCAGAAGAAAATTTGCGCAAAACAGGCAACGCGAAAAATTTTAGATGAGACGCACGCGCCGAAAAATCTTGCAGTGTATTCGAGTCACAAAAAAAGAACCGTCCGGGCGGTTCTTCTTTTCTATCTATGCGCCGACTTCGAAGCCTGCGTCTTCGATGGCGTTTTTCACCGCGTCCATGGAATAGTCGCCTTCGACGGTCGCGGTGCCGCCCGCAAGATCGACGACGACTTTCGTGACGCCTTCGACCGCGGAGATTCCTTTCTCGACGGATGCTTTGCAATGTTCGCAGCTCATGCCTTCCACTTTGATGATTTCTCTCATGATTTTACCTCCTTTTTCTTCGCGATGCCGTAGCGTGCGGGATCGAATCGTTTGAGCCTGAGGCTGTTCGTGACGACGCTGACGCTCGAGAACGCCATGGCGGCGGACGCGAGCATGGGGCTTAAATATCCGAGTGCCGCAACGGGGATCGCAATCGTATTATAACAAAATGCCCAGAAGAGATTCTCTTTGATGATGCGCATGGTGGCGCGCGAGAGGGCGACGGCGACGGGAATGGACGTGAGTTTCCCTGAGGAAATGGTGATGTCCCCCGCTTCCATCGCAATGTCGGTGCCCGTACCCATGGCGAAACCCACGTCCGCAAGGGCGAGGGCGGGTGCATCGTTGATGCCGTCTCCGACCATGCCGACGACGCCGTATTGTTCGCGCAGTTCCCTTAAAATCTCAGCTTTTTCATCGGGGAGCACGCGGGCGCGTACGTCTTCGATGCCGGTCTCCCGGGCGATTTCTTCGGCGACGCTTCTTTGGTCGCCGGTCACGAGAACGCTCTTGATGCCGAGTTTCGCAAGCTTCGCGACGGTCTCGGGTGCGTCTTCTTTCATCGTGTCGGCGATGGCAAAGACACCGCGCACCTTGCCGTCCGAGAGCACGACGACAGTCTTCGTTGCATCGGCAAACGCGATCTCTTCTCCGGGTGCCGCCCATTCGGACTTCCCGAGTCGATAGGATACGCCGTCCACGACGCCTTCCACGCCGTAGCCGGGCACCGCGCGAAAATCGGTGACGGTCTTTTCCTCGACGCCCGCTTCGTCCGCGGCGGCAACGATCGCTTCGGCGAGCGTGTGTTCGCTCCTGCGTTCGAGTGCGGCGGCGACGGCGAGATCGCCCTCGTAGTCGGTGAGTTTCGCTTCGCCGACGGTGAGCGTACCGGTCTTGTCAAAAGCCATCGCTTTGAGATGATGCGCCTTCTCGAGTTCGACACCGGATTTGAAAAGAATCCCGCGTTTTGCCCCTTCGCCCGTCGCGACCATGATGGCGGTCGGGGTCGCAAGGCCCAGCGCACACGGGCAGGCGATGACGAGCACCGCCACGGCGCGTAAGAGCGCGGTGTCAAAGGTATGGAGAAACGCATAGGTGAGTCCGAACGTCGCGATCGCCGCGACGATGACACAGGGCACGAAGATGCCCGCAATCTTGTCCGCAAGTCTCTCGACGGGTGCTTTCTCGAGTTGCGCATCCTCGACGAGTCGGACCATCCGTGCCAGTGCGGTGGCACTCCCCACTGCATCGACGCGCACGATGAGATGCCCTTCGCGGTTCACCGTGCCGCCCGTCACGCGTTCGCCCGGCTCTTTTTTCACGGGGAGACTCTCGCCCGTGAGCATGGATTCGTCGACATGCGTCATGCCTTCAACGACGACGCCGTCCACGGGAATGCGTTCGCCGGGGAGAATCTCGACGCGATCGTCAAGATCGACATCGCGCATGCGCACATCCTCTCTCGTACCGTCCGCACGCACGATCCGCGCCGTCTCGGGCGTGAGCTCTTTGAGCTTCTCAATCGCCTCGCCAGTCTTCGCCTTGGCACGCGCTTCAAAAGTCTTCCCGAGAAGCACGAGCGTGATGATGGTCGCGGACGATTCGAAATAAAAATCCATCCCGCCCGTTCGCCATTCGTAGATCGAAAAGAGATACGCCGCCATCGTGCCCATGACGACGAGGACGTCCATATTCGCCCCGCCGCCGCGTAAAGACGCAAACGCCGAGCGAAAATATCTTCTCCCGGGGATAAATTCCACGAGCGACGCGAGGACAAACTGCACGCTCCCCGTCATGAGCACGTTCTCGACACCCGCCATGTGAAAAAACATCGCGGCAAAGAGCGGAATCGTAAAGACGAGCGCGATGAAGAAATCGCGTCGCAGCGTCGTAAACTCCCGTTCTCTTCGGACTTTCTCGGCATGTGTGCGATCGTCGTCGTAAGCTTTTGCCGCGTGTCCCCCCGCACGAAAGATCTCGAGGATCTGCGCTTCGTCGAAGAGTCCCGAGTCGTAGCGGAGTTTCACGCTCTCTCCGTCCGGTGAGAGGGTGAGTTCCACTTCGTCTCCGAAGAGCCCTTGGATTTTCTCCGATTCTTTTTTCATGGGCGGCGTAAGGACAAATGTGCGTTCGTCCTTTGCCACATCATAACCCGCGCGACGGATTACGCGGATCATCTCCTCCGGCGTCGCGGGCGCGTCATAGACCACGTCCGCCTTCTCGGCGATGAGATTCACTTTCGCAGACGAAACGCCCTCGATGCGACCGAGGACCTTTTCCACCCGCGCACTGCAAGCCGCGCAGTGCATACCCGTTACAGAAATTTTTGTTCGCATAGTTCCCCCTTTCACGGAATAGAAAGCGCCGCACCACGGCGACGCTCGTTTCTACAAACCCTATTCAAACATGCCGAGATTCTCGCGCTCCCATTTTTCATAAGTCTCTTTGCGTTTCGCACCATAGTCCGGATCGTGCGCATCGAAGCGCATGAAAATATCGTAGATGATCTCACGATAACGGCTGTCGGGATAATTCTGCACATAGTGCGAGTACGCAACACGCGCGACGTACGGATCCTTGATCCCGAGGACGAAGAGTCTGTGCGCCTCGCGAATCTCTTTCTTGAGGATCGAATCGAGGTAATGCGTCCCGGGATTTTTGAGAAATTCCTCTTCGAGATCGTGATAGCGCGAAATGTATGCGTCCCAGTCCTTTTCATCGGCAAATTGAGCGGGATCCATGCGCTTGCCTAAGATCTTCTCCATGCGCGCGATATGCTCGCGGAACGGTTCGGAGAATCGATCCTTATGGGTGATGAGATAGTTGATCCGATCAAATTCCTCGCGCCCGTCATAGCGTTTCACCGTCGGAAATTCCTCCCCGAGAAAATGGCTCGGTGCGAGTTTCACGGCTTCGGTGAGATAATCGGAAAAATCCATAAGTGCGTGATCCGCCGCTTTGGGATGTTCTTTGAGAAAGGTCGTAAGATACGCCGACTCTGCTTTCACCGCGTCCGCATCGGTCGCGGCGTGCATGAGTCTCTTGCGGTACCTCCCCGCGTCCGTTTCGGGGAAATGCCACTCCATGGCGTGTACGACGGCGTACAGGGCATCGCGCTTGGCGCCGTTCTCCGTCTCGACGAGAATCGCAACGGGAAAATCCGGATCCCCGCCGATCACGAGACCGCCCTCAATCACATTCTCTCCGCGCGCGACAAAATACGGATATTCGGTGAGTCCGTCCATCGTCCGCGCCGTGCCGAATGCGGCTTCGGGATAATAGTCATACGGCTTCTTCTCTCCCGCCGGCATCGGTTCGAGGCGTTTTACGACGATGCGGCGCAAGGGATAGAGCCGTTCCGAGAGAACGAGCATGTCTTCGTTCGACTTATAGAGTACGGAAAAACGATCGGGCACCGAGACGGTAAGTCCCAGCGCGTCGATCTCGATGGCGGGTGCAATTTCGCCCGTCGTCTCGCCCGTCGCCTCTTCCGACGTACCCGCCTTGGGCGCACTGCACGCGACGAAGAAGATCACAAAGGCGAGGACGGCGATGTGCTTGAGATATTGTTTCATCGGGAACCCTCCCTACGAAAGTTTTTCTTTCCCTCCGAGATACGGTCTTAGAACCTCGGGAACGGTGACGGAGCCATCTTCCTGGTAGTGGTTTTCGAGATAGGCGATGAGCATTCTCGGCGGAGCGACGACCGTGTTGTTGAGCGTATGGGCAAAATGTACGCCGTTCTCATCGCGGACGCGAATTCCGAGGCGTCTTGCCTGTGCGTCCCCGAGATTCGAGCAACTGCCGACCTCAAAATACTTCTCCTGACGCGGACTCCACGCTTCGACGTCGCAGGAGCGGACTTTGAGATCCGCAAGATCGCCCGAGCAACACTCGAGTTTACGCACGGGAATCGCGAGCGAGCGGAAAAATTCCACCGTGAGATTTAACATTTCTTCATAAAAAGCGGGGCTGTCCTCCGGCTCGCAGAGAATGACCATCTCCTGTTTTTCAAATTGATGGATGCGATAGACGCCGCGCTCCTCGATGCCGTGTGCGCCGACCTCTTTTCGAAAACACGGCGAATAGCTCGTGAGCTTCAAGGGCAGATCCTCTGCGGGTGTGATCGTGTCGATGAAGCGACCGATCATCGAGTGCTCGCTCGTCCCGATGAGATATAAGTCCTCGCCCTCGATCTTGTACATCATATTCTCCATGTCCTCAAAACTCATGACCCCCTCCACGACGGAACGGCGAATCATAAACGGCGGGACGCAATAGAGAAAACCGCGGTCGATCATAAAATCGCGCGCATAGGAAAGAATCGCGGAATGTAAACGCGCGATATCCCCCGTAAGAAAGTAGAAACCCGCGCCGGACGTCTTTCTCGCACTGTCGAGATCGATCCCCGAGAGTTTCTCCATGATGTCCACATGGTACGGAATCTCATACGGCGGAACCACCGGTTCACCGATGCGCTCGAGTTCCACATTCTCACTGTCGTCGCGCCCGATCGGCACTTCGTCTCCGATGATCTGCGGAATGGACATCATGCATTCGCGCAATTTTTCGGCAAGGGTCTTCTCGTTCTCCTCAAGTTCCTCAAGACGTGCGTTGATCTTCTTGACCTCTTCTTTCGCACGCTCGGCTTCGTCCTTCTCGTTCTTCGCCATATGCATGCCGATCGTCTTCGAGATCTTGTTGCGATCGGCTCTCAGCGCATCCGCCTCCGTCTTGTCCGCGCGGAAAAGACGGTCGAACTCAAGTGCCTCGTCGACGAGATGAAGACGATCCTCCTTGAATTTCTTGCGCATATTTTCGCGCACGAGATCCGGATTCTCGCGTAAGAGTTTGATATCAATCATGGCTTGTCCTCCTCCAAAAAAAGCTCATTCTTATCTTTCAGTATAGCATAAATGCGCGATAGGTTCGCACGAAAACCCATTTTTCCGTGGAAAGCCGCCCGCGTTTTCGCCGGGTGCGTCGCGGATGATTTCTCGTCGCGTCGCCTTTCTCTCAAAAAAAGCATCGATCCCACGGTACTTTTTTTCGTCGTCTCGGCGTTCAGTGTCCAAAAGCATCAAACCGACGGTGCTTTTTTTCTATCATCTCCGACTTGAGCGACCGAAGAAAACGCCCCTGCATTGCGTTTTTCACGTCCACTCCGACTTGGGTGACAAAAAGAAACAACCCTGCACCATTTTTTTGTTTCAGTTCCGACTGAAGCGACAAAAAGAAAACCCTCTCTCGCTTCTTCCATGTTTTCCGATGCGAGCCGTTTTCCCCACCAAAAAAGCATCCCCGAGAGGATGCTTTTTCTACTTGATGCTCTTTTTATTCGTCAAAGAATTTTTCGTTGTCCAGAATTTCTTTGATTTCGTCTTCGGAAGCGGCACTGTCGATGGATTTTTTCTCCAGTTTTGCCATGATCATGGGCGAAAATACGCCGAAGATCGAAAGCGCGATGAGTACCCAGCAGATAGGCGTGGAGAAGAGAATGCCGGGATTCCCGCCGGAGAGCGCGAGGGATCTTCTAAGTCCCTTTTCGCCGATGGGTCCGAGGATGAGCGCAAGGACGATGGCTGCGTTATTGAGTCCGAATTTCCGCACGAGATAACCGATGATGCCGAAGATGAGCATGATGAAGACATCGGTGATGTTTCTGTGGATGGCGAACGATCCGACGACGCAGAGTACGGTGACGGCAGGGATGAGAATCTTGTCGGAGAGTCTCGAGATCTGCGCAAATCCTCTGCACCCGAGGAGTCCGACGCCGAGCATGATGAACTGGATGAAGACGAAGCCCGCAAAGAATGTATAGGTCATGGCAGCGGTTTCGCCGACGAAGAGATTGGGTCCGGGGGTGAGACCCTGAATGATGAGTCCGCCCATAAGCACAGCGGTAACGGATTCTCCGGGGATGCCGAGCGTAAGGGTCGGGATGAGCGATCCGCCGGTGACGGCGTTGTTCGCGGCTTCGCAGCCGGCGACGCCTTCGTACGATCCGTTGTCAAATTCTTCCGGATGTTTCGCAAACTGCTTGGCGGTATTGTAGCCGAGGAAGCATGCGATGGACGCGCCTGCGCCGGGCAGAATCCCGGTGAGCGTACCGATGACGGAGGAACGGAGCCACGTGGGCAGAAGTTCCTTGATCTCTTGTTTCGTAAGGAGCAGCGAGTCCTTAAATTCTTTCGCTTTTACACGCTCCTTGATCTTCGCTTCGGCGAGGATGAAGACTTGGCTTAGCGAGAAGAGTCCGATGAGGGCGCAAGTGACGTTGATGCCCTCATAGAGAGACGCCTGACCGAACATGAATCGTTGCGTGCCGTCGATGGGATCCATACCGATCGTGGATAGGAGCAGTCCGATCGCGCCGGAAATGAGACCCTTGAGGATCGATTTGGACGATACGCCCGCGATGATCGTGAGTCCGAAGATCGAAAGCCAGAAATATTCGGGCGAGCCGAATTTCATCGCGAGGGACGCGAGAACGGGGGTAAAGAAATACAGGGCGATGCAGGAGAAAAGACCGCCGAAGAAAGACGAGAAAGTCGCCGTTCCGAGGGCTCTTCCGGCTCTACCCTGGAGCGTCATCTTATAGCCCTCAATGGCCGTTGCCGCCGCCGCGGGCGTGCCGGGCGTGTGAATGAGAATCGCGGAGATCGAGCCGCCGAAGATCGCGCCGCAGTAGATCGCGCCGAGCATGATGAGTCCCGTCGAAGCCTCCATGGAAAAGGTGAGCGGCAAGAGCAGTGCCACACCCATTGCCGCAGAGAGTCCGGGCAAGCAGCCGATGACGATGCCGACCGTGACACCGATCACCATGATGAGCAGATTGATGGGCGTAAGGGCCGCTCCGAAGCCCATCGCCATAAGTTGTAATGTTTCGAGCATAATTTCCTCCTCTAAAAGAGACGCATCTCAGGCAATCTCACGCCCAAGAATCTTGAAAAGGCCAGATAAACGATGAGGCAAATCACCGCAACCGCGATGACCGTCGTGAGATACGGAACCTTGAGATATCGCAACGTTGCAACCATGAATAAGACCGTCGAGAGATAGAAGCCGAGGTAGTTTAACATGATTACATAGAGGAATACGAGGCCTAAAATCACGAAAAATTGCTTGGGTTGAAATCCTTCAAATTCGCCGGAATGGCTTACGATGCCGACTTTCTTGTAGCCTATGAGCATCGTGACAAGATACATACTCGTGAGAATAAAGAGAATTGCAAGGATAAAGAGCGGGTATGTCTGTGCGCTTTTGGGCAGTTGCAGTGTCAGGTATAAAAAAAGCGCGCAAATCGCGTAGACGACACCGACAACGCCGAGATCAGTTTTTTTCATAGTGTCTCCTCTAACAAAAATGATGGAATAACAAAAATTATGCGAAATATTTATCCCGCATAATTTCTGTTATTCGTGTTTCGAATTATTTCCAGAGTTTGGATGCTTCTTCGCTTACAAACTTGAATTGTTGATCGAAGAGTGCCTTCGTAGCTGCGCCGTCCTTGTAATCCGTGGTGACGCCGGCTTTCTTCGCCGAATCGAGATATCCTTCATCCTGCATTGCGTTCTTGAACGCTTCTTCGTAGAACTTGACGATGTTCTCGGGCGTACCTTTCGGAAGAACGAGTGCTCTTGCGGAACCGTACCATTTATCATAGTAGCCGCTTTCTTTGAGCGTGGGAACGTCCGGCATGTCCGCGAGTCTCTCTTCGGAGAATACGCCGAGGACTCTGACTTCACTCATCATCGAGGAGATGTCGGCTTCTTTTGCCGAGGTGAAATCGACTTCGCCCTGACGGAGTGCGAGAAGCTGATCCGCCGTGCCGCCGTAGGGAATTGCCGTGTATTCAAAACCTGCCGACTGTGCGAAAAGTTCCGCACCGATGTGGTTCGAAGCTTTGTTGCCATTGGTCGAAGCCTTGAGTTTGCCGGGGTTCTCTTTCGCAAATTTCACAAGATCCTCAAGGGTCTTGAACGGGCTGTTTGCAGAAACCATGATTAAGGACGTCTCGGTGACGTGGTTTGCAATCGGGATGAAATCATCCATCGAGTAATTGCCGAGACCTTCGACGATATTCGATGCAAGGGTCGGGAGATTGACATAACCGATCGTGTAGCCGTCCGGTTTTGCCTCTGCAAGTCTCGTCCAGCCGATCGAACCCGATCCGCCTTCCAAGTTCTCGATGACCATGGTCTTGCCGAGATATTTGTTCGCAAACTCGGAGAGGATTCTCGCGGTGGTGTCCGTGCCGGAACCCGCCTTGTACGCGACGATCGTCGTGACATTCTCTTCCGGTTTCCAGTCACCACTTGCTTCTACGGTTTCAGCCGTGCCGCCCTCTTTTTCTGCAGGCTTGTCCGCGCCATTTGCGCCGCAAGCTGCGAGGTCCGCCGAGAGTGCCAAGAGCGTCAAAATACTGAGCCATTTTTTCTTCATAAAAACCTCCTAGTAAATCCTGTGGAGTGCCACAGATTTTTTCTTATGAATGGATGCATAGATCCTTGAGATTTCTCTTCTACAAGCCTCGGTCCATCGTTTCCGTGACATGAAAAAAGCACCCTCCAATCAGGATGCTTTTTATGACTCGCCGGGTTCTTCCGTCCACGGGAGATGGACGGGCCCGACCTCGATGACAAAATGGTCTTCTTCGAGATCCGTCGTCGGATGGGAGAGGGCGAGGTCGATCACGACGTCTCCCACGCGCCTTCTTAGAAATCCCGTCTTCTCTCCGAGTACGATGTATTGCGCACCGATGTACTCGATCCCCTCCGCGTCGGGTTCGAGCGGCATGGTCTCGAACGGTTTTTCGATGTCGATCCCCATCTCCTCGAGCGTCTCCCTTAACGCGGGATAGGCGCGTGCGATTTCTCGTTCGTAATTCCTGCAATACGCGCACGGGCATCGATCTTCTTCATCAAAATCCTCATAGTAAGCGCGCGTTTTTTCTACGTTCATCGCCGTTTGTCTTGCTCCTATTCCGCGTGTTGGCACGTTTTTTTCTTACACACGAGAAGAATCGGTCCCGCAAGATAGGCGAACGGCATGACGACCTTAGAAGGGAGAATGCCGTCCTTCACCCGCTCCGAGCCCAGATTTCCCGTGCGCGAAAAAGTGAAGATTGCGACGAAGCAATACGCGGTCGGCACGAGTGCAAATCCGCGAAACGGACTGATTTTGAAGACTTCCGTCATAAGGAGCGTGTATCCGCCGAAAAAGACGGCACCGACGACCAGATAGACGATTTTTTCAAAGAGACTTTGTTTGTTCATTCGATGTCCTCTCCTTCGGGATCAAAATAAAAGAGTTCTTCAAATTTTTTGTCGAGCGCGATCGAGAGGATGAGCGCGAGTTTCGACGTGGGGCAAAATTCGCCCGTCTCGATGGAGCTTATGGTATTCCTCGAGACGCCGATGCGTTCCGCGAGTTCTTTCTGCGTGAGCCCCGCTTCCGTGCGCGCGTCCTTGAGTCGGTTCCGTAGAATGAGTTTCTCGTTCATCTTAGCGCGCCCAATCCACGAGATACGCGATGTAGAGGATCGTGCCGCCGACGAGAAAGAGGAGATACGAGACGTTCTGCCACGTCTTCAACTCTTTCCGTTGCCGGAGAAATTTGTAGAGCCGGTCTCCGAGGAGAATCGAGAGAAACATGAGCCGTGCGCCCGTGTCGTCGAGATCTCTTACTTCCGCGACGATAAAGAGGATGAGAAAACTCACCGCGGAAAAAAGAATTCCGAGCGCATTCGCCTTGAGATCGAGATCCTTCTCCCGCTCGTCAGCGAGCGCGTTCTCGCGTTTGAACCGTTCCAAAATTTTTTCTTTGTCCGTCCTTGTATCCATGCTTCCCTCCTGCAAAGTGTACTTGTCTTTCTTTTTTTAATTTTACGCGCGCAAAGTGTACTTGTCAAGAAAAAGTTGAAGCACAAAAAAAGCATCCTTCGGAACGAGAAGATGCTTTTTGTTTCTCCTTACAGGTTTTTTGCACTTTCAGACGAACGGATTGTATTCGCCGTCTTTGTGAAAGGGCGTTTTCTTTCCAAATACGGCACTTTCGTCGATATGCGCAAAGATTTTTTCCGAATAAGGATGGATTCCGCTGTGTCCTGTGCAGACATAGGTGAGCGCGCGCCCCGCGAGTTTCTCTTGTAGGCGGAGCAAAGATTCTTTGTTCTTTGCGGGATTCTGCGTGAAAAAATCAAAAAATGCATAGCCGCCGTTTTCATTGATAGCGAGGCAGTCGCCCGAAACCATTATTTTGTCCTCCACAATATAGACGGTGTGTCCGACCGTATGTCCGGGAACAGGGATCGCCTCCACACGAATGCCCTCGACCTCAAAAGTCATTTCACCTCGGATCGGTTTCCACCCGTCGGCAATCCGGACGCAATTGTAAAAAATCTTTTTCCGACGGATTTCGCGCGTCATGTATTTCTCCTCATCCGCGCCCATGTAGACCGTGGCATTGGGGAAAATGTTGCGTGCGCTCCGATCGATTCCGCCCGCGTGATCGGTATCAAGATGCGTCAAAAAGAGATGTCGTATGTTCCCCGGCTCCAGGCCTATTTTTGCAAATTCTTCGTCGATCCTGCGATAGTTGCGATGACCGCTGTCAAACGCGACGGTTTTTCCGTCTTTCGTATAAAACCACAAATTAACATCGTATTCGCGAATGCAGCTGATCCCGTCCTCTAAGATGCCTGTGTCCTCCGGCTTGCAATAATATTTTCCGCGCATGATGATCGGTTTGACCTTGTCGTCGAAAAAATATAAAAGCTTCATGACTTCCCCTCCTTTGACGCTCGTGGCATTGTGCTCGTCCATTTCGGCGAATTCGCCTTTTGTTGCGACCCTTTCCGGCTCTTCCGCGACCGCTCTCCAAACCGTTCTCTTGCGTACGGCATCTCAGATCGATATAGGCGCATCGGTCTTTTTTCTTATCGTGCGTCCCTTGGATTCAAAACGCAAGCCCAAAAAGAAAAATATGAGGATTCGTGCGTTTATGAAGGGATGTATTTTCATCGGTGCACGAAAATGTGTTTTAAACCGTCTGCCGATCTTCCTTTTTCGGAGGATTGTTTTCTTCTCCGGGGGAGCGGGATCTCTTGCCTCTGCTATACTCCTTTGCAATCTCTCAGGCTTGATATGCGCATGCTTTTTAGGCGCACGGAAAGGAGTTCCTATGCAAAAACCGATTCTCAATCTCTTGCGGGACAAAAGTTATCTCAGTTATTTCTTCGCGACGGCGTTTTCGATGGGCTCGAGCAATATTTTGCAGTTCACGCTCGCGCTCTACATCTTGGATCGGACGGGTTCGCCCGTCGTCTATGCGTCGATTCTCTCGATCGTCATTCTCCCCAGGATTCTTCTCACGCCTGTGGGTGGTGTCTTAGGTGACAGACTGGAGCGCAGGGGGATCATGCGCATCCTCACGCTCATTCAGGCGATCACGATGGGCGCATACGCCGTCTATGCGAGTTCGGGCGACCTATCGCTTTTCTCCGTCTACGTCCTCGTGGTCATACTCGAAATGGTCGAAGTCTTTTACAACGCGGCGGAGAGTTCGATCCTGCCGGAGATTGTCGAGAAAGAACTCTTGGAAGAAGCGGTCACGCTCTCGCGCGTGGACGACGGCATCGTCTATATCTCCACCCCTTTGTTGGCGGCATGGATCTACAAGCAATTCGGCATCTTCGGTTCTTTCCTGTTGATTGGCGTACTGCTCGTCGTGGCATTGGCACTGCTTTTTTTCATCGACACGCCATACGCTTCGCCTCGGAAAGAAAAATCATCCGGCGGCATCAAAACCTATCTCTCGGAATTTCTCGAGGGCGTGCGGGAGCTCAAGAAAAACCGCTTTGCGAAAATTTTTGTCCTCGTCGCGCCGCTTATCAATTTTTCCTTCTCTGCGATTTTTAGCGTCGTCATCACCTATGTCTTCTTGGAAGTCCTCGGAACGGGCGAGTATCTCTACGGGGTGTATCGCATGGCGACGGCAGGCGTGAGCGTAGTCTTGCCGCTCATTCTTCTGCCGCTCGTAAAAAAAATCGAGCCGGAGCGACTCTTGCGTTACAGTTCGCTCTCGATTGCGGGATTCTTGTTCCTCATCGGGGGCGCGGTCACATACGGCATGCATGCGGGAAGCGAAAAGCTTGTGCCCGTCGTCATCGCCATTACGATTCTCGACTGTCTCGTCATCAGTTCCGTCATGCCGCTCAATATCGCGACACAAGTCTTTTTTCAAAAAAACATCGACAATGCCTATCGCAGTCGCATCATGTCCGTCTTCAGCATGCTTGCGCTCTCGTCGATTCCCCTCGGCAATATGTTCTACGGCTATCTCGCGAGCGTCTTGCCCGCCTATCTTTCCATCTTCATCGCGAGCTTCGCCGTTCTTCTCACCTATCCCCTGACCCGTACGCTCGTGCCGGACGAGCAATCACACGCAAAATAGAAGAACCGCAGAAGAGCGCAAAAAAAGATGCCCGTATCGAAACGAGCATCTTTTTTATTGTTTATCTTTCTTTGATTTCCAGACCGAACGCGCGTGCGCGGAGTTCTTCGCGCATGGCGTAGAGGCGAGGTTCATCTTCGGCGGTGATGTCCGCAGCGACGGCGTAGGTGAAGCTTGCGGTCGCGACGAGGGTCTCCGCCTGCATGAGTTTCACGTTGTAGAAGAGAATGCGTCTGCCGCCCCGTGTCAATTTGGCGACGGCGTCGAGCGGGGAAAGGGTCGTGGGTGCAAGGTACTCGATGGAGCTTGCAACCGTGAGCGAGCGTTTGCCGAGGTAGAACGAATGCACGCCGGTCGCGGTGTCTGCGAGCGTAAAATGTACGCCGCCGTGCAAAACGCCGGACGGATTGAGCATGGTTTCATTCGGCAAAAGGCGCATCACGAGTCCGTCGTCTCCGATCGCGCGGATGGAGAGGACGCCTTTTCCCAAAAACGGCGCGCCGTCTACGGGATACGAGGGCGAGAGTTCGTTCATCGAGCGATCATCTCATAGAGCGTGCGTACGCAAACGCCGGTCGCATCTTTGGGCTCGTAGCCTCTCGATTCCGGAAGGTACGCGGTGCCTGCGATGTCAAGGTGAAGCCAAGGCGTGTCGCCGACAAATTCCTCGAGGAACGCGCCTGCGGTGATGGTGCCTGCGCCGAGTTTGCGCGAGGAGTTGACCATGTCGGCGTGTTCGGACTTGAGGGCTTTCTTGAAGGCGGGATCGTTCGGGAGCAGCCAAACTTTTTCACCCGTGTGTTCGCTGGCTTCTTTATATTCCGCAAAGAGTTTTTCGTCGTTCGTGACGGCACCGGTAAATTCATAGCCGAGTGCCATGATGCATGCGCCGGTCAAAGTTGCCATGTCGACGATGCGTGCCGCGCCGAGTCTCGTAGAAGCATAGTAGAGCGTGTCGGCGAGGGTGACGCGTCCTTCGGCGTCGGTATTCGTGATCTCGATGGTCTTGCCACTCATGGAGTTGACGATGTCGCCGGGTTTGTAGGCGGAGCCGGAGATCATGTTTTCGCAGAGCGCGGTAATGCCGATGACGTTCTTCTGCACTTTGTTCTTCGCAAGGGCATACATGGTTCCGGCAACGCTGCCTGCGCCGCCCATGTCACAGTGCATGGTGAGCATGCCGTCCGTGGGTTTGATGGAATAGCCGCCGCTGTCGTAGGTGAGTCCTTTGCCGACGAGGACGGTGGGTGCGACGTCTTTCCCGAGCGGGAGATAGCGCATGACGACGAGTCTCGGTTCTTCCGCACTGCCCATCGCAACGGAGAGGAATGCGCTCATGCCGAGTTCGGCGATTTCCGCACGTCCCAAAATATTGACTTCGACGCCGAGGGGCGTGAGTTTCGACTGCATCTTGACGGAGAAACGCGCAGGGGTCATGGTGAGGGCGGGTTCGTTCACGAGATTGCGCGCGAGGAAGACGCCTTCGATGATGTTGCGTACTTCTTCCAAAGTCTTTTGTGCGTCGGCGGGTGCGTTCGCGATGACGACCTTGACCGGCTCGCTACGTTTCCAATCCTTGACGAATTGGACGCGTTCATAGGACGAGAAGAGTGCGCCCTCGAGAATGGCGCGAAACGCATTCTTGCTCTTGGGAAAGAGCGCGACGTCGATGAATGCTTCCGTCTCTTTGGCTTTCTTGATTTCTTCGATGCCGAGGTAGACAGCGCGTCGAATCTCGTCCGCGGTTGCCGTCTTTTCGAGTCCGACGAGGACGAGTCCTTCGCCGAAATAGCCGAGAGAGGAGATTGATTCTCCTTTTTTGCCCGAGAAGAGTTCTTTTGTCTTAATTTCCTTGAGGTACTTGGAATCGACGGATTTTTGAACCATCGACTCTCCGACCGGTACAATGCGGTTCTTTCCCGCATCTCCAAATTGAATCATCCTATCACCAACTTTCTTAATGTATGGATTTTACTCGATTGCGCCCATTTCTTCAAGTGCCGCGTTCTTGACGGCGAGGCTTACGGCGTCGGCGGACGACTTGTCGAGTGCGGAGGGGACGATGTAGTCGGGTGAAAGCTTGTCTCCGACCATGTCCGCAATGGCATAGGCGGCGGCAAGTTTCATCTTCTTCGTAATGGTCTTCGCTCTGGCGTCGAGTGCGCCTCTAAAAATCCCCGGGAATGCGAGCACATTGTTGATCTGATTGGGGAAATCGCTCCTGCCCGTGCCGACGACGGCCGCTCCGGCGCGGAGTGCCTCCTCGGGATAGATCTCGGGGACGGGGTTCGCCATGGCGAGGACGATCGGATCTTTTGCCATGGTCTTTACCATCTCGGGGGTTAGGACGCCGGCTGCCGAAACGCCGATGAAGAGATCCGCGCCGCGGATGGCGTCTTCGAGTCCTCCGACGAGATGATCAGGGTTCGTGATGCGCGCGAGGGCTTCTTTCGCCTCGTTGTGCGCGGGGTGATTGACGGAGAGAATGCCGTGCGTGTCAGTCACGATGATGTGTTTCATCCCGAGATCGAGGAGCATTCGTGCGATGCACGAGCCTGCCGCGCCTGCGCCGGAAATGACCGCGCGAGCGTCTTCAATCTTCTTCCCGACGACGCGCAGCGCATTGATGACCGCCGCGGTTACGACGATGGCGGTGCCGTGTTGATCGTCGTGGAAGACGGGGATATCGAGCATTTCGTCGAGTCTCTTTTCGATTTCAAAACAACGCGGCGCGGAGATGTCCTCGAGGTTGATGCCGCCGAATGTCGGTGCGATGCGGCGCACGGTCTCGATGATTTCTTCCGTGTCCTGCGTATCGAGGAGAATCGGGACGGCGTCGACATTGCCATATTCCTTAAAGAGAATGGCTTTGCCTTCCATGACGGGCATGGCGGCAAGCGGGCCGATGTTGCCGAGTCCGAGTACGGCACTGCCGTCTGTCACCACCGCGATGAGATGGCTCTTGGCGGTATAGCGATAGACCTCTTCCGGGTTTTTGGCAATCACTCTGCACGGCTCGGCGACGCCGGGCGTGTACGCGGTCGCGAGATCATCCGCATTGCGAATGGCAACGGTCGAGATGACCTCGATCTTGCCGCGGTGCTCCTCGTGAAGTTTCAGAGCTTCTTTATTGTAATCCATCTGGACCTCCTCTTTACAGTCTCAAAAAAGAAAAGATGCCGAACGGCATCTTTTAGAGTTTCTTTTTGATGGAATCGACGGAGTCTTTCACGCTGTCCGTAAGATTCTTCATTCCCTCTTTGGCGTCCTGCACGGTTTCACTGACTTCTTTTGCCGCTTGATCTTTCATGCGTCCCGCCTCTTTCGCGGCGCGTCCGATGTCGCGTTTGACTTCTTCTCCCTGTGCCTTGACGTCTTTTTCAATCTCGTTTGCTTTTTTCTCTACGCTCTTGGCAATGTCCTGTGCTTTGTCTTTCATGGAATCGAATAAATTACTCATAGTATCTCTCCTTTCAAACTATAGGTATCCATTTTCACCTTGTTTCAAACATCAGAGTCCGAAATATTCCTCGAGCGTCAAGCCGGATTGATAGATTTTCCCTGCGAGTTCCTCTCCGACATAGCGATAGTGCCACGGCTCGTAGTCAAAGCCCGTCTTCGCTTCTTTCCCCTTGGGATAGCGCAGGATGAAGCCGAATCGGTACGCATTCTCCTTGAGCCATGCGCTCAGTGCTTCGGCATCGTAGGCTTCGACATCTCCGGGTTCGACGGAGCCGTCCCAGAAGTCAAAGGCAAGTCCCGTCTGATGCTCGCTCTCGCCCGGTAAGATCGGGCGTTTTTGCGTGTTCGGACTTTCCACGTTCGGTTTCTTTTCGGCGTTCTCGTCGCCGTTCTCGTTCTCGGGTGCGTTCGTCTCCGCGTTCTCGGGGGCATTTTCCGCTCCGTTGTCCTCGCTTGCCGCGGGATTGTCCGCCGCCCCGTTCCCGCCCTCGGGATGATTGAGCTTCTCTTCCTCCGCGACTGCGCCCGCTTGATGCTCATAGTCCTCGAAGTCCGCATAGATTCTCAAATCCAATCCCGATTTCGCCGCGTCCTCGCGCATTTTTTCAAAGGCGATCTTCGCGACGGTCGACACACCCGGTCGATAATTCTCGGGCAAGTGGAAATCGCGATTGACGATGAGAAGTCCCCGCACGACTTTGAAGAGGGTGTCGTCGCCCACGCTCTCCAGATCTTTGTAGAGCACATAGCCCATCTTCTCCTGATAGCGCACTTTCACATAGCCGTCCTCGGATCCGTAGACCTCGAGGTATTCGCCCGCGGGGATGTGGACGAGCGACTCGGACTTGAGAAACGGTTCGCGCGTGATGTCGATGTCGGTCTTCGCGCGCATAAAGGCGACGAGCGTATCGCCGTACGGCGTGCGCAGGACGACTTCGTCTTTGGTCGCCGTTTCATCGGGCGATGCGAGAAGCGACAGATCGACGATGTCCGCACCTTCTACAAACTCTTCCTCCGCAAGGATCATACGCAAAAACAGAGCAATGACCACCAAGAGAAAAAGCCAAAGAAAGATACGAAAAATTTTGCGTCGGTTTCGTGTTTTGGTGCGCCGGTTCATCCCCGGCATCGGTCGTTTTTGCAATGAAGTTCCCCCTTCCGGACATAAAAAAGATTAGAGTCCGTGTACTTGATGAAGATATCCGTAGGCGAGGATCGCCGCGATGATGAGCATGATGACGAGTAAAACCCTCCGTGTTTTTTGATTGTCCATAGATCTCTCTTTCTTTCAGATCACGACGGCTTCTTCCGCAAAACGGACGTCCGCCGTTTCCTCGCTAGCTGTTGTTCGTGACGATAAACGGTGCCATCGCGCGTGCGACGCTCGACATGGGCATCGTCTGGAGCCAAATTTTCCCGGGTCCCGTAAGGCGCGTGTGAAAAACGCCTTCGCCTCCGAAAAAGATATTTTTGAGTCCTTCGACTTTTTGGATCTCCATCTTGACGCCTTCCTCAAAACCGAGGACATTCCCCGTATCGACGAGGATTTCTTCGCCCGTCGCGAGCGTATACTCGACGAGATCGCCGTCCACTTCCACAAAGGCGATGCCGCGTCCCGTGAGTCGCTGCATGATGAATCCTTCGCCGCCGAAAAATCCGACGCCGAATTTTTTATTGAAATGGATGGAGAGCTCGACGCTCGTCTCCGATGCGAGAAACGCACTTTTTTGGAGAATGTATCCGCGCTCGCCCGTAAGCTCCAAGGGGAGAATCTTCCCCGGAAAGCTCGAGCCGAACGCGATCATGCCGTCGCCGCGTGCGGTGTAGATATTCTGAAACATGCGCTCGCCCGAGAAGACTCTCGAGAGCACTTTGCCCATGCCGCCGCCCGAGGTTGCCATCTCCATATTCGGACTCATCCAGACCATGGAACCGGACTCGGTCACCATGCGTTCGCCGCTTTTGAGTTGACAGATGACGACGGGAAACGTGCCGCCTTTGATTTCGTATTCCATCTTGAGATCCTATTTGATGAGTTTCGAAATCGCCTTGAAATGTTCGTTCTTGGCGTCTTTTACAAGCTTAAAGAGCTCGGCTTCGTACGTCGAGATGCGTGCGCCGAGATCTCTAAGATACGCGATGCCCGTCTCGCGATCCGATTCCCTGCGGCTCGAAACGAGGTCGCGCACGAGGGTGACGCGATAGCCTTCCTTGAGAAGCGCTTCCACGGTTTGCAGGACGCAGACATGGGCTTCCATGCCGAGGACGAGGACGTCCGTCGCGCCGAGCGCGTTCATATAGTCCTTCACTTCTTCCGTCCATGCGGAAAACTGTGTCTTCGCGACATAGCACGCATTGGGGAAGATCGCTTTGACCTCGGGGACGGTCGCGCCCAGTCCGCGCGGATATTGCTCGGTAAAGAGGACGGGAACTTCGAGTTCCTTGAGTCCCTGTAAAAAGATCTCGGTGTTCTTTAAGAGTGCTTCTTTTTCCGCCATTGCGGGTAAGAGTTTCTCCTGAATGTCGATGACCAGTGCAACTTGTTTCATAAACTTGACTCCTTTCCATATAGGCTCGCCTGCGTCCATCCGCGGGCGCGCATTTCGTTCATAATCATGGCGCGGGTGCGCCTCTTGTCGGTTGCCCACGCCGGGGCGATAAGATCGATCCTCCTCGGATCGGCTGTGAGCCTCTCGACGACGGTCTCGGGTGAGAGTCGCGCGATCGATTCGGCGACGCACTTGGCGTACGCCTCCTGCGTCATGAGTTCCCACGGCGCGTGTACATACAGTGCACCGAGCCTGCTCGTGCGGTCGATGTAGAGTCCGTGAAACTTGACCCCGGCAAAGCGTTCCGCCGCGACATAGCGTGCCGTCGCGAGCATGTCCTCCGTGCTTTCGCCCGGGAGACCGTAGAGAACGTGGACGATCACGGGGATGTCTCTGTTCCGCATTTTCCTCGTACCTTCGTGAAAGGTCCGATGATCCATACCGCGATCGATGCGCTCGAGTGTCCGATCCCGCACGGTCTCGAGTCCGAGCTCCACGGCAAAATACGTGCGTTTCGACATGGTTTCGAAAAGATCGCAGACATCGTCGGGTAGGAGATCCGCTCTGGTCGCCACGCGAATCCCGACCGCGCCGAGCGCGAGCACTTCCTCATATTGTCTCGCGAGCGTCTTCGCGTCCGCAAACGTGCCCGATCGGTTCTGGAAATACGCAATCCACGGGGCATCGCCCCATTTGTGCATGAGTTTTCTTGCATGTTCGACTTGCTCGGCGAGTGAACCGGTGCGCGTCCATTCGCCCGCGCCCTCATCGCCGCAAAACGCACAGGGTCTCCCCGCACGTCTGCCGGGACAGTCGTAACCGCCGTCGATCGGGTATTTCACCACACGGGTGCCGAAACGCTCCCGCATGGCGTCTTTCATACTGTAAAAAAGTCTATTCTCCCACATAGAGAATCTTGTTGCGGTTCCCCATGCGATTGATGATGCCCGACGGTGTCGTCATCTCTCCCGTCATGCGGGCGTGTTCGTCGATGGTGATCTCGGCGTCGCCCTGTTTGCCGAAGAGGACGACTTCATCGCCGATCGCGGCATCGGGCACCGCGTCGAGTACGATCATCATCTGATCCATGCAGATTTTCCCGACGATGGGGCAACGCCTCCCGTGCACGAGAACTTCCCCGTGATTCGCAAGCGTGCGATACGCGCCGTCCACATAGCCCACCGGCACTACGCCGACGAGCGTCTCATGATCCGTAAAATACGTGCGCCCGTAGCCGATCGATTCGTCTGCGGGGATGCGTTTCACACTCGCGAGACGACTTTTGAGGCTCGAGACGGGTTCAATCGCAATCTCGGGATCACGCTCCATCGATTCGGACGGATAGATCCCGAAGATCGCACTCCCCACGCGCACCATATCGAGATGCGCATCGGGCCACATGAGTGCCGCGCCGCTGTTGCCCGCATGGCGGATCTCAAAATCCACGCCCCGCGCATGCAAGTACGCAATCATCTTGAGAAAACGCGCGAGTTGAACCTCTGTGTAATTTTTCTTTCGTTCGTCCGCGATGGCAAAATGCGTCATGATCCCCTCGGAAATGAGTCCCGGAAGCTTGAAGATGCGTGCAATTTCGTCCGCGTTTTCCTCCGTGGGAAGATAGCCGAGTCGTCCCATGCCCGAGTCGATGCGGATGTGGATCGGGATGTCGCGTCCGAGTTTCGCCGCGAGTGCGGAGAGTGCCTCGGCGTCCTCGTACCGCTCGATGCCGATGCGCACGTCGTTTCGCACCATCTCCTCGTAGTCCTCGGGGAAGACATAGCCGAAGATGAGAATCGGCTTCGTGATGCCGTGTTCGCGCAGTTCCAACGCCTCTTGCGGCATGACCACGCCGTAAAAATCAACGCCCTCCTCCTCGTAAATGTCGAGGAGACCCGGACCGAGTCCGTAGCAACTCCCCTTTACAACGGCGAGCAGTTTCGTCCCGGGGCTTAGATGTTCCTTGATCGTTCTGATATTTTTACGCACCGCGGTGCGATCCACGACAAAAGTCGCCTGTGACATATGGTTTCCTTCTTTCTACTTCGTTCGCACCTTGGATGCGCTCGAATTGTGGTTTCGTTCTATTATAACACGCCGGATGTCGACTTCCTCCACGGGAATGCCCGTTTCGACAGATACCGCAAGCGCGCGTGAAAAAAAATCTTCGTATTCTCGTTTCGGGACGAGTACGCGATACGCCGCACGCGTGAGTGCTTCGTCGCGTCCACGCTCCACGCGCGCAAAGTCCGCATCGACGAAGCGTGTAAATTGCGGGAGATACGCGCGAACATGCCTCTTCGGATCCGTCACGACCCGCATGAGTCGGGCATGGCGCAGCGGTGTTACGACCGCTCTTAATGCCTCGCCGAAGACCTCGCGGATCATCGCCGTCGCGAATCTGTATCCGGACCAACGTCCGATCTCCTCGACGATCGCGAAGAGAATGATCGCGCCCACCGGCGGAAGCGTCACGCGGAAATGGAGATTGCGTTTCGGGAGGATCCTCTCTTTACTCTCGGGTGCGCCGTTCGCGACGAGGACATAGTCCTGCGTCGTCTCGAGCATCTCCAAAAACTTCCGCATCTCGATCACCGCACCGTGCGAGATCCGTCCGCACGCCGTCTCGGTCATGGCTCCGAGCGCACGCTTGAGATAGGAAAATTCCCGCGCCTCCCCCGTAAGGACGAATGCGTCGAGATTTTCCGTATACTTTGCTTCGAGCATCCCGCACCTCCTCTCTAAGAAAAAATCCGCACGCCAAAAAGCTGCGGATCTTTTTACCGACATGCGCTGCGTCCGCTAATTCGGAAACAACGGTGTTCTCCATTCGTATTCATCGCCCTCATCCATGGGAATGACGTTCTCCTCCGTGATGAGCATGGCGTCCTCGAGGGAATCGGCTCCGACGACAAGATGCTCCTTGCCTTGACGTTCGATGAGAAATAATTTCATCCAAAACCCCTCCTTCCTTCGTGTCTACTCATTATAGCATATCCCGTCCGCTGTGCTCGAAATTTGCGCAAAGTTTAGTATAATGAGGCTATCAAGAACGGAAAGGAAATGTTTCATGCTCTATGTTTTGATTTTTCTCGCTGTCCTTTTGTTTTTCACGCTGCCGCGCTACGGCAAAAGGCACAAGCTTCAAGCCCTGCGCGCGTATCTCATCGCGCATCGCGGGTTTCATGACGCAAACGCGCCGGAAAATTCCATGGCGGCTTTCGCACGCGCCGTCGAGGCGGGCTATGCGATCGAGCTCGACGTGCATCTTTCGCGCGACGGCGAAGTCGTCGTCTTCCACGACGATGTGCTCACGCGCATGACGGGAGACGAGAGACATCTCGCGCAGTGTACGCTCGAGGAATTAAAGGCACTTCGACTCGCGGATTCCGACGAACGGATCCCCACCCTCGAAGAAGTCTTCGCCCTCGTCAAAGGTCACGTGCCGCTCCTCATCGAGCTCAAAGGCGAGAGCACGGCGACGGCACTCGCAGAGGCACTGGTGCCGATGCTCGACGCGTACGACGGCCCCTTTGCGGTGCAGAGTTTCAATCCCATACTTCTTGCCGCGATGCGCCGACTCCGTCCCGAGATCGTGCGCGGACTCCTCGCGACCAACTACTTCCGCGATCCGGCGGTCAAAGTCTCTTTCCCCGCGCGCTGTGCGCTCGAGTGGAAACTCACCAATTTCCTCGCGCGTCCCGATTTTCTATCTTTCAATCACGCGTATCCGAAGAATGTCTCCTCGTGGTGGCTGAGAAAAATCTACAAAATGCCCGCGGCGGCGTGGACGATCCGCTCCGAAGAAGAACTCCGCGACGCGGCGAAAGAATACGGCGGCATCATCTTCGAAGGATTTCGCCCGGAGGAGTCGGAGCATTGAGGGATTTCTTCGCACAGGATCCCGCGCTCAAGATGAAACTCACGGCGATCGCCGATGCCTACGAGCGCGCGCATGATCTCTATCCCTATCACTCGACCTTTCTCACGGAGGGAGAACGCACGCTCCTTACCAATCTCCTTACGTCCCGCGTGGATGCGCTCCCGTTTACGGGCGGATTTCATGACGCGGAGCGCACGATCCTCTCGACCGATCCCGACGCCCTCGTCTGTCTTACGACCCGGGCGGACGTCACACATCCCGATGTCCTCGGGAGTCTCATGAGCCTCGGACTCGAGCGCGATGCCTTCGGCGACATTGTAATCTCGGACGGCGAAATTTTCGTCGCGGTCCTGCGCCGTCACGCACCGGTCGTCCTCTCCCTCACCAAAATCGCCCGCGAAAACGTCGTCTGGCACGCCTGTGCCTTCTCGGATGCGCCCGAGAGCGAAGCCCCGACGGAGAAGATGATCTCGGTCGCGAGTGCCAGGCTCGACGCCTTCGTCGCCGCTCTTTTCGATCTCTCGCGCGAAGATGCCAAGACCGCCATCACGCGCGGCGAAGTCACGATCCTCGGTCTCCCCGAAGAGAGTCCCTCTGCGATCGTCCCCGTCGGCGCGACGATCTCCGTCCGTCGACGCGGCAAGGCGCGGATCGTGGAGATGCTCGGCGAAAGTCGCAAGGGTCGCACGCGTTTTCTCGCGGAAATCCTCGGGCGGCGAAAATAACACGAACGAGCGTGAGATTTTTTCAAAAAAATTCAAACCGACAAGAAAATTTTTTCCGTAAACAAAAAGTTGAGGCCGCAAAGCCCCAACTTTTTTCATGTCTATTCTTTCATTTCGATCTGTCGCGCGGCGACGGTGTACGTCGCGATGAAATAACCGATGTAGATCACGAGGAGAATCGCCGTCATGACGACACTTGCACGCAAGACGCTCGTCTCGCCGTAGGTCATGAGGGCGAGGATGTCGCGGAACGCGCGGATGCCGAAATACGTATGCACGAGTGCCACGAGAAACGGCAGGAAGAAGAGGATCGCAATGCGCTTCATAAGCGTGCGTTTCATCATCGTGCGCGATGCACCGAGACTCGAAAGCGTACGCATCGCACGTCGTTCGTCGTCCTCGCGCCCGAGTTCGTGGACGGAGAGCACCGCCGCGGTGAAAAACGTGAAGAGCACGCCGACAAAAGCGGAACTCATCGTCGCGATAAAGCCCGTCGTCATCGTTTTCTGTAAGGTGATGCGGCGTGACTCCGGAGCGAAAGAATATCCGATCTCCCCGAGATCATCCGTCATATCATGCCAAAGACTGTCGAGGAATGTCTCCTGCGGCCCTTCGGTCATATCGTAGTCATGTCCGAAAAGGCGATAATACGCCTCATCCTCTTTGCCCTCGGCGTACTGCATATACCAGACCACTTCGTCCGGTTTTTCGTCGGCGAGCACTTCGTCCGGCACGACCAGGAAGAGATTGTGGAGCTGCGGCGCTTCGATGGTATACGTGTACTGGAGCCAGTCCGTCTCGGGCGCAACGGCGATCGTCTTTTCGAAGAGCGTGACGGTCTTGTCGCCTTTGGCCACGGTGTCCCGATCGCGCGTGTCCGCGGAGATGAGAAGCGCCTCCCCGTTGGAGATCTCTTTCGGCGTATGGCCCGCCGACTCGGCGAGCGCGCGATAATCCGAGTACCTCATCGCTCTCACGGTTCGCTCGTCCGGCGAAACTTGCCATCTCGTATCGCCTTTCTCATAGCCGCCGATCCACGGCATGGCGTCCTTGACGTCCACTTTGCCGTCGTAGAAATAGACCTCGAGCGAAGTCCTTAAGAGCCCTTCGATCTCCTTCTCATGGCGTTCTTTCATCTGCACATTGCGGACATCGGCATTCCCGTCCCGCAGGCGGAACGCGACCCGCGCGTCGAAGAGCGGCTCGGTACGCTTGAGATTCTCGACGCTTACGGAGATCGAGCCCGCGGAGATCATCGCACCCATGGCGATCAGGAGAAGAATCGACACCGCCGCCATCGCGGAATACGTCGAGCGGACATTGCGCGCAAGGGAACGGTAGAGATAACTTGTGAGGCCCTTCTTGTAGAGCCCGGTGTTTTTTGTGAAGAGAATGAAGAAACTTGCGAACCCGCGAAAGACGAGGAATGTCCCCACGGTACCGAAGAGGAGCGAATTCCAGAAGCTCCGTTCACTCGGGAGAAAGCCCGACACCCGGATGAGATGGTAGGCGTAGCCGAGCGAAATCGCCCCGAGCACGAAGAGAATCGCGTCGAAGACTTTGCCCGTCGCGATCATCTTCTCGTTTTTCTCGCGGAGTTTGAAGAGACCGATGAGCGTAATGGAATACGAGCGAATGATATTGGCGACGAGGACGATGAGATCGAGCACGGCGAAAAAGAGCGCCGTCTTTACCATCGCGGAAGTCGAGATGAGAAAGTGAAACGGAAGTTGCTCATCAAAATACCTCAGGACGAGGATGACCGCCCCCTGACTTGCGACGATGCCAAGGAGGATCCCGGCCACATAGGCCGCGAGCCCGATCGCGATGGATTCCACGAAGAGGATCTTCGCGACGCCGGAGCTTTCCATGCCGAGCAGGAGATACACGCCGAGTTCTTTCGCCCGCGTGCGCATGAGATAGGCATTCGCATAGATCATAAGGAGCGCCATGACGACGAGGACAAAGACCGAGAAGATCGTGAGCGTCTGAGACAGCGACCACATCGCCATGCTCTGCCAATCCACGAGTTGCATCGTCGATTTGATATCCGTGAGCGCATGGAACGTATAGAACATCGCGACCCCGAGTGTGAGCGTCAAGAAATAGATGAAATACTCGCGGAAACTCTTCTTGACATTGCGAAAGATGAGACTCTTATGCATCCGCCATCCCTCCTAAGAAGCCGATCGTGTCCATGATGCGCTCGTAAAAATCGCGCTGACTGTCGTCTCCGCGACGAATTTCGTTGAAGATTTCGCCGTCTTTGAGGAAAAGCACGCGGCTTGCGAAGCTAGCCATATTGCCGTCGTGCGTAACCATGAGAATCGTCGAGCCGAGCGACTCGTTGAGCGTCAAGAAGGTCTCCATGAGCCTCTTCGCGCTCTTGGTATCGAGCGCCCCCGTCGGTTCGTCCGCGAGAATGAGTGCGGGATTCTTGATGACCGCACGCGCCGCCGATGCGCGTTGTTTCTCGCCGCCCGAGATCTCATGCGGATATTTCTTGAGAATCTGCGCGATCCCGAGCGTCTCGGCGATCTTTTCCACGCGCGCTTTCATATCCGTCGTGTCCTTTGCGATCGAGAGGGCGAGCGCGATGTTCTCGTCGATCGGCATCGCGTCGATGAGATTGAAATCCTGAAAGACAAAACCGAGCTTATCCCGACGAAACGCCGCCGTCTCCCGCTTGGTGAGTTTCGTGACGTTCTCTCCGTCCACAAGGATCTCTCCCGAAGTCGCGCGGTCGATCGTCGAGATGAGATTGAGAAGGGTCGTCTTGCCCGAGCCGGACGGCCCCATCACCGCGACAAATTCGCCTTTCTCCACCGAAAACTCGATGTTCTTGATCGCCCGCGTTACATTGCCCTTGAGACCATACGTTTTCGTGAGCTCTCGTACCTGTAAAATATTCATTTCTCCATTGCCTCCTTCTGAAATGCTGCCAAATTGAGCGTCATTCTTTCCTCAATCGCGGCATCATATGCCGCATCGTCGATCATCCCGAGTTCTTTCATTCTGCGAAGAATATACCGTTCGCGTTCGTAGGTCTCCGGATTTTCGTACGCAGCGAGTGCCACGAGTTTGCCCGCAAGAAGCGGCGTCTCAAGTTCGGGAAGAATCTTTCCCGCCCCGATCATCGCGCGCACCGTCTCGGGATCGTTCGCCCCGTGCTCGTGCGAAAGGTAGACCATCGGCGCGTCATTTGTGAGTGCCTTGGTCGTAAACGGCGTGTAGCGCGACGGGTGATTCGTGATCCCGACGAGATACGCGCACTCGGCGATCGAAAGCTCATCGACGGTCTTCCCAAGAAATTTTCTCGCGCCCTCCGGCACGCCCTCGACCCCGCGCGAAAGTCCGATCGAGTTGATGTACCATGCCACGAGTTCTTCTTTCGTGAGTTTGCGCTCGAGTTCCCTCGCGTAATGCGCGTCGAAGAGTTTGCGTTCGAACGATTTCGTATCGCTCGTGAGAAAATTCTTCGAGAGTTGCATCGGAATCGTCGACGCACCGTCCACGAAAGCCCCGTGATAGAGATCGCGCAGAACGGCTTTCACGACGCGAATATAATCGATGCCGTGATGACGATAAAAACGATGATCCTCCGCCGCAAGCGTCACGTCGATGAGTTTCGGCGGAAGCTTGTCGTACGGAACATAGTCCTCTTTCTCTGCGTACTTCTCGTACACCGCACGCACATCGATCTTCGGCGCGCGCCGCACGGTTTCCGTCACGACGAAAACCCCCGCGACGAGAAGAAAAAGCATGATCCAAAGCACGATCCGACGTTTTTTCATTCTGCACTCCCTCCTTTCCCCTCTATCATAGCGGAAGACCCTCGCGAGAAAGATGACAAGAACCTTACGCGTACGCGGGACGCAAAAATTGGTATACTATCTATAAAAGGAGGAGACGTGTATGAAATGGGAAGGTAGAAGACAATCGAGCAATGTGGAACGGCGCAGTTCGGGAGGCGGACGCGGTCGCGGCGGCATGAGACTCTCCGGCGGCGCACTCGTCCTCGCCGCCATCGTGATCCTCGCACTCGGCGGCAACCCCCTCGCCCTCTTGGGACTCGTAAGTCCATCGCAGTCGGCTCCTCGCACCCCGACGAAAGAAGCGACCAAACGCGAAGAATTTCTCTCCGTCGTCCTCGCCGACACCGAAGACGTCTGGGGAGAAATCTTTCGTCAGTACAACGCGCGCTACAACGAACCCACGCTCACCCTCTATCGAGACGGCGTGCGCACCGGATGCGGCGTCGCAAGTTCCTCCGTCGGACCGTTCTATTGCCCCGCCGATGAGCGTGTGTATATTGACACTTCGTTCTACGACGACCTCGCGAAAAAATTCGACGCGCCCGGTGATTTTGCCTTTGCCTACGTCCTCGCGCATGAAGTCGGACACCACGTCCAGAACGAACTCGGCATCACCGCCAAACTGGAGAAGCTCCGCGAGACCCTCTCCGAGAAGGAATACAATAAATACTCCGTCTGTCTCGAACTCCAAGCCGACTATTTTGCCGGCGTCTTCGCAAAATACGTCGAGAAGAAAGGCTATCTCGACCCCGGCGATCTCGAAGAAGCCATGGAAGCCGCCGCCGCCGTCGGCGACGATCGGATCCAACAGAAGATGACCGGTACCATCCGCCCCGATCACTTCACCCACGGCACCGCTAAAGAACGCGCCGAATGGTTCCGCCGCGGACTCAAGTACGGCGATCTCGAACATGGCGACACCTTCACCGAACGCGGCTATCCGCTTCCGTAAATTTGATTTCCGAACACAACGCGCCCTCGCAATCGGGCGCGTTTTTTGATGGGGAAACGGGGTGTGCGCGGCAAAATGTTTGTACACATCCGGTCTTCTTCCCCTCTTCGGTAGATCTCGTTGTCCGCATCTTGCCGTTTTTTCCATACTCTACGGATCTTGTAGATGCTCCTTCGATCTCAATGGCTGTATTTTACAAATCCGTTTTCTTTGTTTTTCGTTTCTATTTCCTATTCTCTCTTATCGTACGCAAGGAACAATATCAGTTGTGTTTTTTATGTAAACAGTGTAAAATATCGGTGAAATAGTTTGTGCGACAAAACAGTTTATGCATCGGAATAGGAGGAAATCAAAGTGAAGAGTAGGTTGAAACGAGGACTGGCGCTCCTCTTGACGCTCTGTCTCTTGGGCGGCAATCTCGCTTTTGCGGAAGCATTGCCGGGGACGGGCGAGGAGCCTGTGATCAAGGAAGAGACGGTGGCAGAAAACGAAGAAGCTCCCGTCGAGAACGCGGAAAACACGGGCCTCGAGGCGGAGGATCAACTCGAAACCTCCGAGGAGAACGTGCCCGAACCCGTACGCGGTGCAGGAGATACGATCTATCTGGACGGCAAAAACGGCGATAACACAAAAGACGGTTCGACCCCCGAGAATGCCGTCAAGACATTCGGACAGGCGAAAACACTCGCCACAAACAATCAAGGCGTCACAAGGATTGTCGTGATCGGCACCACGGAAATCAAAGGCGACATTACACTCAAAGGCACCAAGGCGAAGATCCTGCGCGGTGAGAACTTCAACGACTATGTCTTTAAGGTTCCGGCAGGCGAGATCGCAACGCTCAACAACATCACCATCGACGGCAACAGTCCGGAGAGATGGGAAGACTCTACCATTGAAAAATCCTTGATCTATGCAGACAGCAGATCGATACTCAATATCCAAGAAAATACTGTAATTCGCAATAATAAAATCAAGGCGATTAAGAATACCGCTACCAGAGGTGGCGGCATCTACGCTTACGAGGCAACGCTCCATATGTCGGGCGGCGTGGTGGAAGGAAACCAAGCAACCTACGGCGGCGGGATCTGTCTATACAATGCCACGATGGATTTTACGGGCGGCATGGTGCAAAACAACCGTGCTGAGCTTGTTATTGATACGGCATATGGTCAAATATATTCGTCGGGTGGCGGCATCTGCGCCGCCGAAGCATCGACCATCCATATGTCGGGCGATGCCGTTGTCTCGAAGAATTTCGCTAACGAAAACGGCGGCGGCATTTCCGTCGGTTGGAATCAAGGCGGTGATGCGACGACGCTATACATGAGCGGCGGCATCATCGACGGCAATGAAGCCGGTGCAACCGGCGGCGGAATCTTCATCCAAGCAGGTCTCTATTCCTCTACACTTTGCAAAGCATATATTAGCGCAGGCAAAATCACCAATAATCGCATGAGCGGAGTCGGAGCTACGGATAAAGCGTTCGGTGGTGGCGGCATTTATGTAAACGGAATTAAGAAAAATTGGGAATGGCAAGGTCATACGTATCCCGGCGGCAACGGAGAGCTTCATTTGGTCAACACCGTCATTCGCGATAATACGGCGCTCGGAACTTCCCATCTTCCACTCATTGATCCCGATACGTACGGACTGAAGCTTGATCCGCAAACGGGCTTGCCCATTACCAAGCGTTGCCCGGCAACCGGCGGCGGATATGCAGCTTGTCCGATTTCGGATACGAAGATTCGAGTGACCGACGGCGTAGCGATCTATCAAAACAAAGCCCATGAGGGAGGTAAAGATCTCTATGTTCACTGTAGTGAAGATCGTGCAGACTATCTCTTTCATTTTGGCAATCCAACCTATGAGCTATCACACAGAATGCTCGGCGGTGAACACTGGAACTGGAAGCAAGAAGACCAAGCACTTCTTCCGCTCGACAAGTATACAGGGCAACTACAACATAAACAGCAGTTGGCATTGCATACGGATTTTACCGGTAGCACATGGGTCGATGAGTTGCACACCGTACTGATCGCAGGAAATACATCGACAACCCGCGGCGGCGGAATCGGCTCGAACGGGAATGTCATTTTTGGTACGGATGGTGAAACAACGGAAGTCACCGTTGAGAAAAAATGGGACGACGACGGAAATTCTGACGCAAGACCGAGAACAATCAAAGTCCAACTGTGGGCAAAACTGGACGGAGAAGAGCAGGAGTATCCGGTTGCAGAAGAAACGCTAACGGAGACGCAGAATTGGAAAGTCACGTTCACAAAATTGCAGAAGTACAAATACCCGCGTTTCAAGATTGAAAATGACAAATTTGTGCCCGACGGAGAGAGGCAAAAAATCATCTACTCGGTCAAAGAAGTCCGCGTCCCGGGCTATACGTCCAAGGTCACGGGCGACGCGGAACACGGTTTTACCATCACCAATAAACGCAAACCCGAAAAACCGCCTACTCCATCGGAGAAAACCATCGAGATTCCGGTCGAGAAGATCTGGCAAGACGAGGGACACGAGAACAAACGTCCGACCGAGATCACGGTCGCGCTCTATGCGGACGGCGTAGCGACGGACAAGACGCTCGTCCTGAGTGCCGCGAACGAGTGGAAAGGTGTGTTCCGAAATCTCCCCGAGAAGAAAGACGGGAAGATGATCACGTACACCGTGAAAGAAACTGAAGTGAAAGGCTATGAGAGCGTGCGCACGGGGAATCAGAGCGACGGTTTCGTCCTGACGAACACGTACAAACCCGAGAAACCGCCGACACCGCCCACACCGCCCACACTCCTGATACCCCCGACACCCCTGATACCGCCCATGGTGCGGATTCCGCGTGCAGGCGCATAGAAAATCCATCTGATAAAAAGACACCTCATCGAGGTGTCTTTTTTCGTCGGCGCACCTATCAATTGGCGCGCGTATGGATTCGATTCCGCATCCGTCCTGCGCGTACGATTTAAAAATGCACTGAACGCGTCTTCGACATGCGCACGGGAAGAAGAAAACAAGCGACCGAAAAGGCACAAAAAAAGACCCGACGAATCGGGTCTTTCTTTTTGTGAATCTTAGTCTGCGAAGTCGAATTTAGCCGTGAAGAAACGGAGTTGTTTCGGCTCGTAGGTGAATTTAAGAGGTCTGATCTCTTCTTTGTTCTTGAAGAGTTCGATAACCGAGTTTGCGACGACGTCCATGTGTCTGTAGGTGTATACACGACGCGGAATGGTTAGACGTACGGTCTCGAGTTTCGGTTTGTGGTTCTCGCCGGTCTTGACGTCACGGCCTGCAGATACGATACCTCTTTCCATGGAGCGTACGCCGCTGTCCATGTATAGGAATGCTGCAAGGGATTGTGCCGGGAATTGTTCTTGTTTCAGATGCGGGCAGAAGAGTCTTGCATCTAGGAATACTGCGTGTCCGCCGACGGGGTTGATGATCGGTACGCCTGCTTCTTTGAGTTTGTCGCCGAGGTAGCGTACTTGTTTGACGCGGTGTTCGATGTATTCGAATTGCATTGCTTCACGGAAGCCGATTGCGATGGCTTGCATGTCGCGTCCTGCCATACCGCCGTAAGAGGGCATGCCTTCGTATACGACGACGATTTCTTTTGCTTTGCCGAAGAGTTCTTCATCGTTGATTGCGAGGAAGCCGCCGATGTTGACGATACCGTCTTTTTTACCCGAGCAGGTTGCACCGTCGGAGTAGCTGAACATTTCGTGTACGATTTCAGCGATGGTCTTGTCTTGGTAGCCTTCTTCTTGTTCTTTGATGAAGTATGCGTTCTCTACGCAGCGGGTTGCATCGTAGAAGACTTTGATGCCGTGTTTCTTCGTGATTTCACGAACTTCACGCATGTTCTTCATGGAGACGGGTTGTCCGCCTGCGAGGTTGACGGTGACTGCGAGGCAGATGTATGCGATGTTTTCTGCGCCTTTTTCTTCGATGAGGCGTTCGAGTTTCTCAAGGTCGATGTCGCCTTTGAAGGGTACGTCGATGGTTGCATCGTGTGCGACGTCTTTGATGATGTCAACGAAGATACCGCCGTTTTTCTCTTGGTGGAAACGGGTGGTGGTGAAGTACATGTTGCCGGCTACATATTGGCCCGGTTTAATTGCGATGGAGGAGAGGATGTTCTCTGCACCGCGGCCTTGGTGGGTCGGGACGACGTGTTCGAAGCCGAAGAGTTCCTTGATGGTTGCTTCGAGGAAGAGCCAGTTGCGGCTGCCTGCATAAGCTTCGTCACCGATCATCATGCCTGCCCATTGGTGATCGCTCATTGCGTTCGTGCCGGAGTCGGTTAGAAGGTCGATGTAGCAATCTTCACTCTTGAGGTTGAAGGTGTTGTAGCCTGCTACTTTTGCAGCTGCAATTCTTTCTTCTTTCGTAGTCATTGCTACGGGCTCTACCACTTTAATCTTAAAGGGTTCTGCCGGGTACTTCTTGAGATCATTGAAATCCATTTGTATCTTGCCTCCTTTTGAAATTGATAACCCTGTGCGTGCATGATGCATCACACATTATCCTACGCCCTTACTGTACTATGCTCGTTCATCGCGTGTCAAGAAAAGACGAACGGAAAATGTATCGTTTTCCCATGGCGAGAAGAAAAGAGAACAAAGCCTTGAGCGTCAAGAAAAAGAAGCGATCCGCGACGGATGATCGAAAAGGTTTAGAAATCCAGCTTTGTTCGAAAGGACGACGAGGATCTTCGCGTCTTTCGAACACGCGAAGATGTGTATTTTGATGGCGCGAAAAGATATGAAAAAGGATTCATAATTATAGGAAAAAACTTTCCTACCGCCGAAGAAATCTCCTGAAAATTGGTATAGAAAAAGCCCGCCAAGGGGAGAGGCGGGCATACGAAAAGTGTGAAATTACAAGAAAAAAGTATGGAAAAGAGAAAAAGAGAGCGAAGACGGGAGATCGGGAAAACGCGTTCCGAGAAATCGTGCGATGAAAGAAATGTCGGAAATTGTCGCAAAAAGGAAAAGTCGATCGCGTAGCTGTGCGCGAAAAAAGCGTCGCCCTCCTTGTAGGGAGATCGATCAAGTACTGCCGGGTTTCCTATCTACATGTACGATCTACGCGTAATAGAGGATGGCAATGCCCTCACAATAGAGGAGTGCGGCGAGCCAACCGGAGAGTGCCCCCTCGAGCACGGCGGTCTTCACGTCCGTGCCGTGGCGTTTCTTGAGCCTGAGAAGACGCAGGAAGAGATCGACCGAGCGCAGGCTGAGCACGGCGAAGAAGAAAAACGCGAAGGTCTTCCCGACGGGATAGAGCGTGAGATAGTAGAGAACGGCGAGTCCCACGGTCACGAGGACAGTGGTTATAAAATCACGGGCAAGTTTACGCATTGCTTTCCTCCATTCGTACGAGATCCGCGACGTCGCAGTCGAGTGCCTTGCAGAGTGCCGCGAGCGTCGAGAGTTTTAAGGCTTTTACTTTGTTGTTTTTTAAGAGCGAGAGATTCGTCATGGAGATCCCCACCTCCTCGGAGAGGCGTGTGAGACTCATGCGTTTTTTTGCCATTTCGACGTCGAGCGTGATGCGGATCACGGCGCACCCTCCTTTTTATGTAATACATAAAATAAATGCTTGATTACATAAAAGATTTTATCCAATACATAAAAGAAATGCAAGCGTTTTTTGCGAAAGAAGACAAAAAAACCGCCCAAAGAGGGGCGGAAATTTTGGCGGAATGCGCGCGGGAGGAGAACGATGAATGCGGGAGTCGTGCAAAAAATTTTTTTGAGCGCGCTTGAGATCTTTGAACCTCTTCGCGATGAGAGAGGTTTTTCATTCGACAGACCTTCGCGATAAGAGAGATTTTTCATTCGGCATCTCTTCGCGATCATGGAGATGCACCGGTTGAAAGATCGTCACGACAAGGTGGATTCATCATGCGGTCGCTTTTCGTAATGTGCGGATCGTGTGTGTCGTCGATTTTGTTCGCGGTTGTCTCCTCAAGGAAGCGGATCGTGCGTCGACGGTCGCGGCGCAGACGATGCGCGTCGTTCGTCGAGATCACATCATCGGGGGCAATCGTCCGGTCAACATCGTTCGGGCACAAAAAAACCGCCCGTAGGCGGTCGTGCTATTTCTTTTCGCAGAGCATTTGCGCGAGGATATGGGGATTTCCGCAGCCGGTCGTGATGACGACGTCGCCTTCGCCGATGCGGGTTAAGAGATATGCCTTGGCGTCGTCAAAAGTTTTTTTGTACACGGCGTCCTTGCCTTTGTCGGTGAGTCGCTCGACGAGGTCTTCACTCTTGACACTGGGGTCGAAGCGTTCGCGTGCGGCGTAGATTTCCGTGACGACGATTTCATCCGCGTCGTCAAATGCGCCCGCAAATTCTTCTATGAGTTTTTTCGTGCGGCTGTAGGTGTGCGGTTGAAACGCGCAGATGAGTTTGCCTTGGACATGGGGTTTTAATGCCCCGAGGGTGGCGGCGATCTCCGTGGGATGGTGTCCGTAGTCGGTTAAGATGCTCGCGCCGTGTGCTTCGCCGACGCGTTCGAGTCGACGGTGGAGTCCCTTGTATTCGTCGAGATAGTCGCGCACGATGTGGATGTCGATGCCGGTTTCCACGGTCGCGGCGATGGCGGCAAGCGCGTTGTAGATATTGTAGCGACCGATGATCGCAAGGTGGAAATCGATCAGTTTTTTACCTCTTTGATAGAGGTCGAAATGCGCGTGCCCGGCCGGGTCGAAGTGGACATTGGCGGCATAATAGTCCGCCGCGGAATCTTCGAGTGAGAAGGTCACGACGCGTCCCTTGACGGTCGGGATGAGTCGTCTCACACCTTGATCGTCGTAGTTTAGGATCGCGGTCGCGTTCTCGTCGAGATGTTCCATATAGGTGTTGAATGTCTCGACGATGTGGTCGAGATCGCGGTAAAAATCGAGATGATCCGCATCGATATTGAGGATGACGGCGATGGACGGATAGTAATTGAGGATGTTCGCCTTAAACTCGCACGCCTCGGTGACGAGATATTCGCGTCCGCCGACGAGGACATTGCCGCGAATTTCGTCGAGATCCCCGCCGATGAGAATGGAGGGATCGGTATCGGTGTGGATGAGAATTTTCGAAATCATGCTCGTCGTCGTGCTCTTGCCGTGCGAGCCGGAGACGGCGATCGAATGTACGTAATTGCGCATGAGCGCACCGAGAAAGACGCCGCGACTGACGACGGGGACACCCGTCTTACGGGCGGCGATGAGTTCTTCATTGTCGTCCGCGATGGCGTCGGTGTAGACGACAAGATCCGGACTCTTGATATTGTCGCGACTTTGACCGATCGTGACGTCGATGCCGCGTTCACGGAGCACTTTCGTATGTTCGTTCTCCTCGCGATCCGAGCCGGTCACGAGATAGTGTTGTGCATGAAGTAATGCTGCAATGCCCGACATGGACACTCCGCCGATGCCGATGAAGTGAATGTGCGGGTAGCGTTTTTGATCCATTTCAAATGTAAACAAAGAGACACGTCCTCTCATATTTTTCGGATAACAATTTTATGGAAAAGAAATTCGTATTTTATCCCATTGATTATAATACACGCGTCGGGGTTTGTAAAACGTGGACGCCGCGGGCATATCGAAAGGGAGCATGGTATACTCGAGACGGTGATGTTATGAAAAAAATCTTTTGGTGTCTCTTCCTTCTCCCGATCCTCGTCGCCTGCTCGAACGGGGCGGAAGAAGAGATCGCGACGGAGCCGATTGCGCTTACGGATCGAGGCGCCATCGACGAACTCGAACGGACGCGGGAAGCGCGGGTGAAAGAGGCGATCGCGCCGATTGCCGAGAAATATCTCACACGGGGCGAAGGCGACGTGTCGTACTATTTCAATGCGATCGATTGGGAAGAACCCGTGACGTACAATGTCCACGAGATGTGTCCCGCGAGCGTCATGAAAATCTATATTCTCGCGCGCGTGGCAGAGGGGATTCGGGACGGTTCGATCGATCGCAATGAAACGTGTGCTATGGAGGCGGGCAATGTCGCCGAGGGCGGCGGGGACTTGCAGTTCGAACCGTATGGGAGTACGTTTTCAGTTGGAGAACTCGTCCGCGAAATGATGCGCAAGAGCGACAATACCGCGTCGAATATGCTCCTCGATGTCGTCGGCGGAATCGACGAGATGAATCGGAGCATCGCACGTTGGCAACTCGAGCACACGCTCTACGGAGGGAAATTCCTGGGACCCGATGTACCGATTAGTCCCGTACACAATGCGACCACCGTTGCCGACGTGGGGGAGCTCCTCACACGGATTGCACGCGGGGAATTTCTCGGAGGTGCGTGGGACGCATCCATCGTCGAGGAGATGACCCACACCGAGAACAATACGAAGATCGCAGCGAGACTCCCTAAGGGCGTTCGGATTGCACACAAGACCGGCGAGATCGAAGACCTCGAGCACGACGCCGCGATCCTCACGACCGACATGGACACCTACGTCCTTGTCATCTTTATGGACGAGGGATCGAACGACGATTTCATCGAACGCATTGCGGGATTCTCCGAAGCCGCGATGAAAAAAATCCTCGAGATCGAACGTGCGGACGCCGCGCAATAAAAACGCCGACCCTACGAAGAGAACGCAGATCGGAAGAGAACGCAGGTCAAATGAAGAAGATAAAAAACGCGGAAGCGGAAATTCTGCCGCCGCGTTTTTTTGTTGGAAAATCGGATGGGAAATGTTTGTGAAACATTTTTGCGCCTATCAGGCTTCGCTCTCCTCAAACCGCCGCTCGATCGTCCATGCTTTGCGATGGACGAACCATTGCGGCGAGAGCCCTTTGATCATGCACGAGATCGTGATCGCGTAGAAGATTCCCGCCACGCCGTACCGAGGCATGAGGAGGAGTGCCATCGGAATGCGCAGGACATTCCCGATGATTGAGGTCGCCCCCGTGTAGATTGCCTCGCCCATGCCGCCGAGCGAACCGATCGCCGCCGCTTCGAGCGCGGAGAAGGGTTGCGCGATCGTCATCGCCGTGAGATAGATGATGCCGTACCGAATCGTCTCCTCGTCGTGGATAAAGGCATAGAAGATCGGACGTTTGAAAAGATAGAGGAGAAGCCCCGTGACAAGACCCGTCGCCGTCGCGATGACATAGCCTTTGCGAATGCCCTCGCGCACACGATCGGCTTTCTTCGCCCCGACATTCTGCGCCGTGAAGACCGAGAGCGAAGTCGAGAGCCCGAGAAACGACAGCCAGCCGATCGACTCGATCTGCAAACCGATCTGTTGCGCCGCGAACGCCGCCTCGCCGTAAGCGTTGATATACCGCGCGATGATCGACGAAACGAGCGCAAAGAGCATGTTCTGCACCGCCACGGGTGCACCGAAATGCGCGATGCGTTTGAGATACTCGCCCTTGAGACCTCTTAGGATATGGATGTTATGAAAATGAGGATTGCGCCGACTTGCCAAGAGAAAGAGAAAGAAGATCGTCGCTTGCGAGATGCTCGTCGCAATCGCCGCCCCCGCAATCCCGAGTTTGAACGTGAACATGAGGAGCGGATCGAGGACGATATTGAGTACGAGACCGATCGTATTGAGTCGGAACGTGAGCGTGGAATTGCCGAAGCCGTGATAGATGCCCGTCATCACGACCGAGAGGATGTGAAACGGATTCCCGAGCATGACGAAGAGAAGATAGGTCTCCGCCATCTTGACCGTCGAAGGATCTTCCACGCGGAAAAACGAGAGAATCGGAACCCGGAAGAGAAGGACGATCGTCACGTAGACGAGACTCATGAGAAGCCCGAGCCCGAGCGCGTTCTCGATGTACCCGCGAATATGCGATTCGTTCCGCTCGCCCATGCTCTGCCCCGTCCCGACCTCCGCGCCGACTTTCGCGAGATTTGCCAAAGACATCGAAAGCCACACGAGAAACCCTGCCATGCCCGCCGCCGCGACCGCCTGCGTTGAGAGTCTGCCGAGCCAGAACATATCCGAGATATTGTAACTCATCTGGATGAGGCTTGTGCCCATGATCGGAAGCGCGAGTGAAAAAAGTTGTTTGTATGTATTGCCGTCCGTAAGATTTTTTTCCATATTGCGCGCCCTCCTTTCATCGATAGATACAGTATAACGGAAAGTTCACCCAAATCCTATCGCCGGCAAAATCTGCGTACCCTGCGAATGCAAAAAAAGATCGGACGTTGTGTCCGATCGATTTTTATGAAAGTTTCATCATCTTTTCCTCGATGGCGAGGATCCACGGATGCGGGAGCACGCGCGAGAAGAAACGAATCCATTTGGCGATGAAACTGGAGATGGAGATGTCTTTCTTACGTGCCGCACGCCGTAGTGCGGTGTCGACGACTTTTTCCTTCCTCTCAAACCCCATGGATTTGATGAAATTGACGCTCGCGTCCGTGCCCGCCCGGTCAAAAAATTCCGTCTTGACGGGATTGGGGCAGATGGCGATGACGTGGATGCCGCGCTTTCTCTCCTCGCGTGAAATCGCCCGCGCAAAGGAGAGCACATAGGCTTTGGTCGCGGCGTAGATCGCAAGATGCGGTTGCGGGAGAAAACCGGCGACGCTCGCAAAGAGATAGAGCGTCGATCCGCTTTCCATCTCGGGGAGGGCGGCGTGCGTGAGGGCGGTCAGTGCGCGGACATTGAGATCGACCATGCCGACCGCGTCTTCATAGCTGTGATCGCGGAGCGTGCCCGCGATGCCGTAACCCGCGGCGAGGACGACGTCGCCGAGCGTGAGATCTTGAAGATGCAAGGCGAGTCTCTTCACATCCGCGGGGTCTTCGAGATCCGCGGGGAAGATCTCCGCGTCGATGTGGAGTGCTTCGGCGAGTGCGCGCATGCGTTCCTCTCGACGCGCGACAAGGAGGAAACGATCCTCGGGGTATTTCTCCGCGAGCCTTTTTACAAATTCCGCACCGAGCCCGCTCGATGCGCCGGTAATAAGATGCGTCTTCATGCCCGATGCTCCGCCAGGAGTTTTTGCTGCATACTCCAGAGTTTCTCCGAGAAGTCGACGATGTAGAGATGCGGATTGTCAAAACGCTTGACCTCGGGCCAGAGACTTGCGACTTCTTTCTCGCAATAGGCACGGATCTCTTCGATCGACGGAAGTTCGTAGACGAGCTTGCCCGCTTGGAAAATTGGGACCATGAGCGTGCGTGCGCGGAAATTGGTGAGCGTTCTTCGCTTCCACGTAAACACGGGGTCGAAGATCTCGAGCGGTTTCGTGTCGTCGATCACTTCGTCCGCGAGCACGATGAGATCCGCCTCGGCGTGTCCGGTCTTTCTGTCGTAGAGACGGACGGTGTTCTTAAAACCGGGGAGCGTGATCTTCGCGACGTTCTCGCTCACTTTGATCTTGGGGATGATCTTGCCGTCTTCTTCCGATGCGACGAGTTTGTATACGCCGCCGAAGACGGGTTCGCTCTTCGCGGTGATGAGTCTTTCGCCCACGCCGAAACTCGTATAGGTCGCGCCCTGACTTAGGAGTTCGCGGATCGTGTATTCGTCGAGGGACGAACTTGCGACGATGCCGCAGTCCTCATAGCCCGCTTCGTCGAGCATGCGTCTGGCCTCTTTGGAGAGATAGGCGAGGTCGCCCGAGTCGATGCGGATGCCTTTCGGACGTTTGCCCAAGGGTTTTAACACTTCGTCGAAGACGCGGATCGCATTGGGGACACCCTGACGCAGAACGTCGTACGTGTCCACGAGGAGCGTGCACGCGTCGGGGAAAGTCTCTGCATAGGTCTTAAAGGCTTCGTACTCGCTCGGATAGAGCATGATCATCGAATGTGCCATTGTGCCGAGCGCGGGAGAACCGTAGAGCGAATCCGTAAGCGTGTTCGCCGTGCCGACGGCACCTGCGATATAGCTTGCCCTTGCCCCGAGGATCGCGCCGTCGGGACCCTGTGCGCGACGTGAGCCGAATTCCATGACGGGACGACCCTCGGCGGCACGCACGATGCGGCTCGTCTTCGTCGCGATGAGACTCTGGTGATTGATGGAGATGAGGATCATCGTCTCCATGAGTTGCGCCTCGATGATCGGCGCACGCACCGTCACGAGCGGCTCTTTGGGAAAGACGACCGTGCCTTCCGGTACCGCCCAGATGTCGCCGGTGAAACGGAAATTCGCGAGATACTCGAGAAAACGCTCATCGAAGATGCCCTTTTGGCGGAAAAATTCGATGTCCTCGTCGTCGAACGAGAGATTTTGGATGTATTCGACCATCTGCTCGAGACCTGCCGCGATGGCAAAACCGCCGCCGTCGGGAACCGAGCGAAAATACATGTCAAAATACGCGATCACGTCTTTTTTGCCGGAGAGATAATAGGCATTGCCCATCGTAAATTCATAGAAGTCCGTGAGCATGGAGAGATTCCTGCCCATGGTCCAGTCCGTTTTCATATTGCCTCCTTATGCCCAGTCTCCGTCTATGAAGACGGGCGTCTCTTGATCGCCTTTCACGCCGACGATGGAGAGATCTTTCGTCCCCACCATGAAATCGACATGGACGAGCGATTCATTCGCCCCGTGCGCATCGAGTTCCTCGGAGGAGAAATTCTCTCCGCCCTCGATCGTTGTCGGGTATGCCTGCCCGAACGCGAGGTGGCAGCTTGCGTTCTCGTCGAAGAGCGTATTTTGGAAGATGATGCCCGAGAGCGAAATGGGACTGTGATACGGCACGAGCGCGACTTCGCCGAGCCTACGTGCGGCGTCGTCAATTGCGAAGAATTCGTCGAGCACGCTCTTCCCGATCTCGGCGTCGTAGTCCGTCACATAGCCGTCCGCAAATTGCACCCAAAAACGATCGACGAGTTTGCCGTTGAGGGAAAGGGGTTTCGAAGAATAGACGATGCCGTCCACGCCGTATTTGTGCGGCATGGTGAAGACTTCTTCGGTCGGCATGTTCGCGACGAAAGGATGCCCCTTGCGGCTTTCGCCTGCGCCGCCGAGCCAGAGATGCCCCTCGGGAAGACGGATCGTAAGATCCGTGCCGTTCGATGCATGATAGACGAGCTTGTCAAAACGCGCGTCGTTTAAGAAACACATTTTTTCTTCGAGCGTCGCGAGATGTTCCCCCCACGCCGCGACGGGATCGTCCTTGTCCACCCGCGTCGTCTTGTAGATTTCCTCCCAGAGTCTCTCGACCGCTTCGTCTTCGGGGAGATCGGGGAAGACTTTCTTCGCCCAAGCGGGATCGGCGTACGCGACCACACACCAGACGTATTCGTCGTTCATGAGCGCGTCGTTGTGCTCCTTAAGCGCGGTCGATCGTGCGCGACTTGCCGCGCTGATGCGTTTGGGATCGACGGGTTTTAAGAGATCGGGATCACCCGAGTCGATCGCGATGAAACTCGCGTCCATCTCTCGATACTCTTTCATCTCGAGGACGAGCGATTCAGGAACTTTCTCAAACGTTTCGTCCGCCGCGTGGAGGAATCGTGCGCGCGTGATCTCGTCGTCGGAGATGTTCACGATGACATTCGACGCGCCGTGTGCGTACGCCTCCTCGGTGAGTGCGCGGGCAAAGGGAATCGCGTCCGTCGAGGTGCGAATGACGACCGGTTTCCCTGCCGAGAGCGCGATGCCCTTCTCGATTACGAGTCGCGCGTAGGACTGTAGTTTTTCTTCGTGTGTTTTCATACTTGCTCCTTTCCGATGGAACGGTTGCATTCCTTTTCGCTTTTATTCTATCAAATTTTCGCCGCGCGGAATGCAAAAAGGCGGAAAATCGAAATTTTGTAAAATCATTGGGCGCGTACGGGAGAAAAGGGGTATACTGAATTTGTCGAAAAAAGCGCACGCGGAAATCGTCGTGCGCCATCCGATAGAATTTCATAGAAAGAAGGGATTGTAGATGAAAAAAAGATTTTTAGCAAGTCTTCTTGCACTCATGATGCTCCTCGCGGCTTGCACCGGCGCACCTGCTGTGACGACGGGAGAAAAAACGGCACCCGCGACGACGGAGACGGTCGCGACGAGTGAAAGCGCGGCACCGCTCCGCGTCGTGAGCCTCAAGGGTCCCACGACATTCGGCGTCGCCACGATGAAAGACATCGACCTTACCGTCACGGCACTGCCCGAGGAAGCGGTCGCGAAGATCACCAAAGGCGAAGCGGACATCGCATTCTTGCCGGCGAACCTCGCTGCCGTCCTCTATAACAAATCCAAAGATCTCGAGGCACTCGCGATCAACAACTACAATGTGCTCTATCTCGTCTCGAACGAAGTCGAGGACGCGAAAGACGCGAAGACGATCTATTCCGTCGGCAAAGGCGCAACCCCCGAGGCGATCCTCTCGATCTATCTCAAGGAACACGCACTCGCACCCGAGGTCATCTATGTGAACGAACCCGCCGAAGCCCTCGCACGGATGAAAGAGGACAAGGCGACGGCACTCTTGCCCGAACCGTTTGTCACCGTTGCGAAGACCAAAGTTCCGGATCTCAAAGTCCTTGAGGACATGGGCACGGCACTCGGCGCGAAAGACGTCTCCGTCATCACGGGCATCGTCGTCGCGAAGAAAGACTTTGTCGAAGCGAACGGCGCACGCATCGATGCGTTTCTCGCCGCACTCAAGGAGAATGTCGCGCACATGAACGCAAATTCGGACGAGACGGCAAACGCCGTCGAAGAACTCGGCATCGTGCCGGCAAAAATCGCGGCAAAAGCGATCCCCGCACTGAACCTCAAGATCGTGACCGGCAAGGAGATGGAGGATGAACTTACGAACTACTACGAAGCACTCTTCGCGGAAAACCCCAAACTCGTCGGCGGCGAAGTCCCCGCGAGCGCGTTCTATCGCAAGTAAACTCTTTGCAATTGTCTTCTGGGCGAGCCTCTGGGAGCTGGCGGCGTCACACACGCCGCTTCTTCCTCGCCCTGAGGCGGTCTTTTTGCGTTTCACCGAACTTCTCATGACGGGAGAGACCTATGCGGTTCTTCTTCGTTCCGTCATCCCCATCTACGGCGGCTTTCTCATCGCAGTCGTGCTCGGCACGATGCTTGCGACGGTCGCTTTTTTCGTGCCGTTTTGGAAAGAGACGATCGGCGTCGCGGTCTCGTTCTTCCGCACGATTCCCGTCGCGGGACTCACGATTCTCCTTGTCATCTTTGCGTCGTCGCGGATCCTTCCGTGGATCGTCGTCGTCGGCATGCTCATCCCCATCTTCTACGAGGCGTCACTCGGGGGATTCTCTTCCGCAGATGCGCGCGAACTTGAGATGGCAAAACTCTATCATTTCCATCCGAGCGCGATCTTTTTCCACATTCGCGTGCCGCGACTCATGGACTATCTTGCCGTCGCGGCGAAGACCTCGATGGGGATCGCGTGGAAAGCCGCCGTCGCCGCCGAAGTCATCGCCATGACGCGCGGCGGATTCGGCGAGGAACTCTATTATGCAAAACTCACGCTCGATACCGAGGAACTTTTTGCGTGGATCTTCGCGCTCATCCTCTTTGCCAAAGGCTCGGAGATCATCGTATCGCGCGTGATGAGGAGGCTCGCATGAAAGGCATCGTCACGAAAAGATATGGCGACACCGTCGTCTTCGATCATTTTGCGTTTGAGATTCCCGAGGGAAAGTTCACGGCCCTTACCGGCGAGAGCGGTGTGGGGAAGACCACACTCTTACGTATTCTCGCAGGCGTCGAACCCTATGAGGGGGAACTTACTCTCTGCACGCCTGTCGCTTTTCTCTATCAGACCTCCGTCTTTCTCGAACGCCTGAGCCTTGGGAAAAATCTCGAACTCGCAGGGATTCATCATGCCCGGGACGAAGCGGCGAAACTTGGACTCGCGGACGCATTCGATCGCCCGGTCGGATCGTTTTCCGGCGGGATGAAACGCCGCGCGTCGATTCTACGCGCTGCACTCTTCCCGGCGAAACTCTATCTTCTCGACGAGCCGTTAAAAGAACTCGACCCCGAGAATTACGATCGTGCCGCACTCTTTTTGCGAGAAAAGCTATCGGGAAAGACCGTTTTATTCTCCACGCATCGCGAGAGCGAAGTCGCGCTTTTCGATGCTGCGAGAGTCACGCTCGAACGCCGCGGATAGAGATGTTTTCCCCGCGAAATGTGGTACAATCAAACAAGCGAGGTGAGGTCATGGCACTCTACAATGTGATTTTGGAAGCGCTCGACAATCTATTGGATTTTGTCCGCATCATTGATCGGGACGGCAAAGTCGTCTACGAAAACAGCGCGATGAAGACGTACCTCACGCGCCTTCGTGAGCGCACGGACGAAGCGTTCCCCGCTTTTCCGAGGGAACTCTTCGGCAAAAAAGTCGCCCGCGAAATCTCGATCGACGAGCGCGTCTTCATGTCCCATCTTTCGCCGATCGAAGCGCACTCGGGAGAAGTCATCGCCATGATCGAGGTCTTCCACGACGTCACCCACGAACGCAAGATGGTAAGGGATCTCTACGAACACATGCGTATGCGGATCGACGACATCGCCTTTGCAAGACGCATCCAGATGTCGCTGCTCCCGACGAGAGAAGATTTTCCGGGACTCCATTTTGCCATGCGCTACAGCTCGAGCGAGGATCTCTCGGGCGATATCTTTGATTTTTTTGAACTCACGGATCACCGCACCGTCTTTTACATCGCCGACGTCATGGGCAAAGGCGTCGCCGCCAGTATGATGACGCTCTTTATCCGTCAGCGCGTGCGCTCCATCTTCTCCGACACGGAGGATCTCTCCGAAGCGGTCGAGATTCTAAGGACGAGCTTTGCACGGATGAAACTCGGCGCGGAGCACTATTTTACAATCTTTATCGGCATCTACGATCCCGAAAAACACGAGATCATCTATGTCAACGCCGGACACAATGCACCGCCCGTACACATGCGTGCGCGCGGGAGCGATTTTCTCATTTCGCCCGGCTTTCCCGTGAGCGAAGTCTTCACCGAAGAACCCTATGAGGCGTATCGGATGAAAGTCGAACCCGGCGACCGACTTGTCTTCTACACAGACGGCATCCTCGAAGCTCATCGCGGCGACGAAGAATTCGGCATGGAACGACTGCGGAGAGAACTTGACCGAACGACCGATCCGGACGTCCTCGTCGATCGGGTCTTAAACCGCGTCGAACGCTTTCTGGATGGCAGAAGGCGTGATGACATCGCCATCTTTGTGATGGATGTATTGAAGGAGGAATGAAGTTGATCAAATTTTCCTATGAGGGTACGCCCTGCGAAGTCGATTTCGACCGCGCCAATGCGGCACTGACCACACTCAAAGAAAAATCGGGAGCGGGCAGCACCTTTACCGGCTGGGTGGACTACCCCTTGCGCTACGATAAAGAGGAATATGCCCGCATGAAAAGCGCGGCACGCATCGTCCGCGAACGCGACGCGCTCGTCGTCGTCGGCATCGGCGGGAGCTATCTCGGCACCCGCGCCGTCCTCGAAGCACTCCGCGGACCGCACGGCCCCGAGATCTATTTTGCAGGCGAAAGCCTCTCGAGCGACGCGCTCTATGAACTCATGGAAAAACTCGAGGGCAAGGACTACGCCGTCAATGTCGTGAGCAAATCCGGCACGACGACCGAACCCGCCATCGCCTTTCGCCTCTTACGCGCCGATCTCATGCGCCGCCACGGGGAGAAAGCCAAAGACTATATCTATGCCACCACCGATCGTGCGCGCGGGGCACTCAAGTCCCTCGCGATGAAAGAGGGCTATGAGACCTTTACCATCCCCGACGACATCGGCGGACGCTACAGCGTCTTTACCCCCGTCGGACTCTTCCCCCTCATGGTCGCCGGCATCGACACCGACAAACTCCTCGAAGGCGCGGCTTGCGCCATGGAACTCCTTACCCCCTCGAGAGAGAATGTCGCCATGCGTTACGCCATGACGAGACAGGCACTCTACGCCGACATCGAGAAGAAAATCGAACTCTTCGTCACCTACGACGAAAGCATGCGCATGGTCGCCGAATGGTGGAAACAACTCTACGGCGAGAGCGAAGGCAAGGACGGCAAGGGACTCTTCCCCGCCAGCGCCGTCTTCACGACCGATCTCCACTCCTTGGGACAGATGATCCAGGAGGGCGAACGGAATCTCTTCGAGACCGTCGTCCGTTTTGAAAAAGCGAACCGACACGTCTCCATCCCCGACGATCCCGAGGACCTCGACGGACTCAATTATCTCGCCGGCAAAACCCTCGAGACCATCACCGAACGCGCCGCGGCAGGCGTCAAACGCGCCCATCTCGCCGGCGGCGTCCCCCAGCTCGCAATCACCCTCGAGCGCAAAGACGAGAAGAGCCTCGGCTATCTCCTCTATTTCTTCATGCTCACCTGCGGCATCTCCGCGTATATGTCCGGGGTCAACCCCTTCGACCAACCCGGCGTCGAAGCGTATAAGAAAAGCATGTTTCGAGAACTCGGGAAACCCGGCTACGAAGCATAAAAAGCATAAGAAGCATAAGAAGCATTAAAAGAAGCGGTCATCACGCCGCTTTTTTTGATGCCCAATCGCGTCCGTTCGCGCGTGCACGCTCTATGAAATCGTCACAAAGAACCGTGTGCGCACACAACGAAAACGCACTTTCATTTTTTTTTTTTTTGTTTTTTCGCGATCATACAGACAAATTCATCTGAAAACGGATTGTATTTATCCGACAAAACAGGTAGAATAAAAACGAAATACATAAGATCGAACGAAATTTCACAAAAAAGAGGAGGAAAGAAAGATGAAGGGAAGACTACGAAGAGGACTGGCACTCATCCTGACGCTTTGTCTCTTAAGCGGCAATCTCGCCTTTGCGGCGGAACCGCCTGCGCAGAGCGCCGAGACGAGCATCAGCGAAGAGGCGCCCACGCAGAACGGAGAAACTCTGCCTCGAGAAAACGAAACGGAAGTTCCCGAGAAGAACGAGGCGGAAGCGCCTGAGGGAACTGAAGAAAACGTCCCGGCAGAACACGAAGGGGAACTCGAAGTTGCGCCTGAGCACACCCCCGAGACGCTTCGGGAAGGCGCACCGGAGGAGGGGGGCTATTTTCTTAATCTAAGAATTACTCGAAGCGCATTCGGTCAATTCGGAATGATGGATCAGATTTATAAAAACTATTGGAAGACACAGCCTCAGGAGAATAATCGCGTCTATGATTTTCAAACCGGAGAATTGAAAAATTTTGAGATTGAATATGAACTGCATATAGATGGAGCTTCATCCGTTAAAAAAGAAGTAAAGTGCCATGGTGACCTTTGGGACTGGGAAGAGGATGCTACTTTTGACTCCATTGCGTTGCCGGATGACAATCTCGAGGTAGTCTATTATCCGGCTGAAGATGGAGAGTGGGTCGAACCTTATCTCATTCATTATGATCTATATCTCAAACAAGTCGACGGACAAATGATTCTGGAAGTCCCGAAATTGAAATCCGCGGGAACTGAAACTCCGAGTGGAAACATACAGGTTTTACGAATAGAGTATAGCGTTCGAGATGTGAATCCTTTGTACCTAAACGGGATCAACGGGAGCGACGGAAATTCAGGAACGTCACCGGATCAAGCCGTCAAGACTTTTTCAAAGGCAAAAGATCTGGCAAAAGCAGATCCTACAATCAAGAGCATTATCGTCACGGGAGAAACTCCGCTGAGCGGGGAGATTTCTCTTGCAGGGACATCGGCGAAGATCAAAAGAGCGGATAATTATAACGGTTATCTATTCTCCGTCCCCGGTGGAGAGACGGTAATTTTGTCGGATATTGATATTGACGGGAACAAAAACAATAAGAACATTGAGAAATCCCTTATCAAGGTGGAATCGGGCGCAACGCTGGTATTGAGAGAGGGTGCTTCTTTAAGGAACAATGCGATTCCTGTCAAGCCGGACGTCTATTCGACAGGCGGGGCAATTCATGCCCAATCGGCGACAATTCGGATGATTGGCGGTAAGATCAGCAAAAACGCGGCTATCTTCGGAGGTGGAATTTATCTATCGGGGTCGACGATGGAGTTCTCCGCAGGAAAAATTGAGGCAAATCGTGCGAGGACGCTAGTTGGCATCAAAAGTCATCCGTGGACGCACGACAGTGCGGGGGGCGGGATCTGTGCCGATCATGGTTCTACGATCCGACTTTCCGGAGAAGCGGAGATTCGGAACAATATTGCGAATGAAATCGGCGGCGGAATCAGTCTGGGAACCCGTATTTCGCAGGAAGGGAATACGCTTGAAATGAAGGGCGGTACCATTGACGGGAACACGGCGGGATCAGGAGGCGGAGGCATTTTTGTACAATGTCGAGCTGACAACAGTCCCGGGGACGCATCCAAGGCTTTCATCGGTGCAGGAAAAATTACGAACAATGTCATGGATGCAACAGGATCCGAAAATATGCGTTTTGGCGGCGGCGGCATCTATGTCAACGGATCCAAAGATGCGAAGAATGGAGAGCTTCACCTTAAAAACGCCATTATTACCGACAATAACGCTAAGGGAACCAAGATATACCAAGGGTACACGAAACCCGACTTAGGGAGCGGTGGCGGCTATGCGGCATGCCCGACGACGGACACCAAGATCTATGTCACCGACGGCGTTGCCATCTATCAGAACACGGCTCGTAATCAGGGCAAAGATTTATACATCCTTGCTCATAAAGACTATGCAGAACACAGCGGAAATCCTACTTATGATTTATCGCAGAGAATGCTCGGTGGGGCACTCTGGAATTGGAAATATGAAGGCAAGGACTATATATTCATCGACGGTCTTTTGCCTCCGCATATGTACAATGGCAAGCTTGAGGCCACGGAAACGTCCGCCGATTTGCCGCTATGTACGGATTTTAAGGGAAACGAGTGGGTCAAGTCCCTTGCCAAAGTTTGGATCACGGGGAACATCTCCGAGACGCGCGGCGGCGGTATCGGTTCGAACGGCGATGTGATCTTCGGCACCGACAAGAAACCCATTGACATCTCCGTCCGCAAAGTCTGGCAAGACCGCAACAACGCCAAGAAACAACGCCCTGAGAAAATTGTAGTGGAACTCCTCGCCAAACTCGAGGGAGACAACAAGGAATACGCCATCGAGAGGCGCGAGCTGAACCAAGCGAACGGCTGGAAGACCGAGTTCAAGGGACTCCCGACCGAGAATGCCGAGAAACTCATCACCTACAAAGTGAAAGAAATTACGGTTGCAGGCTACGAAACCACGATTACGGGCGATGCACAACACGGATTTACGATCATCAACGAGCTCGAGAAACCGGAGGAAAAGCCGATCGAGATTCCCGTCGAGAAAATCTGGAAAGACGACGGACACGAGGACAAACGTCCGACCGAGATCACGGTCACCCTCTATGCAGACGGCGTAGAGACGGAGAAGACGCTCGTTCTCGACGCGTCGAACGGTTGGAAAGGCGTATTCCGAAATCTCCCCAAGAGAAAGGACGGCATGCTCATCAACTACCATGTCGAAGAATCCGAGGTAGCGGGTTACGAGGGCACACTTGCGGGGAATCCGCGCGACGGTTTTGTCTTTACGAATACGTACAAGCCCGAGAAACCGCCGACACCCCCGACACCGCCCACACCGCCGACACCCTTGATCCCGCCCATGGTGCGGATTCCGCGTGCGGGTGCGTAAAAGCAAAAAAAGAAAAGCGGCAACACGCCGCTTTTTTTGTGCAGAAATGGCTTTTGGGAGTTTATGAAAGGCAAATAAAAAACATCTCCATCGGGGGAGATGTCTGATCGACTTTCTTGTGTCGTCTAGTTTTCCGTTTCTTCGTGCGTCGCGATCTCGCCCTCGGTGAGCGTGAGGACGGTCGTTTTTTCTCCGTCGCGGATGGAGAGGACACTGTCCTTGATCTCGTCGCGATCTACGGTCACGAAGATGCACTCCGCCGGCTTGGTGCGATAGGAATAGACGGGCGCGGGGTCTTCGTCGTCGGAGAGTTCAAAGCGCAATCCCGCATAGCGCGGCAGGACGAGATAGGTGACGGTGTCGTCGGTCTTGGAAAGATTGAAATAAATTTTGTCGATGTTTTTCTCTTCGAGTTCGCCCACGATCGAGGCGACTTCCTCAGCGCTCGCGGGGTCGACTTGGATCACATCCGCCGGCAGATCGCTCGAGAACGCATATCCGTTCTCGAGGAACACGCTCGGTACGCGCGCGTCTTCACCCGTTCCGAGATCGGCGGGGATTTCTCCGTCGCACGCTACAAGAAATAGCGTGAGGAGGAGAATGGATATATATTTTCGCATACAATACTCCTTTGCAAAACTTGGTAACGAAAAGTATATCAGAAAAATGAAAAAGGTTCAAAAACGGACGAGGATACCCGTCTGCACGAGGAGCATATAGACGAACGTACCTGTTAGGACACAGAGCAGAAGATTCTTCTTCCATCGACGGACGAGGACGATGGAGAGGAGGGCGACAAGCTCATTTGCGCCGTAGGGCGCACGCGTGAGCGCGGTGTCGCGGAGGGTGTAGACGACGAGAAATGCCATCATACTGAAGGGAATGAGATCGCCGAGTTTCTTCACGCCCGCGGGAACCGATTTGCGAAAACAGAGAAACGGAAGTACGCGGGTCACGAGCGTACCGAGTGCCACGGCAAAGATCATGAGGAGGATTTCTTTCGTACTCATACGCATTTCCTTTCATAGATGAGAAGCCCGACGAGAATGAGCGCGAGTGCGGGCAGGATAAAGGCGGTTTTGCCGAAGACGAGGAGGGCGAAGAGCGTCGCACCGAGACCGATCACTGCCGGCGTGTGATCGCCCGCCTCCTCCCATTGATCGAGAAAGATCGAGAAGAACATGGCGGTGAGGATGAAATCGAGACCGCGCGTATCGAATGCGACGAGTTTGCCGCCAAATGCGCCGATCGCACTTCCGAGTACCCATGCGAGGTGATTGGCGAAACTCACACAGAGATAGAACTCTCTTTTCTCGACGTCCGGGGGCACGTCCGCCGCGATGTAGACGGAGAACGTCTCGTCGCACAAGGTGTAGATGAGATAGGGTCTATACGAACCCATGTCCTCAAAATCTTCGATCATCGAGATGCCGTAGAAGAGATGGCGTGCGCCGACCATGATCGCGAGAAAAAACGCCGAGACCGGATGAAACGCGCCGAGGAGGAGTTCAATCGTCACGAACTCCATTGACCCCGCATAGATCACCGCCGCCATAAGGACGGGAATCCACGGAGCAAAGCCCTTGGAGACCATGAGGAGTCCATAGCTGATGCCGAAGACGATAAAAGCGGTCACGATGGGTAGACTCATCGGTCGTGCCGCGTGCCAAGTTTTTCGATTCATAAGCGCACCTCCTTTGCGTTCTCTTTTGCTGTTTCGATTGTAGAAAAAATGCGCGCAAAAGTCACGGTAGCACGCTAGCAAAGGGAAGTTTGCGACGTTCGGCGCGTAATGTTTGCAAAAAGTGCACGCAAAAAGAGCGGGAAAATTTCGGAAAAAGGACAACAAAAAACGCCGCCCTCAGGACGGCGCGTGGAGTTTTTTCGTTCGCGGAACCGTCCAATCGACGGTCTTGTAGACGACAAAGCCGTAGAGGACGGTGAAGAGATTACTTAGGAGCATGGAGATCCAGATGCCGTTTGCACCGAGATCGGTGAGATGCTGAAACGCGAAGATCATGGGAAGTCTGATGACCCAGAGTCTGCCGACGGTCATGCGCATCGAATAGTCCGTGCGTCCCGAGCCGTTGAAGACGCCCATGAGTGCGTTGAACGCGGACATGAGGGGCAGGATCGCGACGGAGTAGCCGATGTAGACAAAGGCGTCCGAGACCATCGAGCCGGACGGTTTTTTGATGAAGAAGTGGAGAATCGCCACGCGATCGAGATAGAGATAGATGCCGCCCACGACGCCGAGCGCGACGGAGAGCATGAGCGCACGACGAAAGGCGGCTCGCGCGCGTTCTTTTTGTCCCGCGCCGAGATTCTGCCCGACGATGCTCGTAAGCCCGCCGCCAAAACCCATCGACGGCATCATGATGAGCCCCGTGATGCGGTTGACCATCGCGTACGCCGCGAGCGTATCCGTGCCGTAGCGTGCGATAAAGGCGTTGAGCACGAGAAAACCGAGTGCGCTCCCGCTATTGCCGACTGCGGCGGGAAGACCGACGTGGAAGATTTTGCGAAACATGGAGCCCTTGGGACGAAATGCGCGAAAATCGAAGAAGATCTCTTTCGCCGTCACGCGTAGGAGGAAGAAACCGCCCACCATCATGAGTCCTTGCGAGAGGATCGTCGCATACGCCGCACCCGCGACGCCGAGACCGAGACCTTTGATGCCGAATTTCGGCACGACATCGAAGATGAAGATCGGATCGAGGACGATGTTTACGATCATCGAGATGCCGCTGACGAGCGTGATGCTCTTCGTCGACCCCTCGGCGTTCATCATCGACTGAAAGACAAAATAGATGACGACGAAAGGATAGCCGAGAAAGAGAATCCGCATATACGTGACGGAATGGTGATAGAGATCGTCCGCACCGCCCATAAGACCCACGAGCGTCGGCGTGAGAAGATACCCGAGCGCGGCAAAGAAGAACCCGACCGCCGCTCCGACGAGAAGCAGGTGATTGGCGTATTCTTTCGCCTCTTCGGGTTTCCCCGCGCCGATGAGTCGCGAGAGAATCGAGACGCCCGCAATCGACAGACCGAAGCCGAGCGATGTGAAGAGAAACGTGATCGGGAAGACGAATGCCGTCGCCGCGAACTCCGTCGTACCGAGCTGACCGAGCCACACGCCATCCGCGACGTTGTAGAGTTGTTGGATGAGATTGTTGATGATAAGCGGCACACTCACCGTGAAGATCGCGCGGTAGAGCGAACCCGAGAGAATGAGTGTTCTATTTTTTTCCATAAAGCCTCGTTTCTGATGCGGAAGAAAATGCAAAAAAAACCTTCGATAAGCTGCGAACAAGTATAGCATAAGGCGATCAAACTTTCAAAAATGCACAAAAAGCGATGAAAAAAGAATTATGAAAAATAATTCATACTTTTTTCGAAAACCTCTTGCAAAAGGGCACGAAAGCATCTATACTATACATAGGTCAAAGAAAGTCAAAGGAGGAAAAGGCCATGGAATATAAAGATTACTATAAGATCCTGGGCGTCGAGAAGACGGCTAGCGCCGACGAGATCAAGAAGGCCTTTCGAAAACTTGCGAAAGAAAATCACCCCGATCTGGTGGGCGGAGATAAAAAGAAAGAAGAACGATTCAAGGAGATCAACGAAGCCTATGAAGTCTTGGGCGACGAAGCGAAGAGAAAAGAATACGACGCGATCGGTGCGGGCGGATTCCGTCAAGGGATGCACTTCGATCCGCGCGACTTCGGATTCGATTCGTACGAGACGACGAACGCCGGCGGTTTCTCGGATTTTTTCAATCTCTTTTTCGGCGGCGCGAGAAGAGGCGGGGGAAGCGGCGGCTTTTCCTACGGCTCGGCGAAAGCACCCCGTGCGCGCTATGAAGCCGAAGTGACGATCACGATCGAGGAGGGCTATCGCGGCACGACGAGAACGCTCGCCCTTGGCGGCGGCACGAACCCCAAGACCATTGAGGTAAAGATCCCGAAGGGCATCACGCCCGGCAAAAAAATCCGCGTGCGCGGAGAAAAATTCGGCATTGCGGGCGACATCTACGTCGCGATTCGTTTTGCCGACGGGGCGAAACTCGAGGGACTTGATCTCGTGCGCACCCTCACCCTCGCACCGTGGGAGGCGTATTTCGGCACCAAACGCACGGTCGAGACGATGGACGGGAAGATTCGTGTGACGATTCCCGCACGCGTTCACACCGGAAGTCGCATCCGCGTCGCGAAGAAAGGCTATCGCGATATGAAAGGGAAGACCGGCGATCTCTATTTGGAAGTCGCCATCGACAATCCCACTTTGAACGAAAAACAAGAAAAACTCATGCAAGAACTCATGGATCTTCATGAAGGGAGGTAAACCATGAACGAAAAAAATTATAGTCAAAGAATGCGCGAAGTGCTCGAAGCGGCACAGATTCGCGCGATTAAAAATATGCAACAGACGATCGAGGACATCCACCTCTTGGCAGGGGCGATGGAAAAAGCCCCCGAAGTCGTGCGCGCATGTGCGTCCGCGGGAGCCGATGTCGATGCGCTCATGAAAGAAGTCTTCCGTGCGGCGGACGATCTTCCGCGCGTCGAAGGCTCGGAGAGTCTCTATCCGTCGACGAGCTACACGCGTTCGATTTTGCTCGCCGAAGACGAGGCGAAAGGCGGCGAAGTCGGCGTTCACGCGCTCATGCTCGGTATCCTCGGAGCGAAAGGAAAAGCCTCTGAACTCCTTAAGAGATTCGGCGTCAACGAAGCGAACTATCGACGCGGCATGGAAACCATGACGCCCGAAGAACGAGCCGAAGCCGAAGAGAAGAGTGCGCTCGAGAAATACGGCCGCGACATCACCAAAGAAGCGCGCGCCGGCAAGATGGATCCCATCATCGGACGCGACGAAGAGATTCGCCACGCGATCCGGATTCTTTCGCGCCGCTCGAAGAACAATCCCGTCCTCATCGGTGACCCCGGCGTCGGCAAGACCGCCATCGTCGAGGGACTCGCACAGCGCATCGTGGCAGGCGACGTCCCCGAGGGACTCAAGGGCAAGACCATCTGGGAACTCGATATGGGCGCACTCATCGCCGGAGCGAAATACCGCGGGGAATTTGAGGAAAGGCTCAAAGAAGTCTTAAAGATCCTCGAAAAGAGCGACGGAGAGATCCTCCTCTTCATCGACGAAATCCACACCATCGTCGGCGCAGGCAAGACCGACGGCGCCCTCGATGCATCGAATATGTTAAAACCCATGCTCGCGCGCGGTGAAATCCACACCATCGGCGCGACCACGCTCGACGAATACCGCGAATACATCGAGAAAGACCCCGCCCTCGAACGTCGATTCCAGAAAATTCTCGTCGACGAACCGAGCGTCGAGGACACCATCTCGATCCTACGCGGCATCAAGGAAAAATATGAGATTCACCACGGCATCCGAATTACCGACGAAGCCGTCATCCAAGCCGCCGTGATGAGCAGTCGCTATATCACCGACCGATTCCTGCCGGACAAGGCGATCGACCTCATCGACGAAGCGAGTGCCATGGTTAGAACCGAGATTGACTCCATGCCCGAGGCACTCGACGAGATGAAGAGAAAGATTCTGCAACTCGAGATCGAACGCGCCACCCTCGGACGTGAGGACGATCCGCGCTCGCTCGAACGGAAGAAAATCTTAGAGGAAGACCTCGCCCGCGAGAAGACCCGTTTTGACGAAGAACTCTCCCTCTGGGGAGAAGAAAAACGCGACGTCGAGAGACTCAAAGAAGTGAAGGCAAAGATCGACGAGACCAAGCACGAGATGGAAGAAGCCGAACGCGCCTACGATTTTGAAACCCTCTCGAAACTTCAATACGGCACGATGAAAGCCCTCGAGGCGGAACTCGCGGAAATCACGGAAAAACTCGAGCACAAGGACGCCAAATACGTCAAACTCGAAGTCACCGAGAACGAAATCGCCGACGTCGTCTCCAAGTGGACAGGCATCCCCGTCTCCAAACTCGCCGAAACCGAACGGGCAAAACTCCTTCACTTAGACGACGAAATCCACAAACGCGTCATCGGACAGGACGCAGCCGTCGAAGCCGTCGTCCATGCGATTTTGCGCGCACGCGCCGGACTCTCGGACGCCAATCGCCCCATCGGTTCCTTCATCTTTATGGGACCCACCGGCGTCGGCAAGACCGAACTGGCGAAGACCTTGACCGAAGCCATGTTCGATGACGAGAAGAATCTCATCCGCATCGACATGTCCGAATATATGGAGAAACACAGTGTCTCGAGACTCGTCGGTTCGCCCCCGGGATACATCGGCTACGAGGAAGGCGGACAACTCACCGAAGCCGTCCGTCGCCATCCGTACAGCGTCATCCTCTTTGACGAAATCGAGAAAGCGCACCCCGATGTCTTCAACATCCTCCTGCAACTCTTAGACGACGGAAGACTCACCGACAACAAGGGACGCGTCGTTGACTTTAAGAACACCGTCGTCATCATGACCTCCAATCTCGGAAGCGAAATGATCCTACGCGGGATCGAAACCGACGGCAAAATCACCGAAGAGACCCGCACCATGGTCGACGATCTCATGAAACGCTCGTTCAGGCCCGAATTTCTCAACAGAATCGACGAAATCGTCCTCTTTACGCCGCTTGGAAAAGACGAAGTGAAGAAGATCTTAGAGATGCAAATGCACGCAATCGAGAAACGACTCGAAGATCGACGCATCACGATTGAGATGACCGACGCCGCAGAGGACTTGATCCTCGCCCGCGCATACACCGCGCAATACGGCGCACGCCCCATCGCACGATTCTTAAAACGTGAAGTCGAGACCACCCTCGCCGAGAAACTCCTCGCGGAGGAAATCACCGAAGACATGCACGTCACGATCGACGCAGAAAAGGATCGCCTCGTCTTCCGCTATGAACAAGCATAAACACGCACAAAGCGAAAGCAAAGAAAAAGCATCTTCTCAATGAGAGGATGCTTTTTTGTCGGGGAAAGCTTATGTATAGACATCGTATGGAGAGGTTCAAGCCACGGGCAAAGAAAGAATGAGGCGATTTATTTTAGAAGCGCGTTCATATCCCGCTTGGAATAGAGAAGTCTGCGCACCTCCATCGTATCATCGATCACGACATAAAAAACGGAAAAATTCCGCACATCAATCCGATAATACGGATGCATTCTCTCCTTACTCGATGGATAAGGAGCAAAAGCGAGCGGCGTTTCAAGCCGTTTTTTGATGGCAAGCTCGACATCGTTGACAAGCCTGTAAGCTGCACGCGGATTTTTGAGAACCCTCATGATGTAATCGGTCACTTCAAGCAAATCCTCTCGGAAGAGCGGAAGATACGTGAGCTTATAAGGCTGATTGTTCATCCAATTTCCCTCTCACGCTGTCAAACACATCTGCATGCGAAAGTCTCAAGGGAGAAGCCTTCGCATATCGATCCGCCTCGTCGAGTTTTTGCTCGATGTTCTCCGTGAGTGCCGAATAATTTTCAAGGCTCATAATCACCATCGTACCGTACCCGTTCTTGGTAAGAAAAACCGGCTCGTTGGACTTCGTGACCGTCTCCTCAATCTCGCGAAATTTGTTTCTCAGGTCGCTGACCGGACGAATTTCAATCATGATTACACCTCCTATATCACAATGTTATCATGATTTTATCATGATATGGACAAAGCGACAATATTTCAACCCATTTCCCCACAAAAAAAGCCGGCGCACGCCGACGACCGTTTCACACGCATTTGGAATCACACAAACCGGAATCACAAACCGGAACCACAAAAACCACACCCCATATCTAAAAACCGCACACCTATATTGCACACCTATATTATAGAAGAAAAATCACGGAGAAGACCTTTGGCGAAGGCGAGCGAACTCCGTTTTGTGAACGTTTCAGAGGATCAGGGACACACCGAAGAAGGGCAAAGGATCACGGGACATCACATTGACCGCCTACGCTTCCTCCCGTCCGCGCACGACCGACACCCGATGTCCGCGCAGAAGCACTTTCTCGAGCATCGGGCGGGAATGGAGCGTCTCGATCACGCGCCCGTCCACGAGGAGAATCTTGGATTCCTCCTGCCCCGCGATCGCCTGATGGAGGACATAGCCGTACGCACCGTCATCCCGCACGCGGGGCTTACGCACTTTCACCGGCACATACACGAGATCCCGCGCGATGACCGCTGGGACATTCCGCCTGATCCCGAGAAAACCGCCATAATACTCCTCCACCGCGCGACGACTGAGAAGATGCGCATAGAAGAGCCGATCCAAGATCCGCGACACACGCACGGGCACGATCTCCTCCGACCCGTCCTCGTAGAGCACGCGCGACACATTCCCGACCCCGTCCGCATACACCGGCAGGATCGCAACCATTGTTTTCATTTCATCACTCCTTTCGATTGCTTGGCTCAAGCATAACAGAACATATGTTCTCAAGTCAAGAAAAAAAGAAAATTTTATTGCTTATAGAGTGGCAACCGCCCCGTACACGGGAAAGAACGATCAGAACAAACGTTCGTACACGAGCGAATAGACACCGTACCCGCACGAGAAACGCCGAGATCGCAACTTCTATCCGCCCTCGATTCGTCGTACACTGTCCTTGCATGAGGGACCCATGACAACGAAAGAAAGGAGAAACGACATGAAAGAGAAGAAGTCGACCCAAGCGGCCCTTGTCCTCGCCAAGACCGGCGCGGACGGCAAGGAACACCGCTCCATGAAGACCCTAAGCCGAGTAAGTAACGCCGTCGAGAACCAAACCCTCTACGACACCATGAAAAAATTCGGCGCACTTCAGACCCACCCCGTGAAAGCCATCCGCAGGATGACCACCACCGAGATGACCGAAGCCTAGACCTGGAATCAATCCGGAAAAGACCATAAGAAAGGAGGGAAAACATGAAAAAACTCGTCATGCGATTCGAAGAAGAGAGCGGCAAGAGTTTCAAACTCGAATTACCCGATGCCAAAGACGGACTCACCGCGACCGAAGTGAATGTCTTTACCCAAGACATCTTGGAGAAAGAAATCCTCGACCGCAAAGTGCAAGGTCTTGCCGAAGCGTATCTCATGAAGATCGAACGCGAAGAACTGAAGTAACCGCGCACGGAGGTGCATGGTATTCATCACATAGAAAAGGCGCGTAGGAGTACGCGCCCTTTTCGTACCACGGAAAGGAGACATCATGGAAAACATCGCAAACATCATCGCGAACTTCGGCTTTCCCATCGCCCTCTCGTGCTATCTCTTGATCAGACTTGAGACGAAACTCGAACGCCTCACCGAGAGCATCAACACCCTCGCCGTGAGCATCGCCCGAGAGAAGAATGAAACCGAACACTAAAAAACGGGGTTACAACCCCGTTTTACTATGCCTCATAGATCTCTTTGTGATGACCCACCGCGACTACGAGAATCAGTAAACACTCATCTACGATCGAACAGAGGATTCGATAATCACCCACGCGATAACGCCAAAAACCGCTATCATTTGTCGTCAAAGATTTCCCTTTAGCTCTCGGATCTTCGCAATCTAGCAGGTTTTTGTCAATCCAAGATAATAGGAATCCCTGCACACCGCGATCCAACTTCGACAACTGCTTCAGAGCCTTCTTACTATATTTCAAAGTATACATCAATCAAAACCGAGCATTTTACGAACTTCTTCGTGCGAATAGGTGACCGGATCTTTCTCGTGCTCTTCCAGAGCCTTGCGTAGGATCTTGAGATCATACTCCTCCTCAATCTGTTCCATCACCGACTTACGGATCAGCTCCGAAATCGAGATTCCGTGCATCTTTGCAAAACTACGGATCAGTGCTTCTTCCTCGGCTTTGAGTCTTACGGAAATGACCATATCAACACCCCTTTCTTGTATGATATTGTAATACATCTTGAACCGGTATCGCAAGAATCCGCAACGCCCGGACGGAAGAGACGCCGCCGTCCATCTATATATAATAGAAGAAAAGTAGACACACACGAAAAATACACCAAGAGCACACAAAAGAGTTGCGAATAAAACGACAAGCGGGGATGGGGCGGGAAGTCAGGAGCGAGAAGGGGACTTGGGAGCGGGACAGGCTAGAGAGGAGTATAGGGCGGCGGGAATGGAGAATGTGAAAAAAGCGGGGGACTTGATGGACGGTGTGAGGGGCGAGCCTGACCGATGGGTAAGGAAAGGGATCAGAGAGAAGAAGACAGGCGACGGGAACGGAGAATGTGAAAAAAGCGGGGGACTTGATGGACGGTGTAAGGGGCGAGGCTGACCGATGGAGAGGGAAGAGGAATCACAGAGAAGAAGATAGGCGGCGGGAACGGAGAATGTGGCGAAAGAGGGACGCAAAGAGCGAAAGAAACGGCCAATAGGACGGTTCGGTGGAGAGGGATCGTTGTGAAAACGAACGGAGAGGATGGGCACGAAGCGCAAGAAACGCGCATTCCGATGAAATATGAACAAAAAGTCACAAGGAAAGAAAAGGCGATGAGAAAAGAGAGGATGGGGAGAAATGGCGGGAAATAGCCATCTTAGGCGAAAGTGTGACGGTGAAGAAGAAAAAAGTGACAAGTTGTGACGAAATTGTGAAAAGAAACAGTTCGTTTACACTTGCAATCGACGAAACACATGATATACTTAGAAGCGTCAAAGGTAAGGGTTGCGTGAAGCAGTCCGGAACAGCCTTGACAAACCCGCTTTGTGCAGGCGATATCGATGCGCAAGGACGGGAATAAATCACAAAAGGAGTGAATACCATGTTCAAAAGCAAGAAAATCGTTGCATTGGTACTCTGCGCTATGATGCTCTTTGTACCGGTTGCAGCAGCAGCGGATGCGCTGGGCGAGGACTTCCTGTCTCTCTACTGCCAGGCTACTCTCAAGGCAGCAACTGCAGCACAGGATGTTCAAACAAAGCTTGGGACGAACGACACTGAAGGTCTCCGAAAAGCAGTCAAAAACGCAATGGTAAGCGGCACGACGGTCAGAGAGAACCAAAAGAAAGCTGAAGCACTTGACGAAGCAGTAAAAGACTATCAAAAGGCACTCAAGGACGCGAAAGCTGCAGTTGCAAAGGCTGAGAGCCTCAAAGCTTCTGTTAAAAACTTCAAGCTTGATAAAGACAGCAGTGGAAAATTTATGGAGATTAGCTTGACGGACGGCAAATTCACAGTGCAAGATAGTCCCGCAAGAACGAAGGATAACGCTACGAAGGCCTTCAAGGCAGCAAATGATAAACTCGATGCAGCTAAAGAAGCCATCGCTGTGGAAGAAGAAAACTTCGTCTCTGTGAACGAGGGCGTCAAACTTGCAAAAGCGCTCCTTCCGATCTTCGAGAAGGCTCTTGTAGCAGGCAATGACAAGAACACTGCAGTAGCTACCATCGAGGCACTTGAGGGTTTCTATGATGAAGATCAAAAAGCAGAGATCAGAGCACTTGTTGCTCCGCAAATCCTCAAGGCTTGGAAAGTATTCGTTGCCAATGCAAGCGAATATGAAAGAGCTTCTTTCTACAACAGCCTATCCGATGAAGTGAAAGAACTCGTCGGCAAAGCTGACACCAAATACGAAGTCATGAGCACCGGCGAAAAAGGCTGGATCCTTTCTGACGAAGCAAAGAACGGCTGCCTCCAAAACGTTGCAGAGTTCAAAGTTGAGAAGAAAGACGGCAAATTCGTAGCAAAAGTTTATGACAAAGACGGCAAAGAAATGAAGATCGGTCAACAACTTACCGTTTACAGACCCATTGGCAAAGATGTCAAGGTTCTTAAGGCAAAAGTTGACGGCAAAGACGTTACGTTCAGCGTAGGTCTTAGAAACGGACAGAACTACGTATCCGTTCCGGTTATCTACTAAGAGAAACATCGGTAGAGAAGAAAACCAATTAGTCGATTCGTCGAGGGGATCTTCCCCTCGACATCGAAGATAAAAAACAAGGAGAGATAAGAAATGAAAAAATTCATCGCAATGCTACTCTTAGTAGCACTCGTACTCGTTCCGGTTGCAGCAATGGCAGCAGAGATCGAATTCGAAACCACCACCCCGGTTGAAGAACAAAAAGAAGCAGCAGCAGAAGTTGAAGGCAAAGTTGTTTGCCAAGACAAATGGGCAGCTTACGAAGCAGCAGTAAAAGCAGTTGCAGCAGCAGCTGAAAAAGTTGGCGCTTCCAAAGAAGCTTACATCGCTTCCATGGCTCGCGTGAACGAAGCAAAAGCTCTCGTAGCAGTTACCAAAGCTGAACTCAAAAAAGCAAACGAAACTCTTGAAGCAGCTAAACTTACCAAAGACGCTGAGAACATCAAAGACGCTGAATGGTGTGTAGCTCGCGAAAAAGCAGCTTATGACAAAGCAGTTGCAGCTCTTGCAGCTCTTGAAGCAGCAAAAGTAGCAGCAGAAGCAGCTTGGAAAGCTGACGTCAAAGCTTACGAAGCAGCAGTTGTAGCTCAAAACGCAGCAGCTCGCGCTTACAATCGTTGCGCAGCAGATGACAAGGCTGTCCTCGCAGTTGTTGATCCCGCTCTCGTAGCTGGCGCAGCAGCTGGTCAAGCAGTTGTTCCGTCTGCAGGTGTTGGCAGATAATCATCTGACAAACGAGACGAAAGAACCTCCGCATGGGGGTTCTTTTTTTGTGCCGTTTTACATTTCCGATGCGTGAGATGGGGGATTTTCTCTCTCGTTTTTTTCTTTCGGTGCTTGGATTTTGCCGATTCTCTATGCGGCTCTTTCTTTCTATGATATAATAAAGGCTACAATATGGTTACAATATGGAAAGGAGTGTAAGAGATGAAACGATTCTTAGCGGTTCTTCTCGCGGGAGTCATGATGATCCCGCTCGTTGCGTTGGCGAAGGATGTCGTGATCCGCGATGAGACGACGGGACAAGAGATGATCTACAATACGGAGACGGGAAGCGTCTATCCCAAGGGCGGTGCACGTCCGCAAAAACCGTCGAGTTCCCTTCCGCGAGAGGAAATGAAAGCCGAGAAGGGCGTACCGGGACTGCCCTACAGCGAAATTCCCGGGAGCGACCCTCAGGAGATGCGCGCGATCATCGGACCGGGACATATCGTCTGCAGTTTCAATCGCGATCTCGACGGCGCGGTACGTCTCAAGGTTGAGCCGGTTCCGGGAAAGAACGGTGCGAGCAAAGTCGAGATGGTGGACGCGAACGGCAATGTCGTGAAGGCCAAGGGCATGGTGCGCGTCTATGCGAAAGTCCCCGCGAATGCAGTGCGCCCGATCGTCATGCGTATGGACGGCAAGACGGTGCATTTTGCAGAAGTTGAGGGGACGAATTACATCTGGTTTACGGCGGTTCTGTAGCCGTGAAGATGAAAAAACTCGTTGCGCTCGTCCTCGTCGTGCTCTTGCTCGTGCCGACGGCGGGTTTGGCGCAAGTTTCTACGGACGAGATTGCACAGGCACTCTCGGTCGAGATCAATCTCGCGCGTGCGACGGGCGGAGTGAAGACGCTCCCGAATGCGCGTTTTCTCGATGCGGCGGCGGAGCGGTTTGCCCGTGCGCAGGCAGAGCGGGACAAGATGGGGCATGCTTCGACGGAGGATCTCAGGGCACTCCTCGTACATTCCTACACGGTGGGCGAGAATGTCGGTTTCTATTCCGGTCCGAACGACGCGCGAAAGATCGCGGCGAAACTCGTCGATGCGTGGAGGAAGTCTCCGCGTCATCATGACAATCTCATGCGGGAGGACGATACGGCGATCGGCGTGGGCGTCGCGTACGGCGCGAGCGGTCGCGTGTACGTTTCGTATCTCACGGGGAAAGTCTTCGCCGATGCGCATGAGCGTCCGTCGGTGGAGAAATCCGTCCCCGAGGTCATGCGGGGCGCGATGCCGGATCTCCCGTACAGTGAAGTTCCGGGGGATGATCCTACCGCCATGCGTGCGATCACGGGACCGGGGTACATCGTCTACGGGTTCAATCGCGATCTCGACGGCGCGGTACGTCTCAAGGTCGAGTCGGTCGAGGGCAAGCCCGGCGCGAAGAAGGTCGTCATGGTCGATGCGAACGGTGAGGTCGTGAAAGCCAAGGGCATGGTGCGCGTCTACGCGAAAGTCCCCGCGAATGCGGTGCGTCCGATCGTGATGCGTATGGACGGGATGACGGTGCATTTTGCCGACGTTCCGGGGACGGATTATATTTGGTTTGCAACGGTGTTATAGAGATGCGGGGTGGAGAACTTGCCCCCGTACGTTTGTAGAGGAGGTTTTGTATGAAAAAATGGAGTCTACTCGTCGCGCTTTTGCTTGTCGTGACGGCTTGCGGGAATAAGGCACCCGCCGAGACGGCGGAGACGAATGAACCCGCCGAGGTCGCGACGACTTCCGAGGAAGCGCGAGAGCTGCCGGGTGAACCCGCGGATAAGAATCCCATTCACCTTACGGCGGAGGAAAAAGAGGCGGGCTGGGAGATCTATCCCAATATCGGTCTCAAACTGTTCTTTGACAAGGAGCTCTGGGAAAAAGAGGAAGCCTATGTCTTTTCGGAACTCATCGGAGATACCGAAGACGCGAAGAATCCCATCTATGCAGGGATCTATTATCGTCTGTGCTCGCCGCATCAGAACGAGATGTTAAACGATCTCTACTCGAGAAAGAGCGAGATCACACAGGCGGAGTTTGCGACGGAAGAGGACAAACTCACGAAAGAAATGCCGGGTCTCTTTGCGGTCGTCACCGTGCGCGCGCAGGCTTCGGACGAAGAAGTGATGCAGAAACTCGGCTATGACGAGAAAGAAGTGCTCTTCCAGGATGCGGAGTATCGCACCCTCTATCTCACATCGAAGAAAGACGATGAGAAGGCGGTCCAAGGCACGCATCCGGAGCTCTCTTCGTCGCTTGCCGAGGACAAGGAGACGGTCCTCGATCGGTATCATCGTCTCCTCGAGGATGTCGAGAAGAACGTCCGTCCGTCGATGGTCACCGTGCGCCCCTTGACCCTACAAGAGACACTCGCGAACATCGACTTTATGAACCTCGCCGTCACCGATCTCGACGGCAAAGAGACGACCATCGGCGAACTCGTCGGGAAGAACACCGTCACCATGGTCAACGTCTGGGCAACTTTCTGCCCGCCGTGCAAAGCCGAACTCGCCGACGTGGCGAAAGCGCATGAAACCCTCAAAAAAGAGGGCGCAGGCGTCATCGGCATCTTAGGCGATGTGAAAAGCACGAGCGACAAGACCCATGAAGACGCCAAAGAGTTACTCAAACAGGCGAACGCCACCTATCCCAATGTGCTTCGCACCGCCGCAACCGAGGAAATCATCGAATATGTCGCAGGCTATCCGACGACTTTCTACCTCAATCGCGACGGCAAAATCATCGGACCCGCTTTCGTCGGCGGCAGAAGCCTCGAGGACTTCACCTCCACCGCGAAAGAACTCATCGGGAAATAGTAGGGGAGACAAAACAATCCCATGCCATCGCAATGGGAAAAACTTTCGAACAAAACGGCATCCCACGATGCCGTTTTTTGTGTGCGCTTTTTCAGCGCGGATTCAGGGACAAAACCCGATTTTTCGTTTGCACCAAAAATTGTACAAGATTTGGTGCAAGCGGCATGAAAAAAGAGAGGATTCGATTTTGCTTTTTCCGTCCAATCGGGCGCGGGGCGTTTGCTTTTTTCTATCCAATCGGCGGTGAGGCGTTTGCTTTTTCTGTCATGTCGGCGATGAGTCGTTTGCTTTTTTCTGTCCAATCGGCGGTGAGACGTTTGCTTTTTTCTATCCAATCGGCGATGAGTCGTTTGCTTTTCGGCGGGGCGGGCACTTGGAGTGGAGGGGGCGATTGAAAACGTGATATACTATGCGTAAGAATGATTTTTCCAAAAGGAGTGAAGATATGAAGAATTGGACAAAGGAGAGTCTCTACGATTTTCGTTTTCTCTCGGGGCTACGGCTTTCGACGGAGGCGGATGTCTATCGCGTGGCGCGTCTCGATGAGAAGGAGAATCGCTACATCTCAGATCTCTTTGCGCGTGTGGACGGACGGGAATTTCTGTTGGCGTCGGATGTCGGAGGGTTTCTTCAGATCGAGGACGATCGGGTGCTCTTTTCGGCGCATGAAAAGGCGTCCGAAGAACCTCAAGGGAAACTGGAATCGAAGATCTACACGATCGATGTGCGCGGCGGGGAGCGGTCGCTTCTCTGGACGCTGCCGTTCGCGGTGTCGGATGTACGTGTGATCGACGACGAGTGGCTACTCGTCTTGGGCGAATACGAGGACAAGTTCTCGGAGCTTACGGGCGAGGAGAAAAAGGCGGCCCTCAAGGACGATCGTGACTATGAAGTGCTCGACGAGATTCCGTTTTGGCAAAACGGGGTCGGCTTTACGAATAAGAAGCGCACGGGTCTTTATCTCTACAATACGCGGACAGAGGCGCATGTGCGCGTGACGGATGCGTATACGGAGGTGATGGACTACGATTTTGACCTTGAGGGGCGAAAAGTCCTCGTCATGGGGACGGCGTTTATGGACAAGGCACCGCTCACGTCGACGCTCGAGGAAGTGAATCTCGATACGCTCGAGTCGCGTCCCGTGGGGATGGATCGCCCGTTTGCGTATGCCTCGGCGGCGTACTGGGACGGGGATGTCGTCTTTACGGGGAGCGATATGGAGACGACGGGGGTCAACCAGGACGCGGACATCTACCTCTGGTCGGAGGCGGAGGGTGTGAAACGGCTCTCACCTGCGGACTGGGATGTGAGTCTCTGGAACAGCGTGGGTTCGGATCTGCGCTACGGATCGGGGATGCAGGAAAAAGTAGACGGCGCGTATTTTTACTTCATCACGACGGAATGGGATTCTTCCTATCTCAATCGGATTGATAAGAACGGAAAGATCGAGCGCGTGACGGAGGCGAAAGGGTCGGTCGATTTCTACGATGTCCTGGACGGGCGCGTGGTCATTGCGGCACTCAGGGATATGCGTCCGCAGGAGCTCTATCTCGTCGAGGGGCATGAGGAGACGAGGCTCACGCATCACAACGATGTGATCGACGAGTACGAGGTGTTCTATCCCGAGGTGTTCTCGTTTACCTCCGGGGATGCGACGATCGACGGCTATGTCATTCGCCCGAAGGACTATCGTCCGGACGGCAAATATCCCGGGATTCTCACGATTCATGGGGGTCCGAAGACGGCGTTCGGAGAGACGATTTTCCACGAGATGCAGTTCTTCGCGGCACAGGGATATTTTGTCTTCTATACGAATCCCACGGGAAGCGACGGGCACGGGCGTGCGTTCGCGGATATTCGCGGCAAGTACGGCTCGGTCGACTACATGAATCTCATGGATTTCACGGACGAAGTATTAAAACGCTATCCCGAACTCGACGAGCGGCGTCTCGGCGTCATGGGCGGCAGTTACGGCGGTTTTATGACCAATTGGGTGATCGGGCATACAACGCGTTTCGCCGCGGCGGCAAGTCAGCGTTCGATCGCAAACTGGGTCAGCAAATTCGGCATCACGGATATCGGCTTCTATTTCGTCCCGGATCAACAGGGCGGAACGCCGTGGTCGGATGTCGAGGGGCTCTGGGATAAGAGTCCGTTAAAATACGCACCGGCGGTCAAGACGCCGACGCTCTTTATTCACAGCGACGAGGACTATCGTTGCCATCTCTCGTGCGGACTGCAGATGTTCACCGCACTCAAGTATCACGGCATCGAGGCGCGTCTGTGTCTCTTCCATGGCGAGAACCACGAACTTTCGCGTTCGGGCAAACCCAAACACCGCATCCGTCGTCTCCGCGAGATGGAGGACTGGTTCGCAAACTATCTGGGAGGAAAAGCATGAAATATTATTTGACGACACCGATCTATTATCCGAGCGGCTATCTCCACTTGGGGCACACGTATTCCACGATCGTCGCGGATTCTTTGAAGCGTTTTCGCGAGAAACAGGGCTACGAGGTGTTCTTCACGACGGGGACGGACGAGCACGGTATGAAGATGGAGGAGACCGCGAAGAAGGCGGGCGTGCCCGTCATGGACTATGTCGACAACATCGTCGCGTCGACGAAAGAACTCTGGAAGACGCTCGATATCCGCTATGACAAATTTATTCGAACGACGGACAAGGCGCATATGGAAGCGGTGCAGAAGATCTTTACGAAACTCTACGAGAAAGGCGAGATCTACAAGGGCGAGTACGAGGGCAAATACTGCAAACCCTGCGAGTCGTTCTTCACCGAAGCGCAGCTTGTGGACGGCAAATGTCCGGACTGCGGGCGTGAGGTCACGGATGCCAAAGAGGAATCGTATTTCTTCCGTCTTTCGGCGTATAAAGATCGACTCCTAAAGCTCTACGAGGACAACGAGACGTTCATCATGCCGGAATTTCGCAAGGCGGAGATGGTGAAGAACTTCGTCGAGGATCTCGAGGATCTTGCAGTTACGCGCTCGAGTTTTTCCTGGGGCGTGCCCGTTCCCTTTGACGAGAAGCATGTCATCTACGTCTGGATCGACGCGCTCTCCTGCTATCTTACGGCTCTCGGATACGGCTCGGACGACGAGTCGAATTTCCGTAAGTTCTGGCCTGCGGACGTGCATATCGTCGGGAAAGAGATCAACCGTTTCCACACGGTCATCTGGCCCGCGATGCTCATGGCATTGGATCTCCCGATCCCCAAGATGGTCTTCGCACACGGTTGGATTCTCTTTGACGAGGACAAGATGAGTAAGTCCAAGGGGAATGTCGTCTATCCCGAGCCGATCCTCGATCTCTACGGCATGGACGCGTTACGATATTTCATGCTCCGCGAGTTCTCGTTCGGTCAGGACGGCAATTTTACGAAAGAAAAATTCCTCTCGCGCTACAATTCGGATCTCGCGAACGATCTCGGCAATCTCCTCTCGCGGACGATTTCCATGATCGAAAAATATACGGACGGCGTGATCCCCGCACCCGAAAAGGCGACGGACTACGACGCGGCTCTTGAGGAAGTGATTCTTTCGACCAAGGCGCGCATGGAGGGGGCGATGGAACATCTCACATTCTCGAAGGCCCTCGCGGAAGTCTTTGCGACGATTTCGCGCGCGAATAAATACATCGACGAGACGATGCCGTGGGTGCTCGCGAAAGAAGGACGCACGGAGGAACTCGCAAGTGTCCTCTATCATCTCGTGCATGCGCTCGCGGTCTCTGCGACGCTCTTGAGTCCTTTCATGGAAGAGACGTCGAAGAAGATCACGTCGGCACTCGGCATCGAACCCGTGGCATGGGACGACACGGACAAGACGAATGTCGTGCGTGCAGGAGCGAACGTGCACGCGATCCCCGCGCTCTTCCCGCGTCTCGACATCGAGGCAGAGCTCGTACGCTGGGACGAGGCGAACAAGGAACTCGCACGTTCGCGCGGACTTCTCCCGCCGGAAGTGAAACCCCTCGAACACAAGGCGGAGATCCCCTTTGAAGACTGGGAAAAACTGGAGCTGCGCGTCGGTCTCGTGGAGGCGTGTGAAGCGCATCCCAAGGCGGACAGACTTCTCGTCTCGAAAGTGCGTCTCGGATCGGAACTGCGCACGATCGTCTCGGGCATTCGCGAACACTATGCGCCCGAGGACATGGTCGGGCGTCGCGTGGTCGTGCTCTGCAATCTCCCCAAGAGAAAGATCCGCGGGATCGAGAGCGAGGGCATGCTTTTAGTCGGTGAAGACGACGCGGGCATGAGTCTTCTCACGACGGCGGAATCGGTCGAGCCGGGCGCGGAGGTCGGCTGATGAACGAGCTCATCGACAGTCACGCGCATCTCGACGACAATCGGTTCAGTACGGACAGAGACGAAGTGATCCTCCGGATGCGCGAGAATCGCATCGTCGGAGTTGTGAATCCCGGCTCCGATATGGCATCGAGCAAGAAGGCGATCGCCCTTGCCGAGCACTATCCCGAGATCTATGCGGCGGTCGGGACGCATCCGCATGACGCGACCGAAGTAACGCCGCTTCTCATCGAGGAATATCGCAAACTTGCGAAGCACCCGCGCGTCGTGGCGATCGGAGAGATCGGACTCGACTACTATTACGATCATTCCCCGCGCGAGGTACAAAAAGAGGCCTTTCGCGCGCAACTCGATCTCGCGGTGGAACTGGATCTTCCCGTCATCATCCACAATCGCGAGAGCGACGGAGATATGCTCGAAGTCCTCACGCCCTACAAAGGGAAACTTCGCGGGGTGATCCATGCCTTTACAGGGAGCATAGAGATGGCAAGACGCTTCATCGATCTCGGCTTCAGACTCGGAATCGGCGGGGTCGTCACTTTTAAGAATGCGCGTCGCGTCGTGGAGAGCGTCGAGGCAATCGGCGTGGAACATTTCCTCGTCGAGACGGACAGCCCCTATCTCACGCCGCATCCCCACCGGGGAGAGCGCAACGAACCGTCGATGGTTCGCTTTGTCGTGGAAAAAATCGCCGCCGTCAAGGGTCTGGAGGCGGACTATGTCGCGGCGTACACCAAGGCGAATACGATCGAGCTCTTCGGACTTTCATGATTCGCGAAGTCATCATCGTCGAGGGCAAAGACGACATCACCGCGGTGAAACACGCCGTGGACGCCGAGGTCGTGGCGACGGGCGGGACGCATTTCGGCGCGAAGAAAATCAAAGAGATCACAGCACTCGCAAAACGAAGCGGCATCATCGTCTTAACCGATCCCGATTATGCGGGCGAGACGATCCGTTCGCGCATCAGCCGCGCGGTACCCGCGGCGAAGCACGCCTTTTTGCCGCGCGGAGAAGCGATGAAAGACGACGACATCGGCGTGGAAAATGCGACACCCGAGTCGATCCGACGTGCCCTCGCGAAGACGCGTCCCATGGAGGCGCAGGAGAGCGGCATCTTCACGACGGTGAGACTCTATCGCGACGGGCTCATGGGTCCCGACAGTGCCGTGCGCAGGGACGCCGTGGGGACGATCCTCGGCATCGGCTATGCGAACGGCAAGCAGTATCTCGCGAGACTCAATCGCATGGGTGTGACCGAGGAGGAATATGAGGCCGCCCTTGAGAAGATTCGACGAGCTCAAAATGACGCGCACACGGACTGAAAGGAGCGCACGATGACAGAGAAAAATCGCCCGCTCTATTCGCCGATGCGCATGCGCGAGGTGCTCGAGCGGCACGGATTCACCTTTTCCAAGAGCCTCGGTCAGAATTTTCTCATCGACGGCAATATCTTACGCAAGATTGCGACGACGGGCGTGGACGAGGGCGATTTTGTCCTCGAGATCGGGCCCGGGTTCGGCGTGCTCACGCGGGAACTCGCCCTCCGCGCGGAAAAAGTTCTCGCGGTCGAGATGGATAAGCGGCTCGCACCCGTCCTCGAGGAGACGCTCGCGGGCATGGACAATGTCGCGATCCATTTTGACGATGTGTTAAAGACCGATCTCGCGACACTCTTTGCGGCGCATTTCGGCGCAGACGCACGGGTTTCGCTCGTCGCGAATCTCCCGTATTATGTCACGACGCCGATTCTCTCCGCCGTCCTCACCGGAGATCTCCCGTTCAAACGCGTGACGGTCATGGTGCAAAAGGAAGTCGCGGAACGGATGGTCGCGCGTCCGGGGACCAAAGCCTACGGCTCGCTCTCGGTCTTCGTGCAGTATTTTACGCGTCCGACGCTCGCGTTCGTCGTACCGCCGTCGGTCTTCTATCCGCGCCCCAAAGTCTCGAGTGCCGTCGTCACGATGGACGTTCTGGGCAAAAACAATGACCGCGCGTTCTTCGCGGTCGTGCGTGCAGCGTTCGGCATGCGTCGCAAAACGCTCCTAAACGCCCTCGCAGGCGGTCTCGAGATGGAAAAGAGCGCGATCGAAGACGCGATTTACGAGGCGGGACTCTTGCCGTCCGTGCGCGGCGAAGCACTCACGATGGAAGACTTCTTTGCACTCGCCCGGGCGATCGAAACGCGCACTCCCGAGATTGTGAACGCGTGACCGGAACGCACGGCAAATCCAATCGACAAAAAAAGAAGCGCCATAGGGCGCTTTTTTTGGTGCTGTGATTGCGTTGATGATTTTGGGGAACTTGCGGAAATTCGGACGCAATCCATCCTTGTGTACGGTCGTATTTACTTTTTCCACGTTTGCAAAAACGCGACGGCGATTGCAGATAGGGCGGCGACGCCGATTTTCATACTCGTCTCGTTGAAGACGGCGTGCGGATTGTGGAGCGGATAGACTTCGCCCGAGTCGGGTTTGACGCCGAGCATCAACATGACGGAGGGGACGCGGCTTGCGATGAAGGAAAAATCTTCCGACGCCTGCACCGCTTTCGCCTCGCGCACGTCAATACCGACGGCGATGGCGGCTTCGCGTGCCAAATCGGCGAGTGCGGGATCATTCTTCACGACTTTGGCCTCCGAGAGGATCTCGACTTCCGCTTCGGCGCGGTAGGTGTGCGCGACGGACTTCGCGATCTCGATCACACGTTTTCTCACAAAGGCATGGATCTCTTCTTCAAAACTCCGAATCGTGCCCTCGATGACGGCGGTATCCGGGATGCTGTTCGGGGAATCGCCCGCGACGAAATGCCCCGTGGTTACGACGGCGGAATGCGCGAACGGAATTTCCCGTGCGACGATGGCGGGGAGGGCGGTCACGATCTTCGCGCCGACATAGGTCGCGTCGATCCCGAGTTCCGGCATCGCACCGTGTGCGGACTTGCCACGGACGGTGATGCGAAAATTGTTGTTCGTCGTCGTCATGACGCCCGATTTGATATAGAGAGCCGGCTCGTCCAGGGTGTTCACGTGGATCATGAACGCGGCGTCCGGCTCGGGGTTCTCGAGGAGTCCCGCGTCGATGAGGGAGCGTGCGCCCATGAGGAGTTCTTCCGCGGGTTGAAAGACGAATTTCACCGTGCCCTCGAGTTCCGCTTCGTGCGCTTTGAGAAGTTTTGCCGCGCCGAGAAGCATCGCGGTGTGCATGTCGTGCCCGCACATGTGCATATTCTCAGCGGAGCGAAAGTCCACCGCGCTTCTTTCCGTGCCGGGGAGGGCGTCCATATCCGCTCGCAAGAGGACGACCGGACGTCCCTTGCCGACGGTCGCCGTGACGCCGTGCGGCGTGAGATAGCGGGGCGAGAGTCCGTAGGACGTCAAAGTCTCGTAGACAAATTTCACGGTCTTGTCGAGCTCAAATCCGACCTCCGCGTGCGCGTGCAGATGGCGGCGGTTACGGATGAGTTCTTCTTCGACTGCGCGTGCTTCTTTCAGAACATCGATCTTCATCGTTACTCCTTTCTACAAAATCCTTTCCGAGGACAAATAAAAAAGTGCCGATCAGGGCACTTTTTGTGTTTAGAGATGCTCGATGGCTTTTACGAGCGCGTCGACATCTTCGTCCGAAGTCGCAAAGCTCGTGACGAAACGGATCATATGCTTGCCGTCCACGGTGCCGCAGTCGGTGACGAGGAAGTTCTCGCGGATCTTCTTCGCCTCTTCTTCCGTAAAGAGCGGGAAGAGTTGATTCGATGCGGGCGTGACATAGCACGGAATGCCCTTTTTCTCGAGGGCGTCCGCGATTCTCGTCGCGCAGGCATTCGCATGTCTTGCAATGTCAAAGAAGAGATTGTCGGTAAAGAGCGTTTCGAACTGCATTCCGAGGATGAAGCCTTTGGCAAGGAGATTCCCTTGATTCTTCATGAGATAGCGGAAATCTTTTTTGAGATCGTCGCGCAGAATGACGAGCGCCTCTCCGATCATCGCGCCGTTCTTCGTGCCGCCGATGTAGAACATATCCGTATTCTTCGCGATAAACGGAAGATCCATGTCGCAGTATGCACTCGCAAGCGCACTGCCGATGCGTGCGCCGTCCATAAAGAGGACGAGATCGTGCTTCTTCGTGACTTCACGCAGTGCCGCAAGTTCCGCACGGGAATAGATCGAGCCGTATTCGGTCGATTGGGAAATGTAGACCATCGCAGGTTTGACCATATGTTCATCGCCGTGCTCCGCGAGGATGTCCTCGATCATCTCGGGCGTGACTTTGCCGTCCTTGTGGGGGCGCGTGAGGACTTTGTGCCCCGTCGCTTCGATGGCACCCGTCTCGTGGACATTGATATGCCCCGAGTCGCACGCGATGACCGCTTCATAGGGTCTTAGGACATTGTGGATCGCAAGCGCGTTCGTCGGCGTGCCGGCAATCGTAAAATGGACGTCCGCATTCGGCGCGCCGATGGCTTTCTTGATGAGCGCACGCGCGTTTTCGCAATGACTGTCGGTTCCGTAACCGGACTTGTGCTCTTTCATGCACGCGCTCATATGCGCGAAAATCTTCTCGTGACAAATTTCACTGTAATCGTTCAAAAAACTGATCATGGGACGCCTCCTTTATTCGTTCATCCATCATTGTATCACAGGGTGCGAGTGCGTCAACATTGCGCCGCGGGAAGTTTTTTTCGAAAATTGTTGACATGAAATTTACAGTTTGTTATAATAAACAGCTCATTTGACAAAATCTGATTTTTGCGGTATACTATCTTCGGATTGGAACGGAGGGATCTAGAGATGACGAACTTTGACTTGGACGGCATCCGTAGAGAAATCACCGGATACGTCGGCAAAAAGGTCCGTCTTACCGCGGACAAGGGACGCAAACGCATCGTGACACGCGAAGGCATACTCGACGCAGCGTACCCCAATATTTTCATCGTACGCGTCGAGAACGAGTTCTCGAGCGAACGAACCGTATCTTATTCCTACTCCGATGTATTGACATCGAGCGTAGAACTCACACTTTGTTAAAGAAGACCCCGAGGGGGTCTTTTTTCATGCCCGCGTGTCCGCACGACTCGTGTGATACAATGAAAAAAAGACACGGAGGATGCTTCTATGAAAAAACGAATCTTGCAATATATCTTCCTTCTCCTCGTACTCACGGCCTGCGGCAGGGAGAAGACCCTCTCGCTCCCGACCCCCGAGAGCCTATCGGAGATCGTCCTCACGACCGAAGACGGGAAAGAGGTCGCGAGAATTCGAGAGAACGATGCGATTGCCGCCTTTCTCGATCTCCTCGGAAACGACGCAAAATATCACGGCGAAAGCGTGAACGACCAGCCGACAAATGTCGAAGATTACGACATCGTCCGCTTTCATCACACGGATCCCGAGGACGAGCGTGTGGCGTACCTCTACGAATCGCACGGTAAAGTGTATATGGAACAACCCTATGCCGGGATTTGGCAACTTCAGACGGACGCGCTCGATCGCTTGATCGGGGAAAACGCCCGTTCGGAACGATGAGGGGGAGCGTGCAGACGTTTTCTAATCCTTATTGAAACAGTATGGATTATAGTGTATACTGGACGTGAATATAAAGGAGGGACCTATGGAAATTACGAAAGATATGTTAATCGGTGACCTCGTTCGTACAAAACCCGAAGCGATCAGCGTCCTTATGCGCATGGGCATGGGATGCATCGGATGCCCGTCCTCGCAGATGGAGTCGATCGCGGAAGCGGCATATGTACACGGGATGGATCCTGACGAACTTTTGAGACAGATTATCGAAGCGTAGGAGGGTTTTTGATGGATAAGAAAGTTACGATCTATACGTCGAACAGCTGCATGTACTGCCATATGGCAAAGGATTATCTCGACGAACTCGACGTTCCGTATGAAGAGAAGAATGTATCGAACGACGAACGTGCGCGTCACGAACTTGCAGAGAAAGGCTATATGGGCGTTCCCGTCATCATCATCGGCGATGAAGAAATCGTCGGCTTTGACAAAGGTCGCATCGCACAATTGCTTGGAAAATAAAAAGATAAGCTCTCTCCGGGGAGCTTTTTTTGTGTGGACATGCATCGGTCTTGGAAAAATGCACGCCCATCCATCTGTAAAATTCCGTCCCCTCCGAGATAAACGAAAAAAGAAATCGCGTCGCGTCCGAGGTGATGAAAAAAAGCAAACGCGTCATCTCCGAGGTGACGAAAAAAAGCAAACGCGTCATCTCCGAGATGACGAAAAAAAGAAATCGCATGAAGTCGGCGGCGAAGAAAAAAGCCGTTTGGGAACGTGCGGGAGGATGGAAAACGCGCGACACCGCGTTCCCGTTCTTGACAGGCGGGTGGTCCTTTTGTATGATAAAAAAAAACACTTTTCCTGCGGGCGCGTCCCGCATCAATCGACAGAAAATTGGTGCTGCGTAGGAAGGACCGATTTTTTTATTGTCAAGACTCACGGGAAAGTCGGAAAAGTGGGAAAGGATCATCATGACCAAGTATATCTTTGTGACGGGCGGTGTCGTCTCGGGCATCGGCAAGGGGATCAGTTCGGCTTCGATCGGCAGGATGCTCAAGGATCGCGGGCTCAAAGTTTTTATGCAAAAATTCGATCCCTATATCAATATCGATCCCGGTACGATGAGTCCCTACCAGCACGGCGAAGTTTTCGTCACGCATGACGGCGGGGAGACGGATCTCGATCTCGGTCACTATGAGCGTTTTATCGACGAGGAACTTACCAAAAATTCATCCATCACTTCGGGCAAGGTGTATCACTCGGTCATCGAGAAGGAACGTCACGGCGATTACGGCGGTTCGACGATTCAGGTCATTCCGCATATCACCGATGAGATCAAATCCAAAGTCTACACGGTGGCGAAGGAGAGCGGGGCGGATGTCGTGATCACGGAGATCGGCGGTACGGTGGGCGATATCGAGTCGTTGCCGTTCCTCGAGGCGATTCGTCAGATCCATGCGGAAAATGCCGTGAACGACGTGCTCTTTGTGCATACGACGCTCGTGCCGACGGTGCCGGGGACGAGGGAATTAAAGACCAAGCCCACCCAGCACTCCTATAAGGAACTCATGAGTCTCGGTATCAAGCCGGATATCTTCATCCTACGCAGTGACGAGATCATCACGGACGATATCAAGAAGAAAATTTCGCTCTTTTGCGACGTGCCGGTCGAGGCGATCATTCAATCGGAGAATGTGGATCTCATCTATGAAGTGCCGCTGTCTTTCCGCAGACAGGGTCTTGACGATACGATTCTCGAGAAACTCGGGATCTCATGTCCGAAACCGTCGCGCGATACCTGGCGCGATATGGTCATGCGTTTTAAGGCGGCGAACAAATCCGTGAAGATCGCGCTCGTGGGGAAATACGTCTCCATGCACGATGCGTATCTCTCGGTCGCGAACGCGCTCTACGATGCGGCATACAACGAGGGGTATCATGTCGATCTTAAGTGGGTTTATTCCGGAGATCTTACGGAAGACACGATCGATGAGATGCTTGGCGATGTCGACGGCATTCTCGTGCCGGGCGGTTTCGGCAATCGCGGCATCGACGGCATGATTCTCGCGGCGAAATATGCGCGCGAGCACGATGTCCCGTATTTCGGCATTTGTCTCGGCATGCAGATGCTCGTGGTGGAATTTGCACGCCATGCGGGACTTCATGGGGCGCATTCCGCGGAGATCGATCCCGCGACACCCTATCCCGTCATCGCGCTTATGGAAGACCAAAAGAACGTCACCGATCTCGGCGGTTCGCTTCGTCTCGGGAACTACGAATGCACACTTGCGCCGGATACGGAAGCGAACGCGCTCTACGGCGCGTCGTCGGTGGTCGAACGCCATCGTCATCGCTACGAGGTGAACAACGACTATCTCGCACCGCTTTTCAAAGAGGGACTCGTCGTCTCGGGTACGTACACACCGCGCTCCCTCGTGGAGATCGTAGAGGTCAAGGGTCAGCGTTTCCATCTCGGATGTCAGTTCCATCCGGAGTTCAAATCCCGTCCCAATCGCGTCCATCCGCTCTTCCGAGGGTTTGTTCGTGCGAGTGCCCGGATTTAATCTGCCCGCGGCGATCATGGCACCCCTCGCGGGAGTCACGGACGCCTCTTTTCGCAAAATTGCAGCAAAACTCGGCGCGAGTGCCACCGTTACGGAAATGGTGAGTGCTCGCGCTTTGCGATATGGGGACAAGAAGACCATGACGCTTATGCGGGTGGATCCCGAGGAGAAGACGGTGGGACTCCAACTCTTCGGACACGATCCCGAGGACTTTGCCTTTGCGCTCGATCGGATTGACTGCGCGCCGTTTGCGTTCATCGATCTCAACTGCGGTTGTCCCGCACCGAAAATCGTGAAGAACGGCGACGGATCGGCACTGATGAAAAATCCCGCCGAGGTCGGGCGGATCGTGCGCACGCTCGTGCGTGGAACGACGCTCCCCGTGACCGTGAAGATGCGGCTCGGTTTTGACGAAGCCCACAAGAATTTTGTCGAAGTCGCGAAGATCTGTGAAGACGCGGGGGCAAGCACGGTGACTCTCCACGCGAGGACACGCGCGGCGATGTATACGGGCATGGCGGACTGGGACGCGATCCGCACGCTCGCGGACGCCCTTACGATCCCCGTCGTGGGAAACGGCGACATCGTGACGGCGGAGGATGCACTCGAGAAGATGCGAACCTACGGCGTCGAGCATGTCATGATCGGACGCGGCGCGATGGGCAATCCGTGGATCTTCCGAGAGATCGAGGAATTAAGAGCGGGACGGGAAGTGCATGAACCGACGCTCGAGGAACGCTATCGTACAATCATCGCGCACTACCGCTATGCCATTCGGGATCGCGGACTCCGTGTGGGCATCCCCGAGATGCGCAAACACGTCCACGCCTATCTCAAAGGGCTTCACGGCGCGACCAAAGTGCGCGTCGCCATCAACGAAACGACCGATCCCGAAGAAATTGCGCGTATGCTCTATGATTATTTCTGCTCCTTAGGTGCCGGGAATTTGGAAAAATGCGCGATTCTTGATATAATAGGCGAATAAGATTACAAGAAAGTGAGAGAAGTCCATTGAAGGAAGTATTTTTGACCGAAAAAGGTCTTCAAGAAAAACAGGATGAACTTGAGTATTTGCGCACCGTAACGCGCACCGAAGTCGCGGACAAGATCCGCGTCGCACGCGGTTTCGGCGATCTGTCGGAGAATGCCGAATACGATCAGGCAAAACTCGAGCAGGCACAGGTGGAGGAGCGCATTGCGCGTCTCGAAGACATGATCCGCAACGCCGTCATTATCGACGAGGAGAGTCTCGATAACAAAGTCGTCGGACTCGGCAGTCGCGTGACCTTAAAGAATCTTGCGAACGACGCGGTCGTCGAGTACACGCTCGTCGGCAGCGCGGAGACCGATCCGCTCAATGGCAAGATCTCCAACGAGTCGCCGGTCGGACGCGCCATCGTCGGAAAAAAACGCAACAACAAGATCGAAGTTCATCTGCCGAGCGGCAATATCACCTATCAGATTATGAAGATTTCAAAATAGGAGGCGCTTTGTGAATCGCAACGAAATGACCGAAATTCGATTTGAGAAATTAAAAGAACTCGCCGCTCTCGGGAAAGATCCGCACAAGTTCACATCTTTCCACGATCGTACGTACGCACGCACGATCAAAGAGGATTTTGAAAACTGGGACGGCAAGACCGTACGCATGGCGGGACGCATCGTGGCACGCCGCGGACACGGGAAAGTCCAATTCATCGACATGCAGGACGCGACGGATCGCATCCAGCTCTTTATGAAAAAAGATCTTCTCGCGGACACCTATGACGAACTCAAGCTCCTCGACATCGGCGATATCGTCGGCGTCGAAGGTGAGATCTTTAAGACCCATGCGGGCGAAGTGAGCTTGCGCGTGACGAGCTATCACATCCTTACGAAGAGCCTCGAAGTTCTGCCCGAGAAATGGCACGGACTCAAGGATCCGGATCTTCGCTATCGCAGAAGATATGTCGACTTAATCGTCAATCCCAAAGTCAAAGAGACCTTTGTTCTGCGCAGCAATATTATCCGCGCCGTCAGACGTTTTCTCGACGAACGCGGTTTCCTCGAGGTTGAGACGCCGATCTTAAACACCATCGTCGGCGGGGCGAATGCGCGCCCGTTCGTAACCCATCACAATACGCTCGACATTCCTATGTACATGCGTATCGCGAACGAACTTTATCTCAAACGCCTCATCGTGGGCGGTTTTGACAAAGTCTACGAGATGGGCAGAATGTTCCGCAACGAGGGCATGGATCACACCCACAATCCCGAATACACCGCGATCGAACTCTACGAGGCGTATGCGGACTACGAAGATATGATGCGCATCACCGAAGAACTCGTCGCCTATGTGGCAAAAGAAGTGCGCGGCACGACCGTGCTTGAGTACGAGGGGAAGACCATCGACCTTACGCCGCCGTGGAGACGACTCTCCATGACCGATGCCCTCAAAGAATTTGCGGGGATCGACTTCGATGCGATCGAGACGGATGAGGAAGCACAGGCCGTCGCCGCAAAACACAATGTCGAACTCAAGAAAGGCAAGACCAGAGGATTTGTCATCGACGCGATGTTCGAGGCACTCTGCGAGGAACATCTCATCCAGCCGACCTTTATCACGCATCACCCCGTCGAGGTTTCGCCGCTTGCGAAACGCGATCCCGAAGATCCGAGACGCACCGATCGTTTTGAAGCGTTCATCAACGCGACGGAATACGCGAATGCCTTTAGCGAACTCAACGACGCGATGGATCAAAAGGCGCGTTTTGAAGCGCAGGTTGCCGCACGTGAAGCCGGCGACGACGAAGCGCAGATGATGGACTCGGATTTCGTCTATGCGCTCGAAGTCGGTTTGCCTCCGACGGGCGGACTCGGCATCGGCATCGACCGCCTCATCATGCTCCTGACGGGCGAAGAATCCATCCGCGACGTCATCCTCTTCCCGACCATGAAACCCATGAGCGAGGAAGAACTCGAGCGTGCGGAAGAAGAAGCCGAAGCGGACGAAGAGGCATAAAAAACGAAATTGAAAATGCAAAATGACCGAGGACGCGCTCCTCGGTTTTTCGTGCGCAAAATCTCTTTTCGGCGGGAAAAAATCGATGCATCCGACGGGAAAAACGGCTTTTCGGTGGGACTTTTTGTTGAAACAGTGTATAATAAATGTGTTTTAAGAAAGGAGCACGGATGAAGAAAGCGATTGTACTGGCGGCGGGCGAAGGGACGCGCATGAAATCGAAGCGTTCCAAAGTGCTCTTTCCGCTTCTTGGAAAACCGATGATTGCATATGTAACAGGCGCACTCGAGAACTCGGGCGTTGAGGAGACGATCCTCGTCGGCGGGAACAATGCGGACGAACTAAGACGCATGTATCCCGATGCGACGGTGGTGACGCAGAAGATCGGCGAAGGACTTCCGTACGGCACGGGCTATGCGGCAAGCCTCGCGAAGGATCTCTTGGATCCCGAGGATCTCGTCATCGTCCTCGCGGGCGATGTTCCGCTTTTGCAAAAAGATACGATTGCGCGATTCCTGGAATCGGCGAAAGCGGACATGACGATTCTCGCGGCGCATAAGGATGATCCGACGGGCTACGGGCGTGTGATCCGGGACGGGAACGTCCGCATCGTCGAGGAAAAGGATGCGACGGAAGCGGAGAAAAAAGAGACGCTCATTAATTCCGGCATCTATGTCTTTCGCGGCAAGGCACTCGTCCACGGTCTATCGAAACTTGAGAACGACAACGCACAGAACGAATACTATCTCACGGATCTCGCGGAAATTCTCGTGCGGGACGGCTTCACGACGGATGTCACCGTGCTCGAGGACGCGAGGGAGATGGACGGCGTCAATTCGCGCTTGGAACTCATGCGGGCGGAGAAAGAATTAAGACGTCGTGTCAACCGTGCGTACATGCTTGCGGGCGTTACGATCGAAGACGAGGACAGCGTGACGATCGAGCCGGGTGTCGAGATTGCACGCGACGTCACGATCGAACGCGATGTGAGAATCTACGGGGCGACCGTGATCGGCGAAGACACGACGATCGAGTCCGGCTCGATGCTTACGAATATGAAGATCGGGAAAGGTGTGCGCGTGCGTCAGAGCATCCTCGAGGACTCCGTCGTCGAGGACGGCGTGGACATCGGACCGTTTGCACATTTGAGACCGGGTGCCGTCCTCAAAGAGGGCGCACATGTCGGCAATTTTGTCGAAGTGAAGAACGCGACCATGGGTGCCGGGACCAAAGCCGGACATCTTGCGTACATCGGCGACGCGGATCTCGGAGACGGGATCAATGTCGGTTGCGGCGTCATCTTCGTCAACTACGACGGCAAGAAGAAACACCGTTCCGTGGTGGAGGACGGTGCTTTTATCGGGAGCAACGCGAATGTCGTCGCACCCGTACACATCGGCGGACGCGCCTATATCGCGGCGGGTTCGACGGTCACCGAGGACGTGGAGGAGGACAAGCTCATCATCGCACGTGCGAGACAGGTCGCCAAAGAGCGACACAAGACAAAGGGGGAGAACAAATGAAGATGGAGATGGGGATGGGACTCAAAGTCGCTCCGATGAAACTCTTTACGGGATCGAGCAATCCCGCGTTGGCACTGGAGATTGCAAAGCATGTCGGGCAACCGCTGGGTTTACTTGAGAGCGGTCATTTTTCCGACGGCGAAAGCTTTGTCAATATCGGGGAAATGGTGCGTGGCTATGATATTTTCTTGATTCAATCGACTTGCGCTCCGGTCAACGACAATCTCATGGAGACTTTGATTCTCATCGACGCGTTCAAACGTGCGAGCGCGGGGAGAATCAATCTCGTGTTGCCGTATTACGGCTACGCGCGTCAAGATCGCAAGACCAAGGGCAGAGAGCCGATCACGGCAAAACTCGTCGCGAATCTCATGACGGTCGCGGGTGCGGATCGCATCATCACGATGGATCTCCACGCCGGACAGATTCAGGGTTATTTTGACATTCCCGTGGATCATCTCCAAGCGCAGGGCATCCTTGCGAGATATTTTACAGAAAAGAATCTCAAGGACATCGTCGTCGTTTCGCCGGATGTCGGAGGCGTCGCGAGAGCGCGTGCTTTTGCGGGCATCCTCAACGCCCCCCTTGCCATCATCGAGAAACGTCGTCCGCGCCCCAATGAATCCAAAGTCATGAACATCATCGGCGAGATCGAAGGCAAGACCGCGATCCTCATCGACGACATCATCGATACCGCAGGCACGATTACGAATGCTGCCAAAGCGGTCAAAGAAGCCGGTGCAAAGGACGTCTATATCGCCGCTTCGCACGGTGTTCTCTCGGGAGAAGCTCTCACGCGCATCGAGGAGAGCGTCGTCAAGGAATGTGTCATCACGAACACGATCCCGCTTCCCGAAAATGCCCCCGAGAAGATCCACGTCGTAAGCATCGCGAAGATGTTCGCGGCGAGCATCCTCGCCGTCAATAAGAATCTCTCCGTATCGAGAGTGCTCGACGATACGGTGCCGGGCAAATGAAACTGATTGCGGGACTCGGCAATCCCGGGAGCGCATATACCTATACGAGACACAATGTAGGGTTCTTAACGATCGATCAAATCGCGGAAGAACTCGGGGTCAAAGTCGATCGACTCAAGTACAAGGCTCTCCATGCGCGCGTGCGCGTGGGGGGAGAAGAGGTCTTGCTCGTGAAACCCCAGACCTATATGAATCTCTCGGGACAGGCGATCCGCGAGTTCGTCTCGTTCTATAAATTGCCGCCCGAGGACGTACTCATCATTCTCGACGACATCGATATCGAATTTGCGAGTCTGCGCTTTCGGAAGTCCGGGAGCGCCGGTACGCACAACGGCATGAAATCCGTCCTCTACGAACTCGGGACGGACAAGATGAATAGACTCAAGATCGGCGTGGGACACAAACCGCCCGCATACGATCTCGCCGATTTCGTCCTGTCGAAATTTCGCACGGACGAAAAAGATGCGATCGAACGCACGATTCTCGCAGCGCGGGACTGCGCTCTGACATTCGTGCGAGAGGGAGCCGATCGGGCGATGAATAAGTATAACGGAACCGTGCTAAGCGATTAGCACGGTCTTCATTTTGTATGTCCCGCGTTGCCCATTTGCATTTCAAAGACACAAAAGAAAGGAGGAGAGCGCATGTTTGAAGACCTGAAGAAAAAAGGCGAACGCATCTATATTCACGGCGCGGTGCCCGAGGGAGATCCGTGGCTTTTTTACCACGGCTTGGACGCGAACGAGAAAGTCCTCGTTGTCCTCGGTGACGATCGCACGGCGAAACGGTATCACGAAGCGTACGAGAGACTCGCGCCCGGAAGATCCTCGGTGCTCGTCGGCGAAACGATCGTCGTGGAGGACATCGCCCCCGTGGACGGCGAAACGGACAGTTCGTTTTTTCGTGCGATTCAGAAGACGCGAAGAGGCGGGATTCTCTTTGCGCCGATCTCCGCCCTCCTCATTCCGAGGCTTGCGCCGCCCGAGGCATTTCTCGAGGAGAAGACGTATCGGGCGGACGATGCCCTAGATCCCGACGCTTTTGTAGCCGTGCTCGAAGGGTTCGGATACAGACGCACGGAGACGGTTGAACGAGAGGGCGAGTATGCCCGTCGCGGCGGCATCGTCGATTTCTATGCGCCGGGAGAAGAACCGGTGCGCGTGGAATTTTTCGGCGATGAGATCGATTCGGTGCGCGTTTTCGATCCGTCGGATCAACGTTCGAGCGAACGGATCGACGCTTTCTCGGTGACGCAGGCGGGGTTTCGCATCACGCCCGCGATCGTGGACGCCGCACAGGCGAAATATGAACATGATGGCGGCGAAGATACGCGGATGCTCTTGCGCTTTGAACACTGGCGTTCGGTGCCGCCGATGAATGAACTTCTCATCGCGCCGTTTTTGCCGCGGCACCTTTTGACCGACTACTTTGACCGCATCATCGTGCGCGACGATCTGCCGCACGAGAAACTCCTCGGGGAATCGTACAAGCACGCGATGGAGGACGTGACCTACGGACTCGAGCGCGGACTTCTCATCGAGGAGCAAAAGGACATGCTCCTTCCTCCCGAGACGGTGAAAAAGGGACTTTGGGACGCCGATTATCTCGCCATGCTTTTGCGGACGGGGATCTCCGAAGTCGATCGACTTGTGAAGATCACGAGCGTCGAGGCGGAGCATTTTCGCGGGGATGTCACGGCGACGAAACAAAGCATCGCAAGGCTCTCCGAGGAGGGCTATGCGATTGATCTCTTCACGGCGAATCGGGCGCGTGCGGATCGATTAAAGATCGAACTCGCCGGGATCTCGAATGTCCGCGTGTACGAGACGGATGCACCGAACGGCGCACTCTTCCCCGAAGAGAGGCACGCGTTCTTCGGACCGTTGGAACTCTTCGGCGCGAAGACGCGCACACAGAAGAAAAAACGCGGCGAACTATTGAGACTCGATCTTCTCACGCCGGGAGATTTTGTCGTCCACGAGACGCACGGCATCGGTCGTTTTGAAAAGATCACGACGATCGAGAAAGAAGGCGTAAAGCGCGACTATCTCATGATCCGCTACGCGGGGAGCGATCGACTCTACATCCCCACCGATCAACTCGGCATTCTCGAAAAATACATGGGGACGGGCGAACACGAGCCGAAACTCACCAAACTCTCGACGCCCGAGTGGTCGCGGACGAAAGCGCGCGCCAAGAAAGCCCTCGACAAAATCGCGGACGATCTCGTCGAGCTCTATGCGAAACGCAGTGCCATCGAAGGCTTTGCGTTTCTCGAGGACGATGACGTCCAGCGCACGTTCGAGTCGCGTTTTGACTATGAGGACACACCGTCTCAGGCGATTGCGACGCGTGAGATCAAGGCGGATATGGAAAAATCTTCGCCCATGGATCGACTGCTCCTCGGTGATGTCGGCTACGGCAAGACCGAAGTCGCGTTTCGCGCGGCGATGAAAGCGATCCTCTCCGGGAAACAGGCCGCCCTGCTCGTCCCGACGACGATCCTCGCCATGCAACATTACGAGACGGCGACGAAGCGATTCGAGGAGGAGGGGGCGACGGTGCGCGTCCTTTCGCGATTTATCTCGACGGCAGAACAGAAAAAAACGCTCGAAGATGTCAGACTCGGCAAAGTCGATCTCCTCATCGGCACGCACAAACTCTTTTCCAAAGACGTACGCTTCTATGATCTGGGACTTCTCATCGTCGACGAGGAGCAACGTTTCGGCGTGCGGCACAAAGAGGCGATCAAAGCCCGCTATCCCGCCGTCGACGTACTCACCCTGAGTGCCACGCCGATTCCGAGGACGCTCCAGATGGGACTCGTCGGGATCCGCGATCTCTCGACTCTCAATGAACCGCCCACCGAGCGCATTCCCACGACGACCTATGTCACGGAGTGGAGCGAATCGCTCGTGCGTCACGCGATTCTCCGCGAGATCGACCGCGGCGGACAGGTCTATTATGTCCACAACACCGTCCTCGACATGGAACACGAGGCGACGAAGATCCAAAAGATCGTGCCCGAAGCGCGCATCGCCATTGCGCACGGACAGATGACCGAACGTGCCCTCGAGAAAGTCATGGAGGACTTCACCGACAAAAAAATCGACGTCCTCATCACCTCGACCATCATCGAGACGGGCATGGACATCGCCAATGTGAACACCATGATCGTCTCACATGCGGATCGTTTCGGACTCTCGTCCCTCTATCAATTAAAAGGGCGCATCGGGCGAAGCGATCGACCGAGCTATGCGTATTTCACCTATCCCGAGGGCAAAGTGCTCACGGAAATCGCGCAGAAAAGACTCGTCGCGATCCGAGACTTTTCTTCGTTCGGCAGCGGCTTTAAGATCGCCATGCGCGATCTCGAGCTCCGCGGTGCGGGCAATCTCTTAGGCGAGAGTCAATCCGGACACATCGAAGCGATCGGCTACGGACTCTTCGTCCGTTTTCTCGAAGAAGCTCTCGCGAAGAAAAAAGGCGAATACGAAGAGCGAAACGAAGAGACGCTCATGGATTTTGCCGTGGACGCGCATCTGCCGAGATCCTATGTTGCGGACGAAGACGAGAGACTTTTCTTCTACAAACGCATTGCCGAAGCCGAGGACGAGGCGACGCTCGACGAACTCTACGACGAACTCGTCGACCGTTTCTCCGACATGCCGAAGAGTGCCTACGAGCTAATTCGCATCGCGAAACTCAAACTCTTCACACGCACCCTTCCCATCGCACGCATTCGAGAGGAGAACGGCGAAGTCCTCTTCGTCCTTACGACGCGCGAGATCGAACCCGGTCTTATCCGCGTCTTCTCCGACACTTACGGACGGCGCATGCGCATGAAGATGGGAAAGACTTTGAAGATCTATCTTACGGTCGAAAACGACGCGATCGCCGAAGCGGGCGAGTTTTTGGCACTTTTCAAGAAACAAAAACATGGTATAATAGACGGGAAACGCTAAAAGGAGGAGTTTTTTATGAAAAAATGGACATGCGTCCTACTCGCGGCACTCGTACTCGCATCCTGCGGCTCGGGAAATTCGGCGAGCGGAGACGCTTCGACAGGCGAACAAGCAACGGGCGAACAAGGGATCACGCTCCCTTCCAATATGAGTTACGGCGACCTCGGGAAAGACGTCGCAATCAAAGTCGACGACATCGAGATTTCGAGAGCGGACTTTGACTATTACTACGGGATTGTGAAGAAACAAGCCGTCGCCGATCAAGGCGAAAAGGCCCTCAATACCCCGCTTCCCAACGGGCAAGGCACGATGGCGCAATATCTGAGAAACGTCGTCGAGCAAAAACTCATCATGCAGACGCTCATGAAACGCGATCTTCCGGAGATCAAAGTCACCGACGAAGATATCAACAAGGCTTATGACGAGATCGTGAAAGCACAGGGCAAAGAGAAGATCGAAGCATACTTCAAGAAAATCGGCATCAACGAAGCCGACTACAAGAACGTCCTCGCACAGAGCCTCTACGAAGAGAACTATCGCAACGCATTTGTCAAGGCACATCCTGTCGACGAGAAAGAAGCACAGGCACTGTGGATTGCGCAGAAAGATAAACTCAAAGAATACAAAGTCAGCCACATTCTCGTAAGCACCGAGAAACAAGCGCAAGACATCATTAAACAACTTGCAGACGGCGCAGATTTTGCGGCTCTCGCGAAGGAACATTCCAAAGATCCCGGCACGGCGGCAAACGGCGGCGACCTCGGCTATCAACGCTCCGAAACCTATGTCAAGGAATTTAAGGAAGCAATCGAAAAACTCGAAGTCGGCAAGATCTCCGAACCCGTCAAGACCAAGTTCGGCTATCATGTCATCAAAGTCGAAGACGTCCGCGACGATTTCGAATCCTGGAAGGACCGCATTGTAGGAGAACTCCAGATGCAAGCGTTCCAGACACATATGATGCAATTGTTCCAAAAATCGACCATTGTCCTCTCAAACGACAACAAATAAAAGAGAGAAAAGACTATAATACTTGAAATACGGGCATTTGCCCTGTATAATAGGGAACGAGAGTTCAAAAAGAGCTCACATTTCCGATTTTATGAAGGAGGCTATTATCAATGAACAAAGCTGAATTACTTGCCAGCATGGCTGAAAAAAGCGAACTTAGCAAAAAAGACGCAGAGAAAGCATTAAACGCATTCCTCGAGACGGTTGAAGAAGCACTCGTAAAAGGCGAAAAAGTCCAACTCGTCGGCTTCGGAACGTTCGAATCCCGCGCACGCAAAGCACGCGAAGGCAGAAACCCGAGAAACCCCGAAGAAGTCATCAAGATTCCGGCAAGCAAAGCTCCGGTATTCAAAGCGGGCAAATCCTTAAAAGAAGCAGTCAACAAATAAGTACGAGAAGGAGCCTTTTAGGCTCCTTTTTTGCAAGAAGGAGGAGATGCCATGCGCTTGGATAAATTTTTGAAAAACGCGCGCATCATTAAGCGGCGCACCCTCGCGAAAGAAGCCTGCGAGACGGGAGCCGTATCGATCGGTGATAAAATCGCGAAGGCCGGCGACGAAGTTCGCGTGGGAGATACGATCGAAGTGCGTTTCGGAACGCGCACCGTGCGCGGCGAAGTCACGGAACTCATCGAGAACCCGCGCAAGGACGATGCACAAAAGATGTTCCGCATTCTTTGAGTTTGGGGTATGATAGAGATAGTATCTTAAGGAAGGAGGGGGAGACATGGAGAGACGAAGACGAAGCGAAAGGCGCAGCGATCGACGAGACGACGGAAGAAGCGTCAGACGTGACGATCGTCGCGGGGAACGCCGCGGCGAGAAAGTCAAGCGACAAGCACCGCCGAGACGCGGCATGTCGAACCGCCCGAGAACGGAAGATCTCGCACGCCGCACGCCGGATAGACGGAGACCGGAAGACCTCGCGCGCCGACCGAGACGAAGAAGTCCCGCCGAAGTGCGCCGTATGCGCAAGAAGAGAAGACGTCTGCGGATGATCCCCGTGCTTCTCATCCTTTTACTCAGCGTCTATCTCGTACATGCCTATGTCGATCAGACGAAACGCATCGCGGCACTCCGCAAAGAAAAGGCGATCCTCGCCGGTGCGCAAGTCGATCTCGAGAACGAAGTCAAGAGCCTCGAGTACGACTACGAGAATAGAGACAGTTTTGAATTTATCGAGAAAGTCGCCCGCGAGAAACTCGGCATGGTGAAATCGAACGAAGAGGTCTACGTGGATATCAATCTGCGCGACGCTTCGGATCCGTCACGGAAGGACCGGAAGACGAACGAAGAGAAGAGAGAGAACACGGAGAAAAAAGAAAACAAAGACCCGAACGCGGAGAACGATGAGAACGAACACGCTGAACCCGGAGAGGAAAAGACGGGCGGCGGAGAATAAAAAATGCGCCCCGAGCGGGCGTTTTTTTGTGTACGCGGACGCGCCGAAGGAAAATGCGTCGAAAGAAAGGGATTCGGAAGGAAACGATCCGACGAGATGGATGCACGCGTTTCCGCAGATTTTTTTCGCGCCTCGGGGAACGCCGTCGAAATTTTTTGCGCGATCGTCGCGAAGACGGATGTTTTTGCGAATGATTGACGAAAGCGAACGGGAAGACTATACTAAGACGAAAGAATCACCGTGGGAGGAATGGATTTATGCCGATTGCAGTCGGAGACATTATCGAAGGTCGCGTGAGCGGCATCGCCAAATTCGGCGCGTTTGTGGAAATTGGAGAGGGGAAGAACGGACTCGTTCATATCAGCGAGATTTCTTCGCGTTATGTGGAGAATGTCGAGGATTTTGTCAAACGCGGAGACGTCGTCAAGGTGAAGGTCGTTTCGATCTCTCCGGAGGGGAAGATCGGACTTTCGATCCGTCAGGCGGAGCCGCCGAAAGAAAAACCCGCTCCGGCAAAACCCGTGCATCGCGAGACGGTGAAGAAGAGAATGCCCGAGAAAGAGGGCGCGGATCGCGGGTTTGAGGACAAACTCGAGCGTTTTATGAAGGAATCGACGGAGCGTTACGAAGCCATCCGCTCGCGTCAGGGCAAGAAGACGGGAAACCGCAGTCGATAGCATGCTCGGCACTTGAGAATTTCTCAGGTGCTTCTTTTTATGAGGAGGAGACGATGAACGAGGCGAGAACGATCATAGAGGAAGCGATGACGAGATACGGGACGCTTGCCGTCGGTGCGTCAGGCGGACCCGATTCCGAGGCACTCGTGCATCTCGTGTGCGCGTGTGTGCCGCGAGATCGCGTCGTGCTCTTGCACATGAATCACGGTTTGCGCAGGGAAGCGGCAAGGGATGAAGCCCTCGTGCGTGCGGAGGGAGTAAGGCTCGGCGTCCGTGTCGTCGTGCGGACAGTGGACGTCGCCGCGCTCGCGAAAGAGACGGGGAAAGGACTCGAGGAGGCGGGGCGCGATGCCCGCTGCGCGTTTTTTCTGGATTTTTTGGCAAAACATGAGAAGAGCGCGATTCTTCTCGCCCACCATCGCAAGGATCAGGCGGAGACGATTCTCATGCGTGCCCTGAGGGGAAGCGGCGTGCGCGGGCTTACGGGAATGCAGACGGAGCGGAATCGCTTTATCCGTCCGTTTCTAAATCTTCCGCGAGAGGAGATCTTTCGCTATCTCGAGACGAACGAGATTCCCTATGAAGTGGACGCGACGAATGAGACGGATCTCTTCCTACGCGGACGGATGCGTATCCGACTCGAGCCGGCACTCGAGCGCGTCTTTCCGGAGTGGGAGCGCGCGCTTGCAAGACTCGGGGAGAATGCGCGGGACGCCGATGATTTTCTCGCGGAGGAACTTGGAAAAATCTACGACGGAGGCGCATGGCATCCCGATGGACGCGTCTTTTCGCGAACGGACTTTCTTACGCGTTCGGACGCGGCAAGGAGACTCTTTCTCCATCACGCGCTCGTAAGACTCGGGGTAAAGAACATGACGCGCGACGCGATTGAAGCCGCCTCTCATGCAATCACCGAGAAGAAGCGGTTTGAACACGGCATGTGGCTTACGGAGTCGACGGACGAACTTTTTTATCTCGGACGTCCCTACGCCTTTTCTCCGTATGAAATTCCCGTCGCGGACGGGGTCAAAATCCCCTATACGAGATTGATTTTGCATACACAAATGGGTAGTATAGAAAGAGGGTTGTCGTTTGATGAACTTGTGATTCGCAACCGCCGCCCGGGGGATCAATTTTCTCCGGCGGGTCTCGGGGGCACGAAGAAACTCAAGGACGTCATGATCGACGATAAAATTCCCGTGTGGGAGCGGGACAGAGTGCCGCTTCTCGCGAGAGGAGAAGAGATCCTCTGGATCGTCGGCCACCGCATCTCATCTCACATCCGATCACTGGAAGAATATGGACTGGAGGCAACGGATGAAGGAAGTACTCGATGAAATACTCATCACGGAAGAAGAATTAAAGAAACGCACGCGAGAGCTCGGCGCGAAGATCACCGAAGATTATCGGGGCAAAGATCTCGTCTTGATCGGGATCTTAAAAGGCAGCACGCTCTTTATGGCGGATCTCTCGAAAGAAATCGATCTGCCGCTCTCGATGGACTTCATGAGCGTATCGAGCTATGGAGATCGCACCTCGTCTTCGGGCGTCGTCCGGATCATGAAAGACCTCGACCGCGGGATTGAGGGGAAAGACGTCCTCATCGTCGAAGACATCATCGACTCGGGACTCACACTCTCCTATCTCAAGAAGAATCTCGCCGAGAGACGTCCCCGGAGCCTCAAGATTGCAACGCTCCTCGACAAACCCGATCGTCGCGTCGTGGACGACGTCACCGTCGACTATCTCGGTTTTGTCATTCCGGATCTCTTTGTCGTCGGTTACGGACTCGACTATGCGGAGAAATATCGCAACATCCCGTGCATCGGCGTCTTGAAACCCGAGATTTATGCCCCGGAAAGCGAAGAACACGAAGCTTAGGAAAGACACACACGCGAAGTTCGTGTATAATAGTAAAATCACGTGTTCCATCATTAGGGAACCGGAAAGGAGGTTCGAGCATTGAAAAAACTGCTCCAAGGATCCTATTTTTACATCATTCTCCTGGTGCTCCTAGCCGCATTCGTGGCACTCAGGGGGCAAAATCTTCCCCAAGAGGCGGAAAAACGCCTCGATCAGTTCGTGCAAGATATCGAGAATGGCAATGTCAATAAATTAAAACTTCAGGGTGCGTATCTCACGTACACCGAGAAGGGCAAGAAAGATGAATATACGATCTACGTTCCCCAAGAGATCCGCGAGAACCTATATAAGGATTATCTCCAAGCGCGCATCGAAAAGGGCGAGATTGAACTCACGACCAAAGAACCGCCCCGCCCGGCGTGGTATATGGAACTTATTCCGTATCTGCTCACCTTTGTCTTCATCGGCGGACTGTGGTATTTCTTTATGAACCGCACGCAAGGCGGCAATGCCAATGTCATGAATTTCGGCAAGTCCAAGGCAAGACTCAATCGCGAGGACGGGCCGCGCATCACCTTTGACGACGTGGCGGGACTCAAAGAGGAAAAAGAAGAACTCTACGAGATCGTCGATTTCTTAAGAGAACCCAAGAAATACATCGCCCTCGGTGCGAGAATCCCTAAGGGTGTCCTCATGGTCGGTCCCCCGGGAACCGGTAAAACGTATCTCACCAAAGCCGTTGCGGGCGAAGCGGGCGTGCCCTTCTTCTCCATCTCCGGCTCGGACTTCGTCGAGATGTTCGTCGGCGTCGGCGCATCGCGCGTACGCGATCTCTTCGGACAAGCGAAGAAAAACGCGCCCTGCATCGTCTTTATCGACGAAATCGACGCAGTCGGCAGACGTCGCGGCGCAGGTCTCGGCGGTGGACACGATGAACGCGAACAGACACTAAACCAACTTCTCGTCGAGATGGACGGTTTTGCCACCAACGAGGGCATCATCGTCATCGCGGCGACGAACCGCCCCGACATCCTCGACCCCGCGATTTTGCGACCCGGTCGATTTGACAGACAAGTCTTCGTGGGACTGCCGGATCTCAAGGCGCGCGAGGAAATTCTCAAAGTCCACGTTCGCAATAAGAGACTCGCACCCGATGTGAGCCTCAACGCGATTGCGAAACGCACCACGGGCTTTACCCCCGCCGATCTCGAGAACCTCACCAATGAAGCGGCTCTCCTGGCGGCACGTCAGAATTTACCCGCCATCACCGCGGAAATCATGGAAGAAGCCGCGATCAAAGTCGTCGCCGGACCCGAGAAACGCTCCAAAGTCGTCGTCGAACGCGAACGCGTCCTAACCGCCTATCACGAGGCGGGACACGCCATCGTCTCGACCGCGCTTCCCAATATGGACACCGTCCACATGATTACCATCGTACCCCGCGGACGCGCAGGCGGCTTTACCGCCTTTTTGCCCGAGGAGGACGTCTCCTACATGACCAAGACGGGCATGGAGAACGAACTCGTAAGCTACCTTGGCGGACGTGCGGCGGAAGAACTCATCCTCGGCGATATCTCCACCGGTGCCTCCAACGACATCGAACGCGCCACGAGACTTGCGCGCGCCATGGTCACGAAATACGGCATGAGCGAACGCCTCGGCACCATCGCCTATGGATCCGAAGACGAAGAAGTCTTCCTCGGCAATCAAATCACGCATTCGCGCAATTATTCCGAAGAAGTCGCAAGCGTCATCGATGAAGAAATCAAGATCATCATGGACACCGCGTATCAAACCGCGATGAAACTTCTCGCGGAATACGAGAACGTCCTGCACGCACTCGCAGGCGCACTCCTCGAACGCGAAACCCTGCGCGAGGAAGAGTACAAGGCACTCTTTGCGGAATATAAGAACGGGAAAGAAGCGAAAATCCCCGAAGAACTCGCACGCGCACTCGAATACAATCGCAAACGCGAAGACACCCTCGGCATCGACAAGATCGAAGACGAAGTCCGCGCAAGCGAAGCCTTCAGTGAAAAAGAATTCGGAGAAGGCGCACATGTCGAGTCGCAAGAACAAGCGCAAGACGAGAAGACGGAGCAACCCTCCGACGAAGCATAAAACGACCCTGCCCAAGCGGCAGGGTTTTTCTTTGTGCGTTGGCAGGAAAAAACGCGCTTGCGCGAATCGTAGAAACGCGTACAAAAAAACGGCGAACCGAAATCGGAACGCCGTTTTTGTTTGCAGAGATTTTATGCGGTTTTCTTATTGTGGTCGGAGTAGAGTCCCGTAAGCATGAGGGCAATCGCACCGTCGCCGGTGACATTGCACGCGGTGCCGAAGCTGTCCTGCAGTGCAAAAATCGTGAGCATGAGGGCAACGCCGGTTTCATCGAAGAGGAGGATCCCCGTGATGAGTCCGAGGCTCGCCATGACGGTGCCGCCGGGGATGCCGGGTGCGCCGATGGCGAAGATGCCGAGTAGGAAGATAAAGAGGAGCATCGTGCCCATGGCGGGGAGTTTCCCGTAGAGCATGAGGGAGATCGTCATGACGAAGAACACTTCCGTGAGGACGGAGCCGCACAGATGGATGGTCGCGCCGATCGGAACGGCGAAGTCGGTGACTTTGGGGTCGAGGGTCTTCGCCTTCTGTGCGCAGGTGAGTGCGACGGGGAGGGTTGCCGCGGAGCTCATGGTGCCGAGGGCGGTGAGATACGCAGGTCCGTAGTGTTTCAATACCTCAAAGGGATTGGTCTTCGAGAGCGCGCCGCCGATGGCGTAGAGAACGGCAAGCCAGATATAGTGTCCGAGGATGACGATGACGATGACTTTTAAGAAGACGGGGAATTGGTGAATGATGCCGCCTTCATAGGCAAGTCCCGCAAAGGTCGTCATGATGAATACGGGTAGGATCGGAACGACGATTTTTTGGATCATGGCGAGAAGCATCTTGTTAAATTCCAAAAAGAGTGCTTCGATCTTTTCGGCTTTCGTCCAGATGATGGCGAGTCCCATGACGATCGCGGTGAAGAGTGCGGTCATGACGGGGAAGAGTGCCGGGATCTCGAGGTGGAAAAGGAGTTCCGGGAGTGCCTTGAGTCCTTCGGTCTCGGTGACGATATTGAGTCCGGGGATGATGGCATAGCCCGCGAACATGCTCATGAGTGCTGCGCCGACGCTCGAAAGATACGCGATGGCGAGTGCGGTGAAGAGCATCTTATTGGCATTTTCTTTGAGGCCCGCAATGGACGGCGTGATGAAGCCGACGATGATGAGCGGTACCATGTAGAAAATGACTTGGCTGAGAATTTGTTTGACGGTGAGGATGACCTGAATCCAGGTCTCATTGACGGTGACGCCGAGAAGAATACCGATGACGACGCCCAAAATAAGTTTGATAATTAAGTAGTCCTTTTTTTTCGCTTGAGACATAAAAGTCCTCCTTCAAACGGAATGGTGGAAAATTCCTGCTTCATGGGTACACTACATAGTAGGAGGTAGACATGAAACTTTACGACGATTTGCGCAAGACTTTGAAAGATCCTTTTTTCGACGGTCTTGCAGAGGAATATGCATTTGCATTCATCTTATCTGTGGTTCCGCTCGTTCTCGTGACGGCTCAGATTGCGGCACTCTTCTCCATTTCGAGAGAACTGCCCGACGCGGTGACGGTAAGTCCCGTCTATCAGGCACTGGTGTCGATCATCGAGGACGCGAGTACGGGAACGCTCGGCATCCTGGCGTTCGCCATGGTCCTCTGGGGCTCATCGAGACTCCATCTTGTGGTCATTCGAACGAGCGAGTACGTATTTGATTTGCCGAAAGAGGACGCGATTCACGGAAGAATCTATGCTTTACTCACCTCGATGCTCATTTCTTTCGCGATTACATTCGGCTTTTTCTTCATGGGTATTTTGGGCGAGCTCTTAAAACTCATTCCACAGCCGCAAGGGATGATCTTTGACGTGCTTACGAGTCTCGTGTACGCCTTTCGCTGGCTCGTGACGGGGGCACTTTTCTTTGTCCTCGTGCTCTTGCACGCGTATGGCGGGACCAGATTTCGCGTTCCGATACGAAGGCTCGTGCCGGGCGCGGTGTTCACGGCGTTTTTTGCCGTGGTGGTGAGTCTCCTGTATTCCCAATATCTCACGTATTTTGCGCCGGCGAATCCGATCTACGGTTCGTTCTCGTCGATCATGCTCTTACTCATCTGGTTTCAGCTCTTGGGTCGCGTCTTTGTCCTCGGGATGATCTTAAATCGCGTCCTTTACAAACGCGAGATCAGCGCATCGGAATCGCAAGGACGGGGACGGGACTGTGGTGCAGAACATAGGTCGTGACGCTGCCGACGAAGAAACGTTCGACGGCTCCGAGTCCGCGGGTTGCCATGATGATGAGATCGACGTGCTCGTTCGTGGCATAGCTTACGATCTCGTCTCCGGCGCGTCCGATCGTGGTGACGGGCGTGACGTCAAAACCCTTTAACATCTGCGTTGCGTCTTTGATAACGAGCTGGGCGGATTTTTTCATCGCCTCGACGACGACATTGTCGTACGCATAGTATTCGCTTGTGCGGGGTCGGATGTCGACTGCGTGCATGAGTACGATGCGCGCGTCTTCGTGCTTGGCGAGGCGTTTTGCCATTTCGATGGCTTTCATGCTGCCTTCCGATCCGTCGACCGGGAGTAGGATTGTATATTTCATAGAAGTCCTCCTTTCACTGTTGATTGTAAGATACCCGAGAAAGCGTTTTTTCTAACATGGAAACGGTGAGATGCTTTTCGTTTCCAAAGGGAATGGTACAATAGAACGAGAGGTGAAGAAATGATACTGTATTACACGGGGACGGGAAACAGTTTGGCACTCGCCCGCATCCTCGGAGAGGCGATCGACGAAAAGCCGCTCCCAATTGCAAAATGTTATGAAGAGAAAGATTTCACGGTCACGGACGACGCGCTCTATCTCGTCTTGCCGGTATATTTCTGGGGTGTGCCGCATCTCGTCGAAGCCTTTCTTGAAGAGGCGAAGATCGAGTCCTCGTACATCGCGCTTGTCCTCACGATGGGTTCGTCGACGGGCTATGCGATGCGCGATGTCGAGAGACTCCTCGCGCATAAGGGGCGACATCTCGACGCGACAGTCGCCGTTCGCATGCCCGACAACTACGTCCTCGCGTTCAATCCGCCCACGGAAGACAAGGCGGAACGGATTCGCATGGCGGGAGAGGCGGAGTTTCGCACGTTCGCGTCGCGACTTCAGAAGCGAGAACACTTTACCCGGGATGTGCCCGGCTGCGGACGCTTTCTCTATCCCTTGGTGCGTCGTTTCTACGAGAACGGCAGAAGCACGGCAAAATTCTATGCAAAAGAAAACTGCATCGGTTGCGAAAACTGCAGTCACGTCTGCGGCGTCCACGCGATCGAGATCAGGAGCGAGCGTCCCGTATGGGTGAAGGATACCTGCGAGCATTGTCTCGCGTGCATCCACCAATGCCCCGTCGAGGCGATCGAATACGGGCGCATGACGAAAGGGCGACGTCGCTATGTGCATCCGAATTTTCGCATGAAAATAAGCGCGCGCAGACTCGAGAGGAGGCACCGTGCGTGATATGAGCGTCGCTTTCGACGAACATCCGTATCTTTCGATTCGGACGGTGACGGTCGGGACGACGCCGATCTATTGGAGCGAGTATCTCACACTCATCTGGGCGATCGAGGGAGATGTGGAACTCGTCATCGACAACGAGCGATTTACACTGCGAGAGGGTTATGTCGACATCATCAATCCCATGGAACTGAGGGCGTTTTACGGCAACGGCAAGAATCGACTCGTGATTTTTACGCTCAAACCCGCTTTTTTCGCGAATTTTTACGAAGACGCGATGCGTACATACTATCTCATCGATGCGGAGGAAAAACCGGTGACGCGTGCGCACAGGCTTCTCTTCTCGTATCTCGCACGGCTCTATTTTGAATATACGGAGAGACCGGACGGGAGAGAGAGTGCCATCCACGAGACGCTTTTATCGCTCTTTTACCATCTTCTCAACAATTTCCACTCGCTCTATTACGATATGGAGCGCGGGAGCGAGGATCAGAGCGAAGTCGAGCGTTTTCACCGCATCGAAAAATTCGTCGCCATGCACTATCGCGAGCGCATCCGACTTGCGGACATCGCGGAGCGAGAGTTTCTTACGCCGTCCTATCTCTCGTTCAAATTCAAGGACGTGCTGGGGGAATCTTTCCAAGACTATCTCTCGCGAATTCGTGCGGAAAAAGCCGCCAAATTTCTCCTCTCGACGGATGACGCCATCACGGAGATCGCGGAGGAAGTCGGATTTTCCCATCTGCGCTATTTTGTCGCGGCGTTTGAAAAACACTACGGCATGCATCCGGGTGAATACCGCGCACACTACAGGATCGAAGATCTCCCGGAGGAAAAGACGCTCTTCGCGCCTGCAAAGCGTCTTACGGAGGAGGAACTTGCACCGTTTCTCGCCGACTACTCCCGTTTTCTTCGCCGCAGCATCCTAAAACTTCCGATCGATCTCTCGCGAGAAGCGATCGGGACATATGACAAGACGGACACGATCTATCTCGGCGACACTTCGCTCTTCCTCGAGGAGGAGAATATGAGTCTCGTCCGCGAGGTGCAAAAGGAGATCGGCTTCCGCTACGGCATCTTAGATCGCCTCTTTACACGTGATATGGACGTCTATTGCGAGAACGCGGCGCATTTCATCAATTGGACACGCGTCGAGAACATCCTCGATTTTGTAAGAGAGATGGATCTTACGCCGCGGATCCTCACGAACGACGCGCCGAGGGAAGTCATCGAGAATTTTGTCGAGACATTTTCCGAGATCTACGACATGGACGCGCGGACGATGCTCCTTACGAAGATGCCCGAGGAAGTGATCCTCCCCGTGCAACAGAACGCGCGTTACGACACGGTCGAACCGATGGGCGCGCTCTTTGACGATCTCTTTTTGAACGGGAAAAAACCGATCCCCTCGCTCGTCGATCACATCGACGAACACACGGTGCTCACGAATGACACGTTTTTCGGCGGGGGCGGACTCTATACCGCCAACAGTCTCAACAAACCGCTCTTCTACGCGTGGAAATTCGCCTCGCTCATGGGGCGGGAGATCCTCATCGCAAAAAAGGGTCTCATGGTGACGAAAAACGAGGACTCGTATCAGATTCTCGTCTACGCCGTGCCGGAGACGGAGGGGATGTCCGCGGTTCTAAACGTCCTCGGACTCGATCGCGACTATCACATCACGCGCTTTATCCTCGGCGGCGAGGAGGGGTCGATTCATCGCAAATGGGAGCAACTCGGCTCTCCCGAGCGGATCGACAACGACCACTGGTATCTCCTCGACGAGTATGTCCACCCGCGAATGGATTTTTTCTATGCGGAGAGAGCCTTTGTATACCCGATATTTACAAAGATTCAAAAAAATACGGCGATTTTATATCTCTTTGACGAAGTATAAAAATGTACAATTCTACGATTTTTGATTTTTCAACATTTCCCGGAAATCGTGAATTTGTTCATAAAAGGGGACGCGCACGTCCATGAACTTTTTCCTCCAAGTCTTTACAATAGGACTGAATGGAGGTGTGACCGATGGGCGCACAATATGAAAAACAGAATATGACCAAGACGCTCATTATGTTCGCACTGCCGATCATCGTGGAGCTATTGGTCTTTGAACTTTACAATTTGGTCGATACATTTCTCGCGGGACGTTTTGTCGCCGATACGGCGATCGCCCCGATCCTCGTCGTCTATCCCTTACAGAGGCTCTACGGAGCGCTGGCGGTACTCGTCGGCGTCGGGACGTCGACAATTCTTTCGCGACATATCGGTTCGGGAGAAAAGGATACTTTTGCCATTGTCCGCACGGGTATGATCGTCATGCTGAGCTTGACTCTGCCGATCACGCTTGTGAGCCATTTGGCACCGGAGCGCGTCTTGACGATTCTCGGCGCAACGCCGGATATCCTCGTTCCCGCGACCTATTATCTCAAGAATGCGACGGTGGGCGCGGTCTTCCTCGCGATGACGACGTTTCTCGCCTATGTGCTCATTTCGTACGGCAATACGACGCTGTCGCTCTTTGCAACCTCGATGGGCGCGATCCTCAATGCGGTTTATTTCTTCGCATTCGGTGCGAATGCCCATGCGGTTGCCCTCTCGACCGCCGCTTCGCAGATGACGGCGTTTCTTTATATCGCATTTGCCTTTTCGAAGAAGATGCGTACGATTCGCTTCCGCCTTTTCGGTCAAACCGAAATGCAGATTGCGTGGCCGATTCTCGTGGGCGGCTTCTCCGCATTTCTGATGGAAGCGGAGGAATCCTGCGTCATGCTGATCCTAAACCGTATGTTCTCCGCATCGACGGGTACACACGGCATCATGGTGCTCGGCATGGTCATGAAAGTCTACATGTTTATCTTCGTCTTGCTCTTCGGCATCGTATCGGCGATGCAACCGATCGCCGCGTATTATTTCGGCGCGGAAAGGAGAGAAAAACTTCTCGAGCTTCTCTCGAAGACTTTGGTTCTCGGACTTCTCACATCCGCGGTGATGTGGGTACTTTTCCAAGTATTCTCGCGAGAACTCATCTCGGTGTTTGTCCGCGATCCGATGCTCATTGAAGAGAGTGCACGCGCTCTGCGCATCGTCGTCTCGGCGTTCCCCGTCGTCACGATCTACTATATCGGCATTTTCCTCTTGCAGGCGAAAGGCGAGAATGGAGCCGCGCTCATTGCGACGACCCTGCGTCTCTTCGGACTGCTCTTGCCCGCGATTTTCTTCCTTGGCAAGCGAGATGCCAATATGATTTTCTGGGCATATCCCATCACCGATGTGCTCGCGACCGTCGCGATGGCAAAATATCTCTACGACGATCTCGCACTTTCCAAAAAATGGAAGATGGCGATGAACTATCTCCACTTATTCTAAAATGAGGACGCCCTCCTAAGCGGAGGGCGTTTTTTTGTGTCTATATACAGCGCGTATGATCTATTCAATCGCATCAGTAAAGCGTCCTATATTTCGGACATTTTTTTCGATTTGTTTTTTGATACAATGAAAGACGAGAAGATGATGTTGTCGACGGCACGGGACATTTGACAAGGATCTTGGATGTAACTTTTTTGCGAATTAGCATGATATTTGTATCGTATCTATTTTGAAATGAGAGATATCGGAGGGCGCGCCCTTCACATGAGGAGGAAAATCGATGGATGTCTGATCAACATTATGGCGATGCACTGATTCTCCACCAAATAATGTGAGGATGGTGCCAGCATATTAGACGTGAAGCTGAAATACTCAACTGTATGGCTGATGCGGAAGCGCATGGAAGAACCATTACAAAGAAGTAATGCAAATATTAGTGAGCACATAAAAAATATTTTTCTTTAAGCGATGCTTGTGCGGTTATTATTCAGAAATTCCAAACAGCCTGAAATAAGGTAATAGAGAGGTGGTTTGTATCATAAAATATTACAATATCGACATAATTATATCACTGGTATATTACATTTGATCGTCATTTGACATCCGTTTTGACCTTGGCTACTGAGAGACTGATCACATTTATTTTGCAAAGGTCGGGCCTAAACGATACAACATCATGCATATGAAACATTGCATTGCACAGCTGAACCCAACTCTGAGTGCAACGGGGGAGTACTTTTGCATGCTACATTGGGCGCCGGCAAGCCGTGAAAAGCGAAAAAATAATACCGTGAATATTAAGTCTTTTTGCGTAGAAACGTAAATTATCTGGAGACCATCAAGAAAATGGAAAGAGAAAAAGCGGTTGGAGCAGGAGACTTAATAATCTAGAGAGTGGACATTATTTTAGATTAATAAACAGTAGGAGGATGTGCTATGAAAAAAACAATTGTAACGATCACCTGTGATAAAGAGGCATCTATATATCATGGAACTCAACTGCAGGATCTGTTTAATGATCGCATTTCCGTCTTCAGCTTTACGGTCGAGGAAATCCTTTCCTCCAGGATTCCGACAGCCGATCTGTATTGCATTACTACTGATGCAGCAGAGTTATTGCCTAACTTCCATGAACAGATCCCCGCCGATGCGCAAATTGTTTTATTTTTTGTTACATATTCCAAACAAATGCTAGCCACGTTAAATCAGATCCCTGCGGGAACCACTGTGCTTTTTGTTAATCTCAGTGAGAAAATGTCACAAGAATGCATTACGAGCCTTAATCAACTGGGCGTTAATCATCTGAAGCTCCGACCTTGGTATCCTGGGGCTGATCCGCATCTATTAGAAGGTGTTTCTCTCGCTATAAGTCCTGATGAAGTCCGTTACGCTCCATCCGAGGTCAAAACTGTAATCAACCTTGGACAACGTGTGATTGATTGTAGTTCCGTAATGGAGATTATTCTTAAGCTGCGATTCTTCGATCTTTTAGAAGCTCCTCATATAAATTCTTATCTTTCTTCTATAGCCTCCAACAGCTATAGCGTGGATGAGTTGCTTGGTCGCTCACTCCGTTTGGAGTCAAGTTTTCAGAGCCTCATTGATGTTTTAGATATTGGTATCATCGGAATCAATGAAACGGATGATATTTTTGTATACAACAAGAAAGCTGAAAAGCTCATTGGTTTTTCTCTTAGCGATGCCGTTGGAAAGCGGGCGGATGCTATTGTTCCGTTTCTCCCATTTGCAGAATGCCGAAGAAGGCATCTAACTATAAATGATCGTCTGATTCGTTTTCACGGGATGCCACTGAACATTAGCGTAATACCAATTACGAGACAGGGAAAGCATATTGGAGCTATAGCCGTGTTTCAGCATTTTGGAGAAGAGGAAGACAGGCAACACAAGTTGCGTTGCCAGTTAATGGATAAAGGACATCAGGCTAAATATACTTTTGATGATATCATCGGCAAGAGCCTCGCTATTTGCAAGGTTAAGGACATCGCTCGAAAGATGGCTCGCACGAAAGCATCCATCCTCATCACTGGAGAAAGCGGGACTGGTAAGGAGCTTTTTGCCCACGCTATTCACAATGCTTCAGACAGAAAAAATGGTCCGTTTATTGCCATTAATTGCGCGGCTCTTCCAGAAAATCTTTTGGAAAGCGAACTGTTTGGCTATGTGGAAGGTGCTTTTACTGGCGCAAAAAAGGGTGGGAAAATGGGCCTTTTTGAATTCGCTCATACCGGAACTCTGTTTTTAGACGAGGTGGAAGGCATGAGCCCGCTTCTACAGATTAAGCTCCTTAGAGTGATACAGGAACATGAAATTACTAGAGTAGGAGATAATCGCCTCATTTGCGTGGATGTGCGCCTCATTGCGGCTACCAACGAAAAACTGAATTTGCTTGTAGAAAAGGGACTCTTTCGCCAAGATCTTTACTATCGTCTCAACACTCTTCCTATCACATTGGCACCACTAAGGGAGCGACGTGAAGACATCTTGCCTCTCATACAAGTATTTCGTCAGGAACTAGACAGTCATTTCACGCTATCTCCCGATACAGAGTTGATGCTTTTAAATCACTCATGGAAGGGCAATGTCCGCGAGTTACACAACTATGTGGAATATTTCTCGTATTTGGATCAAGAACTCATTGAACCAGAAGATCTGCCCCCCGGATTCTATGAAGAATCTGTATCCACTAGAGTTAATGCGCATATAGACAATACTATGTATGCAAATGATGAACAGCTATTTCAAAGGATGGTAGGTAAGCAGAAAACGAATTGTCTTTTTCTTCTGAAAACTCTGGCTCAGGGTGCCGAATTAGGAATCTCCATGGGTCGAAACTATCTCGGACAAAAAGCGAAGGAAGCAAAACTTCCTTTGAGTCAGTATGCCATTCGTGAACTCCTCAAGAAGATGGAAGAGGTGGATTATATCATCATATCCAAAGGAAGGTGTGGCACCCGTATCACAGAAAAAGGTCTTCACTTTTTGCAACAATATGATGAGACATTGTAAACAATTATAACTGGGCATTAAATTGGACGAAAAATAATCCATCAAGGCATCCAATTTACAGCCAATTATTAGTCAAGTGCATTTTGATCATTTTTGCATATGGAGCTTTTTATTGTTTTTTAGGACTTTTTCTATTATTTTTGAAGATCAATCAATCTTGGCACGACTATTGCTATTATAAAAATTGAATAGGTGATGATATCGTTTATGATCCGGATCGTAATTTTGATGCTTTCACCTGATTTGATTTCTGTTATGCCACAGGGTGTGAAGTATTTCACATCTAATCAAGATTGCAGGAGGTCTATATGAATAGTGCAACTCAAAAAAAGTCCATATGGAAAAGTTATCGTTTTCCAATTCTATTGATCAGTTCCATTATTATTGGATCCATTATTGGTGTCGTCATGGGAGAAAAAGCAACGTCCTTAAAGCCTTTTGGTGATATTTTTCTCAACCTAATGTTCACCGCGATCGTTCCTCTGGTATTTACAACGATTGCTAGTGCGGTGGGCAATATGATGAACATGAAGCGTCTTGGAAGCATTTTGGGGAATATGTTGTTGGTATTCGTTGTAACTGGTATCATCGCGGGCATTTTAATCATTGGAGCCGTGACCATATTCCCACCTGCACGTGGGGTAGACATACCTGTTGAGGCCGCTGGAGAATTGCAGGAAGTTAATTTATCAGAAGCCGTAGTTAATGCCATTACGGTAAATGATTTTTCGTCAATCTTGTCACGCAAGAATATGCTCCCTCTGATTATATTCTCTATCTTATTCGGCTTCTGTGTAAGTTCTTGTGGAGGCAAGGAAAGCTATCTTGGAAAACTTCTTAACAATCTTTCGGAAGTTATGATGAAATTCATTGACATTATTATGTTGTACGCACCAATTGGTCTAGGTGCTTATTTTGCCAATCTGGTAGGTGAATTTGGACCACAGCTTCTTGGTGCGTATGGACGAGCAATGTTAGTCTATTATCCTTTATGTATTTTCTACTTTCTTGTTTTCTTTACATTATATGCGTACTGGGCGGGTGGCAAGAAGGGCGTTCAACTAATGTATAAGCACATCCTTCCTCCTACTGCAACCTCTCTTGCTACTCAGAGTTCCGTGGCTACGCTTCCTGTGAATCTGGAGGCCGCTAAAAAAATAGGCGTTCCCAAGGATATCCGTGAGATTATTCTTCCGGTAGGTGCCACTATGCATATGGATGGGACTGTGTTTGCAAGTATCTTAAAGATTGCCTTTTTATTTGGCATATACGGCAAGTCATTTACCGGAATCGGAACGTTTGCATCGGCGATGCTTATCGCTGTAATGTCTGGGGTTGTAATGTCGGGCGTTCCTGGTGGTGGTTTGATTGGTGAAATGTTGATTGTAAGTTTATACGGGTTTCCGGCAGAAGCATTTCCAATGCTAGCAACGATCGGCTTCCTTGTAGATCCTATTGGTACTTGCATCAATGCAACTGGAGATACTATTGCGTCCATGATGGTTACACGGTTAATTGAAGGAAAAGATTGGCTTGAAAAGAGGTTGACTTGCACTGAAGCAAAATTATAAGTATGAAAAGGAATGTATCATGATTAGTAAATTTCAATTGGAGCGCCGTCATTATCCGGTGCTAGAACATTATGCATACTTGGATTCCGCCACTACCGGTCTAATTCCCAAATATGCATGCGACGCCATATGCGCTTATCTAAGAGAGCGAACGAATCTTGGAATGGATATCCAAACTTACCATGAACAATGGGAATTTGCAGATCTAGTTCGGGATGAGATTGCGCAGATGCTCGGTGCTGAAGATAGGAATACCATTGCTTATGGTCAAAACTCTTCCACATTGTTTAACCTATTCTGCAATGGCTTAACACTTCAGAAGGGGGATAATGTCGTTCTATATGAAACTGCATTTCCGGCGATGACCTATCAGTGGCTGAATCTTGAAAGAATCCTTGGCATCGAGCTCAGAGTGGCAAAAGCCGAAAATGGACAGATCACACCGGACGCCCTCTTTGCCTTGGCAGATGAACACACTAGAGCTTTGACTGTTTGCCATGTGGACAGCGGTACCGGTTATCGCCATGATTTAAAATCTATCGGGAACTGGTGTAGAGAACATCATATACCATTCGGAGTAGATGCAACACAATCCTGTGGAGCGATGAAGATTGATGTTCAAGACATGAAAATCGATTTTCTTACCACCTCTGCATACAAATGGTTACAGGGTGTACAGGGACTTGGGTTTGCCTACATTTCTCCATCCTTCATGCCATCTCTTATTCAGAGAGAAATGGGTTGGGCGAATGTAAAAGATCGAATTAACGGCGCTCCATTTGATTTGGATATTAGCCAAACGGCATGTCGTTTTGAAAATGGTGGTCTTCCGGCTCCAGGACTTTATGGTCTAACGGAGGTTCTTCATACCTATATGCGTTTGGGTGCTGAAGATATACAAAACTACATTCTTGACTTATCCGAGTATTTTCACCGGAGAGTAAAGGAGATTCCGGGATTATCCATGGCTTTTGAGTATGATAGAGATCACAGCTCTAGTCTTAACTTTATTGCACTTCCTAATGAAGCAGAGCTCACTGATCGTATTTTGCGACATGCAGGGGTTCGGGCCAAGATAGGATCAAATAGAATGCGTGTTGGTATACACTACTTCAATAACAGAGACGACATTGATCGTCTTGTGGACTTCTTGAAATGGTGGATGTCTAAAAATTGAAAGAAACAAAGAGGTAAAAAATGATGAATGAAATTTTAAGTGGGAAAATTAGCGATCTTCCAGTGATTGATCCAGGCGCTCATATGCTTGGTGGTGAGAAACGGATTGTATTCGGTCCAGAGCGTTTCTGTAACACTCATGTGATGCGTTGTTTTACCTTAAAGCCGGGAGGCATGGCGGCGAACAATCACCATCCATGGGTGCATTGGTTTGTTTGTATTTCCGGACATGGTAAATTCCAGATTAGAGATACAATCTACGACTTGGAAGCCGGAACTTGGGTATTCG
>CAMYOU010000002.1 GCA_947283485.1 uncultured Peptostreptococcaceae bacterium
TCGGTTCCATCTACCGAACACAACCGATCGTCAAATAAAAAACCGCCCGAATATTTCGGCGGTTTTTCTCTTATCTTTGATTGTGCAACTCTTGACGGCTCTCGTCAATAATGCTATTTAGCTCTTGAAGCTTATTTTGCGCATTCACAAACATGGAATCAATGTATTGTGTCGCCTGCATCGAAATGGAACGTGCGTTTTGCTCCGCCTTGGATTCGATTTCATGCGCCAAATTCTGTGCGCTCTTCGTAATGTCGTGATCGTTGATCATTTCTTGCAGGCGGTTCTGAGCTTCCGTACGAATGCGATCTGCATCACGAGTTGCGTTTGAACGAATTTCCTCCGCTTGTCGATTGGCATCACCCAAGATTCTCTGTTCATCTTCCGTAATTCTCATCGCATCGCGAATCTCTTGCGGTAAACGCTCACGAATCTCTTTTAAAATTTCGAAAATCTCATCGGGATCTACCATGACTTTGCGCGATAACGGTACTCCGGATGCATCTTCCATTAAGTCTTCAAGTTCATCGACCAATTGTAAAATATCCATTTTAGCCCTCCATGAATTTATTTTGAAGTGCCCTCGCGATTACGGGCGGGACAAAATCAGAAACATTGCCACCGAACGATGCAATATCCTTAATAAAGCTCGAACTCACAAATGAAAACGCACTTTCCGAAGAAAGAAAAAAAGTCTCCATCTCGGGATAAAGAGCTTTATTCAACTGAGCAAGTTGAGCTTCGAACTCATAATCCTGTATCGTACGGATGCCGCGAACCAAACAGTTAATCCCCTCTTGTTTACAGAAATCTACCAATAGACCGCTAAAGGACTTGATGTGTATATTCTTCTGCGCACCATACACCTGATGTAAGAGTTCGATACGCTCATCGACCGTGAAAAGTCCTTTCTTGAGTTGATTGTTAAGTACGGCGACCACGACCTCATCAAATTTGTGAGCGGCGCGCCCGATGATATCCATATGCCCATATGTCAAAGGGTCAAAGCTGCCCGGATAGATGACTCTCATGAGATTCCTCCACTTGGTAGAAAAGGAATCGAGCGGTTCCGTACGTCCTGTCCTTGACAAGTTCAAGACCTTGCGTGTCAAGCGGTCGCACGTCTTTCGATTCGCGTTCTACAATAATCTGTGCTCCTTTGTTTAATATACCACATTTTATGAGGATGGACAAAGCTTTTTCACTGTAATCCGTGGCATATGGTGGATCTATAAAAACATAATCGAATCGGTCGCATTCTTCACTCAATAAGGCTAGTGTGCGTTCAAAGCTTCCGTGTATAATACGCGTGCGATCCTCATAATGTGCTTTTTGTACATTTTGTTTGATCATCTCGCAATTGACTCGCTTTAATTCCCCAATGGTTAATTGTCCTGCGCCTCTACTCAAAAATTCAATCCCGACAGCCCCCGTGCCTCCAAAAAGATCCAACACGCATGCTTCCGAATCAATCGGACCGATGAGATTCATGAGCGACTCCCGTGCAATATCCATTGTCGGGCGGACACCACGCATTTTTGGTGTGACGAGATTCATTCCGCGGCGTTCTCCACCTATAATACGCAAGCTAAACACCTACCTTCATCATCATATAGCGTTCGAGACATTCTTGAATCACAGAGTGACCTGTTAGATCGGGATCATCTCGACGCAGTTTTTGTACATAGTGACTGATCATATCAATCAACACAGCGTCCATGAGCGAATTCGGAAATTTGAGCAGCGGCATCCCCGATTGTCTCGTGCCGAAAAAATCTCCGATTCCCCGTTCTTCCATATCCCTCCTTGCGATATAAAAACCGTTATTTGAAGAAGCCATGATGCGCATGCGCTCTGCCGATTTGGCAGAGGTGCTGAGATGAAAAAGAATCGCGATGGCTTCTTTATCACTTCTCCCTACACGGCCTCTCAGTTGATGGAGCTGAGACAGCCCAAACCGTTCCGCATTGTAGATGATCATGAGATTCGCGTTCGGAACATTGACCCCCACTTCGATCACGGTAGTCGATATCAGAACATCAACCTCTCCCGCGACAAAAGCGTTCATCACGCCGTCTTTCTCTTCTTTTTTCATCCGACCGTGAAGAAGTGCCACACGAAGATCTTTGAGATAGGAATCCTTTAAGCGGCGATATAGGTTTTCAGCGGATTTTAGATCCATCTTCTCGCTAGCTTCAATCAATGGACAGACGATGTAGACTTGCCCTCCCGCCGCCACTTCTTTTTTTACAAAGCGCATTACGCGTTCTTCCATGGTCTGACCCACCACATACGTCTTCACCCGTTGACGCCCTTTCGGAAGTTCGTCCAGGACGGATAGATCCATATCCCCATATAAAATCAGTGCCAAGGATCTCGGGATCGGTGTAGCGCTCATTACGAGCACATCGGGCGTATTACCTTTTTGCGCCAATCGTAGTCGTTGCGTGACACCAAAACGATGTTGTTCATCCACAGTGACTTGTGCCAGATCGAAAAAATCAACACTGTCTTCAATCGCTGCATGCGTGGCAATCAAAAAATCAATGTCTCCGGACGCCACTGCATTTCTCGTAGATTCTCGCTCGCTTGTGCTTAGAGATCCCGTTAAAAATCCCACGCGCACGGTATCTTTGAAAAATGTTCGTGCGTCCTCATAGTGCTGCTTGGCAAGGATTTCCGTCGGCGCCATGAGAACGGCTTGGTGTCCGTTCATCACGGCTTTCCATGCAGCAAAAAACGCAATGAGTGTCTTTCCGCTACCTACATCGCCCTGTAAAAGTCGTCGCATTGCTGACGGTGACGCAAGATCATCACAGACTTCTTGGAGTGCCTTGCGTTGCGCGCCGGTCGGTTCAAACGGCACGTCCTTGAGAAAAGTTTCTACACTGCCCTTGGGCATAATTCTTCCGTGAAGGTCGTCCCTCTCTTTTTCTTTCATTCTCTCCATTGCGAGTTTGAGATAAAAAAGTTCTTCCGCTTCAAGTCGCCTGCGTGCCGCGTCAATATCCTCCGTCGTACGGGGAAAATGGATACGGATCATCGCATCCTTTCGATTCATCAGGTTTTCGTTCTCGAGCATTTCCTCCGGAAGATTTTCGCGCAATTCCCCTGCATATTTTTCCAATGCCTCTTTAATAAAACTGCGCAACTCGTTCGAAGTAATTCCCTCCGTAACGGGATACACGGAAATAATCGATCCCAAATCGCCGGTCTTCGTTCGCCCGTAAATCGGATTGCTCAGGTTGTATTCGCCATATTGCAGTTCCGCTTTACCAAAAAAATAATATGTTTCTCCGACAGCAAGTTTCGGTCTTGCATAAGGGTGATGCCAGAACGATATCCGGGCGCGTCCGCTCTCATCGCTTGCCAAAAAATTGGAAACGGCACGTTTATTGCCGAACGTCCGTGTCGTCGGCACACTATCCACACGCAAGCGAAAAAGAGAGGGTTCTTCGCCGCTATCGCTAAGAAGCCTCTCGTCTCTTCGATCTTCATAAGCTCTCGGATAATATTCGATCAGCTCTTGGATTGTTGTAATTCCCAGTTTCTTTAAGTTTTTTTCTTTAACCGGTCCAATGCCGCGCAATGATGTAAGCATGGTATCTCCCTATCGTTCTTACCCGGATGGAATCTATAAAAGAACTCTTTCCATTTCAAACGCAAAGTTACTTCCCGACCACTTGCTCCAACAAAAGCATCGTCGTGACGCTCCCAATCCCGCCTTTTGGCGGTGTAATCATCTTAACATAGTCCGAAAGCGCGTCAAAATCTGCATCTCCACATAACGCACCGTTAGCATCGACGGATACACCCACGTCCAAAATGATGGATTCATTCGTAAAGTACGTTCGATCGAACATCTTAGCGCGTCCGGTCGCCAATACCGCGACATCCGCTCTTTTTAAAATCTCCCTTAAATCATTCGTTTTGGAATGCAATATCTGAGGGCATGCGTCATCCTCAAGCAGCATCATCGCCAAGGGGCGACCAAAAACCAGTGAGCGATTGACAATGGCAACAGTTCTCCCACGGACGTCAATCTCATAATGATGTAGAAAAGCGAGTACGGCAGCAGGCGTTGCCGGAAGATGACCGGATAAGTCACCTTCCATAATCTTCGCCAAAGAAAGCGGATGCATGGCATCCACATCTTTTTCAGGTGCCACCGCAAGACGAACGCGTGTATCGTCTATACCTTTTGAGAGAGGGCGAAAGACCAAAATCCCTGTGATCTCCGGATCTTTATTCAACCGCTCAATCTCTCGAACGACGTCGTCTGTCGTCGCCGTATCGGGAAGCGCGCATGACTTTATAGGTATTGCAAGTTTTGCGCAGTTCTTCTTTAGGCTTCGCTCATAAGAAAGATCGCTTTCGTCATTTCCGACACGTAGTACAGCGAGTCCGAAGGCTTTTTGATTTTCTTTGTTCTCTCTAACTTTCCGTAGGATTCGTTCACGGACTTCCTCCGCGACCGGCTTTCCTTTTAAGATTTCAGTCATTTTCTTTTTTACCCATTTTGATGCCCATATCCATAATGGCGCGCCTAATTTGCAAGAGCGATGAATAAATCGTTTGATATCGCTCTTCAATGCCGTCCGGTCGAAGCAGATCTTTTTTCCAGTGCTTGAGATTTTCTGCGCTTTTATTGACGCGATCGTAAAGATCTTCAAGTTCCGTTACTTCTTCTTCACAAATCGCTTTACGCTGTTTTTCCTCTGCTTTAATGGACACGCGTTCGCCACGCTCTGCAATCTTTACCGGTATGTTCCATTTCTTTTCGATCATCGTTTTTAAGGCGTTCTGTTGATCTTCCTCGCCATGTACGAGATAAATTTCTTTCGGTTTCCTCGGCATGCTATCAATAAACGATAAGAGCATTGGCTCATCCGCATGCGCCGAAAAACCCGGAAGTGTGTACACCTTAGCACGAACGGCGATGTCTTCACCGAATAACTTCACTTCATCGATGCCCTCCAAGAGCAGTCTTCCGAGCGTCCCTTTTGCTTGGTATCCGACAAGAACGACGGCACTGTTCTCATCCCACAGATTGTGTTTCAGATGGTGTCTGACACGCCCGGCGGTTGCCATCCCGGAAGAAGATATGATGATACGCCCGCAACGACTGGTGTTGAGAGCGCGGCTTTCCTCTACACTCTCGACATAAGTCAGGTTTGCAAATTGAAACGGATTATCCCCTTGCATCACCAGTGCGCTTGCTTGTGTGTCAAAATTTGCAGAGTTCTTCACAAAAACTTTCGTAGCCTCCACCGCCAACGGACTGTCTATGTAGATCGGCATTCTATAAGCTTCCGGATGGTTTTTGAAATAAAGATAGAGTTCATAAATGAGTTCTTGTGTCCTCCCGACCGAAAACGAAGGAATTACGACAGTACCATCATTTTTTGTCACTTCTTCCGCAATTTCCACAAGTTTTCTGGCACTGTTTTCGTATGGTTCATGTACGGTATTCCCGTAGGTTGACTCAAGAATCAAAACGTCAGCACCGATCCCCATATCCGGATCTCGTACGATGGGACGATTCGGCATACCAAGATCTCCGGAGAAAACGACTTTCACCTCATTCTCCCCTTCGGTAATCCACAATTCTACGATCGCGGAACCCAGAATGTGACCAGCATCCTTGAAGCGAAGCGTAACATCTTCGGAAAGTTTCTCTTTCGTGTAATAATGAAGCGGTTTCATCTGAAGCGTTACTTTCTCTGCATCCTTTGTCGTATAGAGCGGTTCAAGGAGTTCTTTCCCCGCACGAATGCGCTTGCGGTTTTGCCATTCGACATCGTTCTCTTGTATTTTTGCTGAATCCAGAAGCATAATCTCGGATAGCTCTTTCGTGGCAAAAGTAGAATAAATCGGTCCGTGGTATCCATCTTTTACAAGCTTCGGCAATCTTCCGGAATGATCGACGTGTGCATGTGTCAAGATGACAAAATCAATTTCATTCACATCAAATGCAAACTCGGCTTGATTTTTAACGTCCGCTCCCTCGCCCTGAAACAGACCGCAATCCACCAAAAAGCGAGTATGCCCCGTTGTGACCAGGTATGATGACCCTGTAACTTCTTTGGCTGCGCCTAAAAATTGAATCTCCATAATCTTCCTCCTTGTAAAAAAGATACCCAATTCATACGTCAAACATGCAAAAACCTCCGTCTCGTAAGACGAAGGTTTTTCTCCTATAGCAGATGGATCCCTTTTTCTTCGCAAGATGCAAGCATTTCTTCCGGCCAAATGGAAGATTGAACTTCTCCGATGTGCTTTTTCTCGAGGAAAAACATACAAATGCGCGACTGACCGATTCCGCCGCCTACCGTGAGCGGCAATTCCCCCGCCAAAAGCATACGATGATACGTCTGCTTGAGACGCTCTTCGCATCCTGCAAGATGAATTTGCTTGAGTAGGCTATCCTCGTTGACGCGAATACCCATGGAGCTCATCTCGATCACCGCATCCGTCGTCGGATTCCAGAAAAGAATATCTCCATTGAGAGTCCAGTCGTCATAATCCGGGGAGCGTGTTCCGTGCGGTTTGCCCGACTTCAGGACGCCGCCGATCTGCATGAGAAAAACAGCTTTGTGATCCCGCGTATATTCTCTCTCACGTTCATCCGGGGTAAGGTCGGGATACAAGTCCTCTAATTCCTGCGTCGTGATGAATGTGATCTCATCCGGAAGCTTTCTCGTAAGTTCCGGATAGTCCGCGAGGATGAGCTCCTCCGTCTGACAAAACGCCTTATAAATTCTTTCGACAACCCATCTTAAAAAATCAACACTGCGCTCTTCCGGCTTAATGATACGCTCCCAGTCCCACTGATCTACGTAAATCGAGTGAATGGCATCCAAATACTCGAAAGGACGAATGGCGTTCATGTCCGTATAGAGACCCTCTCCATACTGAAAGCCGTAACGTTTCAGTGCATAACGCTTCCATTTCGCCAGAGACTGCACAATCTCTGCCGTCTCCCCATATTGTTTGAGTTCGAACCGAACCGGTACTTCCACCCCGGTCAGATTGTCATTGAGCCCGGATTCCGGACGAACGAAAAGCGGCGCACTGACACGGAGCAAATTCAGCTCCTCGCTTAAATGCTGCTGAAACGTATCCTTGATTTTCTTGATTGCAACTTGTGTCTCGTGAATATCCATGCCAGCCTCCAATACTTATACAAATCAATCAAAAAACATGCAATTATTGTATGCTCAAGTGTTTTTTGAGTCAAGTTTTTCTTGCTCTCTTTTATAGAAAAACATAAAAAGTATTGTCGCATAGACGATTCCGCCCGGAATATCCATAAAGACATGTTGCTTGACAAGAACGGTCGAGAGAATGACGAGTACCCCCCATATCATGCCAATCCACATTCCCTTTCTTTTTCGCGTTGCCATGGTAAGCATCATTGCCCACGTTGTCAATACATGGCAGGACGGAAAACCGACATACGGACCGTCCACTTGCAAGGTCGCGCGATAGATTTTTTCCAAGAAAGCATCTCCCGTCAGTACCGGTCGCGGAACATAAGTCTGATACACAATAAATGTAACGTACGCTGCCATCATCCCCCAGAAAAACGTTCTGAAGAGCACGCGACTCATGAAAGGATCGTTGTGTATCAGATAGATGGAATACGCCAACAAACCGATGAACCACGAATGATAAATCGGTAAAAATTCGATTACGAAAGGAATCTTCGCGTCCATCGGCAAGAGCAATGAATGCACTGTTCCGATGGGGCGATTGAGGATTTCAAAAAATGGAAGAATTGCAAGATAGACAAAAAAGAGAAGCAACTCTCGTTTGTGTTGATGCCAGTATGTCTTCATTCAGACCTCCTTTTTAAAACCGTTCGAAGGGAATCCATTTCTGAAATGGCAAGACCTAGAAGAACTAAGAACGATCCGAGAATCGATAGTCCCGTGATTTTTTCATGCAAAAATAATCCGGAAAAAAGGATGGAAAGGATCGGAACCAAATACAGATACAGATTCGTGGTCACTGCGCCAAGATGCTTTACCGCAAAGTTCCAAATGACAAAACCTCCACAAGAAGATATGAGTGCCAGATATAAAAAAGGTAACAAATTCTCAGGTTGTACAAGGAGCGCAAAATTCGGCTTAAAATCCATGATGAGTGAGAAAGGTAACATTCCTATGGCACCATAAAAAAAGATTTTTCTAGTCACATAAGGAAGCGGATATCCTTTTTGCAAAATTTTCGGTGTAATAAGACCATAGAGTGACCACCCCAAAGCCGCTGCAAGAGCAAGCACATCTCCAAGCGGATTGAGTTGGAGATTAAATCTTCCATTAAAGCTGATGATGAGAAGTCCCGCAAAACTGATAATAAATCCGGGCACGAAAGTTTTGCTGAGTTTGTAGTGATTAAAGATTCGATGTAAAAGTGCCGTAAAGAACGGTGATATCGAAACCAAGACACCGACATTGGAAGCTTGCGTATAGGAAAGAGCCAGCGACTCCAATGTGTAATAAATGGTAACGCCTGTAAATCCTGCGGCCACAAAAAGCAGTTCATCTTTCCAAGGAACTTTTACCCTCTTCGGTTGAGCAATCGTCAAAGCGATGAATGAAAGTATAAAACGCAAGATCAAAATATCCAACGGGTGAAAAATGGTAAGTAGGTGTTTCAAAAAAACGAACGTACTTGCCCATACGACAACGGTCAAAAACGCCGCCAAATGTCCTTGTGTTCTCTCTGACTCCAAATCGCCACCTCCTATCTAATGCATTGTAACACATGAACTCCGTGACGAACACAAAACGGCATGCAAAATGCTGCTAACAAAATGATAAATAAAGCATTCTGTAATTCCGGAATGATGAAATAACGGAACCCTGATCCCTTTTCACCGTGTTACAAGCAAAAAAGAAACGGTCAAGCCGTCTCTTTTTGCGTTCATATCTTGTTTATTCAACCGATAGAATGTAATAGTAAATCGGCTGTCCACCACGATGGGCATCGACATCACAATCGGAATACCTTGCCGTAATCTTCTCGACCAAGGCTTGTGCATCCGCCTCTGCCACATCCTCACCATAGAACAGTGTGATAAGTGAACTGTCATCATCGACCAATTTCTCCAATGTCTCTAGGACTACTTTCTCGAGATCGTGTCCCGTCGAATGAATATTGGAGCGTTCAAGACCGATATAGTTGCCTTTCTCAATCTTCGTTCCCGAAACAACTGAATCTCGTACCGCATACGTAATGAGACCTGTGCGCACGGCGGCAATGGCATCGACCATCCCCTGCTCGTTTGCTTGAGGTGTTGCGTCCGAGTCAAAGGCAAAGAGAGAACTGAATCCTTCCGGCTGCGTTCTCGTGGGAATAACGTAGACATTTTCTTCCGACAATTCTTTGGCTTGCGTAGCGGCTAGAATGATGTTGGAATTATTGGGCAGAAGGAAGATGTGATCGGCGTTTACGCGCCCAATGGCATTCATGAAATCTTCTGTCGATGGATTCATCGTCTGCCCACCTGTAATGATTTCATCCACACCCATTTCGCGAAATAATTCGCTCATACCGTCACCTGCCGAGACCGCAATAAAACTGTATTTTTTTCTTGCCGTTTTGGTCTCAACAGGAGCGGGCTCTTGCTCGACGGTCTTCGATAATTTTTGATATTGCAAACGCATATTGTCGATTTTGATATCTTCGAGATAGCCGAGTTCCAGTGCCATCTCCAATACACGTCCCGGATGATTGGTATGGATATGTGTTTTAATAACATCCCCTGCTCCGACCACCAATTGAGAATCCCCCATGTCGGCGACACTTTCACGGAACGCAACTGCTTTTTCATCGGCACCGTCCGTATGAATCAAAAACTCCGTGCAATATCCAAAACGAATCTCTCCGTTGTTTTCACTCTGTGCGCGGACTTGTGCGTCAAAATTTGCCGTTTGTGATTTGAAGTCAATATATTCCTTGCGTTCGCCCGATAAAAATTCTTGCGCCGCATGTAATAAAATCATGAGACCCTGTCCGCCGGCATCGACAACGCCCGCTTCTTTAAGAATCGGCAATTGTTCAGGCGTATGCGCCAATGCCTTGTCCCCGACTTCGAGCATCTGATCGAAAAAGGCAAAATCCTTGAGATCTTCGCGAGCGTGATCATCCGCATACTCCGCCATTTTACGCGCCACGGTCAGAATCGTACCCTCCGTCGGACGCATGACAGCTTTGTAAGCGGTATTCGCCGCCCCGCGCATTGCTCTCGCAAAAACCCTACGATCAAGATCCTCTTGATCCTTGAGTTCGGCACCGAATCCACGCAACAGTTGAGATAAGATGACGCCGCTATTGCCCCTCGCCCCCATAAGCGAGCCTTCACTGATGCATTTTCCGACTTCACCCAAACTTGGTGACTCAACCTCTTGCAATTTGGCAACGGCACTTCGCATCGTCAAAGACATATTGGTGCCGGTATCACCGTCAGGCACAGGAAATACATTAAGAGAGTTTACAATTTCTTTATTGGCTTCTAACGCCTGATAAGCATAACAAATGACCTCTTTCAAGGTCGAACCGTTTAGCACACCCATCACTCCTTCCACATTATTCGACACGGATTCCTCGAACCTGAATATGAATGGAACGAACACTTATGCCGGTCATGGATTCGACCTGATATTTGATCGTCTCCATGACATTCTCCATGACCATATTGATTCTGACACCGTATTCAACAATTACCGAAAGGGTAAGAACAAGTTCGTTTCCGTCAACATCGACAAGGACACCGACCGTCGGGTCTTGTGTCAAAAGCTGGATAAGTCCTGTCAAAGTATTGGTGCCCGCGAGACCTACGATGCCATAACAACTCTTTACCGCTTCTGCAACAATTTTCGAAATGACTTTATCTTCCATGTAGATCGTACCTAATGTATTGATGCGACTTGCTTGCATATTTTCACTCCTTCCACATAGATAGATTGATTATAACAAAAAGATCAGTTCTTGCACAATTTATCCAATCCATGCTATAATGTTGTAGTTCATTTCGAAGAGTTCGAAAGTTTACATGAATGGATTCATAGTAGGAGGTGTCGCTATGGCAAAATGTGCAATTTGCGGGAAAGAAAAAAAATTCGGTAATATCGTTACTTTCTCCCACCGCAGACTCAATCGCTCTTGGGCGCCTAATTTGAGGCGTGTCCGTGCAGTTGTTGACGGTCATACAAAAAGAATTATGGCATGCACGCGCTGCATTAAATCCGGTCGCGTACAACGTCCGGAATAACGGATTAAAAAAAGAGGCGTTCGTTAGCCTCTTTTTTTATTTACATAGACACCCTATATTTGCCTCATTGCTCTCAATAAACAGTGCGGCACCGGAATGAACGGTAATCATAACGACATCGTCCTTCCACTCATTGGAGAGCCCCAAGGAACTTGCCCAAGGAAGTTCCTTACTTTCAAGATCATACTTTGCTCCTCGTATGGAGACGACCGTTCTCTCAGGAGCAATGCGAAAGAGCGAAAAGAAACGACCGGATCGTTTGATTTCATGGATGCCGGTCACAACGCGAGCGTCGCAATCGCCGCGAAGATAAACACAAACACCTTCTTGATAAAAGCGATACGTCAAGAACAAATTGGATACAGAGTGATCCAATCGACCGCCAAGAGCGCCAAAAAATTCAATTTCATCATAGCCTCGATCCTTGAGAATGGATAGGGCAAGCTCGCTGTCGCTTGCGTCTTTTTCCGGCGGAAAACTCACGCATTCAATGCCGTTTTTCCTGTAGTCGACGAACGTCTTATCGGAAATGGAGTCAAAGTCGCCAATCAATAGATTAGGAGATATCGAAAGCTTGTAGAGCGCATCTGCCCCGCTGTCCGCAGCTGCGATATAGATTTCCTTTTCACACGCCTTTCGAAGTTTCTTTTCGTCGATCGTTCCACCTGCAACAAGGACCGCTTTCATCTTGCAAAAACCTTGCGATAACATTCAAGTTGTGTTCGAATATCGCCGCGCGAGAAGACATCGGAGCCCGCCACTAAGATCGTAGCACCCGCTTCAAGAATGTCGTTCGCGTTGTCGGTCGTAACACCGCCATCCACTTCCAGCTCAATGTCATAGCCGCTTTGATCAATTAACTCCCGAGCAGCTGCAATTTTTTTCATCATTTGCGGAATAAACTTTTGTCCTCCGAAGCCCGGATTGACGGTCATAATCAAAATCAAATCTAATTCGGGAAGGAGATACTCCAGCGAGGAAACGGGTGTCGCGGGATTCAAACTAATCCCCGCCTTTTTCCCGAGTTTTCGAATTTCGGTGAGTGTTCTGTGAATATGGCGAGGAGCTTCATAATGGACGGTGATGATGTCCGCTCCGGCGCGAGCCATCGGCTCGAGCATCGCATCCGGATCCGTAACCATGAGATGTGCGTCAAAAAGAAAATCATAGTGGGACCGTAGTTTTGAAATAACTGCAGGACCAAAAGACACATTGGGAACAAAATGCCCGTCCATCACGTCCAGATGTAAATACTTGACATCATATTCGACCAGGGGATGCAATTCTTTTTCCAAGTTGTGGAAATTGGCCGACAAAAGCGAAGGTGCAAGATTCATAGTGCCTCCTAATATAATTTCATGCTTTTTCGCTCATGATAGATGAGCTTGTAATTTTCATATCTTACAGGCGATATGAGTTGATTTTCCAAGGCGTGTTTTACGCCGCATCCCGGCTCTTCGAGGTGATTGCAATCGCTAAATCTGCAATCCGCATATCGAACAAAATCCGGCATGAGCCTTTTGATCTCTCGCTCATCTTCAAGAAAATCAATATCCAACGAACTGAATCCGGGCGTATCGACAAGGAAAGTCTCCTCTTCGAAATGAAAAAGTTCCGCGTGCCTCGTCGTATGTTTTCCTCGCCTCGTTCGACTGCTGATTTCACCCGTCTCGGGTTGCCATTTGCCGTCCGTGATTGCGTGTAATAGAGATGATTTTCCGACTCCGCTCGGTCCGGCAAAGACAGTCGTCTTGCCTCGAATGAGATTGCGCACTTCTACGATTCCGGTTCCTTCGAGAACGGATGTAAGACAAAGCGGATAGCCGATCGGTTCGTAGATCGAGCGGATCCACGCCGCATCTTCCTCCGATAACAAGTCGGATTTATTAACGACGATGATCGCTTCCACGCTCGATTTTGCACACATGAGAAGAAATCGATCGAGCAAATAGGGATTGATATCCGGAGATCGTACACTCATGACAATCATCACATGATCGACATTGGAGACATAAGGACGAAGCAATTGATTTTTTCTGGGATAAATCTCCTCGATGTATCCGGATCCATCTTCCTCCGAAATGCGCAGACGCACGTTATCTCCAACTGTCGGCTTGAGACCTCGATCTCGAAAGAGACCTCTCGCCTTACAGGGTATGACGCGATCGGCATCTACATAGTAGATGCCGCGATGCGTTTTTATAATTTTGCCATCCATAAGTTTACACGCCGGCTTGATATTGTCCAACCAGAATATCTCCATGGTATACATTGTAGAGACAATCCGGATATACCTGAATCACTACTTCCGTCGGATCTCCGGAATGATACGTCTGTGTATAGACAGGAGTTTCCACATCCCCGTCCACTTCTATGACGGTAATCGGATAATCGGTTCGGTTGGGATCAGGGGTCAATGGAATCGACATAGGAACGCGATCTTGAGGATTACGCTCTTTCGGCTTCTTTCCTTTGCTTACTGTCAATGTAATTTCCGTGTTTTTTTGTACTTCCTGATCTTTGGGGATGGATTGTGATATAACATGTCCTTTTTTGACAGTGTCACTATATTCTTCTTTGTTCGGGAGGGTCACTTTGAGTCCCAGTCCGATCAGCGTTGCGCGAGCTTCATCAGTGTCCATGTCTTTTAAGTCGATCATCTTGATTTTATCTTCTTTTTTTCCGAGAGAAACGACGACATTGATACGCGTGCCTTTCTTGACTTTGGCCCCCTCTTCCGGGAATTGGGATATGATGAGATCTTTTTTCACATCTTTGTCGCTTTCATACCCGACCGTACCTTTTCCAAGTCCGACAAGCGAAAGCTTGCTGTCAAATTCCTTGACATTGCTGCCGACGAGTCCCGGAACGGTAACGAGTTCCTCGTTCGAAGAAAGATAATAGGTTACGGTTGATTTTTCTTTGACGGATACTCCGGGCTCAGGATCCTGTCGGACGACTTTGCCGCTTTCTGCAGAATCGTCTTCGATGACGCCACCCAGTTCTCCTACGAGCCCGGCATCGGATAGAATCGACTTTGCCTCTTCTTCCGTTTTACCGACAATGGAAGGTACGACGAGTTCACCCGCATTCATGGAGTCTTTGAGTTTCATATATCCATAGGCGATCCCGGCAATGAGTAAGAGTACCAGAATGATGGGCAACACAACTGTCTTGAAGACGCTTTTTTTGGGTCTCGGCGCACGTTTCACGGTGTTCTTGGATGCACGCGACTGACGAGAGCGATAGATATTACGTTCTGCTTGAGGTTCGGGCGGAGTCATTGTAATCTTTGCCGTTTGATCGAATCCGAGGGACTCATAGTTTTCGAGATCTCGAATTACCTCTTCCGCAGATTGATATCTGTGTTCGGGATGTTTCTCGAGACATTTGGAAATAATATAGTCCATTCCTGCCGGGACATTGGGATTTCTGACAGATGCGGGAACAAGTTTTTCTTGAATATGCTTGATCGCGATTGCGACACTGTTTTCTCCGTCGTAAGGGACGCGCCCCGTAGCCATTTCATAGAGCACGACACCGAGCGCGTATACATCTGCACGCTTATCGATGAACTTTCCCTTGGCTTGTTCGGGTGAAATATAGTATACGGTACCGAGAATTGTCGAGGTATGTGCAATCGTCGAGGACGTTGCGACACGCGCAATTCCGAAATCGGCAACTTTCACTTCATTGTTCTTTGTTACAAGAATATTTTGAGGTTTGATATCTCGATGTATAATGCCGCTTTCGTGCGCCACTGCAAGAGCGCGCGCAATCATAATTCCGAAATTTCTTACCGTTTCCATCTTAAATGGGGCATATTCGCGAATTAGATTTTTGAGCGTCTCCCCTTCGACGTACTCCATGACGATGTAGTGGATTTCCTTATCCCCGATCTTATCGATGCCGACGTCATAAATTAGCGTAATATTCGGATGATTGAGTTTTCCGGCAGCCTGTGCTTCCACCGTAAAATTGCGCACGAAATCTTCGTCGTGTGCATAGATATCCTTGAGAATTTTAATCGCGACGTCACGATCGAGGAGCGTGTCTTTTGCGCGATAGACAACGCTCATTCCTCCGACGCCGATCTGTTCCTCAATCGTGTATCTGTTCGCCAGTACAGTACCAATCATGCCTTCACCTCGTATTCCATCATACATACCGTTATATTGTCCCTTCCCCCGTGCTCAAGTGCGAGATCTACCAATTGATCACAATTCTTTTGCACATCATTCTCCGATTGGAGAATATCCTCCATCTCATCACTTGTGACTTCATCGGTGAGACCGTCCGTACACAAGAGAAAACGATCCGAATCTTCTACTTTGATCCAGCTTCGATCGACTTTTACATCTCCTTCCGTCCCCAAACAACGTGTAATGATATGTTTGAGGCGTCGATAGGAAGCATCGTCCAGCGGCTCTTTTCTTGCCAATTCATTGACCAGAGAGTGGTCTTTGGTCAATTGTTTGAGTTCCCCTTGACGGAATAAATAAACCCTGGAATCGCCTACATGCAAAACCAATGCATCGTCATTACGAACAACCAGCGCGGCAAATGTGGTTCCCATGCCCTCATTTTCATCATTCTCTGACGCCTTGAAAATCACATGATTCGCTTCTTCAATCGCGTCTACGAAAAAAGCCTCGAGATCGTCACCTTCCTCATAGTTCGTCTCAAGCAGCGTTTTTACTGTATCCACAGCAAGACCGGATGCCACTTCGCCTGATTTGTGTCCGCCCATACCGTCGGCAATCAGTAAAACCGTTAGATCTTTATAGCTTCCGATATGGGCCGTATCCTCATTGGTTAAGCGTTTTTTACCGATATTTGTATTTATTGCCGTCTTCAAATTGATTCTCCTTTTCTTCGAGCCTTCTCAATTGTCCGCACGCACCGTTGATATCCAATCCCTGCGGTTTTCGAATCGTCGTAGGGATTCCTCTTTGAGTAAGTGCCTTAGCAAAAGCACGCATTTGCTGACCTGTGGGCGGTTTTTGAGCATATTCATCGATCTCATTTAACGCAATCAGATTGATATGTACGTTTTTGTGCGAAAACAAACGCGATAATTCGGCGAGATCTTCGCTCGTATCATTCACACCGTGAATCAACGTATATTCAAAGCTTACGCGTCGACCCGTCTTTTTGAAATAATACTCCTCGGCGCTTAAAAGCTCTTCTAAAGCAAATTTCTTTGCGATCGGCATAATCTTCTCACGTCTCTTCTGAAATGCATTGTGAAGTGAAATAGAGAGGTTGACAGGGATCCCTTCACCTGCAAGTTCCATGATGCGTGTCGCGATCCCGGAAGTGGAGATCGTCATATTGCGATAACTCATGTTCGCACCGTCGGATTCGTGCATCAGTCGCAAAAATCTGACCGTTTCGCCGTAATTGTCGAGAGGCTCCCCGATCCCCATGAGTACGATATTCGTAACCTTCTCCCCCGTATCGCGCTCCACTGCATACACTTCACCCGCCATCTCGGCAGCGGTGATATTTCGTGCAAATTTGGCTTTAGTAGAGGCGCAGAAAACGCATCCCATCTTGCAACCGACCTGTGTCGAAAGACACAGTGTATTGTACTCGCCGTCGTTCTTAAGAAAAACAGCTTCGATCAGATCTTGCGTTCCGAGTTTCAGCAGGTATTTGATGGTACCATCCACCTGAGAACGGAATTTTTTTGCAACGTCGACGCTATCGATGCGTTGATCTTTCAGTTTTTCGACCAAACTCTTTGGGAATACTGTAGAATCCTCTAGTCTTGTCTTTTTTTCCTTATGGAAAAATCGAAAAAGTTGTTGCGCACGAAAGGACTTCTCTCCCAGATCATCCATCAGTTGCTTGAGTTCCGAAGGGAACATTCCATTTAATGCAATCACCGTGAATCCCTCGACATACCCATAAATCGAATCACTTGAGCAAGGCTTCCGAGTGTTGCGGCGACATAGGTTAGCCAAGCTGCATGAAGCACTTCTTGAATAGATGAAAGCTCTGCGGGACTCACCATGCCTCCACTTTCCAATTCATTCATAGCGCGACGAGAGGCATCGAACTCCACGGGCAAAGTCACCAGTTGAAAGAGAAACAGGACGAATAGCAAAATCACACTCAAGCGAATGAGACGCGTCATCTGTAATACAAAACCGCCAATCAGAACAAACAACATGATTTTCGATGAGATGATCGCAAGCGGCGCAATGGCAGTTCGAAGTCGCATGAGTCCGAATTGCTCCGCGTGCTGAATGGCATGCCCGGTTTCATGAGCGGCAACACCCATGGAAGAGATCGTCTTTCCGCGATAAACGCCGGTGGAAAGACACATCATACGTTTTGTCGGATCATAATGATCCGTGAGTGTCCCCTGTATTTCTCGAATCTCCACGTCTTGCAATCCGTGACGATCGAGCATGGCGCGTGCAACTTGGTAGCCGGATAATCCGCGTTCGTTATTCACCTGAAAATACTTCCCATAGGTTCTCGCGGTGGACGTTTGTGCATACAAGCCGAGAGCAAATGCACCGAACAATAGCAAATAACCGATTGTATATAGATTCACGTCTTCCCTCCTTTGCACTTAGAGTGATTGAAATAACATCCCTTGTCGCAGTTGATTCCCTGTCAAAAAACTCTGAACATCCATTTTTCGACTGCCGGCTTTTTGAATGACGGTGATTCGATATGCACCCTGTCCGCAGGCAACGACGATGCCGTCTTTGCCGGCAGAAAGAATTTCCCCGGGCTTACCCTTCCCTTCGACGGAATTACCGGCATGGAGCTTATACATCGTCGAGCCGAGTTGCGTCATAACTCCAGGTGCCACATGGAGCGCACGCACCAAGCGATCAATCTCGACATTGGATCGCTCCCAAGAGATATATCCGTCTTCACGGGTCAATTTTTTCGCATACGTGTAGTCGTTTCCCTGCGGTTTCCGAGCCGCATAGTACTTCTCATAATCTTTTAACGCGCGGACGATATCTTGTGCGCCGATTTGTGCGAGCTTGTCATGCAGTGCTTCAATATCCATGCCGTTGAGAGGAACGCGTGTTTGAATGAGTACATCTCCGCTGTCAAGTCCGCGTTCTAGAAGCATAATGCTAGAGCCTGTATACTCATCTCCCGTGAGAATCGCATGTTCCAACGGACTGGCACCGCGATAGAGCGGCAATAAAGACGGGTGGATATTGAGAATTTTATCCGGCAATAGGGCGAGGATCTCTTGTCCGATGAGATTTCCGTACGCAGCAACCACCGCAAAATCCGCCTTGGTCGCACGAAGTCGATCAACCGACTCAAGTGTGTTGATTTTTTCAGGATCAAAGACTTCCAGTCCTAGTTCAAAGGCTCTCTTTTTTACGGGCGTCGGCGTCACACGACCTCGATTCCGCGGGCGATCCGGCGTCGTGATCACGAGCGGTATCTCAAACGCCTCGTTGACAGCATCAAGAGTAGGCAAAGCAAACTCGGGTGTGCCGAAGAACAGCACACGTGTGTTCGTGTCCTTACTCACCTTGCAACTCCCTCTCGTGTTGGTCGCGTAAATCCTCGGGAATTTCATCTTCACGGAGCGTGACATCCTTAAATAGAACGCCGTCAAGATGATCCGTTTCATGGCAAAAGACACGGGCGAGAAGCCCCGTAGCGTGCATGGTCTTTTTTTCTCCATTTTCATCAATGTAATCAACCGTTAGCGCATGGGGTCTTTTCACAGCACCCGAAAACTTTGGAATCGATAGACATCCCTCGTAGAGGATCTCCTCTCCCTCATAATCTCTGAGAATTGGGTTTGCCGCCTTGATAGGTCCTTCTCCAATGTCAATCACGATCATCCTTTTGAGGATGCCGACCTGAGGTGCTGCGAGACCGATGCCGTCGGCATCGTACATCGTCTCGATCATATCGTCAAAAAGTTCTCTTTCGCGGTCGGTGATCGACTCCAGAGTGCGTGATTGTTTCCGCAAAATAGGATCTCCGTCTATGCGTATTTTTCGTATAGCCATAGTACCTCCTTATAGAATAATCGATGGATCCATCGTAATACTGATCAAAACATCCCGATTTTCGAGATTCATCTCGTCTTTTATACATACCCGTTTCAACATTTCTCTCATGTTGTCATAGGAATTTTCCGTTTTCAGAAGAATTTGCATTCGGTATTGGTCTTTTACGCGCAAAATGCGACAGGGACTCGGCCCGATGAGTGCGATATCGAGAAGCCTGTTCTCGCCCATAAAGGTGCGAAATGCCTCATAGAGTGCATGCATATGATGCGCAAGCACCCGATAATTGGTAGATGTTCCGACAACCATCGCCATTCGCGTATATGGCGGATAGTAAAAAATCTTCCGCATTTTGGAATCTTCTTCGTAAAATTTACGCAGATCACCGTTGAGGGCACAACGGATCGCATAATGCTCCGGCTTATATGTCTGAATGATGACTTTCCCGTTTCCGTCTCCTCTGCCTGCGCGTCCCGCAACCTGTGTGATCAGCGAAAATGTTTTTTCCGCCGAATTGAAATTGGGGAGATTGAGACTAATATCCGCCGCCATCACCCCAACAAGGGCTACATTCGGAAAATCCAAGCCTTTTGCAATCATCTGCGTTCCAATGAGAATGTCGATCTCATGGTCTTTCATTTTGCGATAGATGGTCTCATACGAATTTTTTCGTCTCGTAGTGTCAAAATCCATGCGCTCGACGCGCGCGTCGGGAAACATGCGTTTGGTATCGAGTTCGAGCTTTTCCGTGCCGGCTCCAAAATGACGAATCTTATTGGACCCGCATACCGGACAGAGATCGGGGAGGCGTTTTGTCTTTCCGCAATAGTGGCAAATCAGTCGTTTTGCACCTTTGTGATAGGTCATGGTGACATCGCAACTGTCACATTTTTCCGCATATCCGCAATTTCTACAAAATACAAAAGAAGAATGACCGCGTTTGTTCAGAAACAAAAGAATTTGACGATGACTGCGCAGTGCCAAGTTCATTTCGTAATAAAGTTCGCGTGAGAACATGGATACATTCTTCTCTCGAAGTTCTTCGCGCATGTCGATCACTTTCATTTCCGGCAAGGCTTGGGCAAGTGCTCTTTTGGTCAGTCTAAGATGCGTCATCTCACCATTCTCTGCGCGATACAAAGTCTCCACGCGCGGAGTGGCAGAGCCGAGAACCAAGGGGCAATGATGTGTTGCGGCTCGTATTGCCGCAATTTCTCTCGCGTCATATTTCGGCGCACGATCCGATTTGTAACTGTCTTCATGTTCTTCGTCGATGACGATTACCCCGAGATCTTGAAGCGGTGCAAAAATCGCCGATCTCGCACCGACGACAATTTTTGCTTCACCGGTCTTCAATTTTGTCCACTCGTCAAACCGTTCGGAAGTGGAGAGTTTGGAGTGATAGAGCGCGACCAATCCCGGAAATCTCCCTGCAAAACGCTCAATCGTCTGTGGGGTCAGTGCAATCTCCGGAACCAGCACAATTGCCGTTTTTCCTTCACGGATCGCGTGCTCGACCAATTGAAGATAAACCTCCGTCTTGCCGCTCCCCGTAACGCCTTCCAGGAGAATCGTCCCTTCCCCTTGTCTTGTAATGGTGTTATAGACAGCCTCTTGTTCCTCATTGAGGACCTTTTTCTCATATTGCGGAAGTTCGCATATTGTTTCTCTTAGAACGCGTTCTTCGCGCTCGAGAATCGCCCCCATGTCTACCATTTCACGAATCAAAGTTTTGGAAAAACCACGTTCCAAAAGGTCATTTTCGTCAAGTTCGATATCAAGAAGATCCAAGAGTTCACGTTTCTTATAGGCACGCGCGGAAATCTCGGACGCTTCAAAGATCTCGCTCTTGCGATACATCTTCTTGGTCTTGATAGCCGCTTCTCTTTCACTTGCAAGCTTCGTTCCGAGCCCTGCAGGTAAGATCGCTCGAAAGGCTTGCGTAAGGCTCGAAAGGGTGTCTTCGGATATCGTATGTGCCATCGTGATGAGTTCTTCATCGACGACGGGATCGGCGTCCAAAACCTCAAGAATCTCTTTCACCGTAAAGTTCGGTTGTGGGACATCGTCTTCAATAACGATCCCCATGATTTTTCGTCTGCCTCTTCCGAATGGAATCACGACCCTTTTCCCGACCAAATTGTCGGAAGATGTCGCATACGTGTAACTTTGATCCGTTTTGTTCGTATCCGTGAGTGCGATTACATTCACATACTGCAATTTACTTCGTCACTTCTTCCGGCATGGTAAAAGTGACATCCCCATCCATAATTTCCTCGATGGCGATCGACACAGGATTATGTGCTTTGGTGTTCACGAGCGGTTTTGATCCTGCAACAATACGGCGTGCGCGTTTGGATGCGACACTGACGATTGCATATCTGGAATCGCTGATGCGTGAAAGTTCAATAAAAGACGGATTGATCATAATGTTCCCCTTTCGTTTAGATCTTGAATAATGGATTGAATGCGCGCGTCATGGATATCGACGCGCAAATTTTCCGCTTGGAAAATGACCTCGAGATCTTTGAGTGCTCGTTCAATTTCGTCGTTGATGACGACATAGTCATATTCCGGCAAGACGCGAAATTCTTTGACGGCTGATTGCATGCGTTTCTCAATTTGCGCTTCGGTCTCCGTGCCGCGTTTTTTAAGTCGTTCGAACAGTGCCTCAAGCGACGGCGGAGCAACGAAGATGAGGATGGCGTCCTTTTTCTTCTTTCTTACTTGCAGAGCACCTTGCGGGTCAATTTCCAAAATGACATGAGAGCCGGTTGCAAGCATCTTGTCGACATATGCTCTTGGCGTACCGTAGTGCATGCCGTGGACGGAGGCATATTCGAGAAAAGCATCTTCAGCAATCATCGATTGAAATTCTTCTTCCGATTTGAAAAAATAGCTTTCTCCTTCGACTTCACCTTCGCGCATCTCTCTCGTCGTTGCCGAGATGGATAATCTAAGATCGGGATCGCTATCGATCAGCGCTTTTACAAGAGTACCTTTCCCGACCGCCGTCGGCCCAGAAATGACGAACAGTTTTCCTTCATGTGCCATACGATCACTCCACATTCTGCACTTGTTCACGGATTTTTTCGATCGTCGTTTTTAGTTCGACGACTTCTCTGGTAATCAAGAGATCATTGGCCTTAGAACCGATGGTATTCGCCTCGCGATTCATCTCTTGACACAGAAAATCAAGTTTCTTTCCAATCGGATCTTCTTCGCGTGCAATGGCACGAAATTGTGAGATATGGCTCGTTAATCTTGTGATTTCTTCCGTGATGTCGCTTTTATCTGCAAAAAACACAAGTTCCGTCGCAATACGATCTTCCGGTAGAGCATCCGTGACTTGAATCTCCTGTAGCTTTTCTCGGAGTTTGCGATCGTGCTCTTCCGCTACAATGGGCGCCCGCAACTCAATACGTTCCACAATCTCCACAATTTCATCCAGCCTTTTCATGAGTTCCGCAAATAAATTCGCGCCCTCTTGACGCCGCATTTCACAAAACGGAACCATCGCCGCTTCCATTGCTTCGAGAAGGAGTTTGCCGAGTATATCTTCGTCTCCCTCATCCGGGCCCACGGTAATGAGTTCCGGCAGGCGGAAAAGATCTGATACGCAGATACAATCGTCAAAAGATTTGCTACAAGTCTTCTCCCATGCGTCCTTCATCTTGCTATATACCTTTTGCAAGAGTTCCTCGTTGACATCGACGCGCATAGACGGGAGGTCTTCCGATCCGAAAGACACATAGAGATCGACACGACCTCTCTTGATTTTCTCCTTGATCAACGTGCGCATTGCATTTTCATATTCAAAAAATACTTTCGGCATGCGGGCATTGATATCTAGAGCCTTCTGATTCACACTCCGAATCTCGATATCAATTTGATGTCGAGCGTCTTTGGCGGATGCGTGCCCGTATCCGGTCATACTGTTCATATCCTTTCCCCCTTTCAAAAAGCATAGAAAAATCAATCTCAAAAAACAAGTTTTTATGACGGCTTGTTCATATTTGCACCACAACTCTCTACATGTTAGCATACCCATGAGGTGATGGGAATGAGCTATGACGGTATTGTGACACATGCGATGGTAGAAAACTTAAAACAGGAAATCGTCGGTGCAAAGATCAACCGCGTGCGTCAAAACGGTAAAGAAACCCTGCATCTTTCTCTTTATCATCGCGGAAAGAATCTGGAACTCATGCTAAGTGCTCGCGCGGATCGACCTGCAATCTATTTTGTCGATTACAAACCGCAAGGGAAAGAAATTCCGACAGCCTATCTTATGTTTCTGCGCAAGTATTTGACCGGCGGTGTCATCGAGTCCGTCGAGCAACACGGTCTTGACCGTATCGTTCTCATCGATATTGCAACACAGAGTGAATTCGGCAGGCGATCCAATGTGACTCTGGTCGTAGAGTTAATGGGCAAGTATTCCAATCTCATATTGATCGATGAAACGAGATCCAAAGTTCTTGAAAGTGCCATTCGCGTCAGTAAAACCATGAGCAGCGTGCGTGAGATTTATCCCAGTACGCCGTATTTTTTCATCGAGAGCGGCAAGGTCAATATCCTTGAGAATTTTTCTTTCATGGACATTCTACACGGCGCGGACAAAAATGAACGGCTCAGACGATTTTTCTACATGCATTTTGAAGGTTTCAGCCCGCTTCTTTCGGATGAGATCCTCTTCCACGCGAATGTTGACGACAAACGCACTGTGGGATCACTCACCGCCGAAGAAGAATGTGCACTGGAACGTGCCTTTCTTTCCATGGTAGTCGCCATTCGCACCAACCAGTGGACATATGCGCTCTATTATGGAGATCAAGACAAGCCGATCGATTTCCATGTCTTACCTCTCGATGTATTCGGAACGCGCACAAAAAAATTTTCTGATCTCTCCTCCATGCTCCTCGCATTTTATGCTGATCGCCACCAAAGTGACGCCCTCGAGACAGGAGTGAGAGATCTCGAAAGAATCCTTGAGCGCGAATTGCAGCGCGAAGAGATCAAGCTTGAGTCCATGCATTTGGATCTGGAGGCGGCAAAAGATCGCGAAGAGGAAAAACTCTTGGCGGACTTGATTCTTGCCAATCAACACCTTGCGTCACCCGGTGCCGATTCGATCGAAGTCGTGAACTTCTACGATCCCGAGGGCAAAACCATTCGCATCGCGCTTGATCCTACAGAGACAGTATGGCAAAACGCACAAAGACATTACAAGAACGTACGAAAAAAGAAAAACAGAGAAAAATTTCTGACACATGAACTTCCGGTCCTTCGTCGCTCCATCTCTTATCTCGAGCAAATCAAAAATACACTCTCGACCATTACAACGATGGAGGAATTAGGCGAAGTGCGCGAAGAATTGGTCTCGCTCGGACTCGTTCGAAAAAAGCACGGCATGAAGAAAAAATCCACGCCTTCCGATCCCGTTTCGCTGATTTCCTCAGAGGGCGTTCCAATCTACATCGGTCGCAACAACAGGCAAAACGATCGTGTAACGATGCAATTGGCGGATCGTGACGATCTCTTTATTCACATCAAAGATCTCCCCGGTCCGCATGTGATCTTGGCAACTTCAAAAGTTCCCGCCACCGATCGTTCGATCGAGGAGGCCGTGTATCTCGCCGTTGCAATGAGTAAATTCCCATTTCCGCAATCCGTGGATTATACGAAACGGCGCAATGTCAAAAAATCAAAAGGTGCCAAGCCCGGCATGGTCTACTACGAACATTTTGAGACCGCGTATGTGCGAGAAAATCAAGAAATCGCAGACCGAATTTCACTTCACAACCCGCATTGGAATTGGAAATAAAAAAACCGTGAATACATCACGGTTTGTACGAAAGCGTGCACGAGCACGCTTTTTTTATTCTTCTATCGCCACCAAATCGGCTCCATCCTCTTCAACGAGTTTTACCGTCACGCGTTCATCTCGTGAGGTCGGAATGTTTTTTCCAACATAATCGGGTTTGATTGGTAATTCGCGGTGTCCGCGATCAATGAGTACCAAGAGTTGAATGCGTTTGGGACGTCCGAGTGCAAGGACCGCTTCCATTGCGGCACGTGCCGTTCTTCCCGTGTACATGACATCATCCACGATAATCACCGTCTTGTCGCGGACATTATACTCTGAAGACTTGGACGAAAAATAGCTGCTTTCCCCTCGAAGGTCGATATCATCGCGAAAGCGCGTGATATCCAACGGAATCGTCTGAACCGTTATATTTTCCATCTGCTCTATATTTTTGGAAATACGCGCCGCAAGCGGTACGCCGCGCGTCACGACCCCTGCGAAGACGATGTCTGACACGCCGTTGTTCTTCTCAATGATCTCGTGTGTCATACGCCGTAGCGTCCGCGCCATTTCCGATGCATCCAAAATCTTTTTCATGATACCTCCTTTAGACAAGTGAGAAAGACCTCATCTGGTTCAGTCGTAAACGCGACTTCTTCATGCGTGACGGGGTGAAGAAAACCAATTTCATAACAGTGTAACATTTGCCCCGGAAGTTTCTTGTCGAACGCCCGCTTCTTCGATCCTCGATAATAGACGGGATCGCCGACAATCGGATAGCCGAGAAATTCCATATGAAATCGAATCTGATGGGTTCTTCCTGTGTGGAGCTCCGCTTCGATCAAAGTAGATTCTTGAAAACGCTCCAGCGTACGTATGGTGGTCGAAGCCTCACGTAGAGTATCACTATTGATACTCATACGCGTTCGATTCTTGCGATCACGCCCAAAGCTGCGATCGCACAAGAGCCTGTCAAAAGGTACGACGCCGTGCACGATGGCACGGTAGATACGCCTCACTTTTCTTTCCTCAAAAGCTTTCGAAAGAGCCGCATGAACCGTATCGTTTTTTGCAATGACAAGTAGTCCCGTCGTATCACGATCCAAGCGATGCACAATACCGGGTCGATCCTCCCCTTGATAGATGGATAAATCTGGAAATCTTCCTAAAAGTGCATTGGCAAGCGTCCCGGTTCTTTCCGACTCTGTGGGTTGTGTCAACATCCCGCGAGGCTTATTGACAACAGCGAGATACGGATCTTCAAACAGAACATTGAGTGGAATCTTTTCCGGCTCAAGCTTTGCATTCTTCGTATCATGCGCAATATCGATCACGTCACCACAGAAAACGGGGACGTTTTTTTTCGTAGGTTCTCCGTTGAGAAGAACGGATCCCGCTTCAATCTTCTTTTGAATTTCCGATCGCGTCATATCGGTCTCGTTTGCCAAATAGACATCAATGCGCTCCGCATCATACTTTACATTCATAGTTCCCCCCAGTCAATCGGTGTAAGACCGTGTTCTTGCAAAAAAGTATTGGTCTTAGAGAAATGTCTGCAACCGAAAAACCCACGATATGCAGAGAGCGGACTCGGATGTGGTGCCGTCAAAACCAAGAAATCATTTCGATGAATCAAATGCCTTTTGGCTTGCGCGTGCGCACCCCATAAGAGAAAGACAAGCGGATGCTTCGATTCGTTGAGCGCAAGGATGATATGATCCGTGAATGTTTCCCATCCGTGATCCCGGTGTGAAGCCGCCGCACCTTCGCGAACCGTAAGCGTCGTGTTGAGAAGCAAAACACCGCTTTCGACCCATTTGGTGAGATCTCCATGTGCAGGAGTAGAGATCCCAAGATCTGTCTTTAATTCCTTATAAATATTTTGCAGAGATGGAGGAAGCGGAACCCCTTTTGCCACAGAAAAAGCAAGTCCGTTGGCTTGCCCTCTTCCATGATAGGGATCCTGCCCGAGAATGACGACCTTCACATCCTCAAACGGCAATTTGACCAAGGCTTGGAAAATTTCATCCATTGGCGGATAAATTTGATGCGTGCGATACTCCGAGATTAAAAACGCTCTGAGTGCTTGATAGTATGCCTCGTTGTATTCTTGCTTTAAGATCTGGTCCCATGAATTTCCAAAATGATACATCGCTCCTCCTGTGATATGATGCGTCGATTTGTAAGTAATGCCTATACGTAAAAAAGCTTTGATCTCTCGACACACGCCACAATTCCAATGAATTCAAAAAAGCCGATGCAAAAGCCATCGGCTCTTTTACGATCCAATAAAAAGGGGTTAGAGATTCGCCTGATTGAAAGAAAAACTCGAGTTTTCGCTATACGAATCGGCGGATTTGCCTTCTACATAAACGCCCTTCGGGGAGATGACAAAAAGATCTTTAGTGACCTTTTTGATCTGTGCCTCCAAGGAATAGATGCCGCCTGCAACGAACTCAAAGACTTGTTTTTTCTTGTCCATTTCGAGCATCTCAAAATTGAGCAGAACAATCTTTTGTTGCTTGACGTCGTTGAGTACCTTGGGTGCGTCATCATACGTAATCGGCTCATGAATCGTAATCTGTACGTTTGAAAAATCGGAATATGAGCTCGACTGAATGGAGAGCGGTTCACGCTCACGTTCTTTTCTCCGGGGAGCATAGGCATCCTGATTGTAACGCGGTCTGGGTTCTTCTACATAATCATCTTCGTAATGATCATCGTCCACCCAATCCTCGTCCTCATAGTCGTCATCGAGACCGATCGCGGACTTGAATTTATCAAAAAAAGCCATCTTCAGTTCCTCCTTATTTCTTAGAATAGTCTCTTTGTCCAAAAATGGCCGTGCCGACACGAACCATATTAGAGCCTTCTTCGACAGCGACGATATAGTCGTTGGTCATACCCATAGACAGATATACCATCTCCGTGTTTTTGAAAGACTTCTCCTTCAAATGATCGAAAATTTTCTTCATCTCAGTGAATACCCAACGCACCTCATTGGGATCATCTCTGTGAGGAGCCATCGTCATTAAACCTCTTGCGCGGACAAAGGAACACTTTTCTATCTCTTCAAGTATACCCTCAAGCTCATCTTTTGTAAATCCGCCCTTGGTTTCCTCACCGGAAATGTTGAGTTGGACAAGGACATTGGAGACGATATTCTCTTTTGCTCCGCGTTTCTCAAGCTCTTTTAAGAGAGAAAGACGATCCATGGAGTGGATCAATTCGACTTTGCCGATAATGTCCTTTACTTTGTTGGTCTGCAAAGTTCCTTGGAAATGTCTATGCACATTTTTTGGAAAATAAGGATCTTTTCTGAGAAACTCTTGAACTTTGTTTTCCCCGACGTTCGTCGCTCCGGCATCAATGGCTTGCATAATCTCGTCCATCTCATGCAGCTTCGTGACACAGACAAGCGTTACGTCATCAATCGGTCTCCCCATCTTCGTAAGTGTATCTTCGATATTCTTCTTGACTTGTAAATAATTTTCTCTAATCATATGACCCTCCTAATTGATGAATTCTCCTTCTTCGACACGCTCAGGCTTGACTAAAACACGATCATATAAACGCACGGTCGGGACAGCTTCGTCTCCATTCTGAAGTTGACCATTTTTGGGAGCGTAAATCCACACATCATCGCCTTCTTCCGAAAGTACCTTTACCTTTCGAAAAGACACGATCTCATTATCATCAATGATCTTGACGCCATATTCTCCCTCAGCACCCGTTAACGCCGACCTTGGAATGCGGTATGCCGGCGATGAGAAATCGATGAGTTCCCCGGATATAAAACGCTTATCGCAGATCAAATCATATCCGTCCTCAAAGCGCATCGTCACCCGGATACCGCCTGCATCTTTTTTGAGATCGTATACCGCGCCGCGAAGTGTGACATCGCCGATCACCACGGTCATGCGTTTCCCGACGGCATTTTCGTCCAGCGCATCTGCATCGGATATGCCCAAGTCCAGGTAGTACTCAAGATTATTGACGATCTTATAACCGTAGTAAAGCTTTCCCGTAGAATTGCCCTTGACACCTACCAGCACATCCCGAAAGTCGTAATCCAGCATATTGGGAATCGTGTAAATATTCTCATAGCCGTCGAGATACGGAACAAAAACCCCGGCGCGATCCATGCGAATGTCGACCGCTCTGCCGCGTTGGTAGTCGCTTAACATCTCCAAGCGTTCATTCACAAAACGGTCAAAGCGCGCGAGATTGTCCTCGTTCACGACAGTGCCGTCTGAATCGCGTGTAGGAGCATACTCCATGAGTTCGATCTTGTCGTTGATCTCATACTGTCCATCGGATACGGCTCGAGAAATGGCATCTGCCCGCATTTCATCAATATTGAGCATCGATAAGATCTTCGGTCCGCTAAGTTTCAGTTCGGAGTAGTGAGCTTTCTTAGCTTCGATGCTGTCAAAGTTTTCGATTGTGGCACTCCCCACCTGTGCGCCTCGTTGAGATCTCACCGGTTCGACAACCTGATCTCGCGAAATACCGGGTAAGACCCTCACGTATTCATCAAAAATAAAAAAGCCTTTGAAAGGAATCTTGTGTTCATAGTGGATTCGTTGATCCACAGTTCGAGTCTTTTCTACGAAGATGGTGCGATATAGATTGTAGGTGCCCGCAACGACTACCAGCGCAAAAATAAACGCATAAAAAAGTCGTATAGGTCGAACTCTGATTCGCTTCTTTCGCTCCATCCTACCATTCCTTTCCAAGCCTATTATAACACATTAGTAAAGTGCATTGATATAGGTCGAAATGGCACTCTCAAGCGGGATATTTCGAAGGATCTTCTCATCCCGAAGTCTCTTTATAATTTTGCGGTCGCAAGTATGGAAAATGACATAAGGCATCGGAAAGAGAATCTCGACGAGCTTCCCGTGAAGCAGATGAGACGAGGTTTTCACGAAATACGCGTGAACGATCTCCGAGCTGAAAAAATCCAACATCCTCATGGTTGCTTTGTCTTTCTCACAGTAATAATTTCTCGCCGCATCCTCGAAGCGTTTGGCAAAACGCACGCGAGAAGATAAACGCGCCCGTGTTTTTTCAACTTTGGCGAGCGCGTTGTAATAGTGATAATTGTACAAGCACTCTTCAGGCGTGTCAGGATCGACATAGGGTCTCATGAGTTTGGTAAGCTCGTAGTTGGCGTCAAGAAAACTACGTTTATTGAGTTTCCCGTCCACGAGTTTTTCGATGAGTGCAGTGCGACGCGCGATAAATGTACTCAATAATTCGTTGGCACTTTGCATCATAGAAAAAAGAGAGCCTCGGCTCTCCTTCCTTTACACTTTAAGAACGACAACATTTTGACGTAACAACTCGGGGAGTGCATCGATTTCTTGATCAAGACCGAAGTAAAACGATACATGATATTCTTCGCCGATTACTTCCAACGCTTTATACAAACCCTCGTATATGTCTGCATCATAAGGAATGATTTCATAGATGGCATCGAGATAGATTTTTTCGATGTCGTAGTCATTGGAGATAATCCCGCAGAGGAAACCGTAGAGGCTTTCCGTGCTCGAAATATGAAAGTCTTTTGCATTGATCAGGCGTACGCCGTGATCGAGACTAAAGATATGAGAATCGTCAACGTCGATAAATACATAGTTGCCATGACCGTGAACCAAGTCATCGTTGGCTTGATCGATAAGCCATTTCGTTTTTCCGCTTCCCGAAGGACCTAAAACAAATTGAATCATAAATGTACCTCCCTTTCGTTCTGATTCTATTGTACTAAATTCCCGACGCTTGCGCAATCGATTTCCGTAGTACTTTCCATTTGAGAAAAAGTTCGTACTCGTGCATGAAAATGATGGACGCTATCATCTCACTCCGGCAAATGCTCAAAGTGGTCAAGGAGAAAGCGTGCGACACCGTCTTCTGCATTGGTGTATTTCGTCACCACATCCGCATATTCGAAGAGATCGGGGGCGGCGTTTTTCATAGCAACCCCCATCGTCGCAGCGCGAAGAAGTGAAAGATCGTTCATATCGTCGCCGATTGCGATGACTTCTTTGTTCTCATCGCTACGCATCTCCAAGAATTGAATGAGACTTCGTCCCTTCGAGACATTCGGATGCATGACTTCGAGAAGGCTCACGTGAACGGCGTTTTGCATGACGTGAAAGGAGGACGGAATACCGCTCTTACGGATCCCCTCTTCCAATCGAAACAGGTCTTCCAGTGCGCCGATAAAGACAAGACTGAGCGCTTCATCTGTCGATCTGTGATCGGGGAGGATATCCACGGATAGTCCCAAATCACATGCGTAGTCTCGGATGACATCGCATCCGTCCTTAGAGAGCGAATAGAGCTCGGGATCATGTCCATAATCCATGTGTGCCATCCCGGCAACCGGGTATTCTTTTGCAAGCAGACGGATTTTTTGAACCGTGTCGGAATCTACCGGCGTGTTGAAGAGTTTTTGATTCCGTCGAGTCGTTCGCGCCGCCGCACCGTTCGCATAAAAAATGGTGACATCAAAACCGAGCGCGGCAATCAATTGTTTTGCCACGCGATACTGACGCCCCGTTGCAATCATAATCTCTACGCCGGCATGATACAGCCCTTGTAAAGCGCGAACAGAAAAATCACTTACGGTTTTATCCGGACGCAATAGCGTTCCGTCTAAGTCCAAGCAGACGACATGATCCATAAAGCCTCCTAAGAAAAAGACGCATCTCCATGGATGCGCCCCTCTTTTTATTCTTCCTCTTCCTCGTCCTCATCTGTAAAGAGCGCATAGAAGACTTCTTCGACGTGATCGAATTCTTCATCGGATTCAATCCCGTCAATGTCAAATTCTCCGTTTTCCAGCTCTTTATAGCGATAAACAGCCACATCTTCTGATTCGGGCTTCACAAGAGCGATATACTCTTGTTCCTCGATGCCGAATACGCCGAGTACTGCCCATTCCTCTTCATTTCCGTTATCATCCTCTAGAATGACGGTATCCATTTCTTCACAGTGATCATGATCGTGTTCGTGATCATGTCCACAGCAACAATCTTTTTTGTGATCCATAGTTCCTCCTTATTTTGAGATATATTTTTGAATATCAACTCGATCGAGCGGATAACCCACGATGTAAAAGAGAATCATGCCTCCGACACCCTGCACGATGTTTGCAGGTACGCTGGTAATGGCAGCCGCCCATCCGCCCTGCATCGTCGAGGATACGAGAAGATATCCTACTACCATGATGCAAACGCCACAGAGCATCGCAAGAACATTGCGCAAGGTAAAGAGTTTGCCTCGCTCATAACGCACAATACTCCCGACCGCGAGACCCATGACCGCCTTGATGATAAACGTCCACGGTGCCCAAAAAGCATACCCGGAAATGAGGTCCGCCAATGCGCTTCCGAGGCCGCCGGCAACCAGACCGTACCGTGCCCCCAAAAATACGGCTGCAACAAAAATAAGTGCGTCTCCCGGATGAATATAACCGTTCGTTGCAGGTACGGGGATCTGGATGATCAGAGTTGCGACACATACGAGTGCCGTAAACAATGCCGTAATCGTCATTTTCTTGATACTGTTGTTCATGATTTGCTCCTTTCAAGTTCAACGCCGCCATTTCTAAAAATGATCCGTTTTTCTTTATATAATCGACCGATCGCCTTCTTATAATCCGACTTGGACATCGAGAAGAAATCTCGAATGCGGTCGGGATCAGATCGATCGTCATAAGGTAGAAAACCGCCATTCTCGGTCAAAGCATCAAGCACCAACTGTGCATTGTCGTCGATTGCAAGGTGGCTTAATTCGCGCACGGATAGATCCATTCGACCGTCCGGGTGAACCTTGAGGACGCGCGCTTCTATCCTCTCTCCGAGAGTAAAAACGCCATACAATTCCTGCTTGGAAATGCGTGCTTCGTATCGGTCGTCGACCGCCACAAAAGCTCCGAATTCCTTATGGAGAGAATAGACCGTACCCTCGACGGTGTCGCCCTCGGCATACGTATGCGTTCTGGAAAGATGCTCCCGCACTTTCATCGTTGCACAAAAACGTTCAGAGCGATCCAAATAGACAGCGACAAAAACGTCCTCCCCTTTTCTCGGGCGATACGTCTGCTCATGGAAAGGGAGTAACAGGTCCTTATCCAGCCCCCAGTCGAGAAATGCGCCGATTTTGGACAACTCGACAACCCTCATCTTCCCGATTTCTCCCGGCAAAAGGCGCGGCCTTTTCTTCGTTGCAATCGGTCTTCCTTGGGCATCATTGTAGATAAAAACTTCTACCAACGAACCGACTTGATCGCGCTCCGTGAGTTCTTTCTTGGGCAACAGGATATTCCCCTCCAGATATGCACCCACACTCCGTATGCGTTCAATCTTTCGATCTGATATTTTTCCTAAATCGCTCATGCGTCTTCTTCTCCTTTATCGGGCAAGCGAAACTGTCCGATCCCGTCATACGTGAATCCTTCTCCCATCGCTTCTGTAATATAATGCACCGTCACGAATGCCGTCGGATCAATTTGTTCAATCAAAGCCTTTACACGCAGATATTCGCGCTTGGTAAGTACCGTAGAAATCATCTGTTGTCGATTGCCGGTATATCCGCCGACCACTTCATAAATCGTGCTACCGCGACTCAAGGTATGATGGATAAAATGATTGATGGCGTCGACTTCTTTGGAATGAATCTCCATCTTGACGCGCCTACGAAATCCCGCTACGGCAAAATCAATAAAGAACGCTTGTAAGTAAATTCCCATAAAGGAAAACAGTGCGGTCTCCAATCCGAAGACAAAGGCACTTCCAAAAACGATCATAAAATCCGGAATGAGAAGGCTCTTTCCAATATCGAGATGCGTTACCATCGAGATGATCTTTGCGACGATATCGGTTCCGCCCGTCGAAGCTTCCGCATTGAAGATGATCCCCATCCCCAATCCCGCAATGCTGCAACCGTAAAAAAGATTGAGCAAGAGATTATGCGTCAAGGGTCCGGATAGAGGAAGCATGCGCTCCAGAATAAAGAGATATCCTGAAGTTGCAAGGGATGCATAGACGGTATATCCCCCAAAGTCTTTCCCGATAAAAATAAATGCAACTGCCAAAAGTACGATATTGATGCATGCCATCAAGAAAGAAATCGGTAATCTCGGAAAGAAAAACTGAAGAATCTGTGAGAGTCCCGAAATACCCCCTACGATGAAGTGATTCGGAATGAAAAAGAAGTACAGACCCACGACCATTACGATGATACCGACATTGATTTGGAGAAATCTTCTTATGTCAAAGCGCTTCATCTTCCCACCCCTCGCTCATTCTAACACAATGCATATCAATTGAATAGTTGTCGAAAAAAGCGGAGACAAGATGCCTCCGCCCCCGAACGCTTATAAGCCTTGGATTCTTGCCGTGGACTCACGTCTCTTGACCTGTAGGCCGAGATAGGTCGTTTGCAGATTCTCGTCGCTTTCGTCCCCTTTGAGAGATTTAACGAGCTTACGAATCGCAATCGCACCGATATCATAATACGGTTCCATCACCGTCGTAATCGTCGGTCGATAGATGGTGCTCATCGGATCGGAACCGTAACCCGCAATGGAGATGTCTTTCCCGATGGTCATCTTGTGATCGTAAAAATAGTTCGACAAACCGATTGCCAGCGCATCTCGGCAACAGAAAATCGCCGTGATACCATGCTTTTGAATCAATTCCATGACCCTGTCGCCACTCTTGTATCCCTCTTCGATCGAGTCTTCGTCCATATCCAGAACAAGAGGAATCTCATCGATTTCGCCAAGCGCATTTTTGCAGCCCGTAAACTTCATCATCTCTACGGCACTCGTTCCATGATTGCGGATGTAGAGGACTTTACGATGTCCCAAGTCCATGAGATGTTTGGTCATCTCATATCCGCCTTTTTCGTATTCAACACTGACCGTATCGATCTTCCTCGGGTCATAGTAACGGTCGATTTGTAGATACGGAATGCGGTAGTCTTTGATCCTTGCCAGCACATCCGGATCGATATCTTCGCTTACGACAATCAGACCGTCTACACGTTTTCTGAAAAAAAGTTCGATCGCGTCGAGATCGTCTTCTTTTTCCCCGTATGTATTCGATAAGAGGATATCATATTGATAGAGTTTCCCCGTCTCTTCAATCCCCTGAATGATCTGTGCCATATAGGAAATATTGATATCTTTCACGACCACGCCGATGATCCTCGACTCTTTCATAACCAGACTGCGCGCGAGTTCATTCGGTTTGAAGTCAAGTTTTTCGATGGCATCGAGTACCTTTTTTCTGGATTCGGGACTGACCGGTTTGGAATCGTTCATCACGCGGGAAACCGTGGAAATGGATACACCTGCCAGTTTCGCAACGTCTTTAATTGTTCTGGACATAAGAGCCTCCTTCTCATACGCATCATGCTCTGAAAAGCTTTTTGTATCGTCTTCACTCGCTATCAATAAAGTCATTGTACCATAGTTAAGATGCATAATAAAGGCTTTTTTGCGGGTGAGAATGCCTTATGAAACGTTTCCAAAGAAGCGCAAAAAAAGCTCGCGCGATGCGAGCTTCTTCTATCTGCGAAAAGCGTTTCTAAAGATATCAACAATCTCCGAAAAATAATAGAGATAATCCTGTGCGCTGGAGAATCCGTGTTTCACGCTCGAAACGGTATCGGATACACTATCCGTGAGAAAATGAACCGTATCCGTGACATCAGACGTAAGCCCCTCCGCGCCGTCCATGATCGAGCCGACTTGCCCGACAATTCTTGCAACATCGGGTGCGACGGATTTCAAAGTCGATTCCGCCTGCTCACTGATATTTCCTGCGTAAGCGGATGTTTTTTCGACATTCTTAATGATGTGATCAAGACTCTCTTGGTTCGATTCAAGTGTGGAATTGAGTTTCTTCAACGCCTTGACGATCTGGAACATCGCCATCGACAATGCGACGAGGGCGACAATCCCGGCGATGGCAAGAAGAATGTGCAGAAGATCACCTACGGTAATTGAGCTTCCCATCATTCCACCCTATTTCTTGATGTCTTTTTTGACTTCTTTGGCAGTCTCTTGAACATCCTTCTTTACTTTCTCAGCACCCTCTTTGACATCTTCTTTTACTGCCTTTGCCTTGTCCTTTACCTCTTCGGCTTTCTCTTTGACATCTTCTTTTTTCTCGTGAAGTTCTTTCTTTGCGTCGTCCTTGAGCTCTTCAGCCGCTTCCGCTACAGGTCTAAGCTCTGTCATGGCGTTGGATTTGAGCCCTTGGTATTTTTCCTTAATGGCGTCTCCGTATTCACCGGATTTTTCCATGATGACTTCATATGCTTGATTGGCTTTGTCCGAAACATATCTGCCTGCTTGTTTGGATTTTTCCGCTACAAGATTGCCGGCATCTTTCGTGGCATTGACGATTTGCTCACGCGTTTCTTCCCCCGATTGCGGAGCGAGAAGAATGCCTACAAGTGCCCCTGTCAAAAGACCGACCGCACCTGCAAATGCTTGTTTCGTTCTCTCCTCACGTATTTTTGCACGTCTTGCTTCATAAATCATTTCTCTGATTCCCATATCTGATCTCTCCTTTACTAGTGATATGCTACATCTTTTTTATTACCCACCAACACCCGCTTTCAAACAATGTGTGTCTCTTTTCGCTTTGTGCTACAATAATTCCGAGGTGAGTACATGTTTGATTTGCACTGTCATAGTGAGTTCTCCATGGATAGTAGAGAGAGCATGGAAAATTCCGTGCGCGTAGGGATTGAACGCAATCTCAAGAGTATTTGTTTTACCGACCACATTGATTTTTTCCCTGAAGATCCGACGAAGAACTACGCTTTTGTTCCTCGGGATTATTTTCGTTCTCTCAATCGCGTTCGCTATACATACGCCGACAAAATCGAAGTCTTGGCAGGTTGTGAAATCGGAATGGTGCGAGGCATTGCGGATGAATACAATGCCTACATCGGAGATTATCCGTTCGATTATGTTCTCCTGTCACTCCATACACTCATGAACCGCGACATCGCATATGATTGGGCGCATACGGAGCTCCCCGAAGTTGCACTCAAGAATTACTACGATGAAATGTACCGTTGCCTCTTGGAATACGACAACTACGATGCACTTGGACACATGGACTACATCGATCGATATTTCCCCGACCAAAGCCTCATACCACCCTATTCGTTCTATGCCGATGAGGTCGATCTCATTCTCAAGCATATCATTACGCACGGGAAAGCACTCGAGGTCAACACCAAAGGCGTGCGCACGGGACTCTTCTATTTTCATCCCAAAGTCGAGATCCTCTTGCGCTACCGTGATCTCGGCGGCGAACTCATCACGCTCGGTAGCGACGCCCATAAGAAAGAAGAAGTCGGACTCGGCATCCGCGACGCGATGAAACTCTTGCGCGAACTGGGCTTCAAGAACACCTACAAATTCGTCTCCCGCAAAAAGTACGCACTTCCGCTCGGTTGAGTCGAGGTGCGCATGGGACAAATAAAAAAAGACTGCGTGCGATGGCATACAGTCTTTTTTGTTGATTGTCCTTTACGTGCCGTAAAAGAAAAGTTCCCTGCCGGGCGACCTTGAAATTAAAGACCTTCTGTTTGTGAAGGTGGGTTCGCTGTCCACACGGTCTGACGTCCACTCTTGGAGGCTTGTCATTCCATATAAGAACTCCGCATTCCCTTATCAATGGCGTAGGTTTAATATGAAAGGTCTCCCTTGGGAACTAAGTCAATTATACCACGTTCACATATGATGTGCAAACGTTATTCACCCCGCTCAATCGCCTGTCGGGTTGTAAGCATGGAATCGCGTAGCGGCGAAACGACCTTGACGATTTTCCCCGTGCGATCGGGAAAAATCATCTCGGAAGCATGCAAAAGTTGACCGTCTCCTCCCCCGTGCCCGTAGAGTTCGTCTCCGACGACGGGATGCCCGATGGACGCTGCATGGACGCGAATCTGATGCGTTCTCCCCGTCAAGAGTTCAATCTTCACCACACTCATGGACTTGTCGGACACAATCGGAAATATCCTCGTGCGAGCCTCTTGTCCGCTCGGATCGACTACGCTTTTAACTTCTCCTTTTTTTCTCAGGATCGGTGTATCGATGAGAAGCTCATGATCGATCATCCCCTCGAGGATCGCCGTGTAGAATTTCCGGACACTCCCTCGATCATCCTCTTTCATGAGTCTGCCGTGCGCATAGGCGTGTTTCGCGACGAGCACGATCCCCGAGGTGTCCTTGTCCAGTCGCGTCACAAAACGCACTTTGGACTCGATGCCACGCTCGTAGAAGAGATATGCCACCCGTTCTGCAACGCTCCCCTCCGCGTCCGGCATCATCGAGAGGTTCTTTGGTTTATCGAGTGCCAATACATCCTCGTCTTCGTAGAGCACGCGCGTCTCCGTCCGATCAAAGGTGTAGCGATTCTTCTCCCGCGGAATGAGATACCGCAGTTCGTCTCCGAAATGGACGTAGAGATCGTGCTCGACAACATGCCCGTTGAGAATGAGCGCCCCTGTGCGAACCGCCTCGAAAAACAAATTGCGAGAAAAGAGCTGTCGCTTGAGAAACATAGAGAGTTCCTCTTCCCGATCAATCGTAAATGCAATATCTTTCATCACTCTTATCAAATCCTCTCACGTTCTGTATAATACTTGGTAGTATATCATGGAAAGGAATGCTTCATGAAACAGTTTACCGTATTTTCCAATCGCAACGCCTATTCGCAAAAAATAAAAAACGAACTCACGCGCAAACTTGAAAGTCGCGGTTACATCGTCACGAGCAATTTCTCACCCAAGAGCGATCTCAATCTCTCCATCGGCGGCGACGGCGCATTTATCAAAGCCGTCCACCAATCCGGATTCAGTAAGATCCCTTTCGTCGGCATCAACACCGGACATCTCGGATTTTTTCAGGAGATCGATGCAGGAGATCTCGACGCATTCTTGGACGCGTATGAGGAAGAAACCTACGCCACTGAAGAAATTCTCTTGATTGAAGCGCGTATCAAGACGCGGAAAAACGAGTTTCGTTTCTTCGCCCTCAATGAATTTCTCTTCAAGAATATGTGGTCGCGTATGATCCAGTTTTCTGTCACCGTGGACGGCGTCGATATGGAACGCTTCGCGGGCGACGGCATGCTCCTCTCCACCCCCGCCGGATCCAGCGGACACAACGCTTCTTTGCTCGGTGCCATCATGCATCCGTCGGTACGAGCTTTCGAGATGACCCCGATTGCCCCCCTGTACTCTACGCAATATCGTTCTCTGCGCAATTCCCTTATCGTCCCCGACGGCTCCGTCGTGAACCTAGCGCCCGACGCGCGATACCTCAATACCTGCATTCTCGTCGCAGACGGTATCGAGAAACGCATACGCGAGATTCAATCGATCGACTTCTATATCTCCAAGCGTAGCATTCGACGACTCTCTTTCTCCGAGAATTGGTATTGGCACAATCTGCGCGATAAATTCCTATAGTTCCAAAAATACGCTTTTACTTTTCATGTAAACATCAAGATCCCCTCGGGCATCTTTTTTTGTAGTCACGAAACTTTTGAATTCTCTCAACATGAAATACATCATAATTTATTAGAAAATTACATTGATCTTCACAGATTTTTTAGTACGAAAAAAGCAGACATCGAATGCGAAAAGCCTGCCGTTTTCGTAAATTCTTTTATTCCTCCGGGATGCGGTTGAGGACGGTCTGCATGAGCTCTCGGGCGATGGGTGCGGCGGTGACGGCACCGAATGTACCGTCTTCCTCGAGGACGACGGCAACGGCGACGCGCGGGTTCTCGACGGGCGCAAAGGCGACAAACCAAGCGTGTGTCTTGCCGGATGCCGTCTCGGCAGTTCCGCTTTTACCTGCGACACGTATACCGGGGATGGCGGCATAGGAATTTGTCGCCATGGCTTCCATCGCCTGTGTGACTTTGGCGGCACTCCTCACGTCCGTTACGGTCGTATAGGTGCGCGGTTTCATCGTCCGGATGACATTACCGTCGGATGTCATGACGGCGCGAACGAGGGTCGGGACGGGCATCGTCCCACCAGCCGCGATGGCAGAAGTCGCAAGTGCCATTTCCATCGGGGTCACGAGAGTCGTGCCCTGACCGTAGCCGCCTTGGGCAATGTCGATCTTTTTCGACGACGAAGAAAAACCGGATACACTCGGTGTGATCGGAAGCTCAAACGGAATTTCCGCGCCGAATCCGAAACGTTTTGAGACCGCGTCCATCTTCGCGCCGCCGAGGTCGAGCGCCTTTTGTCCAAAATAGGTGTTGATGGAATTGGCGATGGCATCGGTGAGATCGACGTCTCCGTAAGATTTTTCGTTGTAATTGCGGATGGTGTAGCCTTCGACGACGAGTTCCCCGCTGTCGGTGTAATGTTCGTCGATGGAAGGATTTTCCGCGAGGGCGGTCGCCGTAATGATCTTAAAGACGGACCCCGGCGTATAGAGTCCCTGTGTTGCGCGCGGCAAGAGCGGTGCACTCTCGTCCTCGAGATAGGTCTCCCATGCGTTTTCGAGTTCGTTGGGATTGAACGTAGGTCTCGAAGCCATCGCATAGACTTCTCCGGTCCGGGGATTCATTGCGACGACTGCACCGATGTGACCTTCGAGGAGATTGTATGCGGTCATCTGCGCGTTGGTGTCGATGGTAAGCGCGACGTCGTCTCCCACACTGTTGTTCTCGATCCACCCCATGATTTCCGAAATGGGCGTGTCTTCAATGCCGAGCAAAGTCTTATTGAGCGCACGTTCAAGTCCCGTTTTGCCGTATTTTTTACTGGAATAACCGAGAATATGAGAATAGATGCGCGGATATGCGTAGAAACGGATCGGATCACCGTTCTCGTCGGTGTTGTTGGAGGCGAGAAGTTCTCCGTTGCGATCAAAGATTTTTCCACGGGTGATGCGATCGACGTCCTGCGTGAGCCTTTGATTGTAGGGATTATCCGCGATTTGTTTTGCCCGGAAGAGCGCAAAATAGAGTAAATAGAGCGTCACAAGTACGAAGAGAATGCTGAAGAACAGAAGGATTTTTTTGATACGCAGGAATACTTTTTCTTCTCTCATCATCTATTCCTCCTCCGTGTCAGAATTTTCCATGGAAATGGAATTGAGAATGCCCAAAGAGAGAAAACTCGATATGAGCGAGCTTCCGCCATAGGACAAAAACGGAATGGTAATGCCCGTGAGCGGCAAAAGTTTCGTTACGCCGCCGAACATCACGAGCGCCTGCAACGCAAACATTGCGGAGACGCCGATGGCAAGTGCGCGTTCAAAAAAGTCCTCTTTGAGCAGTGCAATCTTAATGCCTCGATAGAGGAGAATGAGAAAGAGCATGATGATGCCGATGCCGGCAAAAATACCGAATTCCTCACAGATTGCGGCAAAGATGAAGTCCGATTCTGCTACGGGAATGAAGTCGGGTCGCCCCAGTCCGAGTCCCGCGCCGAAAAATCCTCCGCTCGCGATGGCAAAGAGGGATTGCGTGATCTGATAACCGATGCCGTCGACGTATTTCCACGGATCGATCCATGTCGCGACGCGAATTTTTACATGGTCAAAGAGTAAATAACCGAGTCCCCCGCCGATGGCGATGAGCATGAAATTGAGCGGAATGAGCATGCGGTGTCTATCGAAGATGTAGAGAAAAACCATGTATAGACCGAAGAATATCATCGCCGATCCAAGATCCTTTTGTAGGAAAAAGAGCGCGATAAAGAAATAGACGACCACGAGTAAGAGAAAACTTCCCCCGATCCTTCCGATTCGTAGATGCTTCCCGTCCTCCTCGCGCTTGTAAAAGGCGGATAGGAGGAAAATAAAGACGATCTTCGTAAGTTCGCTCGGTTGGAAAGAAAATCCGGCGATGACGATCCAGTTTCTCGCGCCGTGAATGTTTTTTCCGAAGACGAGCGTCACGGCAAAGAGAAGCAAGGCGGCGATGAGGAAAAAGACCGGTTTGTCCTCAAAAAAATCCACATAGCGCATCAACAAAAACACGAGATAATAGGCGATCAGTCCGATGACAAGCCACAAGAGATGACGTCCGCCCAGAGCCGGATTGAGTCTATAGATCATCACGAAACCAATCGAATAGAGAAAGGTCGCGATGGAAAAAAGATACGGATCGGAGCGCATGACGACAACCGTGATGAGATTCGAAATGAAGATGACGAGAACCAGTGCAAAACCGACAAAAACCTGTGCACCGGTCATATTTTTGCCGTTGAAAAAAAGAATGAGAACGAGGCTTAGGATCTGAAAGAGGAGAATCGGAAGCGACAGGCTCTGCCGAAATCGACTACGCATGACGATGTTCACCGTCCTTGAGGAACAAAAACTCACTGTCGCCCAATGTGACGACATCCCGATCTACGAGAAGCGGTGCATCTTTGACCTCTTCACCGTTGAGATAGGTCCCGTTGGAACTGCCTAAATCTTCGAGATAGTATTCTCCTGCGTCTTCAATGATCCGCGCATGCACTTTGGATAGGAAACGATCGTGGAGACGGATGTCACATTGTCTGCCGCGTCCGATCGTCGTTTCTTCGCCGAGCGCATAGAAATCCTCGACTTTGTACGAGAGAGATTCCCTTCTAGTCAATAGACGCAGATATGCCCCCGTGATCGGTTCCTCCTCGCCGATGGAATCGATGTCCAGGTAAATCATGCGCACCAAGTCGGACAAAAATCGAAAAATCATGTAGACGAAGATATATTTGAAAACCGTAGCAAGAATCTCATATAGCGTTATGTTGCGAACGATGTCCGACGACAATACCTGATCAATGAGTAAAAAAAACTGTTTCATCATGCCCTCCTTCTTGTTATTTTACCATAGAAAACATCATGAGCCGTCCGAAATACAAAAAAGAGAAGGGCGTTCCTTCTCTTTATCCTTTACTATTCGCAAAAGATTTTATATGCGCCATAGCCCGCCTTGTCCATGTCCTCATAGGGAATGAAGCGTAGTGCCGCGCCGTTGATGCAATAGCGCAGCCCCCCTTTCTCCGCGGGACCGTCCTCGAATACATGTCCGAGGTGTGAGTCGGAGTGCTTGGTGCGAACTTCCGTACGTGTCATGCCGAGCGTGTTGTCGATATGCTCCGTGAGTTTGTCCGTCGTAATCGGTCGAGAAAAGCTCGGCCAACCGCATCCGCTGTCGAATTTATCGCTCGAGGAAAAGAGCGGTTCCCCGGTGATCTTATCCACATAGATGCCTTTGCGATATTCGTGACTCAGCGCACTTGTCCCTGCGCGTTCCGTTCCTGCATTGCGCATAACGTCATACGCCGTGTCGTCGAGCAGTTCACGAATCTTCTCTTCCGTCGGCATTTCATACGGTTCATCGAAAAGAGGCGTGTCGGCGAGTGCCAAATTGATATGGCAATAGCCTCCGGGGTTTTTATCGAGATAGTCTTGGTGATACGCTTCCGCTTGGACAAAATTCTTGAGCGACGCTTTCTCCACGGCAAGCGTCCCGTGTAATCGCGTTTCATAGGCGAGTATTTTTTCGATGATCTCGCGATCTTCCGCTGATGTATAGTAAATCCCCGTCCGATATTGTCTCCCGACATCGTTTCCCTGCCTGTCGACAGACGTAGGGTCGATGATCCTCATATAATGCAAGAGAATTTCCTCGAGCGATACGCGGGAACGATCGTACGATACTTTCACCGTCTCCGCATGATCCGTCTCTTTCACGGACTCGTAGTCGGTCTTCTCCGTCTTGCCGTTCGCGTAACCTGTCTCGGTGTCATAGACTCCCGGTATTTTCTTAAAATACCCCTCGACACCCCAAAAACATCCGCCCGCCAAGTAAATCGTACGCTTGTTCTCTTCGCGCACGTCTTTTTCTTCCAGTCTTTGTGCTTTCAAGTTCTCTTCTCCTTCCCTTGTTGCTATCTCATGGTCGGATTCTGTCGATGTCTTCATGCAGCCGACCGCTACCATCATCAATCCACATAGCATCCACACGATTTTACGTCGAATCATGTTTCTCACTCCTTTGCGCAGTTTCTTAATGATTGATACCACAAACGAAAGTTTTCCAAACAAAAACGACACCCTCGGAGAGAGCATCGTTTTTTCTTCCTGCGTCGGAATTATTTGACTGCGTCCATTTTCTTCTCGGTCGCTTCGGTGATCAAGCGAATTTTCTCGAGTGCGTCGGCTTCGTCTTTACCGACGACGGACATATAAACTTTGATCTTCGGCTCCGTACCGGACGGGCGAATCGCATACCAGCTCCCGTCGTTGAAAAAGAATTTGAGGACATTGGATCTCGGAATGTCGCGCACGCCTTCAAGATAGTCGTCCGTTCTCTCGTGCGTGAGTTCCCCGAGATTGACCAACGGGTTTTCTCTGAAATCGACCATCATGCGCTTGATACGTTCTTGCCCATCGAGTCCTTTGAGAACATAAGAATTGACACGTTCAAAATAATACCCTTGGGTTTCATAGAGTTCTTCGAGAATATCCAAGAGGCTCTTGCCACGTTTCTTGTAATATGCAGCCATCTCGACGATCATAAAAGAAGCATTGACGGCGTCTTTGTCACGCACAAAATCTCGATAGACATAGCCGATGGATTCTTCATAACCGAAGAGGAATGTCTTCTCCCCCGTGCGCTCATAATCGTTCGCAAGACCGCAGATATTCTTAAAGCCGGTGAGCGATTCTTTTGTCTCCACACCAAGTGCCGATGCGATGGACTTGCCGAGATCTCCGGTCACGATCGATTTTACAATAACGCCGTTCTCTGGAATTTCACCGCGTTCCTTAAGCGAAGTCAAAATATAGTGAATAAGAAGCGCGCCGATTTTGTTGCCATTGAGGAAGACATATTCTCCGTTGCGATTTCGCACTTCAATTGCGGCGCGATCACAGTCCGGATCCGTACCAAGGATGAGCTCCGCGTCATTTTTCTCGGCAAAAGCCTCTGCAACTTTGAAACCCTTGGGATCTTCCGGGTTCGGATATCCGACGGTCGTAAAGTCCGGATCGGGGAGTTCTTGCTCGGGTACGACGAGAATGTTTTTGTAGCCTTTGCGACGGAGTACCTCGCGTACGGGGATATTTCCCGTGCCGTTAAACGGCGTATATGCGACGCGGATATCAGGGTCGACATCGTCGTGAAGCGAGAGTGCGACAATACGCGTGTAGTACTCTTCGACGAGCTCCTGCGAGATATATTCGATCATGCCGGATTGTAATCCCTTTTCAAAATCCATCCACTGAATCTCGGAGAAGTCTTTCATCTTTGCCATTTCGTCCGAGACAGCATTGGCAATGTCATCCAGAATTTGACTGCCGTCTTGTCCGTATGCCTTATATCCGTTGTACTCTCTCGGATTGTGGCTCGCCGTCATCATGACGCCCGCAAACGCATGGAGTTTGCGAATTGCGAAGCTTACCATGGGTGTCGGCGCAATTTCTTTATAAATGGAGACATGAATCCCGTGTGACGCGAAGATACCTGCCGAAAGCTCGGAAAATTCTTTGGAAAAATGGCGCACATCATACCCGATCACGACGCCTCTTCTCTTCGCCTCTTCCCCCGCCTTCTCAATTACACGGGCAAATGCTTCGGTCGCCAGTCCGACGGTGTATTTGTTCATACGATTGGAGCCTGCCTCAAGAATTCCCCGCAGTCCCGCGGTGCCGAATTCCAAAGACTGATGGAAGCGATCTTCGATCTCTTTCTCATCCGTGAGTGCGCGCAGCTCTTTCTTTGTGTCTTCGTCGATCCATTTACTTGATAGCCACGATTCATAATTTTTACGATAGTCCATCTGTTTCCTCCTTCTTGTACTCGATGATCGCCGTATCGATGCCCTCAATCCGATATTCCGTGACGGCATCATTCCTCGCTTCCCCACGTTCATAGATGACGCGAATCTCTTTGGCGTCCTCGGGGAACAGAGCGGCGAAAGCTTCTTCATCCCATCTCACTTCATCCGTCGCGGCGTGATGGAAAATCACAAGTCCGCCGTCGTCCTCCTCAATTCGATAGAGGATGAGTCCCTCCGTGAAATGCGGTAAAAACGTAAGCCTTTTGCGAATTTCCTCCGCATCCGTCATGCCGAACACGGGATGTGCCTTGCGGATCGCGATCAAAGTTTTGAAACGCTCGGTCATTCTTCGAAATCCGTACGCGCGCGACCAGTCGATGGCGTTGAGCGAAGTGGGCGCGTTGTACGTATTGGGGTTCCATTTTTTGGTGTGATAGAACTCATTCCCCTCGTAGAGAAAGCTGCGACCGAACGAGGTAAGTAAGATCGCGAAGCCGAGTTCATAGCGTTCGATGCGCTCTTTGTCATCATGTACCGTAATCTCCAATTTGTCGCGGAGAATGAGATTGTCGTGACAGTTGATATAGTTGATGCTCTCGTCCGCCATCGAAGCGACTCCGACGTGATTCTCATCGAATGCGATGGAGCCGGCAATCCCCGTCTCGACTTCGTATTTCTTCGAAAAATCACCTTGAATAAAGCCGGGCACACTCCCGTCATTGTCACCCCGTAACGCATCTCGAAACGCATCGACAAAAATACCGATCCCCGTGTTCTGCTGTCTTCCTTTCACCATACGACGGTTTTCCGGAACCACCGAGAGTCCGCCTGTCCACGGTTCTCCGTAGAAGAGGAGATCAGGATGATCTCTCATGAGTTCTTCTTTTGCTTGTAAGAGCGCATCCGCGTCCATGAGACCCATCAGGTCAAATCGGAATCCGTCGACCGCATACTCTTCCACCCAGTATTTTAATGAGTGTAAGAGAAACGCACGTCCGGCTTCGGTCTCCGTGGCAAATTCATTGCCGCAACCGGAGCCGTTGGAAAACACATCACCCGCCTTGCGGTGATACACAAACGGTGCCAGCAAGTGGAAGTTGCAATCCTCCGATCGATAGGTGTGATTGTAGACCACATCCATAATAACGCCGAGTCCCGCTTCATGGATTGCCATGATCATACTTTTGAGTTCCGTAATGCGCGAAGAAAATTCTCGCGCGTCGAGCGCGTAGCTACCTTCCGGTACATCATAATGACCGGGATCATAGCCCCAATTGTAGTTATCATCATCGTCAAAGCGTTTGGGATCCTCGTCTACCGTGACGAAATCGTACATCGGTAAGATCTGCACATGTGTAACGCCGAGATCTACAAGATGATCGAGTGCAGTCGGCATGTCTTTGTAACGCGTGCCGCGTTCGGCAAGACCGAGGTATTTCCCGCGATAACGGACGCCGCTCGTCGGATGATAGGTGTAGTCCTTAATGTGGAGCTCCATGATGATCGGATTTTTTGTAAGATCACGCGGTCTTCGGTGCGTGCGAAAGCCTCTCGGATCGGTCTTTTTGAGATCCACGACCGCACTGCGCGTTCCGTTCATGTTCGTAAGCACGGAATAGGGATCCGTCGTTTCAAAGTCCTTGTTGCCATAGGTGTAAAAAATACCTTCGAGATCACCTGCCATTTCCGCATGCCAAAATCCATCCTCATCCTGTTGCATAGGAATGCGATCGCATTCTTCTTCCGTCCGCTCTCGATAGAGATTGAGATAGAGTTCCTCGAGTTTCGGAGCAAATACCTTAAACTTCGTGCCGTGAGGAGTATATGTGAAACCCTGATCCTCAAAATTCATGATGGTTCTTCCTCCTCATTAAGCGTCTAAAAGGCTCTTGTATAGTGCCTTGTATTTTTCCGCGCTCTTCGTCCATGAAAAATCTTTCTTCATCGCGTTGGTGACGACTTTTTCCCATTCTTTCGGTTGCTCATGGAAATAGAGTGCGCGCCGGATTGTATAGAGCATGTCGTGCGCATTGATGTTCGCAAACGTAAAGCCGTCGCCTTTTCCCGTCGAAGGCTCGTAGGACTTTACCGTGTCGCGCAGTCCGCCCGTTTCGCGTACGACTGCAGGTGTGCCGTAGCGCATTGCGATCATCTGAGAGATGCCGCAGGGTTCCATATGAGACGGCATGAGAAAGAGATCCGCCGAGGCGTATAGACGATGTGCGACCGTTTCATCATAATAGATGAGTGAACGAACCTTTTCGGGATATCGCCACTCAAAATAATGGAAACTGTCCTCGTATTCTCTGTCGCCCGTACCGATGAGTACAAACTGGACATTCGCCTGAATGAGTTCATCGAAGATATGCCTTACGAGCGGAATGCCTTTGTTCTCCACCAAGCGCGTAATCATCGCAATCATCGGGACCTCTTTCTCGGGCAGGCGAAGCCATTTTTGGAGTTCTCTTTTATTCTTTTTCTTCCCCGCATAGAAGTCTTTGAGGGAATACTTCTCATAGATGTGCGGATCCGTCTCGGGATTCCATACATTGGTGTCGATTCCGTTTAAGATTCCGTGCATCTTGAAATGATAGCGATTGATAACGCCTTCGAGATGTTCGCCGTAATAGGGATAGGTGATCTCTTCAGCGTAGGACTCGGATACGGTCGTAAAGGCGTCGCTAAATGTGATCCCGCCCTTCATGAAATTCACGCAATCATAATATTTCATCGTGTCTTCATTGTAAAAAATATCATCGAGTCCCGCGACTGTCGTGAGCAGTGATTTCGGAAAAATGCCTTGATATTTGAGATTGTGAATGGTAAAGACATTCTTCATCCCGTGATAAAAGGCGTCTCCGCGTTTGAAATCCGCTAAATATGCTCCGACGAGTGCGCAGTGCCAATCGTTCGTGTGCACGATATCCGCTTGAAAATGAATCACACGCATAAGCTCCGTGACGGCTTTAGAGAAAAAGACGAACCGTTCGCCGTCGTCTGCATACCCATAGCAGGCCTCTCGATCAAAATACTGCTTGTTGTCGAGAAAATAGTAGGGAACACCCTCGTATTCAGCTTCAAAGATGCCGCAATATTGTCTGCGCCAATTGAGGTCGACGTGAAATTCCGCAATTTTCTTGAGTTTATCGTGAAATTTTTCCAAGACACTGCGATAAAGAGGGAGCGCCACGCGTACGTCCTCCCCCATTTTTCGAAGTTGCACCGGAAGTGACCCGGCAACGTCGGCAAGACCGCCCGTTTTGACGAACGGTGCCGCCTCGCTTGCTACATAGAGTATCTTCACCCCGCGACCTCCTCTTGCATCTTATTGCGGATGACTTGACCTTTCTCGACCGTGATCGGAACCTCCGGCGTACCGATGAGGCTTGTGCCGCTCTCGACTCTGCAATACTTATCCAAAATAGCATTGATCACGACCGCATTGTCCTCGATGACCACCTCTTGCGCCAGGATCGAGTTTTTGACGATGGCATTTTTGCCAATTTTGACACCGCGAAAAATGATGGAATTTTTGACTTCTCCTTCAATAAAACATCCGTTGGCAACCAAGGAATCGGATACATTGGAATCCTTGGTGTATTGCGTCGAAGGTTCATCTTTTGACTTCGTAAAAATGTTCCCGCCTTTATAGAATATCTCCTCATAGATATCGCGATTGAGTAACGCCATATTGGCATCGTAATAATTCTTGACATTGCGGATGATCATGGCAGTGCCGTCATAGGCATACGAGCCTGCCTTGAGATATTTGAGAGCGGCAGAGAGGACTTGCTTGAACGAGACATAATTCCCGAGTTCCATTGCATGCTTAATAAGATCCATAAAGATACGTTTCTTGATGAAACAGATTCCGAGCGAAAGATTGACTTCCTTTTCGGTGCCGAGATTGATACCCAGTGCTTCAATTCTCCCCTCATCGTTTAGTGTCAGGCGATCGTAACGTAAATACTTTTTCTCTTCGTCCGAGACATGCTCATAGACCATCATGCAATCAAGGTCTTGGCTCAAAAAAGATTCGTATGCGTCCGAAAGGTCGACTTTGGAGATGACCATGGGGTTCAAAAATACGAGATTCTCTTCTTTTGCATTTTCATAGAACGGCATGGAGGCATACATGTTGACGACTTCGGAATAATTGCCAAATTCATCGTTATAGGATGGCGGGAAGATGTAAAGTCCGTTCACACGACGGTTGAGTTCCCATGGACGACCGTTGCCGATGTGATCCATGGCTGAACGGAGCATTTTACCCGCATAGAGTGCGACTTTTCTCGTTTCATGATTGACGAGTTGCGAGAGCGCAAAGTCAATAATCCGATATCTGCCGCCAAAAGGCAACATATAGAGAGGTCTATTCAGCACGAGATGCTGAAGACTGTCCTGAGAACCCGACGATGTAATGACACCGATACAGTTTTGCATGACTTCCTCCTATTCTTTGATGATGGAATCCCGGCTGACGAGATAGACGGCGTCATCGTCAAAGCCAATCTCTTTGTTGGAATCCACAGTTAAATTCTCTAAGAGAATTACGCGGTGTAGTTTTGCCCCTTTTTTGATGACGCAATTGCTCATGATGACGGAATCACTTACCTCCGCACCTTCTTCGACCGTTACATTGGAAAAGAGGACGCTGTTTTTTACACTCCCCGCGATATAGCAACCTTCGTTGATCAGTGCATTTTCAACGATGCTACCGGGGTGAATATAATGCGGCGGCAAGTTCTTGCTGGCGGTAAAAATTCTCCAGCTTCGATCCTGTAATTTTAACGGGTTATCCGGATCCAAAAGATCCATATTCGCTTCCCAATAGCTGCGCACCGTTCCGACGTCTTTCCAATATCCGTCGAAAACATAGGCATACATACGCATGCCGTCCACGAGCATCTTCGGCAGAACATTTTTTCCAAAATCATGATCGCTCGTCTCATCCTTGTCGTCTTCAATGAGGTATTTTCGAAGAATGTCATAATTGAAGACATAGATCCCCATTGATGCCGTATTGTTCTTGGGATGCTCCGGCTTTTCTTCGAACTCCACGATTCTCTCTTCGTCATCAGTATTGACGATGCCGAAGCGATGCGCTTCTTCCATGGGTACCTCGATGACGGCGACGGTCGCCTGTGCGTCTTTCTCTCTGTGATATTTGAGGAGGACGGAATAATCCATCTTGTAGATGTGATCGGCGGATAAGACGATGACATATTCGCAATCCACGCTATCGAGATAGTCGAGGTTCTCGTAAATGGCGTTGGCGGTGCCCGTATACCATCTTCCTCCGTCTTCGGACATAAATGGCGATAGCACGCGCAATCCACCGTGGTTTCTATCATAATCCCATGCCGAGCCGATCCCGATGTGCGTATTCAAAACATGCGGTCGATACTGGGTAAGTACACCGATGTCCAAAATGCCGGAGTTGGTGGAATTGGAAAGTGCAAAATCGATAATGCGATATTTTCCGCCGAAAGGTACGGCGGGTTTCGCTACATCCGCCGTCATGCTCTTGAGTCTGCTTCCTTGCCCGCCGGCAAGAAGCATAATCACCGCTTTGCCTTTTTTTGCCATAACGATCCTCCTATTCATCTTCTACAAGGCTGATATAGAGCGCAGAGAGCGGCGGAACATCTACGCGAATGGAAAATTCTCTCCCGTGGAAAGGTTCCGCTTTGGCTTTCATGCGTTTGTTTCTCGTCGTGTGCCCGCCGAATTTGGCCTGATCCGTATTGAGTAGAACTTTATAACTTCCCTCTTTTGTCACGCCGACCGGATAGTCGGTCCTCGGGACGGGGGTGAAATTTAGGGTGACAATGAGTCTCTTGCCCTCTTTGTCAATGCGTTCGAACGAGAGCATACTCTCTTGATGATTCTCGTGTTCAATCCAATCGTACCCCTCATAAGAGGTATCCACTTCCCAGAGTCTCTTGTCCGCGACATAGAATTTATTGAGTGCCTTGACGAATGTTTTCATTGCACGGTGCATCGGATACTCCAAGAGGAAGAAATCCAGTCCTTGCCATTCGTTCCATTCAATAAATTGCCCGAACTCGCCTCCCATAAAAGTCAGTTTTTTGCCGGGGAAAGCATACATATAAGCATAGAGCAGTCGTAAGGACGCAAATTTGTCGTGATAATACCCCGGCATCTTGTCGAGGAGGGATTTTTTGCCGTGTACAACTTCGTCATGGGAGAACGGTAAAATGTAGTTTTCCGAGAAACAATAGGTAATCGGGAACGTCAGTGCGTTTTGATGATCGCGGCGATAGATGGGATCCATCTCCATGTATTCGAGAATATCATGCATCCAACCCATGTTCCATTTGAAATTAAAGCCGAGTCCGCCGACTGAGGTCGGTGCGCTAACCAAAGGCCATGCCGTCGATTCCTCCGCGATCATGAGACTTTCCGGATATTCCGCAAAGACGACTTCGTTGAGTCTGCGCAAAAACCGAATAGCATCCAAGTTTTCCCTGCCGCCATCTTGATTGCGGATGTCTTTGCCCGTAAAGTCGAGATAGAGCATATAGGCGACCGCATCAACGCGAAATCCGTCAATATGAAAATATTCATGGAAAAAGAGCGCGCAAGAAATCAAGAACGACTGCACTTCGCCCTTGGAATAGTCAAAATTCCTCGTTCCCCATTGATTGTTCTGTGCCTTGAACTCATCGTCCCATTCAAAACAATTGGTGCCGTCAAAACGGGCAAGTCCATGATCATCGGCGCAAAAATGCACCGGTACCCAGTCCATGATGACGCCGATCCCCTTTGCGTGGAACGCGTCCACGAGTGCCATGAGGTCTTCGGGCGTGCCGAATCGGCTGGTCGCCGCAAAATACCCCGTAACTTGATAGCCCCATGAGCCGTCGTACGGATATTCCGTAATCGGCATGATTTCTACATGCGTATAACCCATGTCGGAGACGTAATCGACGAGTTCTTTGGCAAGTTCTCGATAACTGAGGAATGTTCCGTCCTCTTTCCGTTTCCAGCTGGACAGATTGACCTCGTAGATGGACATCGGGTGATTGTAGACATCAAAATTTTTGTGACGTTTGGTGTAGTTCGCATCGCTCCACTTATACTTCGGCATCTCGTAGACTTTGGAAGCGGATTTAGGGCGCAATTCCGCATGGAAAGCGAACGGATCCGCCTTGTAGCGTACTTCTTGATTGGGCGAGACAATGCGATACTTATAGCAATCGTACTCTTCCACGTCGCGCACGGCGATCTGCCAAACGCCCGTTCCCTCAATGCGTTGCATAGGAAGATCCAGTTCGTTCCAGTCGTTAAAATCGCCAATGAGGTTCACGTAAATTGCTCTCGGCGCCCAGACGACAAAACGTGTCCAGCCGTTCTTCAGTCTGTGACAACCAAAATAACGATACGCGCGGTAGTTCGTGCCCTCGGAGAATAGATAAGCCTCCTCGCGACCTGTATCCGGGTAGTAATAGTCCTGTTCAAAGCGTTTCATGTCGTATCCTCCTTAAAAAGTATATACCCTTTCGTTCGATTTTTAGAACCTTTTCATCACGTTCATTTCACCATAAAATCAGGTACAATACAATAGTCAATCGCTTGCTTTTTCTTTTTTCCTTTTGCACATTTCAAAAAAATCGTGGTATAATCTTCCATATTCCAGAAGAAAAGAGGCACAACTATGAAAATCGGTATTGTGAAAGAATTAAAAGATCACGAATTTCGTGTTGCCGCAACGCCGTCTGCCGTCGAGCTTTTGACGCGTGCAGGACACGAAGTCTATTTTGAAACCGGCGCCGGACTCGGTGTCAATATGGATGACACGATGTATGAAAAAGCGGGTGCGAAGATCGTTGACGACGCACACGCGATCTGGGCGACAGCGGACATGATCTATAAAGTCAAAGAGCCGATCGCAAGTGAACGTTCCCTCTTGAGGAAAAATCAAATCGTCTTTTCCTATCTCCACTTTGCAGCCGATGAGGCCCTTGTCGATGCCTTTGTTAAGAGCGGAGCCATCGGCATTGCATACGAAACCATCGAGAAGAACGGTAAACTCCCCCTCCTCAAACCCATGAGTGAGATCGGCGGATGCATGGCAATCCAAGAAGGTGCGGTCTTGCTTTCCAAAAATGGCGGAGGGAAAGGCGTCCTGCTCCAAGGTCTTCCCGGTGTACCGCCGGCTCACGTCGTCGTCGTCGGTGGCGGTGTCGCAGGTACGGGTGCAATTCGTACCGCAGTCGGTATCGGTGCGCGCGTCACGGTGCTCGACAACAATGTCGATCGACTTGCAAAGCTTGCCGATATTTTCGGTTCGCGACTTGAGACACTCTATTCCACCCCGTTAAACCTCAAGAAAGTGATTCGCGAAGCCGATCTCGTCGTCGGTGCCGTCCTCATTACCGGCGGTCGCACGCCGAAACTCATCACGGAAGAAATGGTCGCATCGATGGAAGAAGGCAGCGTCATCGTCGATATCGCGATCGACCAGGGCGGCTGTGTCGAGACCATGGATCATCCGACCACACACTCCGATCCGACCTATATTCGCCACGGCGTCATCCACTACGCCGTCGCCAATATTCCCGGCATCGTCTCCGATGCAGCGAGCCAAGCACTCTCCAATGTCACCGCCCCCTATGCGCTACGCATTGCAAACCAAGGTTGGAAAGACGGTGCAAAGAACGATCCCGAAATCAAAAAAGGCATCAATATCGCAGACGGCAAAATCGTCTACAAGGCCGTCGCCGATGCATTCGGCTATGAATATACGCCGATTGAAAATTTGATCTAACAAAAAACTCCTCTTCCAATCGGTAGAGGAGTTTTTTTATTCCATGCTAACGGGTTGTCTTGCATCTACTAGCTCCGCGTTCGTCGATACTCAAGCATGCCTTTGATCAAAAAATCGATCCCGACTGCAGCGGGAAAAGCATAGAAAATCCAATTTCCTTTGATCGCATCGGAAGCGTACAGAAACCAAAGAAGTAGATAGACATTGAATAAAATAGGACCGGCTTTGCGCGGCGCATCGGAAAGATCAATCTGAAAGATCTTGAGAAACGCAAGTACGCTTCCTGCCAACAGTAGAATGATCGCCGGTACATAGAAATCGATCAGTCTAAAAGATAGCGCACCGAGTGCACTCAAGGTCAATAAAGTGATGATACAGACATACAATGCAAATTCTTTTTTTCGCTGCATGTTTTCCTCCCTCTGCTCTTTCCTTTGCTCTTGCGAAATCAAAATTCCGCTTTTTATTCTGTTCACGAACCCGCCCCGCCGTTTCCATTTGTCCTCTATCAGTCTTCGCAATGCTTCCGCAATAGACTGTTTTCTACAAATTTTTTATTCTGCACCCCGTGCGTTTTCGAAAGTTCTCTGAACCAAATTTGCGTAATTCATCAGTTCATCGATTGCCATCCTCGCCCCCATCATAAACTGATCTCCCGTCGACTCGTCCTCCCATAGAATGACCGTCGTCTGTGACCGATCTTTCGGAATCAAGAGATGCGCGTCTTGTCCGCGGATGATGATCCTCCGTCCAAAAACATCGTCTCCATAATCGTATCGTTCTTTAAACCCGTCTCCACACTGCGTATATCGAAAATAAAATTCTTCGCCTTCTGCATTCTTGTAAATCCGTACGAGAGAAACGTCATATTTTTCCTCATCCGCCAAGGTGTATCCCGGAGGATTCCGCCACTTGCCATCGGGCAATGCTCGGTCTTCCGGTTCTCCGAATTTCGTGGTTATTTGAATTGCTCCGAAATCTTTCGTGATCACTCCGTTTTTATGCGCAAAGACATGCTCAAAGACCGGAATACATAGAAAAGCAAAGAGACAGAGAATCTCTGCAAGCATTGCCATACGTTTGAAAGATGGCATTGAAAAAAACTCTTTCCACCGGGACGGATGGTCTTCCGTAGAAGCTTCGCTATTCAAATTTGCATCCACGCTTGTGGATGAACTGAATGCCCGCTCATTGACACTGTCGTACAACTCCGTCTCCGCCGACGTCATGAGTAAATCTCGGATCATTTGATCCAATTGATCCTCCCGATTCACAGGTATCCCTCCTCTTCTAAAATTTCGCGCAGTATCGACCTCGCTCTGGTAATGCGCATACTCACCGCCGACGGTGAGACCTTCTGTATGTTTGCAATTTCTCTTTCTGTGTACCCCAGAACAAAACGAAGTTCCAAAGTTTCTCGCATCGTGCTCGGTAATTGCCGGATCAGTTCGACCAGCGTTCTCTCGACATCAAAGTTTTCTTCCCGACTCTTTTGCAATGCGACTTGATCCATAAAGGACGTCAGCGTGTCTTCGTCATCGATCTCTGTCCATTTCTTGTGGAGACGCAATCGATCAATGCAGGCGTGTTTCACGGCGACAATGAGATACCCTCGTCGATGATTGTCACTCACGCGTTCAATGAGATCCGTACGCTCGGCAAGCCGCAAAAAGACATCATGGATCGCGTCTTCCGCCTCCATGTCGGATGCAAAATAACGCCGTGCAGTAGCAAGCAGCGAAGCGCGATGATCGCGGTACAATCCGCATAAGAGGTTCCGTGTTTCTTCATTCAATTGGTTTGTGATCGATTGATTCATCTCATTGCATTCCTTTTTTCCATTCGAACGGTTTCTATCGTTCAATGATTGGTAAATCATCTACAGGCCTTTGCCTAGTCTGCTACAAACTTTGTCTTGATTTTTGTTTCGCCCTCTATCTATAGAACGACCCGGCAACCTTTTTTCACACGTAAAAAGGACATCCAACTGGATGTCCTTTTGCTACTCTGTCATATCAACCAAAACCGCGTGGCTTGCACGTAAAAAATCTTCGACTTTCATGGAAACCTGCACGCCGACTTTCCCGCCGGAGACATAGATTTCATCGATGAGCGCGATGTCCTCCTGTACGTATTTCGGCAGTTCCTTCTTCATGGCAAAAGGAGAACAACCGCCGTGTACATAGCCCGTGAGAGGCAGCAAATCTTTTTGATGAAGCATCGTGATCTTTTTTTCATTGATGGCACGTGCCAGTTTCTTAAGATGAATTTCATTCTCCACCGGTACGATGGCGACGAATGGCTCATCTCCTTCCAATACCAGTGTCTTATAGACGTTTTCGGGATTGATGCCGACTTTTTTGGCGACGGATACGCCGTCGATCTTTCCGTCTTTGGTGTCGTATGTGTGTACTTCATAATGAATCCCTAATGTGTCGAGATATCGCATTGCATTGGTCTTTTCCATTTCTCTCTCCTTCTTTCTACAAATGAAAAAGACCGGATTTCCCGGTCTTTGGTGGGCAGTACTGGGCTCGAACCAGCGACCTCCACGATGTCAACGTGGCGCTCTACCAACTGAGCTAACTTCCCAAACACCCTACGTATTATACCATGGGTGTTTCATATTCGCAAGTTTTTTATAAAAGATCCTTTTCGTCGGGATGTTTTTCAAACCACTTTTCCGCATAGGAGCATGTCGGAATGATCTTCAACCCCTCTTTACGCGCTTCGTCCGCTACGGATCGAACCAGCTTGGATGCAAGACCCTGCCCCGCATATTCCTCATGGACGACGGTGTGATCGATCTCTATAACATTCCCGTTGTTCTCTTGATACGTGATGTATCCCATGACTTCGCCGTTCTCGTTTTTTACCGAATGTCGACCTTTGCATTTTTCGATCTGCATGTTTCGTCTCCTTTCTCTTCTTCCCATCTATTATGTTCCCATTCGATCCTTTTTTCTAACACAAAAGAGCGGGTCATGCCCGCCCTTTTGATCTTCATGTGATTTTCTATCCGATTAGAATACTTGTTTTTCTGCCATTGCGACGTAGGATTCGTAGCGTGCCTTTGCGTCGTTTTCGGCTTTCTCAAACAGTGCTGCGCTGATTTCGGGGAACGATCTCTTGAGGGACGTGTAGCGAACTTCTTCCGCAATGAAGTCTTGGAAGGATTCGGTCGGTTCCTTGGAATCAAGGACGAAGGGGTTCTTGCCTTGTTCCTTGAGTCTGGGATCGTATCTCCAGAGGTGCCAGTAGCCTGCCTCTACAGCTTTCTTCATACGTTTCGAACTGCCGCCCATGCCGCCGCGAATACCGTGGTTGATGCACGGAGAGTATGCGATGACGAGGGACGGTCCGTTGTAGGACTCAGCTTCATGAAGAGCCTTGAGGGTTTGGTTCATATTCGCGCCCATTGCGATCTGTGCGACATATACGTAACCATAGGTCGATTGCATAAGACCGAGGTCTTTCTTACGAACTCTCTTGCCGGCTGCTGCGAATTTTGCAACGGCTGCGGTCGGGGTCGATTTCGAAGATTGTCCGCCGGTGTTGGAGTAAACTTCGGTATCCATGACGAAGATGTTGATATCTTCATCGGATGCGAGAACGTGGTCAAGTCCGCCGTATCCGATATCGTATGCCCATCCGTCGCCGCCGAATACCCATACGCTTCTCTTCAAGAGGAATTCTTTGAGTTCAGCGATCTTCGCAACGATTTCGTCAGCTTCTTTGTTGCCGACTTTCTTGTCGAGGATCTCCAAGATGTCTGCAGTTGCAACTTTGGATGCTTTTGCATCATGCATGCTGTCGATCCAAGCCTTGAAGAGTTCCGTGTTCTTGTCACCAAGGTTGAGCGCAATGTATGCGTTCATGAGGTTTTGGAGACGCAGACGACGGTTCTTTAATGCCATGGCCATACCATAGCCGTACTCGGCGTTGTCCTCGAAGAGGGAGCTTGCCCAGCTCGGTCCGTGTCCTTCCGCATTCGTGCAGAACGGAGTCGACGGTGCGCTGCCGCCCCAAATGGACGAGCAACCGGTTGCGTTTGCAACCATCATTCTGTCGCCGAAGAGTTGCGTGATGAGTTTGACATACGGAGTCTCGCCGCAACCTGCGCATGCGCCGGAGAATTCGATGAGCGGTTGTTTGAATTGGCTGCCCTTGACGGTCGTATCTGCAAGGAGGTCTTCCTTGTATCCGACGGTCTTGTGTGCATATTCCCAATTCTCTTTTTGCTCGTTGAATTCTTTTTCGAACGGGCTCATGACAAGTGCTTTTTGTTTTGCCGGGCAGACATCTGCACAGTTACCGCAGCCCGTGCAGTCCATGGGATCTACTTGGATGCGGAAAGACATACCTTCAAGTCCCTTGCCGACAGCTTTCTTACCGACAAAGCCTTCCGGTGCATTTGCCATCTCTTCTTCCGTAGCAAGGAACGGACGAATGGTTGCATGCGGGCAAACAAGTGCGCATTGGTTACATTGAATGCAGTTGTCGGGAATCCATTCCGGAACGCGAAGTGCGATGCAGCGTTTCTCGTATGCGGTCGTGCCTTGCGGGAATTCACCGTTTTCACGATCGACAAATGCCGATACGGGGAGATCGTCGCCGCGTTGTGCGTTCATGACGTCTGCAATGTTCTTCACGAAATCAGTACGTTCGCCTTTGTCTTTTGCTTCATCCTTGAGGTCCTTCCACTCAGGTTTGACTTCGATCTCGACAAGTGCATTGATGCCTGCGTCGACAGCAGCCCAGTTCATGCGAACAACGTCTTCGCCCTTCTTGCCGTACGTCTTTTCGATGGACTCTTTGAGTTTCTTGGTTGCTTCTTCGATCGGAAGTACGCCGGAGAGTTTGAAGAATGCTGATTGCATAACCATATTGGTTCTGCCGCCGAGTCCGATTACGCCTGCAATCTTCGATGCGTTGATGATATAGAACTTCGCTTCCGCTTCTGCGAGTTCTCTCTTGAGATTGTTCGGCAGATGCTCTTCGAGTTCGTCTTTCTCCCAAATGGTATTGAGGAGGAAGGTACCGCCCTTCTTGAGGCCTTTGAGAAGGTCGAAGTCGAATACATAGGATTGTTTCGAGCAGGAGATGAAGTCCGGTTGTGTGATGAGATAGGTCGAACGGATGGGTTCGTGTCCGAAACGAAGGTGGGAGATGGTGACGCCGCCCGACTTCTTGGAGTCGTAAGCGAAGTATGCCTGTGCATACATGTCGGTGCCGTCACCGATGATCTTGATTGCGCTCTTGTTTGCGCCAACCGTACCGTCGGAACCGAATCCCCAGAATTTGCAACGAATGGTGTCTTCGCTCTCGGTGTTGATCATGTCACTGATCTCAAGAGATCTCATGGTGACGTCATCTACGATACCGATGGTGAAGTTGTTCTTGGGTTTCTCGTTCTTGAGGCTGTCATAAACAGCTTTGATGTCGGTCGGGGTCGTGTCTTTCGAACCGAGACCGTAGATGCCGCCTACGATAACGGGGCGATCATTCTCTTCATAATATGCGTTTTTAACGTCGAGGTAGAGCGGTTGTCCCTCTGCGCCTTTTTCTTTGGTGCGGTCGAGGACAGCGATCTTCTTGACGGATTTCGGCATTTCTTTGAGGAAGTGTTCGATTGAGAACGGGCGATATAGGTGAACTTTGAGTAGACCGACTTTCTCGCCTTTTGCGCTCAAATAATCGACGACTTCTTCGATGGTCTCGGTAACGGAGCCCATTGCAATAATGACACGGTCAGCGTCCGGCGCACCATAGTAGTTGAACAGACCGTATTTGCGCCCGGTGATCTCGCTCATCTTTTCCATGTACTCTTCAACAATGCCCGGAACGGCATCATAGTACGGGTTCGATGCTTCCATTGCTTGGAAGTAGATGTCGGGGTTCTGTGCGGTACCCATGGTCTTCGGAGCCGAAGGTCTTAATGCCTTGTCACGGAAACGTGCAAGTGCATCGTAGTCAACGAGATCTCTCAAAGACTCATGATCCATGACTTCGACTTTTTGAATTTCGTGGCTCGTGCGGAAACCGTCGAAGAAATGGAGGAACGGAACTTCGGCTTTGAGTGCTGCAAGATGGGCAACACTGCCGATGTCCATAACTTCTTGTACGGAGCCGGATGCAAGCATTGCAAAACCGGTTGCTCTTGCAGCCATGACGTCCTGATGGTCACCGAAGATGGAGAGTGCATGTGTCGAAAGCGCACGTGCGGAAACGTGGAAGACACCCGGAAGGTGTTCGCCCGCGATTTTGTACATATTCGGGATCATGAGTAACAGACCTTGAGAAGCGGTAAACGTCGTCGTCAGTGCGCCGCTTACAAGCGATCCGTGAACGGCACCTGCGGCGCCTGCCTCGGATTGCAACTCGGTAACCATTACTTCATCACCGAAAAGGTTCTTCATGCCATGAGCAGCCCATTCATCCACATGTTCCGCCATCGGGGACGACGGAGTGATGGGATAGATCGCAGCTACATCGGTAAACGCGTACGCTACGTGAGCGGCCGCTTGGTTACCGTCCATGGTCTTCATTAACTTTGCCATAGTCATTTGACCTCCCTTTACACCTCATAGTTGTGATTGCATCTATCAAATGCAACTGTTGCCACTATTGAGTATACAAAAACCATTTCCCAATGTCAATGAAAGTAGCTTCGACTTACTGAAAAATACACACTTTTCCGCGTTTATACTTCAATGGAAAGAAGAAGTTCGCGTCTTAGTTTTTGTGTAATTTCCGCGCCATGAAGATTTTCCACCAAAGCCAATGCGAAATCGATTGCCCGCGAAGGGCCTTCCGCCGTAATGATATTTTCGTCTTGTACGACACGTCCGCCGACATAAATTCCGTCCAGTCCCTTCTCACAGCCCGGATATACCGTAAATTTCTTTCCTGTAAGAATCCCGAAGTGGTCAAGCACCGTCGGTGCGGCGCAAATGGCGGCAACCGTCTTCTTCGCGTCGTAATGCGCACGCAAAATCTCGCCTACGCGCGAGGATGCCGAGAGACATTTCGCGCCGGGTAGTCCGCCTGGCAAAAAGACGACATCGAAGAGTTCATCGATCTCATCAGTCGTCCGATCTGCTTCAATGACAATGCCATGCGATCCGACAACTCTTTTCTCGCGCGCATCCGCCGCGATGACCACTTCCGTTCCCGCGCGTCTTAAAAAATCAACGGGTGTGACCGCTTCCATTTCCTCAAATCCTTCCTTCGGAAGAATCAACAGTGCTTTTTTCATCCTTTTCTCCTTTCAAATAATCCATTGCTTTCTGATAGGCTTCGATGCCGCCGCCCGCAAAGCAAGCGGTGCGGACATGCTCGAGCACGGAAATTTTACGAAACTCTTCGCGCTCCATGACCTTGCTCAAATGTACCTCGACGACCGGAATCGAAAGCATTTCAATCGCATCGGCGATCGCGTAACTGTAATGTGTCCACGCGCCCGGGTTTACGATAAGCGCGTCATACGAGCCGCCCATCAGTCGATATACGCGTTCGATAAAAAGTGCTTCATGATTCGTGGAAAAAAGATCGATCCGATCGTTCGGTGCGTACGCTCTCAAGGTCTTTAGAAGATCCGTCTCCGTCATGGTTCCGTAGATCTCGGGATCCCTTTGACCGAGCATGCAGAGATTGACGCCGTGTAAAATCAAGACTTTCATTGCATCCTCCCTTTCACTCACCGAGTGTCTTTCATCGCGTATTTTCCCTCCATGTAGGCACGCATAAAGGCGCGATCGGCGGTTCGACCCGTCCAGTGCTCAAACGCAAGTGCCCCCTGCTCAATCACCATGCCGAGTCCGTTCTTGATGCGTGCTCCGACGCTCTCGGCGTCCTGTAGGAAACGCGTTTTGCTCGGTGCATAGGTCAGATCGATGTAGAAAGTCTCCGGCTGCATTTGTGCTTTGTCGAGCGGAGTTTCCTCGAGTGCGCCGTGCATCCCGAGTCCCGTAGCATTGACAACGACGATATACGAAGTCGGATCAAGTGTATCGAGGGCACGGCTCGGCGCATAGTGTGCCGATCTCTTCGCGCAATCACAAGCCCGTTCGGAATTGATGTCGTAATAATCCACTTTCGTCCCCGCCATGGAGAGAGAAAGACCCACGGCACTTCCCGCCCCTCCGGCACCGAGGATGAGCACTTTCTTCGGTTCGATTTCTCGCCTAAGATCATCGACAAAACCCGGTCCGTCGGTGTTGTAGCCGATAAGTCTCCCGTCTCGTGAGACGATCGTGTTCACTGCGCCGATTCTCTCGGCACCTCCGTCGATTTCATCGAGAAGCGGCATGATGACGGTTTTGAACGGCTTTGTGACATTGGCACCAGCAAAAATCGGATTGCGAAGTGTCTGTAACAATGCTTCGAGTCGATCCCTTTCGCATTCCATGACGAAGTAATCCTCATTGATGCCGAGATGTCGAAAATGCGCATTGTGCATCCCGGGCGAAAGCGAATGGGCGACCGGATTGCCTAGAAGCATGATGAGTTGATGGCGTTCATTTTTCTGCATGAATTTCCTCCTCCAAGATGTTCACAAGCTCCGGATCAAGCGTTCGGATCAGCGCGTCGTTCACAACCAAAGCACGCGCTCGCATTGCACGAAACATCTCTTCGCTCGGTTTGAGAATCGTAAGACCCGCGTCTTCTACGACTTTTCTCTTCAATGCGAGACGTTCATCCGCATCTCTGCGCGCTTTCTCGGTCGCACGTTTGGCGGCTTCTGTGATGACTCGTTTCTCCTCGTCCGTGAGATGATCGTAAGTATCCGCGTTCATAATGAGGCTCACAAGATGCGGAACGTGATGCGTCTCGATGACATACTTCTGTTGCTCATATACGCGTGACGCGACGATGGATTCATAGGGATTTTCCTGCGCGTCGATCGTTTTTTGTCCGAGCGCGATATACACCTCTCCCCAGTTCATCGGCGTCGGGTTCGCTCCGACTTCTCTCCAAAAACGAATGTGATACGGACTTGCCATCGTGCGGATTTTCAATCCCACAAAATCTTCCGGTGAGCGGATTTCCCGATTGCTCGTAAGTTCTCGGAAATGTTGATCGGCAAATCCCAAGACTTTGATCCGTTTTGCCTCGTAGTATGGCGAAATCGCATCGAAGAAACGCCCGTCCATCACGCGGCGTACGGTATCGATGTCCTCATAGAGCATGAAAAGATCGAAGATCGCCGCCTCCGGAACAAAAGCAACCTGCGGTGCCGTATTTTGCACGACAAAATCGATATCTCCGATCTGGAGACTCTCGATGGACTCACGGTCGTTTCCGAGGACGGCACCGGGATAAATTCGAATCTCCATTGTATCGGACATTTCACTTACCAGACGCGCAAATTCTTCCGCATAAAGATACGTGACGCTGTCTTTTGTATTGTCGAGTGAAAGTGAGAATAGCCTCTTCTCTTCCTTGTGTGCGCAGGACGAAAAGAGGAAGAGGCAAGCCGTAAGAAAAAATAGAATTCGTTTCTTCATCTTTCCCTCCTATCTTCCCAAGCTCAAGATCGGAAATAGAATCACAAGGATCAACGCAAGCATGAACGCGGCGATATACGGCAGCGCATTCTTGGCGATCTTCTGAATGGGAATTCTCGTCATGGATTCCGCGACGAAGAGATTGACCCCCACCGGCGGCGTCACGAAACCGATCGCCAGATTTAAGATCATCATCACGCCGAAATGCACGGGATGGATGCCGAAGCGCATCACGATCGGTAAGAGAAGCGGTGCCAGGACGAGAATCGCCGCACTCGTATCCATGATCATCCCCACAAGGAGTAGGAAGATTTGGATGAGCGCGATCGTCACGAAATACGAACTTTGACTCGTTTCAAAAAAGTTTGCCACACTTTCGGGAATCCCAAGTATGGTAATGGTTCTGGAAAAAGCCAATGCGGCGGCGAGTAAGAAAAGGATCGGTGCGTAGATCCTTAGTGCCTCCATGAGGATCTTCAGAATGTCGCGCACGCCGAATGAGCGGTAGATAAAGAGTGAAATGATGAGCGCATAGAAGACGCTGATGACCGCCGATTCCGTCGGAGATGCAAGCCCCGCATAGATGGAGCCCAAGACGATCACGGGTGATAAGAGCGCAAAAAACCCGTCTTTGAATAAATGGGTAAATTTCTCCGCACGCAGTGCTTCGACATACTGTTTCCGTGCCGTATCCGGTACGTCCCGAAAGGCATACCGTGCAACGAGCATTAAGAGGGTCGCGATCAGAATACCCGGCACAATGCCTGCACGGAAGAGTGCGGCAATCCCTGTCCCCGTCGCATTGCCATAAAGAAGAAAGGGAATGGACGGCGGAATGACAACGCCGAGACCGCCCGCCACCGCCAAGAGTGCCGTCGATTCTTCTTCCGGATAATCAAGTTTTTTTAAGATCGGTAAGAGCATGCTCCCCACTGCCGCCACCGTCGCGGGTGCGCTCCCGGAGATTGCCCCGTAAAAAAGGCAAGTCAAGATCATTGCGTTCGGCAAACCCGTACGCGATGATCCGAGAAAATACGTGATGAACTTAAAAATTCGTTCGGCAATTTTGCCGTGCGTCATGATGACGCCCGAGAGTATGAACATGGGAATGGATAGAAGCAGGAATGAATCGCTCCCTCCCACCATCGAACGCACCGCATAGGACACGCCGACCGGAAACGTACGAAAAAAAGACGGCACCACGGTAAGAACCGAAAGAACCGCGGCAATGGGAACGGATAAAAAAAGGAGTCCGATAAAGAGGAAAAGGAGTGCCATGTTCATGCCGACCACCTCACCCTCTCCCAAGACCGCAAGCATGCGAGCGCAAAACCGACCGCAGGCGCGAGATGCACATAGAACATCGGAAGTCCGAGTGCAGGACTCGTCTCACGACTCCAGAGTGCATACCGCAGATTCGGGATGGTCGCGATAAAAAGACCCAGAAAAACCAGCATGAGAAACGCATTGACCCATCGGTCGAGTTTTTTCGAGATCGGAAAAATTCGAATCCGAACGTCGAGCTTATATTTGATCGAAAAAGGAATGGATAAAAAGGTAGACCAGATGAAAAAATAGCGCACCAGTTCTTCGGTAAAAGCCGGCGTATCTTTCATGACATAGCGGGAGATCACCTGAAAGATCATGACCATTGCCATGCCCGCAAGAAAAAAGAGAAGCAAGATGTCTTCCATTTTTTCTCGTACATGTTTCATCCGACTCCTCCTATTCTAAGTTTTTCTTCCGCTCGTGTTCTGCCAACAATTTTTCGTTGAGCTCTTCCGCCGCATTGATTCCGAAAGATTTTTGCCGTTGATTCATCGCGGCAAGCTCGACAATCATCGCAAGATTGCGCCCCGCTTTGACAGGCAGGGTGACTTTCGGAACTTTTACACCCAAGATCGTCATATACGTTTCGTCGAGACCGAGTCGCTCATATTCTTTCTCGCTGTCCCACGGTTCCATCACGATGGCCAGATCGAGATGTCCGCGCGTCTTGACTGAGCGAATCCCGTAGAGCCTTCGGATGTTGAGAATGCCGATTCCCCGAATCTCCATAAAATGACGAATGTTTTCGGGCGACGTGCCGACCAAACCCGTGTCCGTCTTGGAGATGAGCACGCGATCGTCAGCGATAAGACGGTGTCCGCGATTTACGAGATCGAGAGCCGTCTCGGATTTGCCGATGGAGGACTGCCCAATAAGGAGCACGCCGAGACCGTACACGTCCACCATCACGCCGTGAAGGCTGATTTGATCCGCCAAGAGATCCTCGATGACGCCTGAAAGTCTGCTCGTAAGTTTCGTCGTGATGAGCGAGGAGCGTAGGACGGTAATGTCCATTTCTCGAGCCAGTTCCAAAATATCCTCTTCGATTTCGAGATCTCTGGCAAAGATGAGTGCCGGGATCGGATAGCTGAAAAAATTCTGAAATCTTTCGAAACGGATGGCACTCGGAAGTTCCATATAGTAATTATGTTCGACGATGCCGATCACCTGTAGTCTCTTGTAGGGATAGCGATCCATATAACCTGCGAGTTGCAAACCGGGGCGATTGATGTCTCCGATTTCGAGGGTCGTCGTTTGATACTTGCTGCCGGCATTCACGACCTCAAGACCCAGAATTTCTACGATGTCTGTCAGTTTGGCAGATTTCATCCTTTCCTCCTTACCTGTTCCAGTACGCGTTTTGCAATCGTCTCGGGGATTCCGCAAGACATGATGTCTTCCACGTTTTGTTTCGATATTTCCTCCACGGATCCGAATTTCTCCATGAGCTTTGCCCGTCTTGCGGGACCGATGCCCTCGATATCGTCGAGGATCGAGTGCGTCATTTTCTTCGTGCGAAGGGATTTGTGATAATTGATGGCAAAGCGATGCGCCTCTTCCTGAATGGCGTAGAGCAGTCGAAAAGATGCACTCGTCTGTTCCATCGGTAGTTCTTCCCCTCGATAGATGAGTCCTCTCGTGCGATGGCGATCGTCTTTCACCATGCCCGCCACAGGGATGTCAAGTGCGAGTTCACGAAGAACGTCGAGCGCGGCATTTACCTGACCTTTGCCCCCATCCATCAAAATAAGATCCGGTCGCGTCGAAAATCCCTCTTTTTCCCCCTCGATCAGTCGATTCAAGCGACGGCGAATGACCTCGCGCATACTTTCATAGTCGTCTGCACCGACCACCGTCTTGATGCGAAATTTCCGATACTCTTTCGGAGCCTTGACGCCGTCCTGAAAGACGACCATGGAACCGACGGAGAGCGTCCCTGCGAGATTTGAGATATCGTACGCTTCAATGCGAAAGATATTCTCAATCCCCAAGAGATCCGATAAACCCTCGAGCGCACGTTTGGGTGCTTCTTTGCGATAGAGAGCGCGCACATTGCGTTCCAAATGATTCTTCGCATTGTCCGTCAGTTTCTCCATGAGATCCTTTTTCTTGCCGATCTTCGGAGTGTGGATTGCAATTTTACGCTCGGCGCGATTGCTTAAAAAGGCTTCAATGACGCTCGTGTCGGAGGGTTCTTCACTTAATAGAATTTCACTCGGAAAATATTCAATCGACGAATAATACTGCTCCACAAACTGCGACAGGAGTTCCCCTCTCTCGAGATCCATAGCATTTTCAAAAAAGAAGTCTTCGTTTCCGATGATTCTACCGCCGCGCAAAATAAAGATGGAAACGGCGGCATAGCCCGATTCTTCGTAAAGCGCACAGGCATCGTAATCAACGTCACGCACGGAAGTGATGTTCTGCTTCTCGTGGATGACGGGCAAAAGCTCGAGTGCATCGCGCATGCGTGCCGCTTTTTCATATTCCATGCGATCGCTTGCGGCGTGCATCTCCCGTGTCACTCGATCCTCGAGGAGATGTCCCTGCTCTTTGAAAAATGTCAGGATCTCCTCAATCCATCGATTGTATTCCTCTTCATCGCCTTTGCCGACGCACATCCCGTCACAACGCTTCATATCGTAATTGAGACACGGTCTGGAGCGTTTTTCCACGCGGTCAAAATCGAGATTGCAGGTGCGCAAAGGATACAGTTCATGCAAGAGATCGATGAGTTCGTTCACCGCGAGCACATTCGGATACGGTCCGAAATATCGAGAACCGTCCTTATCGAGTCTGCGCACTTTTAAGATTCTCGGGAATCGTTCATTCGTGATCTTGATAAACGGATAGGATTTGTCGTCCTTGAGGAGAATATTGTACCGCGGTCGATATTCCTTGATGAGATTCGATTCGAGTACCAGTGCCTCTACTTCCGTATCGACGAGGATGTAGTCAAAACGAGCGACATGTCCGACCATGATGCGCACTTTGGGCGCTTTGTTCCCGGATTGAAAATAGGATCGCACTCTATTTTTGAGAGATTTTGCCTTGCCGACATAGATGATCGCACCCGACGCATCCTTCATGAGATAGACACCGGGGCGATCCGGCAATCTCTTTAATTCATCTCGGAATGAAAAACTCACAATTTCGTAATGGTCTCAAAAGTCTTCCGTTCTTCCACCGTGAGTTCTTCTCGAAGTTCTTCGAATACATGGCGGTTGTAGCTTTCGATCCATTCCCTTTCTTCGTCTGTCAAAAGTTCCGGGAGAACGGGACGCATGTCGATCGGACAGAGCGTGAGCGTCTCGAACGCGTAGAACTCTCCGAATGCGTTCTTTTCATACGGAATGGTTAGGAGGAGGGATTCAATGCGAATGCCGTGCGATCCGGCAATATAAAGACCCGGTTCATTGGAGGTCACCATGCCGACTTCCATCGGCACATCGATAAAGCCGCGCGAAATGGATTGCGGTCCCTCGTGAACGCCGAGGAAAAATCCGACGCCGTGTCCCGTGCCGTGTTTGTAGTCCATCGCTCTTTGCCACAGCGGGACGCGCGTGATGGCATCCAGTGCATATCCCCTCGTTTCACGCGGAAAAATGGACGTCGCAAGGGCGATATGTGATTTGAGGACGAGTGTGTAGTCCCTTTTCTCTTCTTCCGTCAAAGCCCCCATCGGAATCGTACGCGTGATATCCGTCGTGCCGTCGTGATATTGTCCGCCCGAGTCCAATAGCAAAAGACTTTTCGCTTCGATCTTCGCATGGGACGCTTCCGTCGGTTTGTAGTGAATGATCGCTCCGTTGGAGCCGTACCCGGCAATTGTCTCGAAACTCTCTTCTACGAAATCTTTTCCTTTTTTGCGATACGCGAGGAGGGTCTCGACGACATCCATTTCCGTAATGCCTTTGTCCTTATGGTGCTCAAGCCAGTTGAGGAAGCGTACGAGCGCGACACCGTCTTCGTGCATAGCACGTCGAATGGCGACAATCTCCGCTTCATCTTTGATCGCTTTCGGTAAGGCGGTAAGATTGCGTCCGGTCACGACGTCTCCGCGAATGTGCATGCGCATACGCGTGCTCGAACGATCGGGATCGAGGTAGACCGTGTCCGTGATTTTGTCCATGAAATCATAGACGGCATCGTACGGCATCGTCTCCACACCCGCTTCGCGAAGTGCCGCATGTACGTCCTCGGGGATATGCTCCTCCGCGGCAAAGAGGACGGCACGACCCCCATCGACAAAGAGATAAGAAGTGAAGACCGGATTGCAACGCACATCCCGTGCGCGCAGATTGAGCACCCAGCCGATGTCCTCCAAAGCACCGATGATGGTCGCCGTCGCTCCCGTCTTTGCGAGATCCTTGCGCAGCGCACTCAGTTTTTCTTTGGCGGTTCTCGCGTAATTCCCTTTCTTGACGAGAAAGGCATCTGTGCGGTGCGCGTCCGGACGGTTCGTCCATAGCGGCGTTACGAGATCGATATCGACACGCTCAAGTCCCTCCAGACGCTCATAGAGTCGAAGCGGAAATGTCTTCGCATCGAAGCCGACGCGTCCGCCGTGTGCTCGCACATATTCTTCCACGGTGGGGACATTCTCTTCGCCCATTTTCATGAGTTCAATCCCCGATCCTTCGAGTTCTTTTCCCGCTTGCAAAAAATATCTTCCATCCGTCCACAGATACGCGGCATCCCGTGTGATGACAAGCGTCCCTGCAGAACCTGTAAATCCGGATAAAAACTCTCTCGTGCGATCGTGATGATCGAGATACTCCATCTGGTGCGCATCGGAGGTCGGTACAATATAAAGGTCGATGCCTGCTTCTTTCATGGAAGCGGCCAGTTTTTCATGTGGTCTCATCGTTCCACTCCTTTCCAAACACTCTATATTATAGCACTTTGCAAAAATCTTTCGCCTCCGAAGATGAATGGTTCTCGTTTCCATAAGGGCAAACAAAAACCCCGCTTCTTAGGAAAGCGAGGTTTTTCCGTGCTGCTTTTCGATTACATATCCATCCCCATGCCCATGCCGGGTGCCATCGGAGGCATCGGAGCTTCGGGTTTTTTAATCTCGACAACGGCACCTTCCGTCGTGAGAATCATCGCTGCAACGCTGCCTGCGTTTTCGAGAGCGGATCTCGTGACTTTGGTCGGATCAACGATACCTTTTTCAATCATGTTGACGTATTCGTCGTGAAGTGCATCATAGCCCATGCCGCGATCGAGTTCGCGGACTTTCTCGACGATGACGCTGCCTTCAAGACCTGCATTGACGGCGATTTGTTTCATCGGTTCGACAAGTGCTTTCATGATGATGCCGATACCGGTCTTCTCGTCACCGTGTGCGGTCTTGTAGAGTTCTTCAACCGGTGCAACGGCGTTGAGAAGTACCGTGCCGCCTCCCGGAACGATGCCTTCTTCAACGGCAGCTCTGGTCGCCGCAAGTGCGTCTTCGATGCGAAGCTTGCGCTCTTTGAGCTCGACTTCGGTTGCCGCACCGACTTTGACGACTGCGACACCGCCGGAAAGTTTTGCGAGTCTTTCCATGAGTTTTTCACGGTCAAAATCACTCTGCGTGGTTTCAAGTTGTCCGCGAATGCCGTTTACGCGTTCTTCAATCGCAGCTTGATCTCCGTAACCGCCAACGATGACGGTCATGTCCTTGTTGACTTTGACTTTGGATGCGCGACCGAGTTTGTCGATCGTTGCGTCACGAAGTTCGAGTCCGACATCTTTCGTGATGACTTGTCCGCCTGTGAGTGCTGCGATGTCGCGAAGCATTTCTTTACGACGATCTCCGAAGTTCGGGGCTTTGACCGCAACAACATTGAGGATGCCGCGGAGTTTATTGAGTACGAGCGTTGCCATTGCCTCGCCCTCGACATCGTCTGCGATGATGAGGAGGGGTTTGGACGTTTGCATAACGCCTTCGAGCATCGGCAGGATCTCTTGGATGTTGGATACTTTCTTGTCCGTAATGAGGATATACGGTTCATCGAGTTCCGCTTCCATTTTGTCGGTGTTCGTAACCATATACGGAGAAACGTACCCTTTGTCGAATTGCATTCCTTCGACGACTTCGAGTGTCGTGCCCGTGCCCTTGGATTCTTCAACGGTAATGACGCCGTCTTTGCCGACTTTGTCCATTGCCATGGAAATGAGTTCGCCGATCTTCTCGTCGCTTGCCGAAATCGCTGCAACTTGTGCAATTTCCGCGCTCGTAACAACATCGTGAGAATCCTTGCGGATGCTTTCAACAGCCGCTTTGACGCCTGCGCTGAGACCTTTTTGGAGCGTCATCGGGTTTGCACCTGCCGCAACGTTCTTGAGACCTTCGCGTACGATTGCCTGTGCGAGGATGGTCGCAGTCGTGGTACCGTCGCCTGCAACGTCTTGTGTCTTGATGCTGACTTCCTTGACGAGTTGTGCGCCCATGTTCTCATACGGGTCTTCGAGTGCAATTTCACGTGCGATGGTTACACCGTCGTTCGTGATGAGCGGTGCGCCGTATGCTTTCTCGAGAACGACGTTCCGTCCCTTCGGTCCAAGCGTAACTTTGACAACGTCGGATAGTTTATTGATGCCGGCTTCCATGCCGCGGCGAGCTTCTTCGCTGAATTTGATATCTTTTGCCATGGTAAAAAACCTCCTTCGATTATAGAACGGCTAAGAGATCGGAGTATTTGATGATGAGATACTCTTCCCCTTCGTATTTGATTTCCGTACCGGAAAATTTGGAATAAATGACCTTGTCTCCGACTTTGATCGTATCTTTCTTGGAATCGCTGGAGAGAATGTCCGGACCCAGAGCGACGATCTCCGCCATATTCGGAGCTTCCTTAGCTGCAGTCGGAAGAACAAGACCCGATGCGGTCGTTTCTTCGGCTTCAAATCTCTTTATGATGATTCTGTCTTGTAACGGTTTGAGCATTTTGTTTCCTCCTTTTCTACTTGTTGGCACTCTGTGATGATGAGTGCTAACAACCACAGTTCATAGTGTACAACGTTCTCTCCAAAAATGCAAGCATTTTTTTTATTTTTCCAAAATCTTGGATTTCTTCGAAGAGATGCCGCCATCTTAGTGATTTTTTTGCCGTCCGTGGAATTCTCCATGCAATGTGCCATCAAAAAAGCTCCCCGTCACGTTGACCGGAAGCTTTCTTGTTGGATTAGATTTCATGATCTAGCAAATTCTCTCATCGATTCTCTTCGTGAATCCCTCGATGTCCTTTACTTTATTCTCTCTAAGAAGTTTTTTCTCGACAAAACCGGCACCTTTATCCATGCCCTGACATCCGGCAAGAAGAAGGACGTCGTCCGGATGGAGACGGTCGATGGCTTCATCAATCGCCTCGCCGAGATGCTCGTAGATTTTGCAGGTCACGTGATGGTTTTCCAGAGTTTTCTTGAAAATGTCGAGTTCTTCGTCCGTAACTCTGTCCTTTTCCGTCACGATATCGCGCGATAGCGTCGCAGAGAGCGTCTCAGGTTTTAGAATCTTGATCCACTCGACGAGTCTCTCGGTGATCTCGCGATTCACCTCGACGCCTCTCTTGCCTCTTACGGCATAGAGAATGTGCAGATGATTGTAGTCCATCTTCTTGAGCGTTTCCATCGTGGCGTCAATGTTCTTCTCATTCGCAAAGTGATCGTCGAGGATCTTGAACTCCTCATCATAGATGAGTTCAAAACGTCTCTCCACGCCTTTGAATCCGTAGAGTGCTTTTTTGATGACCTCGGGGTCAATGCCCTCAGTCAATCCGACGATGATTGCAACGACCGCATTCATGACGGAAGAATATCCGACCGAACCCAGCTCGACCGCAAATTCCGTTTTTTTGAGTACGCGTCCCTTTACAGAGAGATCGCGATGGATCGTGAAGATGAATTTCCCTTTGCCGGTGGAGAGGTCGAGATCCCGAATCCCGAAATCCGCCTCCGCACCGTGCAGAGAAAAGGTCAGTACGTGCGCTGCGGTTTGATCTTTCAGCGAAAGAATCTTGTCGTCGTCTGCATTGAGAATGGCGACGGCATCTTTCTTGGCATGACGAATGAGTCTCGATTTGAAATGGAAATACTTCTCGTAGCTCCCGTGTTGATCGATATGTTCTCTTCCGAGATTGTTGAAAGTCACGACGTCGAAATCGATGTTTTTATCACGGAACAGTTCCTGTCCAGCAGATGAAACTTCCATGATAACATCCGTAATCCCTTGTTCTTTCATATCGCGAAGATACCCCTGCAAAGTGAGGGATTCCGGCGTTGTCAAGATCGATGGAATCCTAACATCCCGATATCGCGTAAAGACGGTACCGATCATCCCGGTCTCTCTCTTGTCGCCCTTTAGGATCGCCTCGACCATAAATGCCGTCGTGGTCTTGCCGTTCGTCGCGGTAATCCCGATGATATTGAGTTCCCCGGACGGATGATGATAGAAATTCTCCGCCATATCGGCAAGCGTCCTGCGCGTATTCTCGACTTGGATCTGCGGAATGTCCACTTCCGAGAGATCCTCCACCACGGCAATTGCGGCTCCGCGTTCCTTCGCCTTCGCAATATACTTGTGCCCGTCCGTTACATAGCCCTTGATCGCTACAAAAATCGCACCTTCGCACACATCGTCGGTATGAAATGCGATTCTCGGAATCTCCAATTCTTCGGAGATCGTCCCTTTCGTCGAGAGGATCTTCACACCTCGTAAAATCTCGCTTAATTTCAAATTCGTCCCTCCTTGATTTTCCATTCATCTTCGCAAAAAAGTATATGTAGTCCGGCGCAATGAAGCGCGCCCTATAGTCCTGATCTTGGATTTATTGTGTCGTATCTCCTTTGAAATGTCAATCAATAGCGACGTTCTCAGTCGAACGAATCGCGTTTTTCTCGTAAGGTTTTGCCACATTCCCGCGCGTCGAGAGAAAGGCAAAGAATAGATATTGTTGAAGCACGGCGGGATACGGTCCCCAATCTTTAGGCGCGATACCGTCGAGAGCTTCTACGGCTTTTTTCATCCACGTATCCATCGGCACGCGCGTAAGATCGTGATATCCGTAGAGCGATATGCAGTCCGCTACTTTGGGACCGATGCCGCGGAGTTGACGCAAGGCTTGGATGCGATCCTCCGTATTCATCCGTCCGATCCGATCGAGATCGACTTCGCTCGCGCGCACGTTTGCCGCCATCTCGACGATATACGGTGCACGATAACCGCATTTGAGCGCACGCAGTTCTTCTTCACTCGCCGTAAGTTCCTCCGGTCGCGGCGTAAGATGCATCGTGCCGTACGGAGTTTCTATCTCTTTTCCATATTTTTCGGCAAGGGTATCCATAAGCGATCGAATGCGCCCGACATGATTATTCTGGGAGAGCAAAAAACCGAGCACCGCCTCCCACGGATCTTGTCGCAACATCCTAAGGCCTTTTCCGAGTACGAGGGCTTCTTCGATGAGCGGATGCTTCGGAAACGTGCGTTCGCAAGCCTCCATCGAAAAATCAAAATCCAAATATTTCCAAAGTGCATGAAAAGAATCCTCGCTTTCACCGAGAAAGAGGGTGCCATCCCCCACGAATCTCGCAGCGACGATGCGATCTTTCATGGCAAATAAAACACCATCGTGAAGCTCGCGATAGCGAAACATCTGTCCCGAGCGGAGTGTCTTCATCAGGTCAAATCGCTCTCCGCGGATCAAGATGCCCTCGTGGTGGTCTTCCATGAACATCGATGGTACTTCCTTTCTTTTTTCGCATTCGTTATACTGTGCTTGGAGGTGGACTATGGTCGGCGTCATCATCAATGCATTCTCAATCGTCCTCGGAGGCATCATCGGAAACGTCGGAAAGGCAAAAATTCCCAAGAATTTATCCGGTTTCATGCTCCAAGGCATCGGTCTACTGTGTCTCTACATCGGTTTTACCGGCATGATGACCGGCAAACACACGATGTGTATTGCTCTCTCGCTTCTTTTCGGCGGCATTGTCGGCTATGCGCTCGACATCGACGAAAAGTTACATCGCTTCGGGCTTTATATCGAATCCAAGACCAAGGGTGAGAACGCCTTTGCAGAAGGACTGATCGGGAGTATTTTGCTCTTTTGCGTCGGATCCATGACGATTCTTGCACCCATTCAGAGCGGTACCACCGGCGAAAACACACTCCTCTATACGAAAGCCGCGATGGACGGTTTCGTCGCCATCTTTTTTTCAGCCAGTGCCGGCGTCGGCGTCATCTTTTCCGCCATTCCGGTCTTCTTACTGGAGGGACTCCTCGTCTTGGTAGCAGGTCTCTTTGCCCCGTATCTCACAGATGTCATGATTGGCGAAATCAACTGTGTGGGTTCGATCTTGCTCGTGGCACTAGGACTCAATCTGCTCGATATCACGCATATCAAGCTCATGAATTTTATCCCCGCCGTTTTTCTGCCGATCCTCTTCCTGCAATTTCTTGCGTTCTAATCTGAATCGAGTCCGAATTTCTTAGATTATGTTTCAAATTCCATCCACGCCTCGTATGCTTCTTCGAGTTTCTCCTCGACTTCCAGCAGACGGGCGTGTTTTTTTTGGATCTCTTCGAGTTTGTCATAGTTCGCACTGTCGGCAAGATACGCATTGATATCCTCGTTTTCACGCTCCAAATCCGCAATCTCTTTTTCAATTCGTTCTCGTGCCTGACGCGTTTTTTTCTCCTCGGCCCGGATTGCGCGCTCCTTCTCACGTTGTTTCTTCGCTTCCGTACGCGTTACTTTTTCTTCCTGTTCGGGTTCTTCCTCTTCCCTGCGCTTCTTCTCATAATAATCGTAATTGCCTTCATACTCGCGGATTCCGCCGTGCTCGAGCACCAGCACACGATCAGCGATGCGGTTTACAAAATAGCGGTCGTGCGAGATGAAAAACAAAGTCCCCGGATACTCGAGGAGTGCATCCTCGAGAATCTCGGCACTCGCGATGTCGAGGTGATTCGTCGGTTCGTCGAGTAAGAGCACATTGGCTTTCCCGAGCATGAGTTTGAGTAGGGAAAGTCGAGCGCGTTCGCCGCCGGAGAGTTCCCCGACTTCTCGGAACAGATCCTCCCCGATAAAGGAGAATGCCGCGAGCGCAGAGCGGATCTCAAACTGACTCTTCTTGGGATAGTCGTCCCAGAGATCGTCGATCACCGTCTTATCGGGATCGAGATTCCTCTGTTCCTGATCAAAATACGCGATCTTGTGTGAAGAACCGATTCGGATTTCCCCCGATGTCGGTTTTAGTTTCTCCATAATTAATCGAAAAATCGTCGATTTTCCCGTTCCGTTATCGCCGAGCAGAGCCACTTTTTCTCCGCGGTAAATGGAGAAAGAAAGACTATGAAAAAGCGATACGCCGTCAAAGTCCATGCCGAGATCTTCCGCGATGATGGCGTCCTTTCCGCCCTGCACAAAGGCGGTAAAATGAAGTTTCATCGGATCTTTGAGTGAGACGGGTTTGGAGAGATCGGCTTTCATTCTCTCCACCAATTTGGCTCGCGAGCGCGCCTGCTTGATATAACGCTCTCGACCGTAATTCGCAAATCGACGGACGATTTCTTCCTGACGCTCGATTTCTTTTTGATCCGAAAGATATTTTTCAATCTTATTGCGCTCGTCTTTTTTTCTTTCCTCGACGTATTTTGTGTAGCGCATCGCATATCGCGTAAGTTCGTGACTTTCGAGATGAAAGATTTTTGTCGCAACGCGATCGATGAACGCGCGATCGTGCGAAACGAAGAGAACCGCGCGCGGAAAATTCAAAAGATAATCCTCAAGAAAACGCACACTCGTAAGATCGAGATGGTTCGTCGGCTCGTCGAGCAACAGCAGATCCGCGTCCTCCAAGAGCGTACGTGCCAATAAGAGTCTTGATTTTTGCCCGCCTGAGAGCATGCCGCTCGGATGATCGATTTCTTCTTCGCGGAAACCGAGTCCCGTGAGCATGCCCCTGATTCTCGACGGATATTCGTATCCGCCTTGTTCCTCAAACGCTTCGAGTCGCTCCGTGTACTCGTGGAGTCTCGGATCGTTCTCATCCTGAATGTCCCCGAGCGTTTCCGCAAGCGCATGGATCTCTTTTTCTTCCGCGATGAGTTTCGAGAAGACGGCCGTCAAAATTTCGTGCGGCGTCTTCTCCAAATCAAAATCCGGATGTTGCGTAAGATAGCCGATTTTGAGATTCGGACGTCTAGAGACCGTTCCCGAGTCGGGCAAAAGCGTCCCGCGGAGTATCTCAAGGAGCGTCGTCTTCCCCGAGCCGTTCACGCCGACGAGGCACGCCTTGTCGTCCTTTTCGAGTACGAAAGAAATGTCCTTGAGCACTTCCTTATCGATATATGATTTATTGACTTTTGAAACCTGAATAATCATATGCCCCTCCAAAATTCTTCCACTCTATGGTACAGGAATCGGGCATAAAAAAAAAGCCGCAAGGGCTTTTTGTGTCATCAGCCGGGATAATGATCCTGGTGATTTAAGTAATAAGTCAGTGTAAACAAAGACTCGTCGAGATGAACATTCTCGAGGACGACCCAGCTCGGTAACTCGAGATCAATCGGCGCAAAGTTCCAGATTCCTTTGATCCCCGCAGCGACCAGACGATCCGCAGTTGCTTGCGCGGAAGACTTCGGCAGTGTCAGTATAGCAACTTGTACTTCGTTCTTCTTCATGAAGCTCTCAAGTTCGTCCATGTTCATGATGGTAACGCCCGAAATCTTCTTGCCGATGAGTTTCGTCTCATTGTCAAACATCCCAACGATATGGAAGCCGATATTACGAAAAGCATCGTAATTTGCAATCGCCTGCCCGAGATTACCGACACCGATGAGAATCGCCTTGTAGGCTCTGTTGATCCCCATGATGTTCTCGATCTCCGTCTTCAAGGCTTTGACGTTGTATCCGTACCCCTGCTGCCCGAAACCACCAAAATGGTTCAGATCCTGCCTGATCTGCGAAGCCGTAAGCCCCGTGATATTGGACAACTCCTGTGATGAAATACGGACAATTCCCTTCTCCTCGATCAAACACAAATATCGATAATACTTGGGGAGTCTGCGGATCACCGCAATCGAAACTTTTGGTTTTGCCATAGCTGTAACCTCCCTTTCCATGCAAACAAAAATCTTCGTTCCAATTTCTGGTTCTGCTATGATTTTAACATATGATTTCCCGCTTTGCAATAGAATCATATCTCGTTATGCTCTATTTTCCGTCGTTATGCCTGATTCGAGTGCGCGGGACCTCGTCCGACGTCTTTTCAAACGTATCTCCTAGATCGAAAGAGAATCTTGTCTCGAGCATTTCCACACCGTTTTGCGCAAACAAAAAGCAGCTCCTCGAAAAGAGCTGCGTAATGGTTATTCTGCTACGTATGCAATGACTTCGATTTCGATCGGTGCATTCTTGGGAAGAGCGCCGACTTGGAAGCAGCTGCGAGCCGGTTTGTGATCGCCGAAGAAAGCTGCATAAACTTCGTTTACTGCTGCGAAATCATTGATATCTCTAAGAAGCACGGTGCATTTGGAAATGTCCGTGAGTTCTCCGCCGCCTGCCTTGACAACTTCGAGGCAGTTCGTAAGGGATTGTTTCGCCGCTTCCTTAACGTCTTCACAGAGTTCTCCGGTTGCCGGATTGATAGGAAGTTGACCCGATGTGAGAATCAATCTGCCTTGCTTGGTACCTTGGCAATACGGACCGATTGCTGCAGGTGCGTTCTTGGATGTCAATACTTCAAAATTCATACTTATCTCTCCTTTATTTTATTAGCTATTGCCATAGCTTTTCAAGATTGTAATACTCCCTTTGTTCCGGGAGAAAGATGTGTACGACAATATCATCGTAATCCATGATGATCCATGATCCTTCCCGATACCCGCTCGTATGCGTGAGGGTACGTCCGCGCTCTTCCATCTTGCGCTCGACTTCGTCATAGATGGCTTGCGTCTGCGCAGGTGTGTTGCCGGTCGTCACGATGAAATGATCGGTGAAGGCCTCCTTGAGGTCAATTTGTACGGTATCCTTGCCGTGCTTGTCGTCGATTGCCGTAAGTATCGTTGTAATCGCTTTGTCCAATAAATCACCTCGATTGTCTGATGAGTGCGTTATAAGCGCGTATCGTCGCGGGATGGACGAGAAGTCCCTGTCCCATTAAATATTGTATCGTATGTTTCATGGCAAGTAAAGTGGCTCCGGTCAAATCCGCATATGCCGCCGCCCTCAAGTTTTCAACACCGGGGAAGTCTCTGCCCGGTTCGATTAAGTCCGCCAAAAAAAGAATTTGATCGAGTTTGTGCATCGGAACGATGCCGACGGTGTGTCCCGCAATGGCGTGGAGAATCTCTTCGTCCTCAATTCCAAATTCCTTGCGCGCGAGATACGCCCCAAGCGGTGCATGAATGGTCTCCGGAATCTCTATGGTGTCTTCATCGAGTACGACTTCCGGGAAGGCACCGTCCTGCCATTCTTTCACCCGATATTTGGCAATATCGTGAAAGAGAGCCGCCGTCATGGCTTTCTCGACGTCCGCGCCGTATCGCTCCGCCAGCTTTTTGGATTCCTCGATGACGCCGCGGATGTGTGCGCGTCGTTTCTCCGGATAATAAGCGAGAATTTTTTCTACGTTCATGTTTTCTCCTTGATCAATCCCCGTATGCTCTCCGGGACAAGATATCGGATAGACTTCCCGGATGCGAGACGAGATCGAATCATCGTCGATGAAATGTCAAGATACGGGCTATCCAGATATTCCATCTTTGCACCTTGTGCGATGTAATGCCTCATCATGTCGTCCGCCGCCTGATCTCGGTCGCGACGCGCCACGAGAAAATGTGCCATGTGCAAGAGTTTTTCGTACGCATGCCATTTGTGAAAATCCCTCAGAGAATCTTCACCCATGAGAAAATAGATCTCCCGCTCCGGTTCCTCCGCGCGATAATGCGTAAGCGTCGTGAGTGTATAGCTCGGACCGCTATGCCGCATTTCAAAATCATCCACGCAAAAATGAGGATTCTCGGAAATCGCGCGGCGCACGAGTTCAAAGCGAAGGTTCGCATCCCATTCCCCCTCCTTATGCGGGGGATCGCCCGCGGGGAGGAAGATCACTTCGTCAAAGCCGTATTGTTCCCATGCCCATTCCGCAAGGATGAGGTGCCCCGTGTGAATCGGAGCGAATGTCCCGCCGAAGAGGAGGATGCTTTTACTCATCGAATTCGATGACGCGTTCATCGCTCTCTCGGTAAAATGTAAACTTCGAGCCGATGTGTTGAACAAACTCGGCATTCAGTGCTTCCAAGATCTTCGCAATCATCTCTTCCGGTTCTTCCGGGATCGTATCCAAAAAGCGGATCTTCACGAGTTCTCTCTTATTGGCGAGTGCTTCAAGTTGGTCGATGACTTCTTGCGTCAATCCGTTTTTCCCGATGATCAGTGCAGGATCGATTTTTTGCGCAAGTTTTTTGAGATAGGCGCGTCTTTTTCCGTTTAACATACTTCCTCCTAATTCTGCCATTCCATTTCATAGCCGGCAAAGAGTACGGTCGATCCGTTTTCCATACCGAGCGCTTCGAGTTCGTCGATGATGCCTTTCTTGTAGAGCAGATCTTGGAAATAGATAAGAGACTCGTAGTCGTCCATATCCGTACGATAGAGAAGATCTTCCGCAAACGGGCCTTCGACGATAAAGATGCCGTCTTCAACGCGAATCGTATACGGTTCCTCCTCAATCTTCGGAGCAACATAAGCCTCGTCATAAGTCTCGAGACTCTGCGGCATTTTCTCAAGTGCCCTCCAAAGTCCGTAGACGAGTTCTTTCACGCCTTTTTGGGTGGCACCGCTTACTTCATAAAAATCCAAATTTTCCTCTTCCGCCAAATGCCGCAAGGCTTCAACATATTCATCTCCGCCCAGATCCGTCTTATTTGCCACGAGAACTCTTTGCTTCTCGAGTAAATCCGGATGATAGAGCTTCAGTTCTTCTTTGATAGATGCGTAATCTTCAAGGGGATTACGCCCTTCACTGCCCGATGCGTCCACGACATGACAGATGAGTGCCGTCCGTTCGACATGGCGCAGAAAATCGTGCCCAAGTCCAACGCCCTCGCTCGCCCCCTCGATGAGTCCCGGAATGTCCGCTACGACAAACGAAGCCTCTTCATCGACATAGACGACACCGAGATTGGGACTGAGCGTCGTGAAGTGATAATTTGCGATTTTGGGCGTGGCTGAAGACATGATGGATAGAAGCGTCGACTTGCCGACATTGGGTAGTCCTACAAGACCGACATCGGCGATGAGTTTGAGTTCCAGCGTGACCTCGCGCTCTTCCCCCGGTCTCCCCGGTTGTGCAAAACGCGGTGCTTGCCGAATCGCATTCTTATAACGTGTATTGCCGTATCCGCCGCGCCCGCCTCGACACAAGAGATACTCTTTGTTCGGCTCTCGCACGTCGAGAATCACGCCGCCCGTCACGACATCTTTCACAAGCGTTCCGACGGGAACTTTGAGGATGACATCCGCGCCGTCCTTGCCGAATTGTTTGCGCCCGCGTCCGTTCTCTCCGTTCTCAGCAAGATAACGCCTCTGATAGCGAAAATCGAGCAACGTGCGCACGCCTTCATCTCCAATGACGACGACATTGCCGCCGCGGCCTCCGTCGCCTCCGTCCGGACCGCCTGCGGGGACATATTTTTCTCTGCGGAAGGAGATCGCTCCATCTCCGCCCTTACCTGCTTTGACAAAAATTTTTACCAGATCGATAAACACGGTGCTCCTCCTTCCCGTTTCGAAAAACGTTCCATAAAAGACCTTCAAGAAAAAAAGACCTATCGCAAAGATAAGTCTTCTTAGCATTCGTTACGCGTTCGCGCCTTCCTCGATCGGATAAACGCTGACTTTTTTGCGATCCTTACCGAGTCGCTCAAACGTTACGATTCCGTCCGCCGTAGCGAAAAGTGTATCGTCCTTACCGAGTCCGACATTCGTACCCGGATGGATCTTCGTTCCTCTTTGACGAACAAGAATATTTCCGGAAAGAACAAATTGTCCGTTGTTTCTCTTCACACCGAGACGTTTTGCTTTCGAGTCACGACCGTTTCTCGAACTGCCGACGCCCTTCTTGCTCGAAAAAAGTTGCAAATTCATGAACATGACTACACCTCCTTAGAGTCATACTGTACGCGCAAGGGATGCCCCCCTGCGATATCCGAAATTCCGAGTTTAAGGCTTCTAAAAAGTCCTTGGATCACCGGATCCTTGCACGCTTCGGCGCACGCCGGACGAATCCCGCAGAATAGATAGCCTTCCGTCATCACGACCTGGAGTTCCCTCGTCAAGCCGCCAATCACGACGAGCGACTGCACCGTGTTCTGTGCAAGCGCACTCACCGCCGCGCAGACGATATCTTCACCATAGGGACGATAGCCTGCATGACCTCGGATGACAAATCCCATCACGTCCTTTTCTTTCGTAAAAAAACGTGCGCGGATCAATTTACGCCTCGATTCCCGTAATCTTTACACGCGTGTACGGTTGACGATGACCTTTTTTCTTGCGAAAATCCTTCTTCGCGCGATACTTGAAGACGATGACCTTCTTGTTCTTGCCCTGTTTCTCAACAGTTGCATTGACTTTCGCACCCTCGACATACGGAGCACCGACTTTGCCGTTCTCCCCGCCGATCATAAGTACTTTGTCAAAGGAAACCGCATCGCCCTCTTCCGCCTTAAGCTTCTCAACGAAGATGACGCTGCCTTCTTCAACGGTATACTGCTTGCCTCCGGTTTCAATGATTGCAAACATGATGTGCACCTCCTTATTCAATACTCGCCGGTATCAGGTGCCGTAAGGACTTATAACCCATACCAAGCGGCCTACACATACCGCATTATTATCACATGAAACGCCCATGCTGTCAAGCCTTGTCGCTCAAAACGCTCAAAAGCTTTTTATGGAAGATCCCATTTGATTTCCGGTTCTCATGATTTTTTTCCACTTTCCCATCGATTGTAGAAAAAAACGACAATCGAAAAAATGTGGGTATATATCTATTATAGACTATCATAAAGGAGGTAAACGCATGAAAGAAAACCTACTCATCAATCGCAGAACGACGAAGTTCTTCATCGAAAAAGTGCTTTCACGCATGGAAGATGATCCGAGCGGCGAGATGGCCAAGATTCTGGAATACGGAAATAAACTCGGCACATTCGGGCCCCATCGGTTTGACGATACCATTGAAATCGTCAAGGATAAAGATCAGAAGTGGACGCAATACGCAGAGCGCGTTTACCATGAAATCGATCGCCATATTCTTGTGCAACATCTTCTCAACGTCGGTTATGAGGCATCTTTTGCAAAACAAGGGCTCCGTCAAGAATGGAGAGAAAAACTGGATGCCAATGTACCCTGGACCATCCTTTTTGACCCCACCAGCGCATGCAATCTGCACTGCACCGGATGCTGGGCCGGAAAATACGGGCTCAAACTCAATCTGAGCTATGAGGAAATGGACTCCATCGTTACGCAAGGCAAAGAACTCGGTATTTATTTCTATTTAATGACCGGCGGAGAACCGCTCGTTCGCAAAGACGATATTCTCAAACTTGCAGAAAAACACAATGACGTTGCCTTTCACATCTTCACCAACGGCACGCTCATCGACGAACCTTTTGCCGAAGCAGTTCGAAAAGTTGGAAACATCAGTTTCGCTCTTTCGCTAGAAGGTTGGGACGAAGAGAATGACGCCAGACGCGGCAAAGGCTCCGCTCAAAGAGTGCGCGAAGCGATGCGCTTGATGAAAAGCGAAGGCCTGCTCTTCGGTCTGTCAGTTTGCTACACCTCGATGAACTACGAGACCGTCACTTCGGACGCCTTCCTCGATTCAATCATCGAAGACGGTGCCAGACTTATCTGGTACTTCCACTACATGCCCGTCGGTGCGGACCCCGCGCTCAATCTCTTGCTCTCACCGGAACAACGTGAGTATATGATCCACCGCGTTCGCGAAATCCGCAGTGTGGACGGAGGGAAGCCCATCGTCGCTATCGATTTCCAGAACGACGGCGAATTCATTCACGGTTGCATCGCAGGCGGCAAAGACTACATGCATATCAACGCCAATGGCGACGTCGAGCCATGTGTCTTCATCCACTATTCCGACGCCAATATCAGAGAAATGAGCATCAAGGAAGCCTTGCAACAACCGCTGTTCCAAGAGTATCGCAAGAACCAACCGTTTAACAAAAACCATCTGAGACCTTGTCCTATGCTTGAGAACCCCGGCATACTCACCAAAATGGTCGAAGCATCCGGTGCGCATCCGACAGATCTCACCGATCCCATGAGTGCGGATGCGCTATGTCAGAGATGCCACGAATATGCAAGACTCTGGAGCAAGCCCGCCCAAGAGATTCGCGAAGAACTCGATCGTGAAAAAGCAGTCCATTAACAAATCGAGCATCTATTGTCACATGAGAATTTCAAAGAACCGCCCCATCCGGGCGGTTTTTTTCTGGCCTTTCCATTTTGTATTTGACACAAAAAAGCACCTGTCGAAACAAGTGCATTGACGGAAGCAATCCCCGGGCAAAAAAATATCTGAAGAGGAATATCACATCAAATTCTGTGATTTCAACATCTTCAGACATTTTGGATATGCATGGCGGAGAGGGTGGGATTCGAACCCACGTGCCCCGGAGGACAAACTGATTTCGAGTCAGCCCCGTTATGACCACTTCGATACCTCTCCGTGAACTTCTCCAGTTTACCAGAGAAATTCTTCGATTGCAAATTTATTTTATTTCACGGTTTAGAGACCCCGTCGTGTAGAGCTCGTGATAGAGCCCTCCGCAAGCCATGAGTTCGCGATGTGTCCCCTCTTCTTTGATGCCGGAATCATCGAGCACGAGAATTTTATCCGCATTGTGGATCGTCGTAAGTCTGTGTGCAATGGTGAGGGTCGTCCTGCCGCGCGAAAGTTTCTCGAGGCTTCCTTGCACGATGCGTTCACTCTCGTTGTCGAGTGCACTCGTCGCCTCGTCGAGAATCAAGATCTTTGGGTTTTTGAGAAACGCACGCGCAATGGAAATGCGCTGTTTTTGTCCGCCGGATAATTTGACGCCACGTTCGCCGACATAAGTGTTAAATCCGTTCTCGAGCTCCGTAATAAACTCGTATGCACCGGCGAGTTTTGCCGCTTCGATCACGTCTTCCTCGCTCGCACCGACTCTTCCGTATGCGATATTTTCCCGCACCGTACCGGAGAAGAGATAGACATCCTGTTGCACCATTCCGATACTTTCTCGCAAACTCTTGAGCGTGACGTCTCTGACATCGGATCCGTCGATGAGAATCTTACCGGACGTCACTTCATAAAATCGCAGGATGAGATTTACGAGCGTGGTCTTACCGCCGCCCGATGCGCCGACAAGCGCCGCATTCATTCCGGGTTCGATGGTAAAGGTCACATCGTGGAGCACGTCCTTCTCCCCGTCAGGATAACGAAACGAGACGTCTTGAAACTCAATTTTGCCGTCTTGGACTTCGAGCTCTTTCGCATCTTCCCGATCGTAGACTTTCATGCCCGTATCCATGATCTCCGCAAAGCGCTCGATACCGGTCATGCCCCTTTGGAATTGCTCAGTAAATTCTACAATGCGTCGTACCGTTGCAAGCAGTGTCGTCGCATAGAGTGCATAGACGACGAGGTCGCCGGGGAAGATTTTCCCCTGCATCATCTGGTAACCGCCGAGTACGATAACGATAAGATACATAATGCCGTCAAAGACGCGCGTGACAGTCGAAAATGCCGCCATGCTCGTATAGAAATCCTTTTTGACATCCAAAAATTCATCGTTGGAGTGCGAAAATTTTTGGAGTTCCACACCTTCATTGGCAAACGAGCGGACGACGCGCACACCGAGCAAAGATTCTTCGATGTCCGAATTGATGACGGCGATCTGTTTTCTTTGATTGAGTAAAACATTGCGCATCTTCCGTCGATAGTGCGCGGACGTGATGAACATAAGCGGCACGCAAGCGATGAGTGCAACGGATATCAAAAGATTAATATGGAGAAGCACGATAAAAACGATGACGAGTTTGATCGCACCGATGAAATATTCCTCCGGACAATGGTGGGCAAACTCAGTCACATCGTTGAGATCGTTCGTCAGTCGAGACATGATTTTACCGACTTTGGCGGTATTGTAAAATTCAATGTCCAAGCGGTGCAAATGTTCAAAGGCGTCTCTACGCATATCCGTCTCTATCTTCGCACCCATGATATGCCCCACGCGCGTCATATAATAACTTGCCAAGACATCGATCACGCGTAGCACAAGATAAATCATGCCGAAGCGCACAAGAATGCGCGGGGTGACCAGCGTAAGATCCTGGGCGCCCATATTCGTAAGTCTGCGCAGAATAAGCGGCAGGACAAGCTCACACATGGTGGTAAGTCCCGCCGCAAAGAGATCCGTAAATAAAATTCTCTTGTAGCGGAAGAGATAAGGATTGAATCGTTTGAGCAAAGTTTTGGTTTTCATACTCCTCCTTTCAGTTCGAAGCTCGTCGTTCGGAGAGCCGTATCCCGTATTCTTTCACGGCTTCCAAGATCGATGCATCTTCGATTGCATGTTCTACATCCATTTTTTGCAATCTGCGGTATAATTCGTCCGCAAACCCCGGATCGTCGGGTTCCGTGAGAATCATGAGATTTGAGAGAATGCGCGAATCGCCTGACGACATCACGTTTTTCAGGACTTCGATCGCTTCTTCGCGCTCCCCAAGCATATAGAGGCTGATGGCAAGATCATTGGGAATCCGAACGTCCTCCGGTCTTTTCTCCAACGCACGGTAAAACGTATCGACGCTTTCTTCGAGTCTTCCGAGTCCTTGTAGCGCGACACCCTGCCAATAGTGAAGAATCCCCGCGTCGTCGTCTTTGAGTCGATCTGCGAGGATTTTGTACGCCTTTTCCGTGCGTCCTTTGTTCATCTCGTCCACTGCCAAAGTGACGGCAGCACCCGTCGCCGTTTCCTCGACGCGTTCGCGCATTTTTTCCTGAAACTCGACGTGTTCGCTTGCCAGCAGTGCATGTTTGAAATACTGATGTGCCTTGAGTTCATCGCCGAGGGCGAGAAAGAGTTCGCCGTAGAGCGCGTAAGCGGGTGCAAACGGCGTTTTGTCCAAGACCCGATCGAGTTCTTCCATCGCCTGTTTCAGAGCCGTGTCGTCTCCTTTTGCCGCTTTTCTCAGCAGACTCTGCGCGTGAGCGACGACAACCATCGGTTCCTCCGATAAAATGTGAGCGGCTTCGATATAGAGATCGTCCGATTCCTCATGGGCATAGTGAAGTGCGAGCATCGCGGGGTTCTTCACGGTATCCGTAAGAAATTTCTCATACGTCGCGTCGTGACCGTGGAGTGCGAGATGCAAGAGCATTCCGCGCACAAAATCACTCCACGGGAGTTCTTCTTTTTCTCCGTGTTCGATATGCCGAATCAGCGTACTTGTCTCTATCGGGAGATTGAGTCCTCCGGTCTTTACGGTTTGCCCCTCAAAGGCGAGATCTTTTTTGAGTTCGAGATAGGAAAGTCGATCCGTCATTTCCACGCATCCATAAATTTCCGTTTGCGGGCATTGGAGCCGTTGAGATAGTGAAAGACGACACCGCGGTAGGTGTAATACACGGCAAGGACAAAGAGAAAGACAAGGCTCTGAAAGAGCTGTCTCATGCCGAGTAACCAGATCGGCGGGATGGTCAGGATAAAGCCGAAGAGGAAGAAAAAGACAACGTGCAGAAGCGCAAGCGGAATCCAGAGCACAAAATTCTCTTTGATGAACTTCAATGCTTCGATGAATACCTCCATTCTCGAGGCATCGGTGAGATAAATCGCCTCGGGGAGTGCCGAAAAGACGAGCAATACGATGAGATAGATCGGCGAACTCATGTCGAGATGCAATACCCACATCCCCAACCAAAGGATAAAAAGCGAAAAATAGACATCCGGAAAATAGCGGCTGAAATTCATTTTGAACGATGAGAAAGAGAGAGTGAGTCTCTTGTCGAGTACGACTTCGGAGAGTGCGTAGAGCATCGTCGAGAACGCCAACGCCTCAATGAGTGCCTGAAGAATGCCATACAACAGGCCCGTTCCCATCATGATGACAAGACGCAATAAGAGCATGTTCACCGCACTGTACGCGAGATTAACGATGAGAAACACGAGGAACAGTTTCGGAATGAGTGAGAAGCGATCCGATAATCTCTTCCCGGTTTCGTTTAAGACGATATTGAGATCTTTCAGTACATCCATCGCATTCTCCCCTACATTCTCTCGGGGGCTTCAATGCCGAGGATGGAAAGTCCCGTGCGAATGACCGTACGGGTCGCCTCCGTGAGGGCAAGGCGCACTTTTTTGGTTTCGCTCTCGGCACTGCGAATCGGACAATTGACGTAGAAACGGTTGAATTTCTTCGCAATCTCGACGACTTGACGCGTGATATAGAACGGCTCGTTCTTTTCCATCGCATCGACGATTGCCTTCGGGAATCCGTAGAGTTCCATGAGGAGTTCCGCCTCGGCGTCGTCCGTAAGGAGAGACGGATCGAAATCCGCAAGTTCTTCCGATGCCATAATGCTCGATGCACGTGCATACGTGTACTGCACATAGGGACCCGTTTCGCCCTCGAAGTTCAAAGTCTTATCCCAGACAAAAGTATAGTCCTTGATGCGATTGTTAAAGAGCTCTTGAAAGACAATCGCGCCAATGCCGACCTGTTTCGCGACCTCGTCCTTGTTGGCGAGATCCGGATTGCGCTCTTCGATGATCTTCTTCGTCTTCTCGATGGATTGATTTAAGACGTCTTCGAGGAAAATAACGCGACCCTTGCGCGTACTCATTGCGCCGTCTTCCATCGAAATCATGCCGAATGCGATATGCTCACAGTCTTTTGCCCAGTCGAAGCCCATAAGCTCGAGCACGCGGAAGAGTTGGCGAAAATGGAGATTCTGTTGCGAAGCCACGACATAGAGATTCTTGTCAAAATCATAGTGGCGTTTGCGATAGATGGCAGCGGCAAGATCGCGAGTGAGGTAGATCGTGCCGCCATCCGCCTTTTGGACAATTGCGGGCGGCATGTGATCTTCGGAGAGATCGACGACGAGCGCACCCTCGCTCTCGACGAGGAGATGCTTCTCGTTTAAGAGATCGATGACCTCTCCCATCTTGTCGGAGTAGAAAGACTCCCCGGCATAGGAGTCGAAGGAGATGCCCAAGAGATCGTACACGCGCATAAATTCCTCAAGACTGATCTTTCGGATCCATTGCCAGATTGCAACCGCCTCTTCATCTCCGGATTCCAATTTTCTGAAATACTCGCGCGCTTCATCTTGGAGGGCGGGGTCTTTTTCCGCTTCTTCGTTAAAACGTACATAGAGTTTTAAGATCTCGCGAATCGGATCTTTTGCAATCGTCTCTTCATCGCCCCAACGTTTATATGCGGCGATCGCCATGCCGAACTGTGTGCCGTAGTCTCCGAGGTGATTGATGGCAACCGTATCGAAGCCGAGGAAACGATAGATATTCCGAAGGACATTGCCGATGACCGTGGAGCGGATGTGCCCGATGTGGAACGGTTTTGCAATATTCGTCGAGGAAAATTCGACGAGTACTTTCTTGCCTTTCCCCATATTGCTCGAGCCGTAGCGGTCCTTTTCATCGAGAATCCTTGTGAGGACATACTCCGCGATAGCGGGCTTCGAGATGAAGAAATTGAGATACGGACCGACGGCTTCCACGCGCTCGAGGAAGTCAACTTCGCCGATCTTTTCTTTCAGTTCGGGCGCAATTTTATTCGGTGCATTGCGATAGATCTTCGCAAGTTTGAAACACGGAAAAGCAAAATGTCCGAGTTTCACATCCGGCGGAATTTCGATGGACGATTGGATGACGTCGCGTTCCAGTTCGGGAATGGCGGCGTCCAAGAGGTCAATTACGCGATCTTCAAAATAATTCATCTTTCCTCCTATCTGAAACGGACGATGGTCACGCCGTCCGCTCCTTCGTTCAATGCTCCATCACGCATGGAAGCAATGTGCGGGTGTTTCTTCATATACTCACGCAGTCCCTTCTTGAGCATGCCCGTGCCTTTGCCGTGAATCACGGTGGCTTCGTTCATGCCGAAGAGAATGCAGTCGTCGATATATTTATCGAGATCGAGGATCGCCTCTTCAATGGTCTTGCCTCGAAGATCGATCTTCGAGGAGACGGACGAAGCGGCTTTGCCTTTCAAAACATGACGGATCGTACTCTCGTTCTTCACCTCGTCCGGTGCATCGACGGGACGCAGAGTTTCAAGATCCGTCTGAAATTTCAAGATTCCGACTGCGACGGTGACTTTGCCTTTACTGTCCGGGAGACTTGCAAGCGTCCCGCGTTCTCCCATCGAGACAATCTCGACGGAATCACCGATTTTCGGTTCCCATGTCCCTTGATCGACATGTTCCAAGAGCGGTTCATCTTTTGCAAAACGCCTCTCCTTTTCTCGCAGTCGTTCCATAATCTGTTGCATCTTGCGTGCGCGCGATTTTTGATCCAATCGGTCAAGTGATTTCAATTCGCGGATAAGTTCTTTGGATTCCTCTTGCGTCTCCCGCACGATGTTCTCCGCTTCTTCGCGCGCTTTTTCGAGGATTCTCTCGCGCGTGCGTTCATTTTTCTCCCGTTCGATCTCCAGTTCATTGCGAAGGCGTTCGATCTCACGGGCATGTTTCTTGGCGAGTGCTTGTGTCTGTTCGAGTTCCGCACGCTCTTCTTCGAGATGACTGAAAAGCTCGAGTTTCTTGCGTTCCTCTTCTCCGATCATCCCTTCTGCGCGTTCAATGAGTTTGTGCGAAAGCCCGAGCCGCTCGGAAATGGCAAATGCGTTGGATTTTCCGGGCGTGTCGATGAGGACGCGATACGTCGGTCTCAGGGTCTTGACATCAAATTCCACCGAAGCATTGCGCACGCCTTGTGTCGTGAGGGCGTACGTTTTTAATTCGCTATAATGCGTCGTCGCGAGGACGGATACTTTTTCTTCTCTCAAATGCTCGAGAATCGCCATTGCAAGAGCCGCACCCTCCGTGGGATCCGTGCCCTGTCCGAGTTCGTCCAAGAGGACGAGATCGCTCCTCTCGGCGACATCGAGGATCGAGACGATGTTCTTCATATGTCCCGAAAACGTCGAGAGGGATTGTTCAATTGACTGCTCATCGCCGATATCGGCATAGATTTCACGGAAAATGCGCACCGTCGATTCCTCATCTGCGGGGATAAAAAGCCCCGCCTGCGCCATGAGATGAAGGAGTCCCACGGTCTTCAAAGTCACGGTCTTGCCGCCCGTGTTGGGGCCCGTGATGACAAGAGAATGCGTGTCCTCATCCAAACCGATCGTAATCGGCACGACGACATCGGGGTCAATCATCGGATGCCTGGCTCCAATGAGTTCAAAATGCTCATCCGCGGTGAGATGCGGTTTGTTTGCGCGCATCTCGAGCGCGAGTTTCGCCTTGGCAAAGAGTACGTCGAGATGAGTCAAGATCTCGCTCGCCATCTCGAGTTCGTCCGCATGTCCGAATACTTTTTCCGTCAGATTCCTCAAGATGCGACGAATTTCCTCGCCCTCCCGAATCATAAGATCCCTAATCTCGTTGTTGATGCGCACGACGGCAAGGGGTTCGATAAATGCCGTTTGCCCGCTCGACGAACTGTCGTGTACAATGCCGGGAAATCGGTTTTTATATTCCGCGCGGACGGGAAGAACATAGCGATCCTCTCGGATCGTCACGAACGCGTCCGTGAGTAAAGTCCCGTCCCTGCGCACAATATCATCAAGTTTGGTGCGGACTTCGCGCTCCTTATTCGCCTTTTCTCTCCGTATTCTAAATAGCTCGGGACTGGCGTCGTCCGCAATTTCCGTCGGAGATAGGATGGCGCGTTCAATCGCATTGACCAAAGTGCCAAGGACGGGAAGTCGCGATGTATCGTCGCGAAGAATCGGATCCGTCTCTTCGCCGTAGGCATGCATGTCTGCTGACGAACGTGCAAAATCCGCGACGTTTAACAGATCCTCCGGATCCAAAACGCCGCCCTTCTCCGCAAACGTCATAAGCGGTGCCGTCTCGAAGATATGATGTAGTGGCGGATTTCCCAGTCGCTCGATCGCGTCTTTTGCCGCCGCCGTACCGGCGAGTGCGGCTTCGCAACGATCCGCTCGCGTCGAAATTTCCATTTCGTCGAGTCGTTTCCTGCCGGATGCACTCACCGCAAACGACTTGAGCTTATCCACAATTTTTGAAAATTCAAGGATTTTTTGTACACGTTCGTTCATATCGTCCTCTATTCTATCCCCCGGTCCAGTTCTCCTCGGTACGTTATATTGTCTCTCACGGACGCATCCGTCTCACAAGAGAGATCAATGAGTTTTCGATACGGAATCTCCGAACGGATGTCCATGAGTTCCGAATAGATTCTATAATCTCCGGGATCTGCAAGATAAAGCATGCGCATCCCGTGGGCGTCTTTGATATATCCCCGTCGATATCGGCAACTTTTGCACCCACGCGTATCGACACAATGTTTCACGATGGTATACGGGCAATAACGCATGCGCATAAGCGGCAGTCTGCCGTAACTGTAGACCTCAATCGGGATCACGGTGTGACGATCGAGAGCCGCCAACTCTTCGCGCGTGAGTTCCTGAGACGGAATGATACGCACGGCATCGGAGAAGGTATCCGCCGCCGCGTGATTCGCAATGCGAAGTCCGGCTCCCGCAATATAGGGCATGTGAAGCTCTCGCGCAAGTGCAACAAGACCCACATCGTCCGCGACCAAACCCGCAAGCTGCGTGCGATACCGTTCGATCTTCGCTCGCACTTCTTCCATCTTCCCTTCAAAAATGAAACCCGGTGCATAATAGACCGGTTCCGTAAGATTTTTATGGTCGATCCCCTCCGGATCCGTGAGATAGTATGCATCGGCTTTGTAAGTGCCCATGGACTCCACATCACGGTAGTGTACGCTCGTCCCGCCGTGTTCTTTTTCATACGTCGGAGCCGCGCACGGAATTTCCGGAAGGCTTCGCCCGCCGATCAAATCGCGTTCGTATGCCGCAAGTGCTTGCCTGCGCATCCGATTTACGATTTTTACCGGCAAGTATGCACCTTCGTCCACGGTGATCTCCGCCGCGACAAAAGTATAAGCTTCCCCCACTTTGGCAAGTTGCTCGCGCACACGTTGTTTCGTCATCACAGCGCGTTCGGCGCGTTCGCAGACGACCTCGCTCTCAACGGAATAAATCTTGTCTTCGATGTAGAGATCGAGCGTTGCTCGCGCTCCGATACGAGCAACAAAACGCATGCGTACGTCTCTCGGATCATAGAGAACTTCGGGGGTCACGCGTGTGGACGCCGCAAAGGCACGCACCACTTCACCCGTTCGAAGATCGTGAAAGCGCCGATCGCGCAGTTTGTCTCCCGCTTTGTATCCGCGTTCGATCGTGAAAGGATACTTGCGATCGCGCGTGCTTACAAGTTCCAAGACATCGCCCGGCTCGACGCGCTTTGTGAATGTAATCTCCCCTTCCCGCTCGGCAATGCCGACGATATCTGGTTTTTTCTCATTGTGAAAGTCTTCTCCGAATGCGTGAAAGAGAAAGCCCTTCGTGAAACCGCGACGACTGACTTTGTCGAGTTGGTCCACGCGTGTCTTTCCTTCAAGACGTGCCCGATAGGCACGCACCGCCTCATAGACGTACTCCGGGCGTTTCATGCGTCCTTCAATCTTCATCGAATGGACACCCGCGCGTTCCAGCTCGTGAATGTCGTCGATCGTCGAAAGATCGTTGATATCCAGTACGGATCCTGTATGGACGACATGCCCGTCCTGTTCCATCAGCGTATAGACCTTACGACACGGACCCGCACAGCGTCCTCGATTCGCACTTCGCCCGCCGACGGCACTCGACATGAGACAGTGACCGGAGACGGACACACAGAGCGATCCGTGGGCAAAGACTTCGAGTTCGATGTTCGTCCGTTCGTGAATGGATGCAACTTCTTCAAGTGAGAGTTCACGCGCGAGCACGACGCGTGCATAGCCGGCATCTTCCGCCCATTTGGCTCCCATGCCGTTTACAATACTTGCTTGCGTGCTGACATGGATTGGCACTTCGGGCGCAAATGCTCGCATAAGACGCATCAAGCCATAATCCTGCACAATGATGGCATCGACGCCGATTTCGCCCATTTTACACGCAAAGAGAAGGGCGCCGGAAAGCTCCTTCTCTTTGATGATTGTATTGACGGTAACATAGATTTTCACGCCCTTGCGATGGGCGTAGAGAATGAGATGCTCAAGCTCCTCTACGGTAAAATTTTCGGCATAGGCACGCGCACCGTAGCGTGGACCGGCGAGATACAGTGCATCCGCTCCCGCCATGATCGCCGCCAGTGCCATCTCCATATGACCTGCCGGTGCGAGGATCTCCATTATCCCTTTTTACCTTGCTTGCGAGATTCGTAGGCGCGAAGATCTCTCTCCATATGGATGAGTTCTTCCTGAAGAGACTTGAGATTGGCAGTAATCTCGCTGATTTTGTCATCGCGTTTCAGAATTTCGTCCTTCATCTTGACGTTTTCTTCCTGAACGCCCGAAAACCCTTTGTTCATATCTCCGATGGTATTGAGTGAACCGACGAGGTCGTCCTTGAGACGATCGATGTCTTCGGATAATTTCGCGTTCTGCTCCTCAAGTTCCTCCATGCGTTTGAGCGTAGGCTTGTAATTCGCCATCGCCTCTTTGGATTCGTCTTCAATCTCCAAAAGTCTGTCCTTGAGTTCGAAGATTTCGTTGGCAATATTCACGGCAGCCAAAGTGGTGCACATCGTAAGATTGAGTTTGCGATTATTTTTCCTGAGCGAGTTGATTTCTTCATCCACATAGGTGGCAACGCGTCTGGAATACTCCGCGCTCTTGGAACCGACAAGCGTGAAGCGCATTCCGCCGATCATGACTTCAACTTTGTTTTCTTGCTCCATCGTTTCCTACTTTCTAAGTTCCGCGCCGATCTCCCGAAGAGCATCGAGAATGGATTGCATCGCCTCGTCGACCTCTTCATCCGTAAGGGTGCGATCTTTTCTGCGGAAGACAAGGTGGTATGCCATGCTTTTCGCCTCAGGGGATAGATGACCTCCCGTAAAGACGTCAAATAGGTGTACGCTCTCAAGATTTTCTCCCGCCACTTTACGGATCACGTCCGCGATTTCTCCGTGGGTCATGGTGCGTTCCACGACGAGTGCGATATCACGTTCCATCATCGGGAATCGTGAAATGGGTTCATATTTTTTCCATTCGCGTGAAAGGACAAGGAGTTCTTCCATGCGAACTTCTGCAATCATGGTGCGTTTTTTCAGATTGTAGGCTCTGGAGACATCGTAAGACGCTTCGCCGAGTACACCAATTTCGGATTCACCTACATAGATGCGCGCACTTCTTCCCGTGTGAAAGCTCGGATGAATGAGGCGTTCGTAACGTCTTTCCGGGACGCCGAGCGCATCAAAAAGTGCCTCGAGATCGGATTTCATAGCAAAAAAGTCGCTGTCTTCTCCATACGCGCCGAGTGCAAGGCGACGGTTTTCCACCGGTTCATCCCCTTCTCTCGGGAAAAAGACATTGCCAAGTTCATAGAGCTTCACCGCATCGACTTTATAGGCTTGATTTTTTCGCATGGACTCCAGCATATTGCCGATAAGCGTCGTGCGCATGACGCTAAAATCATCTCCGAGCGGATTTAAGATGCGCACGGAGTTTCTTGCCGAATCTTTCGGATGCAGTGCCAGACGATCGTACGTTTTGGGACTGATAAAACTGTAAGAAAGTCCCTCAAGATAGTTTAATTTGAGCATTTCCTGACGTACGCGATCCGAAAGGCGTCTTGCGTCGGTCTTTTTGCCGACCAGGAGGTCGCCTTGGAGCGGTTTCGTCGGAATGTTGTGGAATCCGTAGAGACGCCCGATTTCTTCTGCAATGTCCGCCTCCATCTCGAGATCTCCGCGGAAACTCGGAACATGAACCATCAGACCATCCATTTTTGTTTCCACAAAGAGATCCAAATATTCGAGATACTCGCGCATACTGTGCGGATCAAGCGAAAGTCCGAGGAGCGCATTGATGCGATCAGGGTCGGCAGTCACAATCCTCTCTTCTTCCGGATTCGGATAGACGTCGATCACGCCACGTGCAATTTTCCCGACACCGAGTTCCTCCATGAGTGCGGCTGCGCGATCGGATACAATGCGGCACATCTCGGGAGAAAGTCCTTTTTCAAAACGCGTCGAAGCCTCACTGCGAAGTCCCAATCTCTTCGACGTCCGTCTTACATAGTCCTTGTCAAACGAAGCCGATTCCAAAAGAATCGTCGTGGTCTGCGGCTCGACTTCACTGTCGAGACCGCCCATGACCCCCGCAAGGGCGAGCGGGCGTTCGCCGTCGGTAATGAGAACATCGCTCGGTTCGAGTTTTCTTTCCGTCCCGTCGAGCGTCTGCATAGTTGCCGTCTTATTGGCGTCGCGAACGAGAATGAACGGACGAATCGTCTCAAGATCAAATGCGTGGAGCGGTTGTCCAAGCTCCAACATGACATAGTTCGTAATATCGACCACATTGTTGATGGGACGCATGCCGCTCTGCATGAGTCTTTGTTGCATCCAAATCGGAGATTCTCCGACTTTGACATCGTAGATGACACGGGCAACATAACGCAGACAGTGATCCGTTTCGATGCGCACCTCGTTGAAAAACTCGGCAATCTCGCGCGAGGATTCATTGACATCCGTCGACGGCAAGGTCATGCGTTTCTGAAAAGTCGCCTGTACCTCGCGCGTCATTCCGATGACGGAGAGGCAATCCGGACGATTGGGTGTGATTTCCAGTTCCAAAATACCGCGATCCAGAGAAAGTGCTTCTTGGATCGGCGTGCCGGGTTCGACGGGTTCCGGGAAAATGAGTAGACCGTCGCGATATTCCTTGGGAATAACGGAATCGCCAAATCCGAGTTCTTGATACGAGCAGAACATGCCTTGGCTCGTCACGCCGCGAAAATCGGTCGTGTGAATCTCGGTACCGTCACCGAGAACCGCGCCGTCGAGTGCCACGGGCACATAGTCGCCCATCTTCATGTTCTTTGCACCCGTTACAATCACGAGTTGTTCTTTCCCGGCGTCAACATCGCAGACGACGAGTCGATCGGCATGCGGATGTGCTTCGATGTTTTTGATATGTCCGACGACGATATTCCTTAATTTCGCTCCCAAATTCGTAATCGATTCAACATGCGAACCCGAAAGAGAAAGTTTGTCGGCAATCTCCAGATCACTTTCGTCAATGTCGAGATATTCTTTCATCCAATTAAGTGAAAAATCCATGACGACCTCCTAAAATTGGCTCAAGAAACGTGCATCGTTGTCAAAGATGAGGCGAATATTGTCGATGCCGTATTTGACCATGGCAATACGATCCACGCCCATACCGAACGCAAAACCCGAGTAGACGGTCGGATCGATGCCGCAATTGCGCAAGACATTGGGATGCACCATGCCGCAACCGAGTAGTTCCATCGACCAACCCGTATCGTGGCAAACTTCGCAACCCGCTCCGTGGCAGTGGAAGCAGCTGACGTCCACTTCACAGCTCGGCTCGGTGAACGGGAAATAATGCGGACGATAGCGTGTCTTCATCTCGGAACCGAAAAATTCGTGGATGAACGTATCGAGTGTGTGCATGAGATTTGCCATCGTAACATGTTTGTCGACCACAAGGCCCTCCATCTGGTGAAACATCGGTGAATGCGTGTCATCGACGTCGTCAAAACGGAACGTTCTACCTGCGCTGATGATGCGAATGGGCGGTTTCTCCGTCAGCATCGTGCGAATCTGCACAGGCGAAGTATGCGTGCGTAATAGATGCTCTTGATCAATGTAAAAGGTGTCCGTAAGATCTCTCGTCGGGTGATTTTTCGGCGAATTGAGCATATCGAAATTGTTGGTGACCGTCTCGATCTCGGGTCCCTCGACAATCGAAAACCCCATCGAAACAAAGAGATTCTCGAGTTCTTCCATGACTTGCATGAGCGGGTGGCGATGTGCCTCGAGTCTCTTGGGTCTCTCTTCGGTAATATCGATCGTTTCCTCGCGGATCTGTTCCGACTCCTTGGCACTCATCAGTTCCTCGTTGCGCTTATCGAGCGCATCCGAAATAATGCGTTTGACATCGTTCGCAAATTCGCCCATCACGGGTCTTTCCTCCGCGGAAAGTTTCCCCATGCCGCGCAAAATCTGCGTCAGAGCACCTTTTTTGCCCATGTATTCCACGCGCAAATTTTCGAGCGTATCAAGATCCTCCGTCTGCGCGATTTTCATAACGGCTTCTTCTTTGATTCTCAGTAATTCCTCTTTCAAAGCACATCCCTCCTAAATAAACAGTATACCAAATTTTCATGCGTTTCTCGAATCAAAAAAGCGATGTTTCCGTCATCGCTTTGCTTGCTGCATAAAAATCGCCGCTGCCACGCCGGCGTTGAGACTCTCAACGCTCCCCTCCATGGGAATATAGAGCGTCCGTGTCGCCATTTTCACGGTCTCTTCTCGGAGTCCATGCGACTCCGAGCCGATGAGGATGGCGAGTTTCTTCGGATAGGGAAACGAATCATAGGCGACTGCGTCGCGGTCCAATAGGCTCGCGTAGACAACCATACGTTTGCGTAGATCAAAGAGCATCTTTCCATCCATGTGCGCAAACGGCGTGCGGTAGATCGACCCCATCGTCGCCTGGACGACTTTGGGATGATAGGGATCGACGGTATCGCCGAGAAGTCCCACAGAAAAGCCGAATGCTTCCGCAGTACGCAGGATCGTACCGAGATTCCCGGGGTCGGAGAGATTCTCCACCACGAGGATGCGATCCGTCAAATGCTCCTTTTGCTTCTCGACCACGGCAAGTATGCCGGGCGGTGTCGTAAGCGAAGAAAGTTTTTTCATGACCTCGGGCGTAACGAGCGTCGCATTCGGATACGGTTCCACGGCGTAGATCGCTCTTGTGATCCCGAGGCTTATCGCCTCTTCGACCAATTTGTATCCCTCGACGACAAAAAGTCCCGCCCGATCGCGTTCACTTTTTTTTCGGAGCTTCACGATGCTCTTCACCGTCTCGCTCTTCGTCGACGTGAGCCTACACATTTTGCTCGAGTCTTCGCACATCGTCTGTTCCGCCGAGGACAAAGAGGTGATCGTCTCGTCGAATTTCGTAGGATGCACTCGGGTTCACTTCGACCGTGTCGCCGCGTCGAACGGCGAGAACCGTGACATTCGCCTCACTGCGAATATGGGCATCCGCGAGCGTCTTGTTCCACCACTCGGGACGCGCATTGATCTCGACGATCGAAAAGTCGTCCGAAAGTTCCACCGTCTCGATGATATTCCCGGAGAACGAGAGACTGTGTGCAAGACGTTTCCCCATCTCACGCTCCGGAATCACAACTTTGTCCGCGCCGAGTCGATAGAGGACTTTCATGTGATTGATATCGCGCGCCTTTGCAATGACGCGTTTGACTTTGTATTCTTTGGCCTGCGAAACTGCCATGATGCTCGCCTCGTAGTCCGAGCCGATCGCGATGATCGCCGCGTCAAAATTCTGCACGCCGATGGAACTGAAGAAGCTTTCGTTCGTGACATTGCCTACGATGCCATGCGTGAGAAATTCATCCATGAGCTTAACATTCTCTTCGTCTTCATCCACGCCGAGCACTTCGTGTCCCATCTCATAGAGTTCTTTTGCCAGTGCCGAGCCGAAACGACCCAGACCGATGACCAAAAATTGTTTCCCTTTCATCGTGACCCCCTTAACCGATCAAAATCTGTTCTTCCACTTCCCGATAGGGAGGGCTTTGTTTTTTCTTCGCAAAGGCATACCCCATCGTAAGCGGTCCGATCCTGCCGAGATACATCGTGAGAATGATGAGACATTTGCCGAAGATCTCCAGTTTTTCGGTCAGCCCTCTCGTCAATCCCACCGTTCCGAACGCGGAGAATACTTCAAAAAACGCCATGATGCTGTCCGCTTGATAGAGGATCATCAAGAGGAACGTCGCAAAAAAGATCCAGATCAGCGCAATGATGATAATCGAGAGCGCCTGCCGAATCAAAGGCGTCGAAATACGCCTGCGGAAAATATTGACATCCGCCCTGCCGCGGAGTTCCGACCACATCGTCATCACGAGCAGGACAAAAGTCGTCGTCTTGATTCCGCCCGCCGTGCTCGCGGGAGAACCGCCGATGAACATAAGAAGCATTGACACGAGGGCGCTTGTCTCGCGCAGTGCACTCTGTCTTATCGCGTAATATCCCGCCGTTCTCGTCGTGACCGATTGGAAAAACGCGTTGAGCCATTTCCCTCCTGTCGACATGCTGCCGAGCGTCATGGGATTGCTACGTTCCAGAAAATAGAAAAGCACCGTTCCAATAAGAAGCAGCGAACCGGTGACGAGAAGCACGAGCTTGGCATGCAGCGTCAGACGCTTTTTCTTTGTGATCCGCATTCTGACGGCATAATAGACGGAAAAACCGATCCCGCCGAGGATGATGAGCATGCTGATCACGAGAAGAACCCACGGATTGTCGCGAAACGGATAGAGGGAATCTCCAAAGAGATCGAAGCCCGCATTGCAATACGAGCTGATCGAGTGAAAGATCGAATACGCAATCCCGCGCTCGATCCCGTATTGCGGAATCAAAACCCACGAGAGAAGAAAAGCGCCGATGCCCTCGATCAAAAGTGAACTGAAAAGAATATAGCGGAGCATCCGCACCATGCCTTTGAGCGCAGGCTCGTTGAATGTAGACTGCAGAATTCGGCGTGAAGAAAGACCGATGTGATGCCCCAAGAACATGGTAATCATCGTCGCCATCGTCATAACGCCCCAGCCGCCGATCTGAATGAGCGCGAGAATGATGCCCTTCCCGATCGGCGTCCACGTCGTCGCCGTCGTCACCGTCGTCAGTCCCGTCACGCAGACCGCACTCGTCGCGGTGAAGAGCGCGTCGATATAGGACACGCCGTGCATCGAACTGAACGGCAACACCAAGAGAAACGATCCCAGAAGAATCATAGCAAAAAAAGCCGCCGCGAGTATCTTAGGCGGATTCTGCAAAAATTTTCTCTTGCGCATTTTTCTGAGAAGCATTCTCTCCCCTCCTTTCGAATCATTATAACGTATCTTGTCAATGCAGCATAGAAAAAAGGCGGAAAAAACCCGCCTCTTTTTCAGATGATCGTCGCAACACGCACGCGACCGTTTACGATCTCGAAAGTCGTTTCGCGTCCATCGCATTTCACCGTGAGGCAAGAGAAATCTCCCTCGGGTGCCGGGAACGAAATCCATACCGGACCCGTCGTGTGCATCTCCTTTCCCTGTGCATTTAGAAGCTTCACCTCAAACTTCCGCGCACTCTTCTCCTCAACAATAAAACGATAATCCTCTCCGGGAAGCGTCGTGTGCTTGCCGCGTACTTCGATGCCATGCGCCTCAAAGAGGAGATCCTCCGCAGGGCGTTGCCCGTCTTTCGTAAAATATGCGGGGAATGTGATGCTCTTGCCGTCCTCGGAAACAGAGAAGCTCGTGTAGACGCCGTCCACGAGCAAGCGAAGATTCTCTCTTCCGATCGATTCCACAGGTACCGTCACGAGCATGAGCGCATTGGAATAAACTTCACGTCCGGAGGCGTCGCGTAGAGACAACTCCCATTTGGTACGATCTTTCTTCACGACAACGAGTTCGCGTGCGTTCCCAAGAGCGCGTGCCGATCCGTCGACATACGCACCTGATCCGTCGCGTGCATGAAGGCGCACGGTACTCTCTTCGGGGACGTGCCGATCGGAAGCGCGCGGCGAACGCGACTCGGAAGAGGGCGGAATTGCCTTCCACTGTGCAACAATCGTCACATTGTTCGTAATCTCGATTTCTTCACCGGAAGAATGTTGCGTTCCATTCACCAGCCAAGCATCAAATTGTTGCCCCGTCGGCGGTGTAAACGAACATTTCGGCAATCTGAGTTTCCCGTTGGTCACCGGGGTCGGAGTCATCGTGCCGGTTCCGCCGTTCCCATCCCATGTAATCTCGTACGTCTGGACGAGAGGTTCTGTCGCAGGGAAGGTATATGCGATCGTGTACTTGCCGTTTTCCTCCAAGAGTTCCTGCACTTCGGCAGAATCATTGATTGTGACCTTGCTTTTCCAGGGAATCAATCGCTTGCCGTCCGCAAGCGTAAACGCGCAATGTGCCGTATACACCGTGTTTTCTTGCGCTGTTCCCCTATATGATTCTCCATTGAACGTCCACGAGAGCTTCATGCTTGCCGTCACTGCGGGCGTAAACGTCACTTCTCTTGGCAGACTCTCGCCGGTTCGGGGTACTGCGATTGTGCAATTGAGATTTGGAACCGTTGCATCGGCAGCACGTAGAATATCCTCTCTTATGGTTCTTTCTTGTTCCGAGTTTTGGCAGAGTTCCACCGCTTTCTCAAACTCCGCGATCTCATCCTCCGTCAAGCGTGCTCGTTTTTCTTCTACCAAGTCGAACAATTCAAGTTTTTCAGGGGTTGCCGCGTTTCGTTTGATTGCCTTTTCCAGTACGGCGTAGATGTCCATGTAGTCGTGTTTTGTCGCTAACTCGGCGAGAAAAGCATCTTTGTACTTCTTAGGAAGATGATCCAGCGATTCAATTTCTTTCTTTGCACGCACTTCGGCAAAGGCAACAGGATTCTCAATCACCTTACCGTTTTTATCTAGGATATCGCAGTGGAAATTCCAAACTCTATCATTCCCATCCTCTTCGCTTCCCACGAAAGTAAGTTTGAGCTTGAAATACCCTTGATGATGAAACACCAGTACATCGTCCGGGTTGAGTACGATATTACCTTGGTGAATGCGAAGAAATATCGTATTCGTTACAATTAGACCCTTTCTGTTAAAAACCGTACTCTTCAGTTCTTTCCCTTTCGGATAGTAATTAAAAAAACGAGTCGCTTTGACATATTTCGTCTTTTCTTCACTCGTGTTCGTGGTTTGAAATTCAATGCGATAACTCTTTGTCGCATTCAAATGTTCAAACTCACAAACCTTGATTGGAAAAGGCGGAAGTTGTAACTCATCTTCTGCACACGCTGTTTTTGGCAAAAAGATAAAGAACCCTAAGAAAATAAGTATATGCCACAATTTTTTCACGACAATCCTCCTCTTTCTATCCTATCCGAAGTTGTTTCTTTAATGTCAGTATACTTGAGTAAACGGCTTTATGGCAAGGTCATTCTTTTGTCATCCACGCCGCGAAATAAAAAAAATCCCCATATCCGAAGATATGAGGAAAATCTTTATGCGTTTTTCGCGGTTTCTACGAGTTTTGCAAAATCATCCGGATTGTGGATGGCAAGCTCGGATAGAACCTTTCTATTAAGATTGATGTTCGCTTTCTTGAGTCCGCCCATGAACTTGGAATAGCTCATGCCGTGTGCGCGGGTTGCAGCGTTGATACGTGCGATCCAGAGCTTGCGGAAATCTCTCTTGCGTTGTTTACGTCCGATGAATGCGTACGTAAGGGATTTCGTGACAGCCTGATTGGCGGTGCGGAAAAGTTTCGATTTTGCGCCGTAATAGCCCTTGGCGAGCTTTAGAATTTTCTTATGTCTTTTTTTTGCGTTGACGCCTCTTTTTACTCTTGCCATTTACTGTGCTCCTTTCACCTTAGGGGATCATCTTATCGATGCGTCTCATGTCGCCGGCGGAAACGAGTGAACCTTTGCGAAGGTTACGTACTCTCTTGGGGCTCTTCTTGCCCGTAAGGTGACCCTTATATGCCTTGAATCTTCTCAAAAGACCGGTGCCGGTTCTCTTAAATCTCTTAGCGGACGCTCTGTGCGTCTTCATTTTAGCCATTATTCCTCCTTAGTTTCCTTCTCCTGCGCTTGCAGTTTTTCCTTATCTTTCTCTGAAAGAGGTGCCAGAAACATGACCATGCTTCTTCCCTCCATGACGGGCTTCTTGTCGATCTGCCCGACATCTTGGATCAATTCAACAAAGTCGTCAAGGACTTTCTTGCCGTTCTCCTTGTGTCCCAGCTCTCTGCCGCGAAAACGGACGCTCACCTTGACGCGGTCGCCATTTCCGAGAAAATCGCGTGCACGTCTTGCTTTCGTACGAAGATCATTGGTGTCGATCGACGGTGTCATGCGCACCTCTTTGACATTGATGACTTTCTGATTCTTACGCGCTTCTTTCTCCCTCTTTGCGAGTTCATAGCGATACTTGCCGTAGTCCATAATGCGGCACACCGCCGGTCTGGCGTTGGGCGCGACATTGACGAGATCGAGTCTGCGCTCGATTGCGAGATCCAGTGCGCGGCTTGTTGCAACCACGCCGAGCTGTTCTCCGTTCTCATCGATAAGACGTACTTCTCTGTCTCTGATTTCTTCGTTGATCATATGACCTTTGATTCTACACACCTCCGGGAATTAAAATAGCGGATGCATAACACATCCGCTACCAAAAAGAACTCACTTGGTACCTTGAAAGCATGCTCGCAAGGTGAGAAACGGATGTTTCTGCTTGATACGTTAGAAAGTATATCGAACGAATCGATGTTTGTCAACTATTTCTTGGCGAGTTCGAGAATCGCATCGTAATAGATGTCGATGAGTTTCTTGAAATGATCGACGGCGATCCATTCGTTCGGTTTGTGAATGACTTCTTCATCCCCCGGGAATCCGGGACCGAAAGCGATGATATTCGATGTCTCGCGCGCATACGTGCCGCCCGCTGTCTCGATGGGCGCGGTTTTGTCGTCGCCCGTATTCTTGCGATAGACTTCGGTGAGCGTTGCGACCAGCGGATGGTCGACCGGGAAAAAGAGCGGTTCTGCATCGGAATACTCCGCACTCATTTCCCAGACGGTGTCCTTGCTTGCCTTTTTCATCCCCTCGATGGGCTCTTTTGCGGTAAAGGTGACGGGATAGCGGATATTGACGATGAGCTTTGCAACGTGATCTTTGAGGGTGAGTACCCCTTTGTTCAGTCGTAGTGTGCCGCTCTCTTCGTCATGCAGACGAATGCCCATCTTTTCTCCGTCGTGGCAATAGCCGAAGAGGCGCATATAATCGCGTGCAAAGTCGAATTTTTCTTCGTCCGTGCGGCTTAGAATATCCATCATGTAGTCGATGGCATTTTCGCCCGTGGATGGAATCGAACCGTGTGCGGATTTTCCGATCACGCTGAGTTCAAACATGCCGTCCGCATAGTCATGTCGGATCTTCACGATCTCCGGTTTCTCAATTGCGTCGGCGATTTCGGAAAGAGAGTTTGCAAGCTTCTCGTCCGCACGCAGGCGAATCTTCGCGCGGTCGGCGACCATATTGTGTGCACTGCCGCCCGAGAGTTCCAAGATGTCCTCGTGGATCGGCGCGGAGAATGTGTTCTTGAGGATGCCGTACTCGGCGTGGATGCACGGAAAATCCGAGTCGGGTGTGAAGCCTGCATGCGGCGCAGGGAAGGTCTCAAAATAAGACTTCACGCCTAGAGATCCGGTCTCCTCGTTCGTGCCGGCGATAAGACGCACGGTGCGTTTGAGCTTGATGCCGGAATCCTTGATTGCTTTCAAAGCATAGAGCGACGCGACCATCGGTCCCTTGTCGTCGAGTGTTCCTCTGCCGTACATCTTCCCGTCATGGATCTCGGCACCGTACGGCGGATGGATCCAATCGGCGGGATCGCCCTCGGGAACAACGTCCATGTGTCCGACGACGCCGATATAGTCATCGCTCTCTCCCTTTAATTCCACATGTCCGCAGATGTTCTTGTGATTGTGCGTTTCAAATCCCAGTGCTTCCGCCTCTCCCAGAATGCACATGAGGGCTTCATAGGGCCCTTCGCCGAACGGATGCGGTCCGTCATTTTTTTCTTCGACACTTTTAATACGTACAAGTTTTTGTAATGCCTCGATCGCACGATCGTAAAAAGCTTCTTCAAATCGATAGCTCATTAGTCTCTGGCACGCTCCTTTACTTTGGTTTCAATCATCTTGATGATTTCATCGACGCCCATCACGCCGAGGTCTTCGCCGCCGAGTTTGCGGACGGATACGGTATGGCTTTCGGCTTCTTTTTCGCCGACGACGAGTGCCAGCGGAACTTTTTCGAGCTGTGCCGCACGCACTTTGTAGCCGATCTTCTCTTCTCGTTCATCGACTTCCACGCGAATGCGGTGTTCTTTGAGCTCCCCGGCGACGGATTTCGCATAGTCCACGTATTTGTCGCTGATCGGGAGGAGTTTCACTTGCAAGGGTGCAAGCCAGAGCGGGAATTTCCCGGCGTAATGCTCGATCAAACTGCCCATAAAGCGTTCCATCGACCCCAAGAGGGCACGGTGAATCATGACGGGGCGTTTCTTCTCGTTGTCGCGGTCGACATACGTGATGTCAAAGCGTTCCGGCATCTGGAAGTCGAGCTGAATCGTGCCGCACTGCCAGGTTTTGCCGATGGCATCCTCGAGATGGTAGTCGATCTTGGGCCCGTAGAATGCGCCGTCGCCTTCGTTGATCTCGTATTCGAGTCCGTTGGCTTCGAGCGCGCGCTTGAGGCTCTCCGTCGCGAGATCCCACGCCTCGATCGTCCCCATAAAATCATCGGGTCTCGTCGAGAGTTCAATCTTGTATTTGAAACCGAATACTTCGTAGATGTGGTTGGCGAGTCGGATAACGCCCGACACTTCGTCCTCGATCTGATCGGGGAGGCAGAAGATATGCGCATCGTCCTGCGTGAAACTGCGCACGCGGAAGAGACCGTGGAGTGCCCCCGAGAGTTCGTGGCGATGGACAAGACCCATCTCCGCAAGGCGGAGCGGAAAATCACGATAGCTGTGTAGATCCGTGCGGTAGATGAGGATCGCACCCGGGCAGTTCATGGGTTTAATCGCATAGTCTTCACCGTCGATCTTCGTGAAATACATATTTTCTTTGTAGTGATCCCAGTGACCCGATTGTCTCCAGAGCGACTCGTTCAAAATGATCGGGGTGCGAATTTCGCCATACCCCTCGCGCTCATGCTCTTCACGCCAGAAGGACTCGAGGATGTTTCTCAATACCATGCCGCGCGGATGGAAGAACGGGAATCCCGGTCCCTCCTCGTGCATGGAGAAGAGTTTCATCTCTTGACCGAGTTTTCTGTGGTCGCGCTTCTTCGCTTCTTCGAGACGATCGAGATATTCGTCCAATTGTTTTTTCTTTTCAAAGGTGATGCCGTAGATTCTCTGGAGCATCTTGTTCTTCTCGTCGCCGCGCCAATACGCGCCCGCGACGGATAGGAGTTTTATCGCGCCGATCTTCTTTACATCCGCCATATGCGGTCCGCGGCACAGATCCTCAAAATCGCCGAGCTTATAGATCGAGATCGTTTCATCTTCCGGCAGGTGCTCGATGAGATCGATCTTGTACGGTTGGTCTTTGAAAAAGTCCATCGCTTCTTGTTTGGAAACGATACGTTTTTCCATCGAAAGACCTTCTTTGACAATCTTCTTCATTTCCTTTTCGATGTGCTCGAGATCCTCAGGGGTAAAGCGGTGATCGAGATCGAGGTCGTAATAGAAACCCGCATCGATCGAGGGTCCGATGGCGAATTTCGTCTCCGGCCAGAGGCGTTTGATCGCGAGTGCCATGACATGGGAAGAAGTATGCCAGAAGATTTCCTTTCCTTCCTTGTCCTCGAATTTTAGAATCTTGATATCGCCGTCCTCGTCAATTTCATCCGGCATCCCGAGGAGTTTCTTGCCGAGTTTTGCTCCCACTGCCGCTCTTTGGAGTCCTGCGCTGATCGAGCCTGCAAAATCATACACGCTCGTATGCTCACTTACTTCTTTGACGCTGCCATCCGGCAAATGCACATTTTTCATACCTATCTCCTTTCTTCAACAAAAAAGACCCCTTGCCCCACATGGGGCGAGAGGTCTCGCGGTTCCACCCAATTCATACTCTTCCTTCGTATCGTGAAGGATCACGGATGCACTCCGGGGCGGTTTTCAATCTCCATCCGACCGATCGTCTCTCAGCTATGACGATCTCTCTGTTGCCGAAATCCGAAGATCTACTCTTCCCTTCATCGTGCTCTGTATGAAATTACGGCTATCATAGCACCGACATCACAAAAAGTCAATCTTTGAGTCTTGCCGTGAGTTCGTCAAGCGTCATCGCCGTCTGATCCCCCGTCGCCATGTCGCGCAGCATGTATTTTCCCTCTTCGAGTTCCGATTCACCCACGACGACGACATAGGGTGCTTGGAGTTTATCCGCATAGGTAAATTTCTTGCCCATCTTTCCGCTTTCGAGATAAATCTGTGCAATGACACCTTCATTGCGTAGTGACTGCACGAGTTTGATTCCCGCGTCCATCGTCGCCGGGAACGGAATGACGAGCACCTCGAGATGATTCTCCACAGGGAAACGGAGAAGCCCGGCCTCTTCAAGCTGCGTGTAGAGACGCGTGAGGCCGATGGAAATGCCGACGCCCGGAAGTTTTTTCTTGGAATAATGGCTCGCAAGATCGTCGTACGAACCGCCCGAGCAGATCGAGCCCATGCTCTCATAACCCGTGAGGAACGTCTCAAAGACCGTGCCCGTGTAGTAATCGAGCCCGCGTGCGATGGAGAGATCGATCTTCATGTTCTTCTCCGCCACGCCGAAAGCCGCCATGCCGCCAAGGACCGTGGCGAGTTCTTCGATCCCGAGTTTATACATCTCGTCTTCGCACGGAAATGCGTCGAGTGCCGATAGGACTTCGTCGTTGGATCCGTCAATCGAGAGAAAGTCGAAGAGTTCTCCTTGTTTCTCCGCCGACATGCCGAGCTCCGCAAGTTCTTTCTCGACGCCTTCGCGACCGATCTTGTCGAGCTTATCGACGGCACGTAAGACGAGTGCGGGTTCTTCAACCCCGAGACTTGTGAACAGTCCGTTTAAGATCTTTCTGTTGTTCACATGAAACACAAATTCATTGAGGCCCATGGCGCAGAAAATTTCGGAAATGGCAGCCGGAATTTCAGCGTGGTTCAAAATACTCAACGTCTCCGAACCGATGATATCGATATCGCATTGATAGAACTCGCGAAAACGACCTTTCTGGGCGCGTTCTCCGCGATAGACTTTCCCGATTTGATAGCGTCGGAACGGGAATGAAAGTTCATTTTGATGTTGCGCGACGAAGCGCGCGAGCGGCACGGTTAAGTCAAAACGCAAGGACAAATCATTGGAACCTTTCGTAAAACGATAAATCTGTTTTTCCGTCTCGCCGCCGCCTTTTGCGAGGAGCACTTCGCTCTTTTCTATGACCGGGGTGTCGAGCGGTAAAAACCCGTATTTTTCAAATGTCCTCGTAATGATGTTCTTCATCGTGTTCATGCGAATCTGATCTTCCGGCAACAGTTCCATAAATCCTGCCGGAATGGATGGTGTCATCATGCTTTTGCCTCCTCTAGAATCTTCTTCATATCGTCATCGGAAAAGGGATATTTGGTCTTGCAAAATTCACACACGACCTCGACGGGTTCTTTCTCATCGATGAGCCTCTTGATCTCATCTTTCCCGAGGCTTACGATGGCGCGGTGAACTTTTTCCTCCGAGCAGTCGCAGGCGTAGTTTGCCTTTGTTTCGCTCGCAATCTCAAAACGCATCTTCGCGAAATACCGATCGAGTATTTCCGCCGGACTAAGATCCGCGAGAAGATGGGATAGTGACGGAAGTTTCGACGCCGCTTCTTCAAGATCGTCAAAATCGCTGTCCATAAGTCCCGGCATCGCCTGGATCAAGAGTCCGCCTGCGGACTTGACGCTAAGATCCGTATCAACCAAAACACCCAAGACGAGATAGGTCGGAACCTGCTCGCTCATGGCGTAATAGTAGGCAAAATCTTCCGCAATTTCACCGGAGACGATGGGGCTCACCGCCGTGTACGGTTCCTTGAGCCCATAGTCGCGTATGATCGTGAGATTGCCGCTCTTCCCGACGATACCGCCGACATCGAGTTTTTTCTTTGCGGTCGAGGGGAGATCCGCCTTGGGATTCGTCATATACCCCTTGACCTCACCCTTTGCGTTTGCAACGGCGATGAGTTTTCCCGCGATGCCGCCGCCATCCATCGTGAGGGTGATCGTGTCGGAGGGGTTCTTGAGTTCTTCTGCCATGATGACGGCCTGCGTCAAAAAACGTCCGAGGGCGGCGGTCGCCGTGGCACTCGTCCCATGCGTCTTATGCGCCTCTTCTACGAGATCTTTCGTCTCGGCAAATGTAAATCTGAATTTGAGATCGCGGTCAAAGCCGCGGTAAATGATTGCCATAATCCCTCCCGTTGCGATTCTTTTATCTTTTCCCCTTTATCATAACAAAAAAACGATATGAAAAAAGCCTCTTTCACAAAGAGGCTTTCCATCCGGTCCTATTTTTTTATGAAAGCTTTACCACATTTGCAGCTTGCGGACCTTTTTCACCTTCGACGATTTCGAATTCGACTTCTTGTCCTTCGTCAAGCTTTCTGTATTCTCCGGTGTCTTCCAATGCGGTGTAATGTACAAATACATCCCCGTCATTTTCCGTAGAGATAAAGCCGTAGCCTTTGTCAGCGTTGAACCATTTTACGATACCTTTGGTCATTATAATACTCCTTAAATCTAATTTTGCAGGAAAACCCCACAACGAACAGTCTAGCACAGAGGCGGGTGAAAGTCAACGAAGATTGTCTTTCATTGAATGCAAGACCTTTATTTCTCAAATGTCGAGGTCGTGTCTCGCGCGCGGTGTTCCGCCATTTTTGCATCGGATCGTTCCGATTCGCGTCCCAGGAAGCGTCGGATTTCACGGACTTCTTTGAGGATGAGATTGAGCGTGTATTGAATACTTACGAGGATCAACAAGAAAAATGCAATGAGTAAAATTCGATAATCCATAAGAGCCTCCTTTTCCCCAGTATAGCATGAAAAAGGAAGGGGTACTTCCCTTCCTGTTTTTACGATCCGAGTTTTTTATCCGAGTTTTTGGAGATTCTCCTCAATGCTCTTGATCTGATCTTTGTAGGCAGCGAGTTTGTTGCGCTCTTCTTCGACGACTTGTGCGGGTGCTTTGTCGACAAAGCCTTTGTTCGCGAGTTTCCCTTCGGCGCGTTTGATCTCTCCCTCCATCTTCTCACGTTCTTTCTCGAGGCGTTTCTTTTCCTCCTCGATGTCGACGAGATCGGAAAGCGGCAGATAGATTTTCGCGCCGCTCAAAATAATGCTTAGCATTTCTTTTTCTTCGGGGTCACTTTCAAGATAGTGGACTTCGTTGGCAAAGCCGAGTGCCTTGAGGAGTCCTTCGGTGCGTTTGTAATCCTCGCGCACTTCACCATTCGCGACGATATAGAGATCGGATCTCCTCTTCGCGCCGACATTCATCTGTGCGCGGAGATTTCTGATCTCGGTCACGGTCTCGATGAGTTTCTCGACGGCGCGGCTCGCGTCCAAATCCGCGACAAAATCCGCTTCATCGGGCCACGATGCGTGGATGAGCATCGAGTCATCCGTACGAAGGACGTCGTAGATTTCTTCCGTGATAAACGGCATGAACGGGTGCAGAATCGCAAGGATTCCTTCGAGGACGCGTTTTAGCGTGCCTTTTGCGGCATTCTTCGAGGGCGTATCTTCCTCGGCATAGAGACGGGGTTTCACCATCTCGATATACCAGTCGCAATACTTCGACCAGATGAAATCGTAGATCTCCGCGGCGGCGAGTCCGATCTCTTTGTTCTCGAGATTCTTCGTCGCCTGTCTCAAGGTTTCGCCGAATGCGCCAAGAATATATTGATCTTCGACTTTGAGATCTTTCTCGTCGTAGTCGCCGATGCCGTTCTCGAGATGCATGAGGACAAAGCGCGACGCGTTCCAGAGTTTGTTGGCAAAATTGCGGCTCGACTCCACGCGCTCCCAGTAGAAACGCATATCGTTGCCGGGGCTATTGCCCGTAATGAGGGTGAACCGCAGTGCATCCGCGCCGTATTTGTCGATGACCTCGAGCGGATCGACGCCGTTGCCGAGCGATTTACTCATCTTGCGGCCCTCGCTGTCCCTTACGAGGCCCGTGAAATAGACATCGTGGAACGGAATCTCATTGAGCGCATAGAGTCCCGAAAAGACCATGCGAATGACCCAGAAGAAGAGGATGTCCGCACCCGTGACGAGTACACTCGTCGGATAAAAATAATCGAGTTCCGGCGTCTTGTGCGGCCAACCGAGCGTGGAGAAAGGCCAAAGTGCCGAGGAGAACCATGTATCGAGCGTGCGCGAATCCTGTTCGAACGCATGATGTCCGCAGACTTCACAGGTATCGGGCATTTCTTTCGCACAGGCGACATGACCACAAGACGTGCAGGTGTAGACCGGGATCCGGTGTCCCCAATAGAGCTCGCGCGAAATACACCAGTCGCGGATGGTGTCGAGCCAGTGAATGTAGACTTTCCCGAATCGATCGGGCGTAATCGTCATTTTGCCTGATGTGTAGGCTTCTTTGGCGCGTTTTGCAAGTGTTTCCATGGCGACGAACCATTCGCGCGATACGAGCGGCTCGATGACCGTTCCGCAACGCTCACAATGTCCGACGGCGTGAACGAGTTTTTCTTCCCCAATAAATACGCCTTCCGTCTTGAGATCTTCGATGATTTTTTTGCGCGCGTCAAAACGATCCATCCCGGTATACACGCCGTATCCTTCGGCGATTTTTCCCTTGCGATCGATGGCGATGCATTGTCCGAGACCCGCGCGTTTGCCGACTTCAAAGTCGTTTGGGTCGTGCGACGGGGTGATCTTGACCGCACCGGTTCCGTACTCCGGATCGACGTAGGTGTCCGCAATCACGGGGATCTTCCGTCCGACAAGCGGCAGGATGACATTCTTGCCGACTTTGTCCACATATCTTTCGTCGTCGGGGTGGACTGCAACGGCAAGGTCGCCGAGCATCGTTTCGGGGCGCGTCGTCGCTACTTCGATCGCGCCCGATCCGTCCTCATACGGATATTTGATGTGATAGAGTGCGCCCTCCGTATCCTCGTGCTCCACTTCGGCGTCGCTAATCGCCGTGCCGCAATGCACGCAGTAGTTGACGATGCGATCGCCCTCGTAGATGAGTCCGTCGCGATACATACGCACGAATTCTTCGAGAACCGCCTCCGAGAGACCCTCGTCGAGCGTAAAACGTTCGCGCTCCCAATCGCACGATACGCCGAGTTCTTTTAGCTGCGTCTTGATGGTACCGCCGTATTCATGCGTCCATGCCCACGCTTCTTCGAGAAATTCCTCGCGCGTCATATCCGCTTTGCTTCTTCCCTCTGCGGCGAGTTTCTCGACAACTTTCGCCTCCGTGGAGATGGAAGCGTGATCCATGCCCGGCATCCACAGTGCTTCATAGCCCTGCATCCGTTTGAAGCGGATAAGAATATCCTGAATCGTGTTATTGAGGGCGTGCCCGATGTGCAGTTTCCCCGTGACATTGGGGGGCGGCATCATGATCGTAAAGGGTTTCTTATCTTTATTCACTTTCGCACGAAAAGCCCCGCTCTCTTCCCACATCTTGTAAATTCTCTTCTCAAAATCCTTGGGATTATACGTTTTCTCGAGTTTCATGTTTCCTCCTTCAAATAAAAAACTCGTCCGTTATAGGACGAGACGATCGCGGTACCACCTAATTTCCACGCAAATATGCGCAGCACTCTATTGAAGATAACGGATTCACCGTCGATTCGATGCTCTAGGGCGACTTCGCGGCGGACGGACAAGGACTTGCACCAAGCGTCCTCTCTCTGAGACCGTACGGATCCGTTACTCCTCCCCTTCATTGCATGTCCATTATAGGGGAGCATTGTCCGCTTTGTCAAACGGAGACTCGGAAAAGAAGACCGCCATGTGAAAATTGTCCCCCGCCTCACGCGCGTCCATTCTCGGGTTCGTTTTTCCCCTCATCTCTCGATCAAAAACCTCTTCCGACATCGTTTGCTTCGTGTTTTTCATCGTGCTTTGGGGTATATACAAAAATATACAGGGAAAAGGAGGTAGAGATGGATCACTATCAGATCTATATCATTTCGGATTCCATCGGCGACACGGCAGAAAACGTTGCGAACGCAGCATTGAGGCAGTTCCCCGACCTCGAGTTCCAACTCAATCGCTACACGCGTGTTGAAGATGATAAGAATCTCGCCGCAATTTTACACGAAGCGAACAGCAAAGAAAGACCGATCATTTTTCACAGTTTCGCGAAGAGAGAACTGAGTGAACAGGTGCAAAACTTCTGTTTGGCGAACGATCTCAAGGGCGTGGATGTACTTACTGCGGGTGTGGATGCCATTGCGCGTTCGACAAGGCATGCCCCCGTACCCGTGAGCGGCGCGTTAAGACGTCTCGATGCGTCGTATTTTTCGAGGATCGAAGCCATCGAGTTTGCCGTTCGTTACGACGACGGCAAGGATCCGAGGGGACTCAAACTCGCGGACGTCGGGATCATCGGTGTCAGTCGCACGTCAAAGACGCCCCTATGCATGTATCTCGCCAATAAATCCATCAAGGCGACGAATATCCCGCTCGTTCCGGAGCTTCCCGTCCCGCGCGAACTCTTTGAAGTTCCGAATATCAAGATCATCGGTCTTACGAACTCGCCCGAGAAACTCATCGAGATTCGCAAAGAGCGGATGCGCAGTATGGGGCTTTCTCCCACCTCGAGTTATACGAACTACGCGCGGGTGTTTGAAGAAGTGGAATATGCGAGCGAAATCATGCACAAGGTCGGCTGCCCGGTCTTTGACGTGACCAATCGCGCGATTGAAGAAACGGCGGATCTCGTCATCCGTCATCTTAGAAAAATGCATATCATTTAGTTGAAAGGAGTTTTTGGTATGACAAAGTATGTCTATGATTTTCACGAGGGCAACAAAGACATGCGCGCACTACTCGGCGGCAAAGGTGCCAATCTCGCCGAGATGACCAATATCGGTCTCTCCGTTCCGCCGGGATTTACCGTCACGACCGAAGCGTGCATCCGTTACCTCGACGAAGGCACACTGTGGGACGAACTCGAAGCGGAAATTCGTGCACATATTTCGAAGATCGAAGAAGTGACGGGCAAAAAATTCTCCGACAACGAAAATCCGCTCTTGGTTTCCGTGCGTTCCGGCGCGGTCATCAGCATGCCGGGCATGATGGACACGATCCTAAACCTCGGTCTCAACGATCAGGCGGTCGAAGGTCTCGCCAAGAAAACTGGCAATCCGCGTTTTGCCTATGACTCCTATCGCCGATTCATCCAGATGTTCGGCGATGTCGCCATGAGCGTTCCGAAATCTCTCTTCGACTATCATCTCGAAAAACGCAAATCGGACAAGGGTGTTGCGAACGACACCGATCTCGACGCCGAAGATCTCAAGGCACTCGTCGTAGATTACAAAGCCGTCTACAAAGATCAAATCGGGAAAGATTTCCCCGAAGATCCGTATGAACAACTCTTCGAAGCCGTACGAGCCGTATTCCGGAGCTGGAATAACCCGAGAGCCAATGTCTATCGCACGCTCCACGGCATTGATCACCACCTCGGAACCGCCGTCAATGTCCAGACCATGGCGTTCGGCAATACCGGCAACAAATCCGGCACGGGTGTTGCTTTCTCTCGCGATCCGTCGACCGGCGACGCGGGCATCTACGGCGAATACCTCATCAACGCACAGGGCGAAGACGTCGTCGCGGGCATTCGCACGCCGCAAAAGATCGCAACCCTCAAAGAGATCATGCCCTCGGTCTACGAGGAATTTATATCCGGCGTGGCAAAGCTCGAAGCCCACTATCGCGACATGCAGGATATTGAATTTACCATCGAGAATGAGAAACTCTATTTTCTCCAATGCCGCAACGGCAAGCGCACGGCAAGCGCGGCAGTGAATGTCGCCGTCGATCTCGTCGAAGAGGGTGTGATCACAAAAGAAGAAGCCATCATGCGTGTCGAGCCGAAGAGCCTAGACCAACTTCTCCATCCGACCTTCAATCCCAAGGCACTCGAGCGGGCGAAGACTCTTGCAAACGGACTTCCCGCAAGCCCCGGTGCCGCAACCGGTAAAATCTATTTCACCGCGCAGGCAGCCAAAGTGGCGCATGAAAAAGGCGAATCCGTTGTCCTCGTCCGTCAGGAAACGAGTCCCGAAGATATCGAAGGTATGGTCGTCGCGGAAGGCATCGTAACCGCACGCGGCGGTATGACCTCCCATGCGGCGGTCGTCGCACGCGGCATGGGCAAATGTTGCGTCGCCGGTTGCTCTGATATGCGCGTCGATGAAATTTCGAAACTTGTCTACACCCACGACGGCATCCTCCACGAAGGCGATGTCATTTCGCTCGACGGCTCCTCCGGCAAAGTCTATCTCGGAACGGTCGAGAAACAGGATCCGTCCCTTACCGGTAAATTCCAAAAATTCATGCAATGGGCGGACGAGATCCGCACCCTCGGCGTAAGAACCAATGCAGATACGCCGAGAGATGCCAAACAGGCCTTTGATTTTGGCGCGGAAGGCGTCGGACTCTGCCGTACGGAGCACATGTTCTTCAATAAGAACCGCATCATGATCGTACGATCCATGATCCTCGCACGCGATCTCATCCGTCGCAAAGAAGCACTCGATCGGATCTTACCGCTCCAGCGCGGCGACTTCTACGAAATCTTCAAAGTCATGCAGGATCGCCCCGTCAATATCAGGCTGCTCGATCCCCCACTCCACGAGTTTTTGCCGAAGAAAGAGGAAGAAATCGCCGAAGTCGCAAAACTCATGGACGTTGAAGAAGAAGAGATTCGCGCGACCATCAAAGAGCTCGAAGAAGTGAACCCCATGATGGGACACCGCGGATGCCGTCTCGGCGTCAGCTACCCCGAGATCTACCGCATGCAAGTTCGCGCCATCATCGAAGCGACTATCATGATCCACGACGAAGGCGGCACGATCGCCCCCGAAATCATGATCCCGCTCGTCGGCGATGTCAATGAAATGCGCTATATCAAGAGCGAAATCACCGAAGAAATCGCCACCGTCTTTGAGACGACCGGCAAACGCGTCCCCTTTACGATCGGCACGATGATCGAGATTCCGCGCGCCGCACTCCTTGCGGACGAAATCGCCAAAGTCGCCGACTTCTTCTCTTTCGGAACCAACGACCTCGCGCAGATGACCTATGGATTCTCCCGCGATGACGCCGGCAAGTTCCTCCACGACTACATCGACAAGGGCATTATGAAACACAGCCCCTTCGAAGTCCTCGATACCAAAGGCGTCGGAAAGCTCGTCGAGATGGCGGCAAAACTCGGACGCAGTACCAATCCCAACCTACACCTCGGCGTCTGCGGTGAAGTCGGCGGCGACCCCGAGTCCATCCGTTTCTTCAACAAAGTCGGACTCAATTACGTCAGCTGCTCACCCTACCGCGTACCGATTGCAAGACTCGCAGCCGCGCAAGCAGCCGTCGAAGCCAAAGAAACGAAATAAACGCGAAGTTGGAAACGCACAAAACCCCCTGCCGGATTTTTGGACAGGGGGTTTTTAATTCTTGCTTACCATGCAAGTACTTTACCCACTTTAGGATAAACCGTAAGATCAATTTGCATACGCGTTTTTGCATTGCAGAAAATGAATCGGCTTTTCTTTATTAATCGAGGATTCTGCCGTCGCAGGAAATGGTGACCACTTGCCAAGGAATGAATTTGCCGCTCGCTTGGAGCGCTTTTTTCGCTGCCATTTCGAGTCCGCCACAGCACGGTACTTCCATGCGCACAATCGTGACTTCGCGGATGTCGTTCTCGCGAATGATTGTTGTGAGTTTCTCCGAATAGTCGATGTCGTCGAGTTTGGGGCAACCGATGACGGTCACTTTCCCGCGCATGAAGTCTTCATGCATGTTGGCATAAGCATACGCACTGCAGTCTGCCGCGATGAGGAGTTTTGCTCCTTCAAAAAACGGTGCGCGCGTGGGAACGAGTTTGATCTGGCAGGGCCACTGTTGGAGGCGCGAGACGAGTTTCCCGGGTGCCTCGGGTGTCGCAGTTTCCGCCTCTTCCTTGTGGCGAAAGGTCATCATCTTGGAACCGGGGCAACCGCCCACGTGGTGCATGCCATGTTTTTCCGCTGTCTTTGCCAGCATATGTTTTCTCCTTTCGTTGATATCCTCAATCTTCATGATTTCTTCCATCGTCATCTCGCGCACTGCCTCTCTCGTCTCGGCTTGCTCGCGTTTTACCGCGGCGTCATCGTATGCGGGTGCTTCCCGCTCCTCAAAAGTAATCGCGCCGGTCGGGCAATTGGGCAGGCAGTCTCCGAGCCCGTCGCAAAAATGTTCGCGCACGAGTTTTGCCTTGCCGTCTACGAGATCAATCGCGCCCTCATGGCAAGCGTGCGTGCAAACACCGCAACCGTTGCATTTCTCTTCATCGATCCGAATGATTTTTCTGAGCATATCGACCCTCTCCTTTTCTTTCTGTACGTATCATAGTATGATGGAGGAAAAAGTTCTGTGGTAATAACCACATATATATGTCTAGGGAGGAAAATGATGACGACAATCGGGACGACCCTGCTCAAATGCACCGCATGCGGACTTTTTCGCGACATGAATCAAGAAGAAATTGCATCGGCACTCGCATGCTTTCACGCGCGGGTCACGGAGTATGAGAAAGGCGCAGTGATTTTACATGCGGGTGACCGGACGAGATCGCTCGCGCTCGTCCTCGATGGCAGTGTAACGATCCAGAGCGATGATTTCTGGGGCAACAGAACGATTCTCACGATGATCGGTGCGGGCGGTCTCTTTGCCGAGACCTATGCCCTCCTCCACGAAACGCTCCTCGTCGATGCGGTCGCAAATACGCGTTCCGAGATCCTCTTTCTCGACATCTCAAAGCTCTACGAACTTTCAAAAACGGAAAATCCGTGGATTGTGCCCTTTCTCTCGCGTCTTCTCACCATCGCCGCCAAGAAAAATCTCACGCTCGCGTCGAGAAGTTTCGATACGGCGGCGAAGACCATCCGCGGGCGCGTGATGTCCTATCTCAACGGCGTCGCCTTAAGAGAACACGCGCGATCTTTCGAAATTCCCTTTGATCGTCAACAACTCGCGGATTATCTCAATGTCGATCGCACGGCACTCTCGAAAGAGCTTGGCAGGATGAAACGCGAGGGACTCATCGATTTCCGAAAAAATCAGTTTGCAATTCTCTAAGCGGGCGTGAAACTGCACTTGCTCCAATGAAAAACCGAGGTGTGATCCTCGGTTTTTTCATTCTCATATTTGCTTTTTGGATTTTAGAATCCGATACACGCGCAGGGCGTCGTAGATGAAATAGAGCGCGAGTCCGACGGCGAGTGCCGCGTGGACTTCATGCTCCTCGAGTCCCGAGTAACGGACGGCGTAGAAGATGACAAGCGCGGCGAGCATGGCGATGCGATCCCCTTTGGCGTCTTTTGCCTCGACGCCGAGCACTCCCACTCGATAGACGGTGAGCGCAAAGAGGAAAAACGCAAAGAGGAGAACACCGGTCGAAGTAAGACCTTTTGTCATCGTGATGCCGACGACGACAGCGAAGGAAAGTGAGAGCATGAGTAGATAGAGCGCAAATTTCTTCATACAATTTCTCCCTCTTCGATGGCTTTCATTTCCCCGTCGAAGAAATCCGAGCGTGTCATCGGATTGAGATGGGAATGGAGATAGAGCTCAAAGTCGATTTTCTCGAGTTTTTCTCGGAGCAAATGCGTCTTCGAGCGATCGTATCCGCCGTTTAATCCATAATAATCGCCGCTGTGAATGTCTCCTGCAAAAAGCATTTTTTCCGCGGGCAGATAGACGACCGTGCTGTCGTCGGAATGCGGTCCGCCGATGTGCATGATCTTGGCTGTTCGTCCGCCGAGATCGACGGTCATTTCCCCGTCAAAAGAAAGATCGGCGCGGACGACGCGGATCGTCTCGGGATCTTCGTATTCCACGAGCATGTGATGATGGCAGAAGAGAATTTCTTCCCCGGTCTTGAGTCGTTTGCGCATAGACTCATGATCCCACGCCCACTTTTCCATCTCGAGGAGTTTTTTCTGCGTCATGCGATGCGCAATCGTAAGGGCGTCGCAGGCGCACATGCCGAAGGTGTGATCCCAATGCCAATGCGTAATCGCGCAGAGGGACGGTGCCTTGCCGCCGATCTCTTGAACGCCCTCGAGCAAAAGTCGGTGATGGGCGGGCGAATTGCCGGCGTCGATGATCATCGCGCGATTTTCTCCCTCGATGTAGACGAGATTCGGTCGATCCGTCGCTTCGTCGTACGGGAGATAGTAAACCCCATCGTTTAGTTTCGTAAGAATCATCGGATGAAGCCCACTTTGCGATAGACTTTGGAAAGGGTCTTGCTCGCAACATGGGACGCTTTCTCTGCGCCCTCGGTGTAGACCTTCTCGAGATATTCCGTGTCGGCAATGAGAGCCTCGTAGCGTTCACGCACGGGCGCGAGTTTCGCGTCGATAAGATCCGCGAGATCGTCCTTGAAAGCACTGTAGGTCGCCTGCTCGTAGCGACGGACGATGTCCTCGATCGATTCGTCGGAAAATGCCTGATAGATGTGGATGAGGTTCTTGAGTCCCGCCTGCTCGTCCGTATAACGGAACGTCGCAAGACTGTCGGTGACGCTTCTTCTGATCTTCTTCGCGATCGTGTCCTTGTCGTCGAGAATGTAGATAACGCTGTTTTGATCCGGATCGGATTTACTCATCTTCATCGACGGATCTTTGAGACTCATGATGCGCCCGGTTTCTTTCGGAATCATGCCCTCGGGCATGACAAAGGTTTCACTGTACGCCGCATTGAAACGCTCGGCGACATTGCGCGCGAGTTCCAGATGTTGTCTTTGATCCTCGCCGACGGGTACATACTTGGCTTGATAGAGGAGGATGTCCGCCGCCATCAGCACGGGATAGGTAAAGAGTCCCGCGTTGAGGTTGTCCGCGTGCGTCTTCGCCTTATCCTTATACTGCGTCATGCGCGAGAGTTCACCCATATAGGTAAAGCAGTTGAGAACCCATCCGAGCTCAGCGTGTGCCGGCACGTGTGATTGAATAAAGACGGTCGATTTCTCGGGATCGAGACCCGATGCGAGATAGAGTGCCAAGACTTTCTTGGTGTTCGCACGCAGATCCTTGGGAACCTGTCTCAAGGTGATAGCGTGGAGATCCACGACGCAGTAATAGGTCTCGTAAGCATCCTGCAAAGTCGAAAAATTGCGGATCGCGCCGATGTAATTTCCGATGGTCAGTGCGCCCGACGGTTGTACGCCGGAAAAAACGGTTGATTTCATGATTGCTCCTTTCAAAGAAAAAGTCCTCCCATCTCCAAAGAGACGAAAGGACTTCGCGGTACCACTCTTCTTGCCCCGTAGGGCCACTCAGATCCCTGATAAGGCGGGGTTGCCACAGGAAATCGTCCGGGTCCACCGAGCCTACCTGTCCGTCGCGCCCTCTCAACCGCGGGGCGCGTCTCTGTCCGGACATTCCGTATGCTCTCTTCCCGTTTCCTATGGTGCTATTGTAATGAAAACTCCGTCGTTCGTCAACTAAACCCACGTATTGGCTTTATGCTCGGGATAATCCTCGACGAGCTCCCGGCGATGCTTGAGATACACGGAATCGTCAAAGCCGATCGCCCCCACCGGACACCGTCTTTCACACGCACAACATTTGACACAGATCCCGATCATCTTCCCGATCTCATCGTGATCAATCGCGCCCATCGGGCAGATCTCCGCACAGAGTTTGCAATCCGTGCAAGTCGTAAGGTCAAAGACCGGAACGACTTTGGAAATCAGTGCGGGCTTGCCGTCGTGACCCATCGGACGATAGTACGGACGATAGGGTCGATTGCCGGGAAGTTCCACCATGCGCTCGGGATGCTCGTAGATTTTCTTCGCAAATGCTCTCGCCTCCTCGAGGTCGTTTGCGTCCGGGCGCCCCGCCGCCAGTGCGCGGGAAAAAGAATGCTCGCCAATTGCCGCCGCACCGCCGATCACACGGAATCCGCATTCCGTGAGGAGATCGCCGAGCTCCACGAGACTGTCGTCGAAAGCGCGATTGCCAAAGGTCACGAGTGCCACCGCACGCGCCCCGTTCCCCTCGACGGTCTTTAAGAATTTGACGAGTAAGTTCGGCACGCGACCCGCATAGGTCGGAACCCCGACGACGACGAGATCATCCTCGGAAAATGCGTATGTATGTTTCCGCTCTTCGGGCAGTGTAAAAGAGATTTTCTCCGCCTCCGTGCCCGCGAGTTTTGCCCACGTATCCGCCATTGCATCGGCGATTTTTTTCGTATTCCCCGTCGGACTGTAACAGAATGTTTTGTACCTCATGAAAAACCCTCTCCTCTCCATTGTATAATACCCTCATTTTCCACGTTCAAACGCCCGTGTGTGGTATACTGACGGTATCGAAGAAAGGAGCATGGTATGCTACTCAAAAAGATTTTTACTTTTGATGCCGCGCATCATCTCACCAAATATCACGGCAAATGTGAACGCCCGCACGGACACACGTACAAACTCGTCGTAACCCTCGAAGGAGAGCCGGACGGTGAAGATATGGTGTACGATTTTGTCAAACTCAAAGGACTTGTAAAAGAACTCGTGCTAGATCATTACGATCACGCCGATCTCAATGATCTGTTTGAGAATCCCACGGCGGAAAATATTGCCGTCGCCATCTACAATACTTTGGCACCCGCGGTCACGACGGATCTCGTGCGTCTCTACGAAATCGAGGTCTGGGAAACCGCCACGAGCGGTGTCGTCTATGGAGGTCAAAGATGATTCCTGATGTTCAATCCCAAAAAGATCCGCGCGGTATCGCGATTGATCGCGTCGGGATTCGCGATATGCGCATCCCCATCATCGTCATGGATCCGAGAAATCGCACGCAATCGACGATTGCCGACGCCGAAGTGAGCGTCCGTCTCCCCGGGGAAGTACGCGGCACGCATATGAGCCGTTTTGTCGAAGCCTTGGGTGAAGTCGTGATCCTCGAGCCGAAAGCGATGAAAGAACTCCTCGAGGAACTCGCCGAAAAATTGGACTGCAAAGAAGCGCATATTTCGCTTACATTCCCCTATTTTATCGACAAGCGTTCGCCCGTCTCCGACAAACGATCGAAACTCGACGTCGACTGCACGATCGAAGCGCATCTCACGGATTCATTCCGCTTCCTCCTCTCCGTTGACGTGCCCGTGACAACGCTCTGTCCCTGCTCCAAAGAGATCAGCATCTTCGGGGCGCACAATCAACGTGCGCGTTGCAAAGTCACCATCGAGGGGACGAAACTCATCTGGATTGAAGACGTGGTCGATCTCGTAGAGAAACACGCGTCCGCGCCCATCTATCCGCTCTTAAAACGCGTCGATGAGAAATTTGTTACCGAGCATGCGTATGAGAATCCCCGTTTTGTCGAGGACGTCGTGCGCGACATTGCGCTCGAACTCGAAGAAGAACATCCGCGCTATGCCATCACGATCGATTCGCACGAGTCGATCCACAATCACAACGCGTTTGCGATCATCGATCGATTGGATGGAAAAGATGAAGCTTAGACTGCGAGATGATCGTGTGCTCACCTTCCCGCCGATGAAAGTGATGGGGATCTTAAACCTCACCCCCGATTCTTTCTATGCTCGTAGCCGCGTCCCGTCGCATGAAGAAGCGATCCTTCGCGCGAAGAAAATGATCGAGGACGGCGCGGAGATCTTAGACATCGGCGGCGAATCTTCGCGTCCCGGCTCCGATCCCGTTTCGCCCGACGAGGAAATCCGAAGGATCGTGCCCGTCATCCGCGAACTCAAACGCGCCTTTCCCGAGACGCTCCTCTCCGTCGACACCTATCACAGTGCGACCATCGAGGCGGCACTCACGGTCGGCGCCGATATCGCGAACGACATCACCGCGCTCGCCGATCCCGCGTACGCGAAAATCGTAAGTGAAGCGGGTGCGCCCGTCATTCTCATGCACATGCAGGGCGAACCCAAGACCATGCAGAAAAATCCGCACTACGACGACGTCGTCGAAGACGTGCTCGATTTTCTGAAAGAACGCACCGATCGCGCCCTTGCCGCCGGCATCGCAAATGATCGCATCCTGATCGATCCGGGCATCGGTTTTGGCAAGACCTATGAACAAAATATGGAATTGATCCGCAACATCGATCGTTTCCACGTCTTGGAACTCCCCGTGCTCCTCGCCGTAAGCCGCAAGTCCTTCATCGGCAAGGCACTGAGACTTCCCGATCCCAAGGATCGCCTCGAAGGAACCATGGCAGTGAGTGCCTGGGCGGCGATAAACGGGATCGAAATGATTCGCGTCCACGATGTCCTCGAGAATACTCGTATCGTGCGCATGATGGAGGAAATCCTATGAGCATTTATATCGCACTCGGCTCCAATCTCGGAGACCGTAAGAAAAATCTCGACCGCGCCATCACCTATCTTGCATATTACGATGTCGAAGTCGTGAAGAAGAGCACGTACATTGAAACCGAACCCTACGGCGTCACCGATCAGGGCAAATTCTTAAACGCCGTCATCTCCGTGCGCACGCGTCTCGACCCGCAAAAACTCCTCGGCGTGCTCCTCACCGTCGAACGAGCCATGGGACGCATTCGCCGCGAACACTGGGGTCCGAGGATCATCGATCTCGATCTCTTGAGTTATGGAGACGAGATCATCCACACGAGACATCTCACGCTCCCGCATCCCGAAATGGCAAAGCGTGCGTTTGTCCTCGAACCGCTACGCGAAATCGCACCGGACTATATCCACCCCGTGACGGGAAAATCCATTGACGCCATGCTCGAGGAACTTCCCCTCACCGAAGAACTCGATTGGCTCGAGTCGAACGCGCGTTTTGGCGTCAAATTGGGACTCGAGAACACGAAGAAACTCCTTGAGAGACTCGGGAGTCCCGAGAAAGATCTCAAGATCTTACACGTCGCGGGCACGAACGGCAAAGGCAGCGTCTCGACCTATCTCGCCGAATGCCTCAAGGCCGAGGGGTATCGCGTCGGACTCTTCCTCTCGCCTTTTGTCGAGAACTTCTCCGAGCGCATTCAAGTCTCCAACGAAGACGCGTCGAAGCTTCTCGCCGCGCATCTCAAAGAAGTCCACAAAGTCGTCGACGAACTCGCCAAAGAAGATGTGCATTGCACGCATTTTGAAATCCTCACGGGACTCGCATTGAAAATCTTCGCCGCCGAAAAAGTCGACTACGTCGTGCTCGAAGTCGGGCTCGGCGGGCGCTTCGACGCAACCAATGTCATTGAACATCCGCTCGCAAGCATCATCACCCATATCGATCTCGATCACACGGACGTACTCGGCGACACGGTCTCGAAGATCGCGTTTGAAAAAGCGGGCATCATCAAAGAAGACGTGCCCGTCTATGTCTATCCGTCCGCGAAAGACGCGATGGAAGTATTTGAAGATGTGGCAAAAGAAAAACACGCGGAACTCACCGCGATCGATCCCGCCGCCGTCAAAGATGTCAAAGTCTCCCTCGACGGCACCACATTGTTGCTTAAAGGCGCGTCCTACAAACTCGCAATGCTCGGCAAACATCAGGCGATGAATGCTGCGCTTGTCGTCACCGTGCTCAAGGATCTGCGTAAGCGCAATAGTCTCGACATCACGGACACCGCCATCGCGGAAGGACTGCAACGTGCAAAGATCATCGCACGCACGGAAATTCTTGCGACCGAACCGACTGTCCTTCTCGACGGCTCGCACAATCCCGACGGCATCCGCGCACTCTGCGATCTCATCGACACAATCCCGCACAAGAATCTCTATCTCGTCCTCGGCATCCTCGCTGACAAGAACCATCTCGAGATGGTAAAAAATCTCGTGCCGCGTGCCAAGAAGACCGTCACGACGACCGTACCCTCTCCCCGTGCACTGGACGCACGAACCCTCGCGAAAGAAGCCGCCCCCTACGGAGACGTCGCGCATGAGGATCTCCCCGCCAAAGCGGTCGAGAGAATTCTTTCCTATGCCGACCGTAACGATCTTATCGTCATGACGGGATCTCTCTATCTCGCAGGAGATTTGAGGCGCGATTTTGAGAGGCTTGCGCGTCGCATGACCGATTCCTCCGCACCCTTTTTCCGCCTCGACTAAAAGACTTTCCCAATTGCGTTTAGATTGTCCACAATTGGGGTATGATTAGAGCGTACCAAATTACAAAGGAGGAAAGTATTATGGCAAAATGGGAATGCACAATGTGCGGGTATATCTACGACCCCGAAGTAGGCGATGAAGATAACGGAGTTGCTCCGGGAACTGCGTTTGAAGACATCCCCGAAGATTGGGAATGCCCGATGTGCGGCGCTCCGAAATCCGATTTCGAAAGGGTTTAATCGAGGCTTTCAGCTAAAAAATGACAGACATCTTCGGGTGTCTGTTTTTTTATACTTCTTTGCAGAAATTAAAAAAGACCTCTCCATGCTTAGAAGGTCTTTTTCGGATACTCGATCGAATGCTTATTCTTGATTCTCGGATGCACGAAGAATTTTTTGCACGCTCGCGTCCTTTGCCATATGCTCCATGAACGCTCTGAGATTCGGATACGACTCCCAAGATTTGGGCGTATCGGCAAGCCAACGACTCATGATATAGACATAGGCATCCAACACGGTTTTCTTGTCCTTATAGATATGCTTCTTTCCCTCGAGCATATCGTCCAGCACGCTTGTAAGCGCATCGATGGACTTGTATGCCGCTTTTTGGATGTTCTCAAGATCATCTTCATCAGTGCTGACAGTAAATTCCTCCGGCACGAAAAGCGGCCAAAAAGCGGGATGGTAGTCTGCAGTCAGAAATTCGGAAATTTCCTCGAAACGAAATCGCTCTTCGATCCCTTCATCGGGGCCGAGATCCGCCTCGGGGTATTTCTCCGCGACATAGGACAGTAACGGACCCGCCTGTGTTTTGATTTTGCCATCCCCCGTGTCGAGTGCCGGCACCGCCCCGGACGGATTGATCTTCATGTATTCTTCGGAACCCAATTCCACGTTCTCCACCTCGTACGCTGCACCTGCCCACTCCAGCGCAATCCATATCGCTACCGCGCAACTTTCCGGTGCATAATATAATTTCATAGAAAACCCCTTTCTCTTCGGTTCGCTCTTTTTTGATTCTCTCTGTGCGAGCCAAGGTGTTCGTGCTGAACTCCCTGCCGGTTTGCACTCTGTCTCAAGCTCTTATAAATCTCGGACATAAAGATTCCCAGTACTTCCTTTTGTGCATCCGGATGATCCAACAGATAACCGAAGAAGCCTTGATTCTGCCCCAGTCCTTCAATTAACGCATCCTCCACATTGGAGAAATATGAGAATTTGAAGTCATTTTCCGAGTTATTCTTTGCCGATGTCCTCAGTTCTTCGGACTTCATCATGATATCCCTGATCTGCATAGCGGCTGTTGTTGCTACATCCACATCATACTTGGAACCCGTCTTCGCATTGATCTCAGCGATAATTTCCGAAAGTTTCTCTTTCTTATCTTCCGGAATTTCAATGGGATCGGCGATCGGTAATTTCACAATCGGCTTTGATATTTGTTTTTCTCCCTCATGTGTTTTGCCCTTAATTTGTGCAAAATTATCAGCTTTTACTTTGTCCTTGATATCGATACTGATGCCCCCGGTACCGGGTGTCAGCAAATTGAGCAGATAGGATATATAAATATAGTATTTGTGCACATCCACATCTTCAAAACATGACACCTGTATCAAATACTCATAAAACCTTTTGAAGTTTCTCAGTTTATAAACAAATTCCCTTTGGTCTTCCTCAGAATACCTCTCAAGCTCAATCTTTGCCTTTCTGATTTTCAGTTTTAATGCCTTGGATTCTTTCGCCGTGATTGTGCCCGTTCGCTTCTTAAAGACAATTTCATTCACTTCATCCACGTAGATCGGGTCTATGATATTGTAAGCTTCAATGCCTGTAAGAAGGTCTTTGATCTTATTGGCCGTGAGATCGCTGGCCAATAGTGTTGTTGTGTAATAGGGTGCAAAGGCATTTTTCATATCCTCATAGTCATTGGTAAAGTCCAAGACGAACACCGTCTTGTCAAACGGCGGACATACTCTGTTGAGCCTGGATAGGGTCTGAACCGCATTGACACCGCGTAATTTCTTAATGACATACATGGCCGATAATTTCTTCTGGTCAAAACCCGTCTGGTATTTGTTCGCCACAATCATGACATTATAAGCATCAGAGTCAAAAGCATCCGGCACCTTGTCCTCGCTCATCTGATTCATGCCGACCTCGGTGTAGATCTTTTCATCGCCGTCCAAGGTGACTTTCCCCGAAAAAGCAACAAGTGCATGGATATCGTCGTATCCTTGCTTGGCCACATATTCTTCAAAGGCCTTGGCATACTTCACCGCTGCAGGCCTTGAGGATGTTACGACCATGGCTTTCGCTTGACCGCCGAGCTTATCCATGACATTGTTTTTGAAGTGCTCGATGATGATCTGCACCCTTTGGCTGATATTCGTATCATGTAACTCTACAAACCTTGCAATCTGTCGTTTGGCTTCAGCCGTCTTGAGTTCCGGATCCTCCTCCACTTCCTTGTTGATCCGATACATCGTTTTGTAAGTCGTATAGTTTTGAAGGACATCCAAGATAAACCCTTCCTCGATCGCCTGTTTCATCGAATAGAGATGGAATGCTTCGTAGTTTCCGTTCTTATTGAGTCTCCCGAACATGCGAAGCGTCGTCGGCTTGGGCGTCGCCGTGAAAGCAAACATGGAAACATTGGATTGTTTGCCGGACCTCTTGATCTGGTCAATAATGAAGTCGTCCTCGTCTTCAAACTCATTCTCTTCGGACCCCAACGACTGTGTCACCGCCTGCATATTCTTGCCCGATGTGGAGGAATGCGCCTCATCGATAATCACCGCAAAACGCTTGTCTTTGAGATTCTTCAGCTCGTCCACAATATACGGGAACTTTTGGATCGTCGTGGCAACAATCTTGGTATTGCCTTCCAGAGCGACCTTGAGGTCTTGGGAGGAACAACTGTTGTCCATCACCTTGATCAGCCCGACGGCATGATCCAAGGCCATGACTGCCTTTTGAAGTTGTCTGTCCACGACAACTCTGTCGGTTACGATAATTATCGTATCATAAATCACCTTGTTATCCGCATCATGAAGAGATACCAATCGATGCGCCAACCACGCAATGGAGTTCGTCTTGCCCGAACCTGCCGAGTGTTGGATTAAATAGTTTTGGCTCGTCTTATTGACCTTGATATCCGCAAGCAATTTCCGGATCAAATCCATCTGATGGAATCGAGGAAAAATAACCGTTTCTTTGATCTTTGTCTTGCCGTCTCTCTCATCCTCTTCTTTTCTTTCGATAAAAATAAATTTGTGAATGAGATCGAGGATGGAATCCTTGGTGAGAACCTCTTCCCACATATAAGAAATCGGAAGCCCGTCTCCGTTTTCAGGGTTTCCTCCGCCCGTATAGATGCCTTCGCCCCGCCCCTTGTTGAACGGCAGGAAGAACGTCTTTGCCCCGTCGAGCTTCGTCGTCATCATCACCACGCTCGTATCCACCGCAAAGCATACAAAACAGCCCGCTTTCCATAGGAAAAGCCGCGACTTCGGATCTCTGTCTTCCGTATATTGAACCATGGCATCCTCGACCGTTTGACCCTGGAATTCACTCTTGAGTTCAAGCGCGATGATCGCAAGGCCGTTTAGGAAAAGAACGAGATCCACTCTCTCCTTCTCGTTGGGACAAACCTCCTGCATGACGGAAAAGATATTGCTCTCATATTTTTCCACCAAGTCTTGGTTGTAGTCGGTAGCAGGTTTGGTGTACATCAGGGTAAGCCTCTGATTCGATATCTCGACTCCGTACCTCAGAACATCGATCAGAGAAGACCCCTTCTTCGTGATCTCGCCGTTGATCAAATTGACCAAAGTCTCTCTTAAATCCTCTTTGTAGATCGCTTCCAACTCCAACATCGTATCCTCTTGCGTCTGATAGAGAAACGTAAAAAGAAGATCGACATCCATCGCATACGCCCTGCTGAAATCTTTGTTTTTTCTCTCTACAAAGCCGTTTTCCTCGACCAAATGCGCCACAAAATCCCTTTGGTATTCAAACTTCTCATCATAGATCGGCGTTAACATTCGTGCACCTCCTTCTTCCCCGTGACATACTCATAGATCAGTGATTTCTTATATTCTTCCAAGCCCTCAAGTTGTTTTTGTTTAGTTTCGATGGCTTCATCAACTTTTTTTGTGAATTTTGTTAAATAACCACCTATACATTTCTGTTCTTCATAAGGTGGATAAGGAATAATTGTTTTTCCAAAATCGCTAAACGCAATATTCTTCCCATCCCTAAGAGACATAGTATATGAATTTATTTTCCCAATAAATCCAAGTTCTTTAAATAAAAATTTATAGTAGAAATCATCAGCTGGTACTGATTTATAAAATACCTGATAAGCTGGTGAAACCACACCATTATATTCAGAGTATTCAAACCCCCCTTGAAAACTTCTAAGACTAATACAATAGTCCTCTTTGTAAATCGATTTTAGCAAATTTAAATCAATTGATTGGTTTAGTTTTACCGCTCTCATTCCAGATAGTTCTTCATACATGCTTTGTGGAATTACACCATATTCTTGTGTCGGAGACAACTGTTCTAATTTTATTGAATTTCCTTTTTCGTTGCGCTGTTTAAAAATATATTTACCTTTTTTCACTTCCCAATGTTTCGGAACCTTTCCAATCCATTCAATCCCCGAATCCTTCATTTCTACATTTGGATCCAAACCTTTTGTCACCGCCTCGGTGATCACCGATTTTTTGTAGTCTTCTAAGGTTTGGATTTGTTTATTAATTGTGTTTCGGATATTTTCTATTTGTTGAGTTTTTATTCCTATGCGGTTTGCTATTATCTTTTGTTCTTTTTGAGGAGGATATGGGATAAATGAATTTCCAAAATCACTAAAAGATATATTTTTCCCATCCCTTAAAGACATGGTATATGAATTCATTTTATCTATAAATCCTTTGTCTTTAAATAGGTGCTTATAGTAATGATCAAATGATTCTTTGAGACCATAGAAAACTTGGTAAGCAGGTGATACAACTCCCGAATAATTAGAATATTCAAAGCCACCTTGAAAACTTCTAAGACTTATACAGAAATCACCTATTTTTATTGTTTTTAATTTTGCAAAATCTGTTTCTTGATTTAATTTTACTGCACTCATACCAGATAGTTCTTCATATAACTCTTGCGGAACTACTCCATATTTTTGTGATGGTGATAGCAAGGTTAAGCTATCAGGGTTGCCTTTTGTGCTACGTTGTTGGAACAAATACTTCGCTTTTACAATTTCCCAATCCTCCGGTATTTCACCGATCCACTCGATGCCGGAGTCTTTCATTTTCCTAGCCATCCTACGCCTCCTCAAAAAGTTCTTTCACTTTTTGATTGACCAATTCCTCGAGTGCCAAGAACTCTTTGGCAAGTTCTTCCGAGGGTCTCGGGGCTTCGTATTTGTAGAAGTATCTCGCAAAGGGGATCTCGGCGCCGGTCTTGATCTTCGGTGTTTTGAGCGTTTCATCTTCTTCGAAGAAGGCTTTGGCATCGGGAATGTGCGGAAGGACTTCTCTTGCCATATAGGCATCGATCTCTTCTCGCACATTGACGATTTCCTTATCTTCCGTTGATCTGTCGTAAATGATACGCCCTTTCTTATCTCTTTCGATTTCCGCTTCTTTATCCATGATGGATAAGCCGTCAAGGATTCTGTTAAACACTGTTTTCGGCAGAGAAATTGCATTGAAAAGGTCTGCAAGGACCGGTTCGAACTCGGCTTTTGCCATGTATTTTTTGTCAGAAATATTCCCTCTGAGGATGTCGAAGATCTTTTCATACTCTTCTTTGTTGGCTTCGTATTTCTTGAGATTCGTCTTCTCGTTCTTTTTTAGTTTCTCTCCGAGTTCTTCTTTTTCCAGGAGTTCGGCGTGTTTCGTCGGATCGTAGAATGTGTTGAGCGCTCCGGAGGTTTTGAGATTTTCGATTCTTTCTTCATCGATGGCGAAGGACCTTTGCATGGGTTGCATCACGGTGTATTCTCGGTAAATGAATTCTTCGTTGGGGTAAATCTGACAGAGTTCATTCTCTTGGAAATTGGCATAGAGCTCCGTGATCCTCTTGCGGTCTTCGCCCGTGAATTCTCTTCTCTTATTGCCGAGTGATTTTCTCAAGGGGTGGTAAATCTCCGTCGCATCGATAAGTTGGATCTTGCCTTTTCTTTCCGTTCTTTTGTTCTTCGATAAGATCCAAATATACGTTGCGATGCCGGTGTTGTAGAAGAGGTCGGTCGGCATCGCGATGATGGCTTCGATCAGGTCGTTTTCTAAGAGCCATCTTCGAATTTGGCTCTCTCCGGATGCCGTCCCGCCGTTAAAGAGCGGAGAGCCGTTGGTGATAATCGCGGCTCTACCGAGTTCGTCATCCATCTTATGGACGGCGGATTGCATAAATAAAAGCTGTGCGTCTCCGCCTCCTGGGAGGCCTGCAGGCCATCTTGATTTTTCACCCTTTGCGTATTCTTTCATAATCGCATCCTCTTGTCCGCTCTTGGCATCGGAGCCTTTCCAAGGTGTGCCGAAAGGCGGATTTTCGAGTAGGAATCTCATCTTGGTATCTCGGAAGCAGTCTTCCTTCAAGGTGTCGGCATGTCTGAAGTTCGTGGCATCTTGATCCTTGATGAGCATCTCCGCAAGGCCCACCGCGTAGGATTGGCCCATGAACTCTTGTCCGAATAATCTGACATCGGCGGTTGGATTTAATTGCATGATATGGCTATATGCAGTTGATAGCATCCCGCCGGTTCCGCAGGCTTGGTCCAGGATGGTGATGACTTTGCCTTCGTCGTATACATCGTCACAACCTTCGGCCGTTAAGATGGAGACCATGATCCGAATAATGTCTCTGCCTGTGTAAAACTGCCCGGCGTCTACGTTTTGGTAGAATCTGCCGATTAAGTTTTCAAAGATATAGCCCATCTTGATGGGGTCAAAATGCACTTCGGATAGGTCGATTTCGGCAAAAGCCTTGACTACATTGAATAGGCAATTGTCTTTATTCATCTTATCAATATGCTTGTCGATGTCCAATTCGTTTAAAATATCTCTTACATTGGAAGAGAAGCCTCCTAAATAGGCTTTGAAGTTCGAGGCGATATGATCGGGGTCATTGCAGAGTTCTTGAAGGGTAAATCGGGAGGTATTATAAAATTGTCTCCCGCTGATTCGATACATCGCCCTTACAGGGTAGGTCTTGTTTTTTTCGTATGTCTCGACGACCTTGTCCTTGGTGGACTCGAGGACGCATTCAAATCTTCTGATAATGGTCATGGGGATGATGACATCCCCGTATTTATCGGGCATAAAGGAGCCGCGAAGTTTATTGGCAATGCCCCATATGAAGTTCGCCTCGGCGGTGATGTCTACAGGCGCATCTTCCCACATGTCTGTCGAAAATAAGTTTTCGCTCATTGATGGTTCCTCCTCGATGATTTTCTTCCCTGATTCGAGTTCCAATTCGTTCCAAATTCAATATTTATTGTTTTTGAGAACGATGTGTATTTCCCCTTCGCATCTTTTTCATGCATGTCGGATATCTTCCTATCCATCATGATATCATGGATGGAACAGAAAAACATGCAATCAATGCTTTTCAATCAAATCGATGTAGACTCAAAAAAAGAATCCCGTTATGGGATTCTTTTTCTATGCAAACTGTTTTTATTCGAGCACGCCGAAATGCGTATAACCGAGAGATTTGAGTAGGCTTACGATTCTTGGCAAAGCTTCGCGCGTGAGGATTTTCCCTTCCGCGTCGTGCATGAGCACCACGAGTGCGTCGGGGTCGCCGGCATTGTGGATCGTCATTTCGAGGAAATTGACCATGCCGTCGAGATCCGTTGGGCGGATCCCCTCGGGTTCCGCATCGCCGACAAGACTGTTCCAATCCATCCAAGTGTATCCGCGCTCGAGGAGTTTCGCGTCCGCGTCTTCGAGCGCATTCCAGGACATGTGTCCGCCGGGATAGCGAAAGGCTCCGGTCTTAAAATCATTGCCGAAGACGGTCGAGATCGCTTTTTCGCAGAGCGTCGTCTCTTCCATGATCCGTGCGGCATCGCCGTAGCGTCCGGGATAGAGGAGATCGTAATTGTGCGTGTAACTGTGGAAGGCGATGGAATGTCCTTCGTGAATCTCGCGGCGCAAGACTTCGCTTGTCTCCTCGTTGATATTTCCGCCTACGACAAAAAACGTGCCCGGTACGCCGAGTTCCTTGAGCGTATCCATCACGAGCGGTGTGTTGGAGAGATTGGGACCGTCGTCAAAAGTCAAAAAGGCGATTTTTTTGCCGTCGGGTGTTCCCTGTGCCATCCATTTCGCGACTTCGGCAGTCGGATAAGCATACGCGTTCGCTTTTTGATTGTGATTCTTCCCGGGAACAAGTTCGATCTCGGCTTTTTTGCGTGCCTCTTCCTCTTCCATCAAACGTTTTTTGATTTCTTCGTCGCGTGCGATGTCGCGTTTGGATTTCGGCACGAATCCATCCTCCTGCGCTTTGCGAATGGTTGCGATCTGTGCGCGATTGTAGAGGCAAACGCCTCCGATCGAGACAATAGCGGAGAGAAGAAGAATGATTAAGAGAACGGTGTATGTCTTGGACGTCTTCGTCCGCTCGACATCATGCTTCACGGCTCTGCCCTAGTTTCTTAATGTAGATGCGCCAAGTACGATACGGTTCGATGCCGACGGCGCGAATGTCCGTGAGCATGGGGGTATTGTATTCCCAAATGGTCGAACCTTCCATGGAGCGATAGCCTTTGCGCATGGCGGTGATATAGGTGCGCAGATACATCGCCGCAGTGACGCCTTTTTTCTGATATTCCGGCGTGACAAAGAGTACGAAAAGACGCGCACGATCGATCTTTTTCTTATAATAGAGGAATTTTATGAGTTCGATGGGTCCCATTTTTCCGTACATTTTTTTGAGAACCTGATTGTAGTCGGGCATCGTAATATTGAATCCGATCGGATTGCGATCGAGATCGCGTGCAATGTAGATGAGTTCCGGATCGCAGAGCGGTGCGATGGATTTCTTGATGGATTCGAGTTCTTCCTCGCCCGGCGGGATGATGTCCGCCCATTCCTCGGGTAATGCCTTGTCCATGATCGCCTTGATGTCTTCCATATCCTCGTCGAGATGGTCGAGACGAATATTCTCGATCGTAAATCCATAACGTTCCATGGCAATCGGCACGAGTTTTTGATAGCGAAGGATGTTGACATCCTCCATCCGACTTTGAAAACCGTAGACGTCAAAATACTTGCCATAGCCCGCCGCGAGCGCAAGGTCGTTATAGTAGGGCGGATTGTAGACGTTCATGACATAGGTCGGATCTTCGAAGTTCTCGTAGAGAAATCCGCGATTGTCGTCTCCTCCCGGGAGCGCCAAGGGACCTTTCATTGTATCGGCACCGTGACGCAATGCCCATTCTTCCGCAAAACGGAGTAGCAAGGTCGCGGCTTCCTTGTCGTCTTCACACTCAAATTCGCTGAAATACGATTCGTGATATCCCTTTGCTTCGTTGAGTTCCTCGTTGACGCCGACGATGAGACGTCCGACGAGTCTCCCGTCCTTAAAGACGCCGAGTTTGGCATGCGGTCCGACGTCCGTCACCGCAGACGATACGCCCGTAATATACTTGCGATACTCTTTCTTGAGCGGCGGTACCCAAGGACAATCCTTGTCGTAAATCGTATATGGAAAATCAATAAAAAGTCCCAATTCCTGATCGCTTAATTCGCGAACTGAATACATATCTTTCTGTGTCCTCCTTTCACAAAATCGTGTTCATTGTTATTGTACAAAACTATCGTTTATCCATCAAGACCGCGAAGGACGACGTAAGAACCAACCCGTCTCCACGGCATTCGGTGCGAGCATCGTGAGTTCTTCTTTGGGATGCGGTGCGCGTTCTGTGGGTCCGTCCGCGTTTGCGAGATCCTCGACGACAAAAGAGACCGTCTCTTTCCCCGGTCCGAACGCTTCGATCTCCTCCCCGACGGCAAACGGAGAGCGTTGTTCCACGACAATGCGATCGCCCTCACGCTTGAGTACGCGACCGATGAAGTCGTAGTCGCGAATATATCCCGAAGAGGCGTAGGACTGCGCGTCTTCGTCCGGTTTCGCGTGATAAAATCCGTCCGTAAAATCCCTGTAGCTTGCTTTTTTGATTTCGGCGATGAGTTCGGATTTGGTTTTGTCATCGAACGTACCCGAAGAGATGGCATCGAGCGCGAGTCTATAGGCGCGCGTCACGGTCGCAACATAATAGGCGGTCTTCACACGTCCTTCGATTTTGAGACTGTCGATCCCCGCATCGACGACTTCGTCGAGAAACGGCAGCGTCATGAGATCCTTAGAGTTTAAGATATAAGTGCCGCGCTCGTCCTCTTCGATCGGAAAATACTCTCCGGGACGTTTCTCCTCCACAAGCGCATAATTCCAACGGCACGCGTGTGCGCAATCTCCGCGATTCGCGTCGCGATGCGCCATATAGTTCGAGAGGAGGCATCGTCCGGAATACGAGATACACATCGCTCCATGCCCGAATGCCTCGAGTTCGAGTTCGCGCGGAATTTTCTTGCGGATCGCACGGATCTCTTCGAGCCCGACTTCGCGTGCAAGGACGATGCGCTTGACGCCGAGATCGTGCCAGAAGAGGATCGTCTCACTGTTCGTGGCACTTGCCTGCGTCGAGATGTGAATCGGAAGCTTCGGGGCAATCATGCGCGCACGGCGAAAAACGCCTTCGTCCGAAATGATCGCGCCGTCGACGCCGAGTTTCTCGAGGAGCATGAGATAGTCGTCGAGACCCGTGAGATCCTCCTCGTGCGGTTTGATATTCACAGTGATGTGAATTTCTTTTCCGCGTTCATGCGTCTTTTTCACCGCCCGGGTGAGTTCCTCCGTGCCGAAATTTTTGGATGCGGTGCGAAGTCCGAAGCGGTCGCCCGCAAGATAGATCGCATCTGCGCCAAAATCCAGTGCCGTCTCGAGTTTTTCCATATCGCCTGCCGGCGCCAAGAGTTCCATCATTCGTTCTCCTTTCGACATAAAAGCATTCCGTCTCCGACGGGTACGAGGCTCACGGTATAGTCTTCACGCGCATGCGCCTCCTCGAGAAAAGTGCGTAATCTTTTGATGATCGTCACACTTCTCCTCTCATAGAGCGCGTCGTCCGCAATCATGCCGCGATAGAGAACATTGTCGAAGACGATGACGCCGCCGGGTTTCACTCTCCGATCCGCGAGGAAGAAAAAATTGTGATTCTGTGCTTTTGCCCCGTCGACAAAGATGAGATCAAAGTCCATTTCCATCTCGGGCACGATGTCGAGTGCATCGCCGAGGATCGGATGAAAGCCCGTGTATTCCGTGCGTCCGAAATATTTCTTCGCACGCTCGTGGAGAAAGTAGTCGCGTTCGATCGTATAGATCTCCGTGTTTCCTTTCATGGCGCGCATCATCGTGATCGCACTCGTGCCGATTGCCGTCCCGATCTCGAGGATTCTCCGTGGTGCGAGTACGGATACCAAGAAATGAAGAAACCGCGCCGACTCGGGTTCGATAATCGGAACGCGGTTTTCCTTTGCATCTTTTCTCATTTCCGCCATCAGTGCGTCTTCCGGCGGATAGAACGCGCGCAGATACGCCTCTACTTCAGGCGAAACAATATGCCTTTCCATCAGGCTTTCTTCGTCGCTTTCTTCCACGCGGGAAAGACAATGCTGCCGAAGATCAGCACGCTTAGAAATTCACCGCCCGTAATGGAAAGCACAAGCGGCAGATACGGGACGTTGAGCATCGGGGAAAGATATGCCGGCACGAGCAAACCGTTTAATAAAATAGGCGGGATCATGCCGATCCATCTCGACTTGGATTTGCTCGTAAGATATGCCGCGACCAGCGTGATGAGACTGCCGCAGACGATGTCGATGACGCCGTATCCCGAGACCATCGAGAGAATCAAATTAGCGATGAGGCAACCTGCAAAGAGACCCGGCACTGCCGCCGCCTCGAGGACGGGTAAGATCGTCATGCCTTCCGCAATACGCAATTGTACGGGTCCGTACGCAAGCTCACCCATGGGGATCTGAATGAGCACGAGGACGACATAGATCGCCGCCACAACCGCTGCGCGAGTCAGGTATCTTGTATCCTTCACGCTTTGACCTCCACGGCGTCACTGATAATCTTATTGATGTCGGTGAAGATCTGCGAAAACGTCATTTCCGCCTTGAGATACTCTCCAAGGACGGAATTTGCCATGAGGATGCCCTCGAGATTTTTGAGTTCCTCAAGTTTCGCCTCATCGAATTTACCTGTTTTCATGCGATCGAGTTGCAATTCCATGACTTTGGTCTGATAGTCCTCGAGCATCTTGGTGTGCTCTTCGTTTTTTAATACCTCGAGACGTTTGTCGCGGTATTTCTGAAAAGCTTCACTTTCTTTCAAAGCTTGCGCAAGTTCATGCGCGAGATCATATGGGTTCATGTTTTTTTCTCCTTATGCATCGATGATGATCGGAATGATCATCGGATCTCTCTTCGTCGTGCGACTGATATAGCGTCTTAAGGAAGTACGTACTTCCGTCTTGATGCTCGACCAGTCAAAAATTCTCTTTTCTTGACAACGCTCAAGCACTTTCTTGAGTTCTTTTTTCGCGCCGTCCATGAGATCTTCGGATTCCTTGACATAGACAAAGCCGCGACTTATGAGATCCACGTCGGTATTGATATAGCGCGCCGACCGATCGACCGTGACCATCGCGATGATCATGCCGTCCTCCGAAAGGATGCGACGATCGCGAAGAACCACTTCGCCGACATCGCCGATGCCGAGTCCGTCGACCATGACCGCACCCGCGGTGACCGTCTTCTCACAGACAATACCGTTCGGCGTGAGTTCAATCACGTCGCCGTTGTGTCCGATAAAGATGTGATCGGGTTTCATGCCCATCGAAATCGCAAGATCACGATGGATCGTAAGATGTCTATATTCGCCGTGCACCGGGAGGAAATATTTCGGCTTTAAGAGGGTGTGGATGAGTTTCGACTCCTCTTGGCAGGCGTGTCCCGAAACGTGAATGTCCGCAAGCGAAGAATAGATGACCTCCACGCCGCGTTCCATGAGATTGTTGATGATATTGTAGACACTCACTTCATTCCCCGGAATCGGATTTGCCGAGAGGATGACGAGATCGGTCGGATCGAGTTGGACTTTTCTGTGCTGTCCGTTTGCCATACGCGTAAGCGCACTCAAAGGCTCGCCCTGACTTCCGGTCGTTAAGAGCACGATCTGATTGGGACGGAAGTTTCCGATGTCCTCAATGTCAATGAGTGTCGTCTTTCGCATCTTGAGATAGCCGAGTTCCATCGCTACGGTGACCGTATTGATCATCGAACGCCCCGAGAGCGCGACTTTTCTGTGATAATGTTCCGCCGCCGTGATGATCTGTTGAATGCGGTGAACATTGGATGCGAAGGTCGCGACGATGATGCGGGCTTTGGCACGCGCAAAGAGATTCTTAAAGGTCTCTCCCACCGTGCGTTCGCTCATCGTATAGCCGGGTCTCTCGATATTGGTGGAGTCCGCCATGAGGGCAAGCACGCCCTCTTTGGAAAGCTCCGAGAGTCTTGCAAAGTCGATGACTTGACCGTCGATCGGCGTGTAGTCAACCTTATAGTCCCCCGTGAAGAAAACATTGCCCTTGGGGGTCGCGACATTGATCATGCAGGAATCCGGAATCGAGTGCGACGAACGGATAAATTCCACCATGAGATTGCCGGCACGGATCCTGTCTCCTGCGTGTACGACATGGAGATGTTCGCGTGAGATGCGATGCTCCTGTAATTTCTTTTCGAGTAAGCCGATGGTAAGAGGCGTACCGTAGACGGGGACGCTGATTTTTTTCAAAAAATAGGCAATTCCCCCGATGTGATCTTCGTGTCCGTGCGTGACAAAAATGCCGCGGATACGGGAGCGGTTCTCCTCAAGATACGTAAAATCGGGAATGACGATATCGATTCCGAGCATCTCATCATCCGGGAACGTAAGTCCGCAGTCGATGACGACGATGTCGTTCTTGTATTCCACAACGGTAATGTTCTTCCCGATTTCCCGCACGCCTCCGAGCGGAATGATCTTCACATTATCGTGTGATGTTTTTTTTCTTGCCATAAATTTCTTCCGTATATTCTCCTTCTATTGTTCATTCTTTATTCTTTCGCATGGTCGCGACACGACGAGCAAAGACCGTAGAATTTTACATCGTGATCGGTCACCTGAAAACCGTATTGTCTGTCGATGATGCCTTCGAGTTCGTCGAGAAAATCTCCCCTGACCTCGATGATTTTATTGCACGCGCGGCAGATGAGATGGTGGTGTTGATGCGCTTGCAAATGCCTCTCGTCGACGAGCTCATAGCGATAGCTCTTGCCGTCCAAGTCGAGTTTGTAAGCAAGTCCCACATCCACGAGCATTCCGAGTGTCCGATAGACGGTCGCCACACCGACGTCCTTGTCGCTCTTCGCGAGTCGGTTCAAAATTTCGTCGGTGTTCATGTGCTCTTTGTCGCATTCCTGTAAGATTTCCAATACTTCTTTGCGTTGTCTTGTGATCTTATAACCTTTGTTCTTTAGGACCTCGAGATATCTATTCATCGTCTTCGTCCTCAAGCGCCTCGTCCTCGAGTTCGAGAAAAACGGCAAAGGCATCGTCGAGTTCTTTTTCATCTTCCACGACGGATAGCTCCGCATTGCCGTCCTCCATGAACGTCACGCGCATGAGCATGACTTCATCGGCGTCCTCATCCTTTAAGAGGGCGGCGTACGTCATATCGTCCATGCCGAATGTCGAGTGCATATACCAAGTTTCGGTTTGTCCTTCTTCGTTTACAAGCTCAATGGTTTGCATGGATGCCCTCCATTTCTAAAGGCCGCGATCGAGCGCAGTCTGTAGGATAAGAACCGCCGCGATCTGATCGACGACGCCCTTGCGTTTCTTTGTCTTGACACGCGTATCGCGCATGACGTGACCCGCGGACACGCTCGAGAGTCTCTCATCGAACATGGTCGTCCGGATCTCTGTACGTTTCTTGAGTTCGGATTCATACCAAAGGGCAAGCTTTGCGAGCTCGCCGACGGTATTGTTCATGTGCTTGGGCAAGCCGATTACGAGATGCCCGACTTCGTACTCCTTGAGAAGTCCTACGATCTCTTCAATCGCACGCTCCGGTTCAGTTCCGTCGATCGTCTTAAGCGGATTTGCGACGATGCCCAGAGGATCCGATAGGGCGACACCGATACGCACCGTACCGATGTCGAGTGCCATGACGCGCATGGCTATCGGATATGCTCGCGTTCGAGATACGAGATCAGAATTTCTTCGAGCAGTTCATCGCGATCCACTTGCAAAATGAGGCTTCTCGCACTCTTGTGGCTCGTGATATACGTGGGATCTCCCGAGAGAATATAGCCCGTAAGCTGATTCTCGGGATCGTATCCCTTTTCTTTGAGGGCATCGTAGACGACCGCGAGGATCTCGCGAATCTTCTTCTTCTCGTCCTTCAGAGGATTAAATCTCATCGTTTCGTTCAAATCAGGCATGATACTCTCCTATTCTTGGATCATGGATGCCACGACGTCGTAGGCTTTTGCGATCGCCTCGTCGAGTTTCGTGACATCCTTGCCGCCGCCCGATGCCATATCGGGTTTACCGCCGCCCGAACCGCCTGCCACTGCCGTGACCTCGCGGATGATTTTTCCTGCGTGGACACCTTTTTTGACCAAAGCTTTCGATGTCGATGCCGTGAAGATGAGTTTGTCTCCGTCTTTCGATCCGAAGACGGTGACGACGTCCCCGAGTCTGTCACGGATGCGATCCGCAAGATCGCGCATGGCGTTCATATCGACATCCGAAAGCGCGGAGGCGATGACTTTGACACCTACCACTTCGCGTGCCTTGCCGACAATTTCTTCCACAAGATCTTTCGCGCGTTCGCCCTTTGCAGCTTCGTTTGCTTTTTTGAGTTCCTGTACTTCGTTCTTCAAAGAATCGATGCGCGCTTCAATACCTTCCGTACGCGTGCCGAGTGCTTCCGCAATCGAGCCGATGCGTGCTTCCATATTGTTTAACATTTCATAGACCGCGCGTCCGGTGATCGCTTCGATACGGCGAACGCCCGACGCTACGGAAGCCTCGGAGAGAATCTTAAACATCTGCACTTCGGCGGTGTTCTTCACATGCGTTCCGCCGCAGAGTTCCGTCGAGAAATCGCCCATGGAAACGACACGCACGCGATCTTGATATTTGTCTTCAAAAAGTCCGATGGCACCTTTGGATTTGGACGTCTCGTAGTCCATCTCTTCGGTTACGACCGGCATCGCCATGGCAATCGCGTCGTTTACTTCACGTTCGATCTTCGTGAGATCTTCCTTGGAGATCGCTTCAAAATGCGTAAAGTCGAATCTCAAGTGATCCGGCGTGACGAGCGAACCCGCCTGATGGACATGTGCGCCCAGGACATCGCGGAGTGCGCGGTGCAAGAGATGCGTAGCACTGTGGTTCTTCATGATGTCGTGGCGACGCCCCGTGTCAATGAGGAGTTTCACCGGATCCGCCGTCGAGAAGCTGCCCTCTTCGACATGCGCGATATGAAGCATCGAGCCGCCTTTGGTCTTCTTCGTGTCCGTGACGCGCGCCTTGCCCGTAGGCCCTACGATCGTACCGGTATCGCCTACCTGACCGCCGCTCTCTCCGTAGAAAGGCGTTGCCGCCATGACGAAGACGACGTCCTCGCCCGCATGCGCTTCTTCAACCGGCACTTCGTCTTTTACAATATCCGTGAGAATGCTCTCGCATGAAGTCGTCTCGTAGCCCCTGAAGAGTGTCTTCTCAAGCTCGAGGAAAGCTTCCTTGCGATCTGCCGACCAACCCGCTTCTCCCTCGGAACGCGCCGCACGGGAACGTTCCTTTTGTTCTTTGAGTGCTTTTGCAAAAGCGACTTCATCTACGGATAAACCTGCATCTTCGAGGATCTCCCGCGTCAAGTCGAGCGGGAAACCGTAAGTGTCGTAGAGTTTGAACGCATCGTCACCCGAGAGGGTCGTCTCGTTCTTCTCACCGAGTTCCTTGATGAACGCTTCGAGAATGTCGAGACCTTGGTGAATCGTGCGTTTGAACTGCTCCTCTTCGCGAAGCACCACGCGCGTAATCATATCGACATTTTCTCTAAGCTCGGGATATTCGTCACTGTAATCCTCGACCACCTGCATGAGAAGCTCGTGTAGGAACGCATCCTCGATCCCGATAAGAATGCCGTGACGCGCCGCACGACGGATGAGTTTGCGCAGGACATAACCGCGTCCTTCGTTCGACGGCAGCACGCCGTCCGAGACGAGAAATGTCATCGCCTTGGTATGATCCGCGATGATCCGCATGGAAACGTCGTTCTTCGCATCCGTCTTATATTTTTTGCCCGACAATCTCTCGATCTCGCCCATGAGTTTCTTCATGAAGTCGATCTCGAAGATATTGTCCGCGCCCTGCGAAATCATCGCAAGACGCTCAAGGCCCATACCCGTATCGATGTTCTTAAAGGGAAGATTCGTATACGAACCGTCCTCTTGTCGATTGAATTGTGTAAAGACGAGATTCCACACCTCCGTGAAACGGCTCGTGTTCTCGTAGTCCGGACGCACGTCGTTCTCGTCCGCCATGTATTTTTCCCCGCGGTCGATGTGAATCTCCGAGCAGGGTCCGCACGGACCGACCTCGAGTTCCCAGAAATTGTCGGCTTTGCCGAGTCTTAGAATGCGATCCGCATCGATGCCGACTTCGTCATGCCAGATTTTGTACGCCTCGTCGTCCTCTTCGTAGACCGTGATCCAGATCCGATCCTTGGGGATCTCCATACGACCGTGCAGAAATTCCCACGCCCAAGTGATCGCCTCGCGTTTGAAATAATCGCCGAACGAAAAATTTCCGAGCATCTCGAAAAATGTCGCATGACGTTCGGTCTTCCCGATGTTTTCAATGTCCGCCGTACGGACGCATTTTTGACTCGTGGAAACGCGATCCTTGGAAAAAGACTTTTCTTTCGTGAAATATTGTTTGAGAGGCGCCATCCCCGCGTTGATCAGGAGAAGCGACTTATCGTTCTCCGGGATGAGGGAGAACGACTTCATAATCAAATGTTCTTTCGTCGCGAAAAAATCCAAAAACTCTTTTCTTGCCTCTTGCAAACTCAATACTTTCATCTAGCACCTCCGGTTTTTTGCCATGGTAAATACCGCTTCATATGCGGATAAAAATAGCCCCACAAAATTTTGAACACTGCGATGGCGGGAACTGCGAAGATCATGCCGAGTACCCCCGCGACGCCGCCGCCGATAATAAGACCGAGTAACACCGTAAGCGGGTGAAGCCCCGTCGACTTGCTTAAAAGTTTCGGACCGATCACATTGTTCTCGATCCACTGAATCGCCATAAACCCAAGACCGATCCAGAGTGCCTTGATCGGCGATTGAAGATAGCCGATGATGACCGCCGGCAAGAAGCCGAGCATCGGACCGATATACGGGATGACATCCGCCACACAGGTGATCACACCGATGACAAGCGCGTACTGAATCCCGAAGACGAGAAGCATCACCGCCGTCGCCGCACCGACAAAGACTGCCATAAAGAGCCTCCCGCGGACAAAACTGCCGAGCGATGCGTTGATGTCGTGACTGATCGCGAGAAAACCGTCTCTCTGCGTATGCGGAATCATGTTGAGCACTTGTTTTTTGATCTTCCTGTCATCGCGCAAGAAATAGAACGCGACCACCGGCACCAAGACCATGTTGAGAATCTTCGCCACCATGGAACTTGCATACCCCGTGATATTCGTCCCGAACGTGATGACCCACGCCTGCAATTTGTAAATCTGCTCGCGCACGACATCGCCGATCTTCGAGAAATACTCCTGGAACATCGGATTCGATTTCATCACCTTCTGCGTCCAAGCCTCCGAACGTGCGATGAGACTCGACACATTTCGCGGCAGATAGACGAAGAAGTTCTTGATCTCTTCGATCGCTTTCGGCGCGATTGAGAATCCGATTAAGAAAATCACCGCAAAAATAATGAGATACGTCACGAGAATCGCGTACGAACGCCGAAGACCCCGTTTTTCGATGCGATCGACAAGCGGCGAAAGAATAAAAGAAAAAATCGCCGCCGCGATGAGAACCCCCACCATATTGCCGAGAATCGGCTGCTTCGTAAACGCGTAGTAGATGAGAAACGCCACCGCAATGACAAAGAGCGCAAAGAAGAGTCTGTGCTTGTGCACGACGATACGCTTGCGCTCAGGAAGATAGCGGTTCCCGATCTGAATGAGATAATAGCCGACGAGCAATAGCAAGACGAGAACAATCGCTCGAATGAGAAAATTGATATGGTCTAAACTGATGAGCATTCTGCACCACCTTTGCTGAAACTTCTTCTTTCTATTGTATAGAAAACCGCGCTTTTATGCAATGGATAAGAGAGGAAAATGAGAATCCCGAGGGCTTTGTAAGCATGAAAAAAGCCTCTTATCGAGGCTATATGAAAAATCGCACGAGATACGCCGCAAGGAGAATGAAAACGAGCAATACGATAAAGATAAGACCCGTATGCTCTTCTTTTCCATGCAATTCATCCGCGTATGAACGATGCTTGAGATACGCTTCCTCATCCGAGAGAAGCTCTTTTTCTTCAAAACTCGTCTTTCCTTCTTTCATCGTTTGGGATGCACCATATCGCCGAGCGTCATATGATCCACCACCGAAGCAATGGAGCGGTAAATCTGAAGCCACACATTGTGCGCCGCACAGGCACTCTCACGCGCACAGACCGATTCGTCCACCGCACACTCGGTCGGCGCGAGATCTCCCTCGACCGCACGCAAAATCTCTCCGATCGTGATCTTGTCGGGATCTCGCGTCAAGATATAGCCGCCCTTCGGTCCGCGGTGAGACCGCAATAGCCCCTCCTCGCGAAGTTTTCGCGCGAGCTGCTCGAGATAATTCCCCGGAATATGAGCGCGATCCGCCACGACACCGAGTGCCACCGGAGCATTCTTCTCATACTCCAGCGCAAACTCATACATCGCGCGCAGACCGTACTGCCCCCTCGTCGACAATCGCATCCTCTCACCTCTCTTTCAATCACAGACATCATATAATTTCCGACTGTTTTTGTCAAGAATAGGCGTCCTGCCATGATTTTTAGCCGGCACAGATGTAAGGGCGATTTTCTTCCCTGTCGAACGTAGGGAGCAAGATCTCTTACCGATAAGCAAAATGAACATGGTACCTTTTTTGCGCGCTCCTCCTCCCCTTACAAGCTACACGCTATCTCATTTCCTTTTTTCCAAAGCGCGTGATGGAAAGCCATAGTGCCAATCCGGTAATCGCAAGGGCGCAGGGCAAAAACGGAATCATCTCAAATCCGTCTCCAATGCCGGTTGCGGTTGCATCATGCAAAGAACAGGAGACCAAATAGCCGCTGTAGCAATAGGGATACGCGAACCAGAGCGGTGTATTGGCAGCCAAGACGCCGGGGAGGACGAGAAAGAGATTGAGACCGACGGAAAAGAGCGATTTTTCAAAGAGTACCGTAATCGCCCACATGATCGTTACGCTCGGGATCATGGTGAAAAAGATACTGCAAGACCATTTCACGAGATCGAGGATCGGGAGCGTCTCCGCGATGCCCGTGCGGGCGGTCACGAGAAGTCCCGCAATCACAAAAGCGATGAGAAAGACCGCCATTTCCAAGACGAGATAAAAGAGCAAGACGAAGAATTTCGCCGCGGAGAGTGTCTGTCGGCGAATTGGCAGTGCCAACATCTTGAGGATCCCGTTGTTCGCCGTTTCCCGTCCTGCAATCATCACGCAAACGACAATCATGGTAAGCGGAAGAAGGTAGTACGAATAGATGAGCGCACTCTGAATGAACATCGCCGCCCATGCATGGGGATATTCCGGAGTCATGTATCTCTTGAGACTTGTCACGCCGGACGCCACGACGAGAAGCGGCGCGATCAAAAGGAGCGGCAGAATCTTGCTGCGCTTGACTTTGATCCATTCAATCTTCACGAGTTTCCAAACATTCATGATACGACCTCCTTATTCATCGTGCAGGTGCTTCGCCGCCCACAATCCGAAAGAGAGAAAGAGAACGGTCTCGATTGCGGATACGATGGCGACCGCAAGATCAGGTTTTGCGCTCATCGCAACCGCGGGTTTTAGCATGAGGACAAAAGGGGACGCCAGAAAAAGTACATTCTCTGACGAAGCGACCGCCATGCTGCTGAGAAATCCCGCCACGCCGATCCCGAGGGTCACCCACATGTTTTCGCATCGGGATGATACAAAAAGCATCACGGACAAAACGGGCATGGACGTAAGAAAAGAATAGCCGGCAAACGCGATGAGCGTACGGAGTTCGAACGCACCCCGCGGCAAATCGGCGATGCCGATGCTTGCGAGTGCCAGATGTTGGAGGCAAACGGCGATCCCGAAGAACACGGTCATCCATAGAAATTTCCATAGATACATCGTCGGGACGCCGATCGGTAACGTGTACATCTTTTTGACCGCATGCCCTTTCCATTCCATGTGGTAGACGATGCAGGCGGCGACGATGAGTCCGAACATATTGAGCACCATGAGCATGCCGTACAGTTGGGTAAGAAGAATATCCATCGGCGCGAAAGGCAAGTTCAACAAGGTGTCCTTCCGAACCGCGAAATTTGCAAAGGCGTATGCTGCGCCCAAGATTCCCACAAGGAGCAAAAGCGGGATCAAACCCGTTCTTTTCCATTTCTTCATTTCGATGACTGCCGTTCTCATAGCAACGCCCTTTCTTTCCTGCGCCGATTGTCCTCTTCGATCATCGATAGAAAGACATCTTCCAGATGTTCCGCGGCGAACCCCGAACGCAAGGCCTCCTTTCGAAGCTCATCCAGGCTGCCTTCATAGAGCAATCTCCCGTGATTGAGGATCCCGATGTCATCCGCCATGAGTTCGATCTCCGAGAGCATGTGGGAAGAAACGAGAACGGTGCAGTCGTAGAGTTCGGGTAGGGATCGGATGAGATTGCGGATCTCGTGAATGCCCGACGGATCCAAGCCGTTTGTCGGCTCGTCCAAGATCAAAATCGGCGGCCTGCCGATCAACGCGCCCGCGAGACCCAAGCGTTGTTTCATGCCCAGTGAATAGTGCCTTACAAGGCGATCGCCGAACTCGGAAAGACCGACCAGTTCCAATGCATCTTCCACCGCACTCGGAGTAAGCTCCAGGATGCGACGGATGATGTCGAGATTTTCCTTGCCCGTGAGATTCGCATAGTACGAAGGCGATTCGATAAACGAGCCGATCTCTTTCAAAATGGCGAGGCGGTCGTGCGGAAACTTTTTACCGTCGATTGTAAAATCCCCTTTTGTCGGCGCGGTAAGACCCAAGAGAATTTTCATCGTGGTCGATTTTCCCGCTCCGTTCGGCCCGAGAAAGCCGTAGATGCTCCCTTTGCGAATATGGAGTGAGACATTGTTGACGGCGGTAAACGACTTATATTTTTTGGTCAGTTGTTCTGTGGTAATGATGCAATTCATAAGAATCTCTCCTTTCATGTTCCATGGTACTTGCCGTACCTTGCAGAGAGCTTCTCCCTACCTTACAACTACCTTAAATTGAAGAAAAGCACGCCAAAAACACATCGCAACATGGCATAATAGATACAAAGGAGGGATTCCCGTGCAACCGGATGCGTATTTACTCGATAAAGAGCTCCTTCTCGTCGATGATGAGGAGGATCTCTTGGATATGGTCGTTTCCATCCTCAAGGAATATGGATTTCAAAAAATCACGACTGTGACAACTATGAAAGACGCGATCGAAAAAACGCGAGCCTCCCGCCCCGCACTGGCAATCCTCGATGTGATGCTGCCCGACGGGAACGGATTTGAACTCATGGAGGAACTGAGACGATCGGGTGATTGTCCCGTTTTGTTCCTGACGGCTCGCGGCGAAGATGAGGATAAATATCGAGGGTTCGGATTGGGTGCCGACGATTATATGGTGAAACCCTTTCTGCCGAAAGAACTTACCTTTCGCATCATGGCGATTCTGAGAAGGAGCTACAAAGGGGAACGTCCGCGCGTGAAACTCCGACACAGTCAAATCGATTTTGCCTCCGCCGAAGTCATCAAGGAGAATGAACATATTCCCCTTACGGCAAAAGAACACGACATCCTTTCCGCCCTGTACCGCAACGCCGGGCGGATCCTTACGATCGACGCTTTGTGCGAGGCGGCATGGGGTGAGAACCCCTTCGGCTATGAGAATTCCTTAATGGCACACATTCGCAGAATCCGAGAAAAAATCGAAGAGAATCCGTCCCAACCCGTTTCCTTGGTCACCGTCAAGGGTTTGGGATACAAACTCATCGTGGAGGAATCGTGATATGAAAAGCATCCCCAAGCTCATCCGCCGCTTTCTCGGCGTTTTTCTTCTCAGTGCCGTCGTCCTCGTACTCCTCAACTTGACGGTGTTCGTCGCGCTCATGGCGCACCATGTCCCCGACCAATCGGACTCCCCCTATCGGATGGCAAGAGAGACGGGCGAATCGCTCACGCGTTCCGTAGACGGGGCGTATGCCCTGCCTGCCGGGATGGAAGATCGATTGACGGACGCCGGGGCATGGGCGATCTTCATCGATCAGGAGACACTCCGCGTCCGATGGAAAACGAAGAGCGTCCCCGCAGCGATACCGAGTCGATACACACTCTCCGACATCGCAGACCTCAGTTTAGGCTATCTCGACGGGTATCCAACCTACATCGGCAAACAGGAAAACGGCGTGGTCGTCGTCGGCTTCCCCCGTGACAGTTTTTGGAAACACACGCAACCGAGCTGGAACTACGCGCTCATCGCCCACGCACCGCAGATTGCTCTCAGTGTGGTGTGTATCAATATCCTATGTATTCTCGGAATCTATTTCATTGCGAATCTCAAACTCCTCCGATCCGCAAGCCCGATCACCGCAGGCATCCAATCCCTGGCAGGCGCAGAGCGCGTCCACCTTCCCGAAACCGGTGTGCTTTCCGAAATCTCCGCACAGATCAATGCCGCCTCCGACATTTTGCAGCAACAAAAAGAGGCGTTGAGAAAAAAAGAAACCGCCAGAGCCAATTGGATCGCGGGCGTCTCTCACGATATTCGAACACCCCTTGCCATGGTGATGGGCTATGCAGGGCAACTTGAAAATTCGAGCGACCTTCCCGAAGACGAGCGCAAAAAAGCGACGATGATTCTCAAGCAGAGCGCGCGCATGAAACATTTGATCGACGATCTCAATCTCGCATCCAAACTCGAATACAATATGCAACCCCTCATGGCAAGAGACGAAAATATGGTTGCCGTCGTTCGTGAAGTCGTCGTGGATTACATGAACATGGAACTGCGTGATCCCTTTGCCATCCAATGGGAAACGGACGAACTCTTCACCGCTTGTCCGGTGCGCGTCGATAAGAAACTCCTCAAGCGCGCCATCTCCAATCTCATCCAGAACAGCATGAAACACAATGAAGACGGCTGTACGATCTACGTATCCGTTTCCCAAGAGGAGAAACACTGTGTGATCCGCGTGGAAGATGACGGCGTCGGCATCTCCCAAGAAACCTTGGAACGATTCAATCGCGCCCCGCACTATATGCTCTGTGACACAAGCACCGCCGAACAACGACACGGCTTGGGACTCTTCATCGTCGAACAGATCCTCGTCGCCCATCACGGAACCGTCATGCTCGCAAAAAGCAAACACGGCGGACTTATGGTCACCTTGCGCATCCCCCAAGCCGAACGATAAGCCGCTCCCATAATGTACTTCACAACAGAATCCCCGCAATCAAAAAGCCCTCAGTGCCAAAGTGACCGAGGGTTTTTATTTGCTTGTTCGATGAAAGTCCACTCCTCCATGACTTCGTCAGAGCTTCTACTCTTTTTAGGTTCTGAAAATTCAGATACGCTCACTCAATTTGTATTCATCTTTATCGTTTCTCTATTAGATCTTTCTCTGCCAATATATTTTGAGGAATTTTGAAAGGATAATTTGCGCAAGCGCTACAACTTGTAAAACGACAAACACCTTATAGTCAATGTAGGCATACACGAAAGCAGCAATCACAATCAGCATTGAAAAGAAGGGAATGATATTCGCTCCCGATTTCATTCTGATGAGCATTTCTCTTTCGTCAGATTCTTGAATCTGCATTTTTCTTAACGCATTCGTATCCCTATAGACTTTAGCAAGTTTACCGATATAGAACACACAAATGATCTCAAGTCCGGTAAAGAAACCGACGACATAATCTGTCGCATTCTCTTTGAGAGGGATTCGGCTTTTTAAATAAAAATTTCCAAATAACATAGCAACGAGCGCCAGAACACATAGCCCTACCAACAGAGTTATTCTTTTCCCTATTTCTGCCTTATAGTTTTCAAGTTTGTTCATTTAGTCATTCTCCTCCATATAAAAAATGTCTTCAATCCTCAAGTTAAAATATTTTGCAATCTTAAAAGCCAAGGGCAAAGATGCAATATACTTCCCTGTTTCGACAGAGATGATTGTTTGTCTCGTTACCCCCACTTCGTTTGCCAATTCTTCTTGAGTCATTTTCTTTTCTTTCCTTAACTTAAGAATTATATTTTTCATCATTCCCCCCACATTTTGAATTTGAGCTCATATTTAGTATAGTTCGCTTTACATTTTATGTCAAGCTCGCTTTACTTTTTTTAGAAAAGAAAAGCCCTCGGCGATGACCGAAGGCTTTTTTATTTGCGTGTCCATTGCATTTTCCCAAACGAAATAGATTATCCCTTCTTCTGCATAACTCTCCCGATCGCAAAAAAGATAATCGCAGGGAGCAGAAACAGGAAGGCATTCATTTCCACCCATAGCGAAAAGGGCGCCGAGTTGCTCACCGGCGAATAGGCGGCGTAATCGACCCCACACTTCACCGCAAAAGCGATGACAAGCACAATGCTGACGACATTACAGATTCTTGAAATCTTCTTCCGGTCCATCTTTCCCCTCCGTTCCCGTAGAAATTCTTCTACGAAGTCCATATGCTTGTTTTTGTCAGTATATCGGTTCTCAGCTCATTTGTCCAGAAGAAGGGCAGAGAAATAAGAAAAACCCGCCGATGGAGGCGGGTTTTGTTCATATCAACTTTTATTTCACGATCAGGTTCATAATGCGGCCGGGGACGAAGATTTCCTTGACGATGGTCTTGCCTTCGAGGTATTTTCCGATGGCGGGATCGGCTTGGGCGAGGGCGATGGCGTCCTCTTTGGCAATGTCTCTTGCGACGCGGAGGGTGCCGCGCATTTTGCCGCCGATCTGGACGGGGAGATCGATCTCGTCGTCTTTGGCCTTTTCAGGATCGAACGTGGGCCAAGTCGCCTCGTGGAGATAGCCGCCGAGTCCCTGTCGCTCCCAGATTTCTTCGGTGATGTGGGGACTCACGGGATTAAGGAGCAAAAGGAAGCTCCTTAGATCCGCGCGCGACCACGTGCCGTGTTCCTGGACGGCGTTGAGATAGGTCATGAGTGCCGCGATGGCGGTGTTGTACTTGAGGTTCTCGTAGTCGTAGGAGACTTTGGCAATGGTCTGATGCATGAGTCTTTCGAGCGCGGGCGAGTATTCCTCGGAGTCGTTTACGATCGACTGTGCGTTCCAGACGCGGCCGAGGAATTTGCGGCAGCCTTTGAGGCCGTTTTCGCTCCAGGGCGCGGTTTTCTCAAAGTCGCCGATGAACATCTCGTACATTCTCAAGGTATCCGCGCCGTCTTCCTTGACGATTTCGTCCGGGTTTACGACATTGCCGCGAGATTTACTCATCTTCTCGTGGTCTTCGCCGAGAATCATGCCGTGCGAGGTGCGTTTGCGATACGGCTCGGGAGTGGGCACAACGCCAATATCGTAGAGGAATTTGTGCCAGAAGCGCGAATACAGTAGATGGAGCGTGGTGTGTTCCATGCCGCCGTTGTACCAATCGACGGGGGTGTAAAAATCGATGTTCGCTTTGGATGCCAATGCCTCGTCATTGTGCGGATCGGTGTAGCGGAGATAATACCACGAGGATCCCGCCCATTGGGGCATGGTGTCGGTCTCGCGTTCTGCGTGTCCGCCGCAGTGCGGGCAGGTGGTCCGGGTCCAGTCGGTCATCTTCGCAAGCGGACTTTCGCCGTTGTCGGTGGGTTCGTAATTCTCGACGTCCGGGAGTGTAAGCGGCAGTTCGCTCTCGGGGAGCGGAACCCAGCCGCATTTTTCACAGTGAACGAGCGGAATCGGCTCTCCCCAATATCTCTGGCGGGAGAAGACCCAGTCGCGGAGTTTGTACGAAGTGGTGCGTTCGCCCATGCCGTGCTCCTCGAGATACGCGATCATCTTTTCCATCGCGTCTTTCGGTTTCATGCCGTCGAGGAAACCGGAATCGACCATGACGCCGCCGTCGGTCATCGTGATGGGGAGTTCTTCGCCGTCTTTCTCGATGATTTTACGAATCTCGATGCCGAATTTCTTCGCAAATTCAAAGTCGCGTTCGTCGTGTGCGGGGACGCTCATGATCGCACCCGTGCCGTAACCCATGAGGACGTAGTCGCTTACGTAGATGGGAATTTCTTCGCCGGTCACGGGATTGGTTGCGCTGATCCCTTGGAGGCGCACGCCGGTCTTGTCTTTTTGCATCTCGGTGCGTTCAAAATCGCTCTTCTTCTCCGCTTCTTTTTGATAGGCGCGGACATCGTCGAGATTGGTGATGGCATCCTTGTAGTTCTCGATGAGCGGATGCTCGGGACTTACGACCATGTACGTCGCACCGAAAATCGTGTCCGGGCGCGTCGTGAAGACGGTGATCTTGTCGTCCGTACCAGTCACAGGGAAGTCGACTTTCGCCCCGTGACTGCGCCCGATCCAGTTGATCTGTTGGGTCTTGATGCGCTCGGCAAAATCGACCGTCTCGAGATCGTCGATGAGGCGATCCGCATAGGCCGTGATCTTTAACATCCATTGACTCTTGACGCGATGGACGACTTCGTGTCCGCAACGCTCGCAGTGCCCGCCGACGACTTCTTCGTTCGCGAGTCCGACTTTGCACGAGGGACACCAGTTGATGCGCACTTCGTCCTTGTAGGCGAGTCCGTGCTTGTAGAGTTGTAAGAAAATCCACTGCGTCCATTTTACATACGCGGGATCGGTGGTGTTGATCTCGCGATCCCAGTCGAAAGAAAAGCCGATCGACTGCATCTGTCTCTTAAAATTGGCGACGTTCTCGCGCGTGACTTCCGCGGGGTGGATCTTGTGTTTGATCGCGTAGTTCTCCGTCGGCAGTCCGAAAGCGTCCCAGCCCATCGGAAAAAGGACATTGTAGCCCTCGAGACGACGTTTGCGTGCGACGACGTCCATCGCCGTGTACGGGCGCGGATGTCCGACGTGGAGTCCCTGTCCGGACGGATAGGGAAATTCGACGAGCGCGTAGAATTTTTTCTTCGATTCGTCGCGTTCGCAGTGAAAGGTGTTGTGTTTTGCCCAATATTTTTGCCATTTCGGCTCGATGACATTCGGATTGTAACTCTCCATAATTCCTCCTTCAAATAAAAAATCCTCCGTCCCCAAAGGAGACGAAGGATTCGCGGTACCACTCCCATTGGCGCACAATGCGCCCACTCGTGATCCCGATACGGTGGGATGAGTCCCCGAACGGTTTTTCCGAGACGAGTTCGGAGATTCCGCACGCCGTCTTGCACCATCCGACGGCTCTCTACGCTGCGTAGCCTCTTACTGCTTCTCCCGTTCACTCACGAGTATACCAAACTTCTCCGCGTTTTGCCACTATACGGCGATGGGGATGTTCTTGATCTGCGGTCCTTTCTTATAGCCCTCGACTTTGACATCGTCCGTCGTGAACTTGTAAAAATCGTCCACCTCGGGATTGAGCCAAAACTTCGGCGCGTCGTAGGTCTCCCTCGAGATGAGTTCCTCGACGATCGGGAGATGTCGGTCGTAGATATGCGCGTCGCTGATGACGTGCACGAGTTCTCCAACGCGAAGTCCCGAGACCTGTGCGAGCATGTGTACAAGTACGGCGTATTGCACGACATTCCAATTGTTCGCCGCGAGGATGTCCTGCGAGCGTTGATTGAGGATTGCGTTGAGTTTGCCATCCGTGACATTGAAGGTCATGGAGTATGCGCACGGATAGAGTGCCATTTCCGAGAGATCCGCATGGACATACATATTCGTCATGATGCGGCGCGACTGCGGATTGTGCTTGAGATCGTAGAGGACGCGATCGACCTGATCCATCATGCCCTCTTTGTACTTGTGCTTGACCCCCATCTGATAGCCGTACGCCTTGCCGATCGTGCCGTTTTCGTCCGCCCATGCGTCCCATACGCCGCTCTTGAGATCCGCGACGCGATTGGATTTTTTCTGCCAAATCCAGAGCATCTCGTCCGTTGCGAGTTTCAAAGGCGTGGGGCGGAGCGTAAGGATCGGGAATTCTTCGCTCAAGTCGTAGCGATTCACAACGCCGAAGATTTTCTTCGTATGCGCGGGGGTTCCATCCTCCCAGCGCGGGCGCACGTCCATGCCCTCGTCGGAATATCCCTCCGTGAGGATCTTCCGACACATCTTGATAAAGAGTTCGTCTGCTCTCGACATGGATGCACCTAAAACTCGAGATTCCCGACGGTACGTGCAAACGGAATGACGTCGCGAATGTTCTGCATGCCGGTCATGTACATGACCATGCGTTCGAAGCCGAGACCGTAGCCCGCGTGTTTGCAACCGCCAAAACGTCTGAGGTCGAGATACCACTCGTACCCCTCTTCGGTGAGTCCCATCTCTTTCATGCGCCCAAGAAGCACGTCGAGACGCTCCTCCCTTTGACTGCCGCCGATGAGTTCGCCGATCCCCGGCACGAGCAGGTCGCATGCCGCGACCGTCTTGCCGTCGTCGTTCAGACGCATGTAAAAGGCCTTGATGTCCTTGGGATAGTCCGTGAGGAAGACGGGCCCGCCCACGACTTCCTCCGAAAGATAGCGTTCGTGCTCCGTCTGGAGATCCGCACCCCATTCGACCGGATATTGGAACGTCCTGCCCGAAGCCTTGAGAATCTCGATCGCCTCGGTGTACGGCATTCTCTTGAATTCGCTCGTCGCGACATGGGTGAGGCGTTCGATGAGACCCTTTTGCACGAAGGAATCGAAGAATTTCATCTCGTCCGGCGCGTGCTCGAGCACGTAAGAGATGATGTATTTTACCATGTCCTCCGCGAGATCCATATTGTCGTTTAGATCCGCGAACGCGATCTCCGGCTCGATCATCCAGAATTCCGCCGCATGGCGCGCCGTGTTGGAGTTTTCCGCGCGGAACGTGGGACCAAATGTGTAGATTTTGCCGAATGCAAGCGCAAAGGCTTCGCCCTCCAGCTGTCCCGAGACCGTGAGACTCGCAGGTTTCCCAAAGAAGTCCTGCGTCATATCGACCGCACCGTCCTCGGTTCTCGGGGGACTATTCAGATCCATCGTCGTCACGTGGAACATCTCGCCCGCGCCTTCCGCATCACTGCCCGTGATGATCGGCGTGTGCGTGTAGACAAAACCGCGCTCTTGGAAAAATTGATGAATCGCGAAGGATAGTAAACTCCGCACGCGGAAGACCGCTTGGAACGTATTCGTTCGGGGTCTTAGATGTGCGATTTCGCGCAAAAATTCAAAACTGTGGCGTTTCTTCTGCAAGGGATAATCGTCCGCGCACGGCATCAGGGTCTCGATCGACGTGACGCGCATCTCGATCTCCTGTTTGCCGCCCGACTCGACGATCTCGCCCGTCACGCGCACCGCGTCGTAGAGATTGGCCTTGAAATCGGGGAGTGCGCTCTTGTCGATGACCGCCTGCAGCGTCCGAAACGACGTGCCGTCCGTAAGCTCCAGAAATCCGACGTTCTTGGAATCTCTGTGGCCCTTGACCCATGCCTCGAGGGTCATGGTCTCGCCGATGAGAGATTTGCCTTTTTCTAATAATGCTCTGATATCCATACTTCCTCCTCCATAAAAAAAGCTCCCGCCCGTTAAAAGGGCGAAAGCGTGTTCTCTTTCGCGGTGCCACCTTTCTTCACCACTCATCCTACCCGTAACGCGGGCGAAACGTCTCCTAAGAGATGCTCCGGAAATGTTCGAATCGGGATCTGTTTCGTCCGACTCCCACCACCACGGACTCGCTGTGCAAAGGAAGATCCTCCTTCTTTCCATCATTGCTGTGTAGTAGTATACCCGAGTGTACACGCGCTGTCAATCCGCACACATGCCCGTCATTTTTCTCTCTTGTCACGGAGATAATCGAGATATGCCGCCATTTTCGCCTCGTAACCGTTCGACGTCGGGCGATAAAAGCACTCGTCCCGTGCTTCTTCGGGGAGATAAATCTGCTCGACATAGCCGCCGTAATCATGCGGATAGAGATAGCTTTGTTCGCGTTCCCCCGCCTCGAGCGTGTGCGTGTCCATAAGGTACTTCGGAATCGAAGTGCGCGCATTCTTTCGCACAAAGGCAAGGGCTTCGTTGATCGCGAGATACGCGGCGTTTGATTTCGGTGCGGAGGCGAGATAGATCGTCGCTTGCGCCAGCGGAATCCGTCCCTCGGGCATGCCGATGTGGTTCACGGCGTGAAAAGCCGCCACGGCGACCGTGATGCCCCGCGGATCGGCGTTGCCGATGTCTTCACTCGCGAGAATGATGAGTCGTCGCGCAATAAAGAGCGGATCTTCGCCCGCCTCGATCATGCGCGCAAGATAGTAGATCGCCGCGTCCGGATCCGAGCCGCGCACGGATTTGATAAACGCGCTGATCGTATTGTAGTGTTCATCGCCGTCGGCGTCGTATTTTCCCGCCATGACCTGCACCGCGGACGTGACCGCGTCGTGGTCGACGACGATTTCCTTCCCGAGCGGCGCGGAAAGAACCGTGAGTTCGAGCATATTGAGCGCACTGCGCGCATCGCCGCCCGCAAGACGCACAAGGACATCCATGCCGTCGGGCGTGAGTTTCACATGTTCCTGCGCGAGTTTCTCGTCTTTCTCGAGGGCACGGCGAATCGTCTGCTCCATCGCGTCATCCGAGAGTGCCTTGAGACGAAAGACCTGCACGCGCGAGAGCAGCGCCTTGTTGACGGAGAAAAACGGATTCTCCGTCGTCGCACCGATGAGCGTCACGACGCCCTGCTCCACATACGGAAGGAGCGCGTCCTGTTGCGCCTTGTTGTAGCGGTGAATCTCGTCGATGAAGAGAATCGACGAACGTCTCTCCGTCGCCGCGATTTCTTTCGCACGCGCGATCTCCTCGCGCAGATCCTTGACCCCGCTCGTCACGGCGGAGAGCTCGAGAAAAGCATAGTGCACGGAACGCGCGATCATCTTCGCGATCGTCGTCTTCCCCGTGCCCGGAGGACCGACGAGAATCATCGAACGCACCGTGCCCTCGTCGAGCATGCGGCGAATCGGCATCCCCTTGCCGAGGAGATGCTCTTGCCCGTAGACCTCGTCCGGAGAATCCGGACGCATGCGATCCGCAAGCGGCGCGTTCTTTTTCTTCTGCGCCTCAAATTCCATATCAAAAAAATTCATCCGACGCCCTCCTTTTCTCTGCAGTTCCGTTCCATCCGTCTTTTATTGTACCATGACATCTCCTCCCGTCCCAAAAAAAGAGAACGGATTCATCCGTTCTCTCTTTTGATCGTTGGATATGCTTCGCGCTTAGAAAACGAGTGCGAAACGAACCGTTCTATTCTCGACTTCGAACGTAATCCATTTGCCGTCCGCTTTGACACGGTAGACATCGCCAACACCCGCCGGTGCCGGAATGGATACCATGACCGGGCCGTTGGAATGGACTTTGTTGTCGTTCTTGTCGAGAAGATTGACCGAGTAGCGTGCACTGCCGCGATCAATCACGGAGAGGCTGTAGTTGCCGGGGAGCGCATTCTTCGACCCTTTGACGTTAACACCGTCTTTGGTCAAGATGACATCTTCGCGCATTCTTCCGTCGCGGGAGAAGACCATCGGCATGGTGACATATCTTCCGTCCCCGGAGAGTTCGAAGGTCGTATACACGCCGTTCACCTTGACGCGGTACGATCCTTGTTGTCCCTTGGGTGCCGGGATGGTAACGAGCATGAGTTCGTCCGAATAAACTTGATTGCCGTTCGCATCAACAAGGATGACATCTTTCTTGCCGTTCGCTTTCTCTGTAATGCGTACGCGCGTCTTCGCGTCCACACTGCCTCCGGCTACAATGGCATACCCGTACGCTTCTCCTCGCTCATCAATGAGCTTGCCGGTCGTTCCGGTCGTTCCCATTCCGGGTAGGGGTGCAAACGGAATCGGGGGCAACGGTGGAGTCGGAGTCGGAGTCGGAGTCGGGGTTGGGGTTGGAGTCGGAGTTGGTGTCGGGTTCGGCTCCGGGTTCGGATTCGGTTCCGGGTTCGGATTCGGCTCCGGGTTCGGGTTCGGGTTCGGATTCGGTTCCGGGTTCGGATTCGGATTCGGGTTCGGGTTCGGGTTCGGATTCGGTTCCGGATTCGGGTTCGGCTCCGGGCTCGGAGTCGGTGTTTTCTCTACGGTGATTGCCTCTTCATGCGAAGCTTTCACACCGGGTGCGATTTCGACTTCCATCACCGCCTTCAAGGTTCCGATCGTCTCCTCTACACTCGGGATCGCAAAGGTGTAGACGCCGTTGGCGAAAGTGCTCGTATAGGCTGTAAATTCAGGGGATGCTTGGCTCCCGTCCTTCGGTACCGCTACAAGATAAAGACGTTTTGTCGCGTCGGCAGCGTTTGTAAGCCCTTGAATCCTACTTTCAATCTTGACCGTCGCATTCTTATCTTGGATTTTCTGCGGTTGGACTGTAAAGTTCACGGTAATCTTCTTCGCACTCTCTGTAAATTGACCATTGGGAATATCCCATGTCCCCTGCTGCGTGGTGTCATAACCCAAGAGTTCTCGAATCCTCGCCAGATCGTCTTCGGTAAGGGCATCGGGTTCTTTCTTGACAAGATTATCGCCCTCCGCGAGTTTGGTTTTGAAGTCGTTAATCGCGTTCTGATTCTCGGGCGTCACGATTTCATCAAGAAGATTGCGGTCGACAGCGTCAAGATATTTCTTCAGCTTGGCGAGCGCATCCGCATTTGTATTGTCCGCATTCGTATTCTCTAAGACAAAGACAAAGGGCCCATCCTTTACGCTCCGTGCCCCGGGAGCGACCTCGATCTCGATACGGGGCAGCAGGATTGCTGTTGTATCCGGCACGACGGGGAGCGTGACGTCAAACGCTGTCCCGCTGCCCTCAACTGCGACATTGTCGAGTACCGGAGACGCATTTACATCAAAGTACGAATTCGGGTCCAAGCGATTAAAGTTGTCAAAATCCTGTTTCGAGATCTTTTTGAAATAGAGTTGCCTTGCAGCACCATCAATCGTGGATAAATCAGAAAGGATGCCGTCGGTCGTAAGCTTCAGCTTGCCGTTCCTCGAAGGTGTTGCCGGAAATTCGATTGGATCTCCGGTAAATTTATCCGAACTCTGCGTCCGACCATTCTTCTCAGCAATCGAATAGCCAAGTTTGATCTTTCTTGCATCGCTTGCAAAGAGACCATCCGAATAATCCCATTGGGCTTTATTATTAATCCCTAAGGAAAATCGAATGAATCGACAATCCTCTTCCGTGAGTAATTCGGGATTTGCTTTCTTTTCATGTAGGATGTCCCCTGCTTTCTTGATGCGTTGAAGGAAAGTATCCACCTCGGATGCATTCGCAGAGGTTCTCATCTTGTTCAGATTGTCTCGATAGTCTCGATCAAAGAGATTCAAATACTGCTCAAGCCCATGGATGAAATCCATCTTTACCGCTTCATTGGGATCTGCCGCATCCGGATCCCAATCCGCCGTAAAGGCTCCGTTCCCTTCGTCTTTCACTACAAAGTTGAGCGGCGCACGACCTTTGAGTGTCATTTGAATCTTTGCACCGTCTCGAAGATCCTGTTTGTTGAGATAAATGCGTGAGCGATTATCGTATTTACCAAGGTTGGAATAATATGTGGATCCTCCCTTCCACAATATAGCGTATTGGCCTTTGGGTAAGCCTTCATAATAACTACGATATTTTAGCTGCTGACCATCAACAGTCAAGCCGGTATTGTCTCCCGTGTTCCCTCCAAAATTCTCACGGATGTCCAGGTCATCTCTGCTGTACTGAATTTCAATGCAGAGGGAATTGGGACGGTTTTCGGTATCTCTTCCGCCCTCATTGTTAGGCGGTGTCGTGTAAGATCGGTTCAGCCTAAGATAGCTGCCGCGTGTCTCTCGTGCAACAATGAGATCTTGTGCGTGCGCAGTGTTCGGCGTCACGGCGACAAGGAGTGCCACGAGCATCAACATCACGACCGCCATTTTTTCAGTTCGTTTTTTCAAATTTTGCTCCTTTCCGGTTTCGCGGGTATACACCACGATGTCCTATGGCTCATCAAGTATGACATTGCCTCAACATGATTGCTACTGTCACGTACCATATTCTTCATTCTTCTTTCATTGTAGCATAAAAAAGAGATCGCTTGATAGAAATTTTCTTTGAAAAATCGTGCTTTCAGATATTCTCCCTCCTTACGTACGGCGACAAAATTGCAGTCGTTTGCTTGGCATTCCTTAGATGGATGCAAGAGGCGTGTCGTCCGCTCGTGAACGGTTGCGGATCATCGCCACGAGGTCAATCCCGTATGCGATCTCTTCGAGGCCGTTTCTTGATCACAAAAAAGAGAACGGAATCATCCGTTCTCTTTTTCATAGTTCTTTCGTCGCGTTTTAGAAAACGAGCGCAAAACGAACCGTTCTGTTCTCGACCTCGAAAGTAATCCATTTGCCGTCCGCTTTGACACGGTAGACATCGCCAACACCCGCCGGTGCCGGAATGGATACCATGACCGGGCCGTTGGAATGGACTTTGTTGTCGTTCTGATCGAGGAGATTGACCGAGTAACGTGCATTGCCGCGATCAATCGCAGAGAGCTTGTACGCATTCGCAAGAGCCACACGGGACCCTTTCACCGTTACGCCGCCCTCGCGCAGAACCGCATCCTCGCGCATTCTGCCGTCACGGGAGAATACCATCGGCATGGTGACATATCTGCCGTCCTCGGAGAGTTCGAACGTCGTGTACACGCCGTCCACCTTGACGCGATAAGATGATTGTTGTCCGCGCGGTGCGGGAATCGTGACTAGCATAAGCTCGTCGGAATAGACTTGATTGCCGTTCGCATCGACGAGGATGACCTCTTTGTTGCCGTTTGGCTTATCCGTCACACGGAGGCGCGTCCCCGCGCTTACACTGCCGCCGGCTACAACGGCATACCCGTACTGTTCTCCTCGCTCATCAATGAGCTTGCCGGTCGTCCCGGTCGTTCCACCGTTCAATCCGGGTAGGGGTGGAAGCGGGGGCAACGGGCCGGGTCCGGGTCCGGGTCCGGGTGTGGGTCCGGGTCCGGGTGTGGGTCCGGGTCCGGGTCCGGGTCCGGGTGTGGGTCCGGGTCCGGGTGTGGGTCCGGGGCCGGGCGTAGGCGGAGTCGGAGGTGTCGGATCTGGTTTTTGCACGGTGAAATCGACATTGGCCGATTTTGTCACACCGGGTGCAATTTCGACTTCCATCAGTGCTTTCAAGGTTCCGATCGACTCCTCTACACTCGGGATCGTAAAGGTGTAGACGCCGTTATTCGCGTTCATCGTATCGCCTGTGAAATCATAGGGTTGGCTCCCATCCTTCGGCACAGCGATCAGATGGATGCGCTTGGTTCCGTTGGGATCCTTGCTAAGGTCCGTGATTGCGCTCTTGACCTTCAGCTCGCCGCCGGTCGTGAGGATTTTTTTCTCTCCTACGGCTTCGAGCTTTACTTGGATTTTATTTGCGAGTTTGCCGTATTCACCATCGGCCAGATTCCATTTATTCTGCGCGTCGTCATAACCCAAGAGGCCTTTAATCGTCTGAAGATCCGCGTCAGTCAATGTATCGGGATCTTGCGCATACTTTGCCTGCAATGCTTTCCCCTCATTCAACTTTTGTTGAAATGCGTCGGTACCGCTTGGGTCCATCGCCTTGAGTGCTGTGAGAAGCGGATCCGGTTGATTGGGATCATCGGGGAGCATGTATTGCACGGCTTCAAGATATTTCTTCAGCTCGGAGAGCGCATCGACTTTCTTCTCATCGATGACAAAGACGTATTCGTCTGCTGATTGGCACGATACTCTTGCGCCGGGAGCCACCTCGACAGAGATGGACGGCAAGAGTAGCGAAGTATCTGTCGGCATTTCCGGATAAGAGACCGTATATTCTTTCTCACTTCCGTTGACTGTGATGTCTCTTTGAAGACCGTCATCAAGCGGATGCTTGTCAAAATCAGGCTCCGGTTGATAAAGATCATGGTGTTCATACTCATCCGCAGTAATGACATTGTGGCGGAGAATGCTTGTTCCATTGACATCCGTCGTCAAAGTCGGAATGGGTACGTTCGTCACGATCTTGATCGTTCCGTTCTGTCTCTGCATTGCCGGAAATGCATGGTTTCCTTCACGGATGAGTTTGTCGGAGTCCTTGGTGAGGTCGGCTTGGATCTTGTACGTAATCTTGATCTTGTTGGCAAGTTCAGCAAGTTTTCCGTATGCATAATCCCATTGGCCCTTGTGCGTGCCGATGTAATACCAGATCGTCATAAATTCCTTTTCGGTGAGCAAGCCCGGGTCCGCCTTACGGTTCTTTAAGATCTCGTCAAGCTCTCCGATCTTTGAAAGAAACCCTTTGACAGCAGCTTCATTTTCCGAATTCCCCATCTTCTTGAGAGCCGTTTCATAGTCGCTGTGATAGGCGCTTAGATACTTCTCCAGCTCTTCCACAGCGCCCTTCTTCGCTCCAAGATTGGGGTCCCCTTGACTCGTGTCCACCGCGACTTCCGGACCGTTCGGACCGGCATTGTAGATGAATTCCAGCGTCTGCTCTTTCGGTTGTCCGGGAACGTTCGGATTTACCATCTTCAATGTGATTTTCGTTCCGTCTGCCATCTCTTCCGGCGTCACGCCAAGCATAAGATAGGTCCGATTTACCTGATATCCCACGGTAAAATCATTCAGACCCATCTGGTCATTGCGCAGAAGGAACTCATGTTTCTGTGCCGGTGGTGACAAGTAAAATCCCTTCTTGAATGCTGTTTCCGGCAGTTTCGATCCGGAGACCGTAACGGTTACCTCTGTACCGGAGTCGCGGTTCCGGATCCCGTTCATCCAAACGTCGTCTTTCTCGCTCAGAATCTCAATCCCAAGATTCCCTTTATATTCTTCGTTTACGCCTCCCTTACTCGGGTCCATCCAACTCGCATTTCTCATACGGATAAAACTGCGAGGGTTTTCAGGATTGGTGTTTTGCGCATACGCAATGTGCGGCGTCATGCTGACGAGAAGAGCGAGCAAGAGACATAGTGCCACTCCTATTTTTCCAATCGTTCTTTTCAATTTTTGCTCCTTTCCGATGCGAAAATCTTTGCACCACGGTTCATCATGCAGTTCATGGGGTTGCCGATCGTATCCATCGATCTTGCACAACTTTATTCGTGTTCATTGTAACATAGGACAGTGTACATTGTCCATGGATACTGCTTTCAAAAGACTCTTGATAACCCCTTTCATTATTCCGATCGAAGAGAAAATCAAGACCGTTCCGTCGCTCCAATCCGGTCTGTCCGCAGATATTCCATCCGTACTTGCAACTGAGAACCTACGTCTCAAGAAATTCCGCCTTCCAAGCCGAGAACACATTCCTCGAGAAAACAAGACGCGCATATGGATGCCCGATAAACTTTTCAACCTATGTCGCACCCATAGGCACGCAATATACATCCATTTTCAAAAAAGAGAACGGGAGCCTCCGTTCTCTTTTTTCTTCTATTCATTTCTTGTCCGATCGATTGTATAACCACTTCGGATGCGCTCGGTACTAGAATACCATCGCAAAACGAATCATGCCGTTCTCGATTTCAAAGGTCGTCCATTTGCCGTCGACTCTGACGCGATACACCTCTCCTGCGCCCTCAGGTGCAGGCATGGTGACCATGACGGGACCTTCGGAGCTCGTCTTCTTACCGTCGCCATCGAGGAGATCCACCGTATAGCGGGCACTCCCGTGATCGGTAACAGAGAGACGATACGTGCCGGGGAGCGCATTCTGCGATCCTTTGACACTGACACCGTCTTGGGTCAAGATGACGTCTTCGCGCATTCTTCCGTCGCGAGAGAAGACCATCGGCATGGTGACATATCGTCCATCTTCCGAGAGTTCAAACGTCGTATAGACGCCGTTCACCTTGACGCGATAAGAACCTTGTTGTCCCGCAGGTGCGGGGATCGTGACGAGCATGAGTTCGTTGGAATAGACTTCGTTGCCGTTGCCGTCGACCAGGATGACGTCTTTCTTGCCGTTCTCTTTCTCAACGATGCGTACACGCGTCGACGCGTCCAGACTCTTGGCAGGCGCCACAGCATACGCTCCGCTGCCGTCTTCTGCCGCAATCTTCATCGTGCCGTTCGACGGTGCTACCGGAGGTACTAGAGGCATTCCTCCGAGTCCGCCACCCGGGAATGACGGTACGGAAGGATGCGGTACGGGCGGTGCAGGAGGATTCGATCCTCCGGGGCTCGGTGTCGCCCCTTCTTTGGCAAAGACCAGATCACTTCCCGTCAATTTGCATTCCGTTCCCATGCTCACTTCGATGACGGGCTTGAGGATCGCAACATCAGCGGGGACATTCGGAATCGTAATGGTGTAGCCGTCGGCATCCTCAGCAATCGTATAGTTGCTTACAAGGAAGTCGCTTCCATCATAATTTCCGGCTTGATAATTCGTTTTGGAAATGGATTGGAGATAAATTCGTTTCACCGCGGTCGGATCGTTCTTCAAGCCACGAAGACCGGTCTTTACCTTGATGACACCGTTCTGCGTCGCCACTACAGGATACATCGCTTGATTGTGTTGATCTTTCTCCGTACGCGATCCGTCAACCGCGAAGTCCATCTCAATGGCTTGCGCTTTTTGATAGAGTGCTCCAATCTCAGGCTTCCATTTACGTTGTGCATCATTGGCATCGTATCCCAAGCATTCCTTAGCGCGGTTCACGTCCTGTTGAAAGACCAGATGACCCTGTTCTTTTTTATCGGCAATGTCCTTGATGCGTTTGAGAAGACGTTTGTACGACTTTACTGCGCCGCTATTCTGTGCATTGGTCATCTCATCCAAAGCATCTTCGTCGACATCCTTGAGATAAGCTTTGATTTTCTCGACGACTTCCTCGACCTCTTGAGGATTTGCAGGATCTTCGTCCCCGGGGACTTTCTCAACCGGAATATCCTCATAATACTTCGCCGTGACTCCGGGTGCGATCCGGATCTCCAGCACCGGACGAAGTGCCCGAACATGCTCCGGAATGACGAATGTGCTTGCCTTGTTCGGATCGGCAGGTAACGTAATCTCATAGCCAGTCGGTGTCTTTTCCATCTTGTACGTATCGGTTGCCACCGGGCGAGCCGTGCTCTCCGCACATTTTTCTACCGTCTCGAGATAGAGGCGTTTTACACCGGGATCTTTCGTAAGCCCTTGGATCGAGCTTTTAATCTCAATGGTTCCACCGTTGCTATAGAGCATATCCGGATTGGAATCATACTTCACCGTGATCTTCTTCGCAGCCTCGGTCAATGAACCGCCTGCATACTGATTCCCGACATCCCCCAAGAGTTTCTTTGCAGCGTCAATCACACTCTCGGGCGGTCCTTGTTTGACATCTGGCGGAACCAGTTTATCATAGAGGTTTTTCGCTTCTTGCAACTTCTGTTTGAACGCATCGATGGCGGATTGATTCTCCGGGGTTGTGATCTCTCCAAGGAGACCCGCATCCACTGCGTTGACATAGTTTTCCAGTGCTTCCTTTAACTTGCCGGCCTCTTCTTTACGAGCCTGTGCCTCCGGAGTGAAAGGATTGTAGACATTTAACTTGCCATCCGCATCTTTCTTCACATAGATGGTGTGCTCCACGGTCTTCGAGAGATCGCTCGGATCGGGAAATTGAAAGATGAGTTCTCCTGACTCTCCATTTGCAAAAAGTTCCTTGTTGACGACTACATATCCGTCATAGACCGTATTTCCTTCAAGCGTATCTTTGGTTCGCTGTGTGAGCGCGATGAATTGTTCCGGTTGCGTAAAGTCACGATCCGCGACCGGGATGCGGTGCAGTTCTACTCGATCCGAACCATCGCCGATTTTCTTGAATACGCGCATCTCGGTGTAATTGGCAGGTAATTTTGCCCACTCGTCCGTATTCCTCTCATAGCCGAATTGAACAAAAACGCCGCCTTCAAAGTGGCTGTAGTGGAGCTTGTGAATGCCGACTTTATGGATCGCGCCATCCTTAGGAACCCGGTTCTGTTCAAAAGTAAACGTTCCATCCGGGTTCTTCTTGATCAAGATGTCGAATCGTTTGGGTTTGCCCTTAGCTCCCACCTCAAGGGAAAGCACGCCTCCTTGATCCTCGAACAATGCCTTGTTCACATTCATAAACGGCTCATAGTACGTTTTCCCGTCAATCACCTCTTCAACGCGATACACCCCCCATGAGTAGTTCGTCGGTGAACGGAACGCTTTTGGTCCGGTCACGCTATCCAGACCGCCAGAAAACTCCTTATCATACGGATCTTCAATTTTCTTTACGTTGTCTGTCAAATTACGAAGCCGGATTCGATCTTCTCCTTGCAACTTATCCGGATTCCCGGGCAAGGCAAATTGAATATAGATCTGTCCTTTCTTGGGATTGGGAACATCCTTCCAGGAATATTCCTTCTTACCCGTATCCGGGTTGGGTTCCCCTACTCGGGCTTTAATCGTTTCTCTCTCGTCGATCTGGATTTTGCGAATGTACTGAACATCACTCAGAGTGAACGTAGCCGCACTGCCGTATCGCGGCGCGAGCATGACTAAGAGTCCCAGCAAGAGGAGCGGAATCCAGTTTCTATTTTTCTTCATCAATTTCTCCTTTCCGGTGCAAGCACCCCCCCGCGTTGTCGTCCATACGCACCACTTCGACGCTCGGATCGTTGCCTACACGATGATTTCACATGGAAACCTTTTGCATGACTTTGTTATTTTCTTCAGTATACCACAAAATGCACAAATTAAAAATAGATTCTTCTCGGTTCTCGCTCCTTGCGGCGTCTATTTCCCGTGCCGATCTCACGTCACGGACGATCCGATTTGTGCAAAAAAAGAGAACGGGTTTTTGTCCGTTCTCTTTTCTTATGCTTGGGTTCTTCGCGCGTTTAGAAAACGAGTGCGAAGCGAACCGTTTTATTTTCCACTTCGAACGTAATCCATTTGCCGTCCGCATTGACGCGATAGACGTCGCCGGCTCCGGCGGGTGCGGGCATGCTGACCATGACGGGACCGTTCGAGTGAGCTTTGTTCCCGTTCGTGTCGAAGAGGTTCACAGAGTAACGTGCATTGCCGCGGTCGGTGACGGAGAGTTTGTACATGCCGGGTAATGAGGTCTTCGTTCCTTTGACAGTGACGGCTCCTTCGGTCACGACGACGTTTTCCGTGCGTTTGCCGTCGCGGGAGAAGACCATGGGCATGGTGACATATTTCCCGTCCTCGGAGAGTTCAAAGGTCGTATAGACGCCGTTTACTTTGACGCGGTACGAACCTTGTTGTCCCTTGGGTGCGGGGATGGTGACGAGCATCAGTTCGTCCGAATAGACTTGATTGCCGTTGGCGTCAACGAGGATGACATCCTGTTTGCCGTTCGCTTTCTCCGTGATGCGTACGCGCGTATTTGCGTCCACACTGCCCGCGGGTGCAAGTGCATAGCCGTATGCTTCACCCTCTTGTGCGGGGATCTTCGTCATTTCGCCGGACGGAGTCGTTACGGAAGGCACGCTCGGGGTGCTCGGATAACTCGGATGGCTCGGGGTCTCTGCTCTCTTGACAAAGACCGGATCGCCGTTTTCCGAATTGGTATCCTTGGCGATCTGTACTTTTGCGACGGGTTTGAGGAACGCAAACTTCTCGGGCACATTCTTGACTGTAATGGTGTATCCGTCAGCTTCTTCCGTAATCTTATAATTTTCTTTCGGGAAAGTTACTTTTTTATATTTCGGGGTTGGGCCGGTAGAAGCATCGACGTCCTTATTCTCATAAACTTCTTTCGTAATCGCGTTGAGATACAGTTTCTTCGTCTCAGAATTGACGCTCAAGCCCTTGATTCCGGTCTTGATTTTGATAACGCCGTTGGTTGCGTCCACAGTGGTGTACTTTTTGACGGGGAAGTTCTTATCTTGTTCCGTGCGTTCTCCCACCACTTTGAAATCAAGTACGATGTTTCTTGCGAGCTTCCGAATCTCTGATTTTTTTAAATTCCAATCTCCATTTTCTTGATGTCCCAGCAGGTCTTGGATCGTTACAATATCCAGCTCGTCCAGTGTTTGTCCTTGCTCTTTCTTATCCACAATCTCTTTTAATTCTCGCAGTGCATTTCTGTAAGCCTGGATTGCACTCGCGTTTTCATCTGTCTGTACAAGTGCCAGCGCATCTTCATCGACACTGTCAAGATACTCTTTTGCTTTCTCGAGCGCTTTCTTGGCTTCTTCTGGGTCAGCCGCTGCTTCGCCCGGATCTTGGGTTTGCGTGGGATCATAAGGCTCTGCCGTGTAATTTCCTTCCGTGCCTTTGACGAGCAAATGGATGGGTTCGAGTCCTGGGATTTCAATCTTGATCTTGGCATCCGCCTTGATCGCATCTTTTGAGATGAAAATATATGGGTCTTTGTACGTTTTGTCGCCGTCTTGATAGTTCATACGACTCGAAGATTTGTTAAATTGGTTTCCTGTCATTACACGGCTTGCCGGTACTTCGCTCAACTCAGTATCATTGACATAGACTTTCATTTCGTCAAAAAATTGCGGTTTACCTGTCCCCCCGTCATTGCATATGAATTGAATGCAAAAGGCGCCTGTGTGTAGCCTCCCCTCCTTTGTGTACGTGTAAGCTTTTCTCACGGCGGTATCGCTTTGCGCATACGCACTCTGCGGCACGAGTCCGACAACGAGTGCAAGGAGCAAAAGCGCGGTGAGTCCGATTCTTTTCTTCATCTATTATTTCTCCTTTCCGGTGCAAACTTTGCACCATGCCTTTTTGGCATCGCCTCTAAGTTAGCATAGGCTTGCCGTCGTGAC
>CAMYOU010000003.1 GCA_947283485.1 uncultured Peptostreptococcaceae bacterium
TGGTACAATATCGGTAAATGGATTTATGTACCTCTGGCAGCTGTCCTTTGCATCTACGCATTGGCATACCATGTGTCTTTCTAAACCAACTGTCAACGTGATGAAGAAGGTGGAGGGCTTCCTCCGCCTTTTCTTATGTCGAGCGAAATCAAATTTCGCTCCGCATAAGAAAAGAAAAGCAAAAACGGGTATACTTGTGCTATAAAAAGCACAAATTTCCGATTCATTCGGACAAAGGAGCCTCGACCATGAAACTCATGCGCAAAACCCTCAGCAATCAAATCTATACCGTCTTAAAACAAGAAATTCTGCACGGAGACATTCCTTTCAGCTCAAAACTCGTCAACAGACAGCTCCAGACTCGTTTTGACGTGAGCTCGTCCCCCGTGCGCGACGCGATCAACCGACTCTATCTCGATGGACTCGTAAGCTCCATCACGCAGAGCGGTGCGGTCGTGGTCGAGTTTACGCTCGATTTTTATCTCGAAGTGAATGAAGTGCTCTTATGTATCGCGGAGGCAGGCGTGCGTCTTGCGGGGCGCAAAGCCGATCGTGCGAAAGTCGCAAAGGAACTTCGGGCGATCATCGCCGAGCAGGAGGACTCACTCGGCACGGAGCTCTATTACGACCAGGACTATGCGTTCCACAAGGTCTTCATCGATCACAGTGACAACGCGCGTCTCAAGGCGCTTTTCAAGAGGTATAATGTCCTGCACGAGGTTCTCGTCCGTCATTTCTACAATTGCGGCGATCTCGTCTCCTACGGGGCGCAACAGGACAGCATCGAAATACACCGCCGCATCACCGACGAGTTTGAACGCGGGCACATCCGCCGCGCGATGATTCTCATGGAAGAGCATTACGACGCCGCGGGCAAGATCTTTCAAAAAATGGTCGCGAAGAATCCCGCGCTTCTGGAGGAAAAAGCATGATCCGTGAAAGTTTAATCAGACGACGGGAGGCACGCGACGACGCGGCGATTTCGCGCCTCATAGAAAGGACGATCCTCGAAAAAAACACCGACATCCCCATGTGGGAGAACGAGCGGATGATTGCGATCTATGCGCCCGAGCATTTCCCCGAGATCGCGAAGACAAGGGAGATCTACGTCCTCGAGGAAGCGGGCAAGATCGTCGCCACGGCAGGACTTACCGATGACGGCGAAGTCGCAGGTGTTTTCACCGCGGCGGACTGTGCGGGACGCGGCTACGGCACGCGGATGATGGAGCGGATCCTCGCGCGGGCAAGAGAAAAGGGATACGCGCGTGTCCATCTCTCGTCGAGCATCACCGCGCATTCGTTCTACAAGCGTTTTGACTTTGTGGATACAGGCGAAACGCACGCCGACGGCACCGTCTTCGAGATGATCCGAGAACTCTAAACCCCCGCACGGGGTTTTTTTGATGGGCAAACGGGGCGCAAAAAAACGGGCGCGGCATTTTGAAACCGGCGCAGGAGAACGTCGTGCTCGTCGAAAGAAAATCCATCTGACGAAACGGTTGCACGGAAGTTTTTTGGAAAAACGATGGGTGCGGTCAAATCTTGGACACAAAAAAACCGGCGAAGGGGCCGGTTTTTTGATGGGTATGATGGATTGCATTGTGATTTGCAAAATGGCTGAACCGGGAACGCGCGTCTCTAGAGATCTTCCGGTCGGAGGGGCGTGCCGTCCGTGCCGTAGGGCATGTCCCACGGTTCATCCCAAAGCCCGAGTTCGATCTCGCCGCCCTCTTCGATTGCAATGCCGTCCGCAGATTCGCGTGCGCCTTCCTCGAGGCGCGTCTTGTAGAGCATTTGAAAGACGGGATACTCCGCGAGATCCTGTTCACAGCGAAACGCATCGGTGGTGAAGAGTTTCTCGACGCCGTGGGCGTTCCCGGGTGCTTCGAGCGGAGCGGTTCTCATGCCGTGTGCTTTCGCAAAAACGCGGATCTTCTCACATTCATAGCCCGTAAAACCGCGTCCAACGAGGAGCGTCTTCGCGTCCTTGAAACGCGCGAGGATCTCATCGGTGAGTGCGGGGCGGGCGAGGATCTCAAAGCGTCCCTTGACGCAGAGGAGTCCGCCTCGTTCGGTTCCGCGCGGAAGGATGCGCACGCGCAGGTCGCCGTACCATTCTTCATAAGTCGGGCAATGGACACTGCAGAGCGTGCAGTACGACGCGATGCGTCTCCCGCGAGGGACAAAGGTCTTCGGCAAGGGCGTGCGATCCTGCCACGCGCCCGTGGGACAGACGGCGGCACAGTTCCCGCATTCGATGCAGACGGAATCGTCGAGGCTCTCGCCCATCACGGTCGAAACGCGCGTTTCCATGCCGCGCCCCGCCATGGTGATCGCACCGTTGTGGACGCGGTCGCGACAGGTCGTGACACAGAGGCCGCAGAGAATGCATTTGGCGGGATCGTGCGAGAGATAGCGGCTCTCGAGTTTCGTTTCCGCCGCACGCATGCTCACGGGATCGAGGGCGTGGCGATTGATTTCGCCATAGAGTTTGCATTCGTGGAGATCGTGACAACCGCACGCGAGGCAGCGCATGGCTTCGCGTCTCGCCTCGTCGTCGGTGTATCCCCGTTCTTCCGTAAAATCGCGGATCCGCACGTTCCCCGATCGCACGGGAAGCGCGACGGAGTGTTCGATCTCGGCGTCGATGTCTGCGCGGGTCATGGCGCGTTCGAATCGTCTTAGGGCGGGCGCATCATACGCGCGTCCCGAGAGAAAGGCGTCGATGTGCCGTACGGCGCGTCTCGCGTCTCCGATGGCGGCGATGGCGATCCCGGCTCCGTCTCCCTCGCAGTCCCCGGCGGCAAAGACATTGTCGCCCGCGTAGAAGTTGTCGGTTGCGACAGTCTTCCATTTCGTCATGGGAAGCGTGAGATCCCCGACGTCCGGTGCTTGCCCGATGCAGGGGATAAAAAGATCCGCGAGAACCCTTTCACGCTCACCCGTGGGAACGGGTCGTCCTCTTCCGCTCGCGTCTTGTTCGCCAAGTTCCATGATATCAAAGGTCACCGCAAATTCTCCGTCGCGGTGGACTGCCACGGGGGTCCGTAAAAAATGAAAGACGACGCCCTCATCCTCGGCGGCACGGATTTCCTCCGCATCGGCGGGCATTTCGTTCCGCGTCCGTCGGTAATAGAGATGGCTCTTCGCCCCGAGGCGCACGGCGGTGCGCACCGCGTCCATCGCGGTATTGCCGCCCCCGACGACAAGGACGGTCTTACCCGTAAGATCGGGGGCTTCTCCCGTCGCGACGGCACGCAAAAAAGCGATCCCGGGGATCGTGCTCGCGCCTTCCTCGTCTTTTGCACGCGCACTCGTCGCATGCCAAGCCCCGATGGCGACGAAGACGGCGTCGTAGTCGCGTTTGAGTTTCAGAAACTTAGCGGCGTCGACATGCACGCCGTAGTGAATCTCGGCATCGCGGAGAATCTGTTCGACCTCGCGCCCGAGAACCGCACGCGGCAGGCGAAACGCGGGGATGCCGTAGCGCATCATGCCGCCCGCTTCGTCCATGGCTTCGTAGATCGTGACATCATAGCCCTTGCGCGTGAGAAAATATGTCGCGGTGAGTCCCGCGGGACCTGCGCCGATCACGGCGACACGCTTGCCGTTTTTCGCCCCGACGGGCAAAAAGAGTTCCCCGTCCGCGGGTGTCTTTGCGACGGTATCCGCCATATAGCGTTTGAGATGGGCAATCCGAATCGGTTCCTCGACGAGCGCACGCCGGCACGCCGTCTCACATGGATGCGGACAGACCCGTCCGATCGATGCGGGAAGCGGTAATTTTTCGCGCACGAGACGCACCGCCTCCTCGGTTTTCCCCGAAGCGATGAGGCTCACATAACCCTGACAGTCGGTCTCTCCGGGACAGGCGAGGACACAGGGGGCGACACAATCGCCGCGATGTTCGTTGGAAAGAAGTGTGAGGACTTCGCGTCTTGCGCGGTCGACGCGCGGACTTACGGTCGTGATCGCCATCTCATCCCGCGCTTGTGTCGCACAGGCACGCAAAAGTTTGGGTGTGCCTTTCGCCTCGACGACGCACATCCCGCAGCTCCCGCTCGGATGCGTGTAGCCGCTCTCGCAGAGCGTCGGAATCCGAATCCCCGCGCGTCTTGCCGCCGTGAGAATCGTGTCGCCCCGCTCGATCGCGACCGTCCTGCCGTCGATGATCATGACTCCTCCTTCGCATGGTGGACAATGGCGATCCATTTGCCGTCCACGAGGATCTTGCGCACACGTTTTTCAAAATCGATGCGCTTCATCCAGACGACATGTCCGCAACCCAGACATTCGAGTTTCATATCCACACCCTTGCGCAGAATCTTCCAGCGATTTTCCCCGCAGGGGTGACCTTTTTTGAGGGTAATCTCGTCTCCGAGTTCGTAGTAGAGCATTATGCCTCCAATCCGCGCACGGCACGTGCCGCCGCCTTTAACATCGTGCGCTCCATCTCCCATTGCAGACCCGGCGGTGTAAAGGTACGCAGGGTATAGGTGTTCACCCGTTCCCCCATCTCCGTCAGTCCGAAATAATCGATCTCGGCGGTGCGCTTCGATTTCGTCGCCTCCGAGAGCGCGGGGAGAATCTCCTCGATCGCCGCGTCCACGCGTGATGCGGGCACGTCCCTCGAGACACGCACAAGTGCCATCGCACGCATCGGCGCACGCGAGGTATTGACGACGCCTTTCATCATGCCGTTGGGGACAAAAGTGACCTCCCCGGCATACGAGCGAATCTTCGTCATCCGCAAACCCACGTCCTCGACCGTCCCCTCGAGATCCCCCACGCGGATGTATTCCCCCGCCGCGTATTGTCTCTCCGCAAGGATGAAAAAGCCGTTTAGGACATCGCCGATGATCGACTGCGCACCGAGACCGAGTATCAAAGTCCCGATCCCCGCCGTCGCGAGAATCGATGACGTGCGCACGCCGATCTCGTCGAGAATAAAGAGCACCGCCACGAATACAATCGTCACGTAGAAGATTTTCTCAAGAATCATGATGAATGTCGCATACGTCCGATCGTCGCGTTTTGCGAGAAAATAGCGCGAACATTTCTTCGTAAGTACAAGAAGAAGAATCGTCACGACGAGCGCAAGCCCGATCGGAATCAAATGTTGTGTTGCAAGCGGCATAGCATCGCCTCCTTTTCTTTATTATACAAATTCCCGTACGATCTGTCGAAGCGCATGATCTTAAAAAATATTCCGTAGAACTTAAATTCTTTTATTTTCATTTTATTATTTTTAAGTTTTTATTTGCATTTTTTTCATTTTTCATATATGATGAATGTGAAATCAAAAGGGGGTCATTCCATGAAAATAAAAATACCCGGCACATGCCCTTTCTGCGGCAAGCGGACGGTGACCGCGAGAGTCGAATGCAAAAGCTGTCACACGAGTTTTGAAGGCGCATTCGAACTCCCGAAGCTTGCGAGTCTCGACGAAGCGTCGCAGGATTTTATCGAGAAATTTCTCGTCGCACGCGGCAATATGAAAGAGATGCAGACGGAACTGGGTCTGAGTTACCCCACCGTGCGTGCGCGTCTCGACGAGATCGTCACGAAGCTCGGCTATCCCGCCGAGGAAGAAATCGGGATTTCAAAAGGCGAAGTCTTGGACATGCTCGAGAACGGCGATGTCACCAGTGAGGAAGCCGTCGAACTCATCAGGAAAGCGAGGAAATCATGAGCGAGAAGAATAAAATTTTGGAATTACTGGAAAAAGGCGTCATCAGTGCGCAAGAGGCGAAAGAACTCATCGAAGCGGTAGACTACGAAGTCCCCAAGAAAAAAGGCATGAACTTTTCTTTTGACGTCGACAAGGCGAAAGAAGGTATCCAGAACGTGGGCAGAAGCGTGGGAGAATTTTTCTCCTCGACTTTCTCGGATCTTTTCGATCGCGACTTTCGTTTTCGCATGAAAGGCGATTTTAATCGATTCAAACGCATTTACGAGAAAGAGATCTCAGGAGACGAAGCCTATCGCCTCGACATCGAGAACGAGAACGGTCTTACGAAGATTGTGCATAGCGACGTCGAGAAACTCACCATCTCCACCACCGTCTATTACCGCAATATGATGCTCGACGACACCACTTCGTTTTTCTCCATCGAGGAAGTGAACGATCTCATCCGGTACCGCGTCGCGGACGGCAACAAGAAAGATTTCTATCTCGAGATCGAGATCCTCCTCCCCGACAAGATGCCCGAGGAAGTACGCCTCGTGACGACCAATGCGCCCATCTTTGCGAAACATCTCGCAATCCCGAAGCTTACGCTCTGGACGACCAACGGACGCATCGAGGCGAAAGAGATCACGACCGACGAAGCGAAGTTTGAGACTGCGAACGCATCGATCTCCCTTGAGCGCATCGCGGGAGGAAATGTCCATGCACTCAGTTCCAACGGACGCATCGAAGCGGAGGAACTCACGCTCACCGATTTCGGTGCGCGCACGTCGAACGGCAAAATCGTCGCGGAAGAACTCACCGTCGAGAAACTCTCGCTTGCGACCACGAACGGTCCGGTCGAGCTCAAGGAACTCATGACCGAGAAACTTAAGAGCGTCGATCTATTAAGTTCCAACGGCAAAATCGACATCCTCTTAGGCGATCTCGTTCGCCCCATCGCGTTCGATTTCTCCACGACCGGCGGCAACGCGCAGATCGACCTCGCCGCAGAAATCTCCGCCGACATGCGCGAAGGTTCTTCCCGCGTCGAGAAGCATGTGAAAGGACACACGAGCGCATTCCCCGACGAGACCGAATACGCACAGATCGTCGCGAAGACCACCAACGCGGACATCACGCTCGCGGAAGATTAAAGACAATGAAAAAGACGTCTCTTACCATGGAGACGTCTTTTTTTATTGGCTTTGATTGTTTGTGCGAGTCTAGTCATTGAGCGAGAGTTCGATCACCGTGCCGGAGATCTCGAGCGCATCCCTCCCCGTGCCGAACGTCTTCGTAAAGGCTTTGCCGCCCGGGAACACGTCCGTTCCGTTCCATTCGACCGCCGTGCCGCGGAGATTGACTCGGTAGTGATTCTCTCTCACCGAAATCTCGCTTTCGACCGACGCGCCCTCGATTTTTACGGGATAGGAGTGTTCCGTCGTGCTCCGAAACTCCACGGCCGCTGCGGATAAATCCACGGACTTGAGTTCGACATCGTTCTCAAACTCGATTGCGCCCCCTTGGACGACGAGAGCGAGCGTTTCCGGATCCTTACATTCCACGCTGCAGGAGATCGAGCGATTTGCCCCAGCGTCGAGCGTGAGCGTCCCGTCTTTTCTCTCCTCCCGGATCTTACTACCGTCGCTCGTGATATGGATTTGGTTTTTATCCGAACGCACGACCGTCATCTCCACCGTACCCGCACGGAACGCAAGATGACGCACCCCGTCCAAGTCGTAACCGCGCTCAGTGGCTTGGATAGGCGAAAACGACAAGAACCCGAGACCGTTTAAGACCGCCCCGTACTTCCCGATCCCAAAGAGACGCCCGCCCCCGTTGAACTCGATGGAGAAACCATCGAAGAAATCATCCATATTCCAATATCCGTTTGCCCGGATCGTTTGATAGTCCAGCGCGAAGAACGACACCGCGGTACACACTGCCAAGAGGATCAAGAGGAAGAATCCTCGAAGCGTCCTATTCATCTCGTGAAATTTTTTCATGATCTGCTCCTTTTCCACTGATACGTTCCGTATGCCTCTTTGATTTTTCCGGATCCCCATGCGAAGAGCGTAAGGACGAGTTTCATCAGGACAAGCCCCAAGACGAAGATCGTAAGTGCCAAGAGCACCCTCGTAATCGGATGAAGCAGGACAACCATGCCGCCCGCATGCACCCACGGAAGCGACGGAAAAAACGCCGCCACGAGGACGACGATCCCCGCGAAGATGAAAGACGCCGGAACGACAACGAGGGTGACGACAAGGGCGAAGAGAACGGAAAATCCCGCGAGGAGAAGAGAACACCAGATCGGAGATAAGAGAATCGCAAGGACGATCATCGCACCGTTGAGTGCCCCGTCTTGCGTGCGAAACAGCCCCGTTTTGAATCGATCCGGACTCTCCCCCTCATCATAGAGATACTCCTTTGCAATTTCCCCAGGCGAACCCAGTTCCCGCGAGATCTCTTCCTCCGTTTTACCATGCGCTATTCCCTCTTCAAAATGCGCGCGATATTCTTCCACGATCTCCTTTGCCACGGTCTTCGGCAGCGGCTCCAAATAAAACCTCAATAAATCCAAAAATTCATGCTTCTTCATGCGAACCTCCCCAATAGTTCATTGACCCCGTCGATAAAACGGTTCCACTCTTCGATCTGCACCCGGAAATTCTCCTTCCCCTCCGGTGTGAGCTTGTAATATTTCCGCGGGGGACCCGAGCCGGATTCCTTGAGATACGTCTCCACGAGACCCGCGTTGCTGAATCTTCTTAGAAGCGGATAGATCGTGCCTTCCGAGATATCCACATCTTTCGAAATCTCCTCCACCAGCTCATAGCCGTAGCAGTCTCGGCTGTTTAGGAGAGCCAAGACCAGAATCTCCAGCACCCCTTTCTTAAATTGTATATTCATGTTCGCCTCCCAAATGCATAGTACCACCAGATACCTTATAATGCAAGATACTGTTGAAAGAAAAATACATGAACATAAAAAAAGACGTCTGATCAGACGTCTTTTCCCTCGCTGCATAGATCATGGATCCTCTCTTGCAGCAGCACAATGATTATTTTGCAATTTCAGGATGAATCGTTTTGACGATTTCTTCAAGCGCATCCAAAGTTTGCAGACCCGGTCTGAGGCAAATGCCGGACACGATAATATACTGCTCTTTTTTTACGGCAGTGACATCTGCAAGTTCCGGAGTGGATTTGAGATAATCAATCTTTTCCTTTGCATCATTTTCTTTGTAATATTTGGTAACAAGGATATACTCGGGATTACGCGAAATAATTTCCTCAAGCGAAATACGTGCGTAGTTTTCTCCTAGATCGCCGAAGATATTTTTGACATTCGCCATGGCGAAAAGAGAATCCAGTAGGTTCGCTCCGCCGACCGTGTAGAAAGTACCATCGTTCATATTGGTGTCAAAGTTAAATACAGTGGTTTCTTTCGTTTCTTTCAGTGCATCGGCGATTTTCTTTTCGCGAGCGCGAAGATCGGCAATCAATTTCTCTGCCTTGTCGGACACATTAAAGATTTTTCCAAGGTTTTGGATATCGTTATATACATTCTCAAGAGTCGGCTTTTCCACATAGGTTCCTTCAGAAGCATAGATATTGATCTTGTTTTCAATAAAATCCTGTATGTCTCCGACGTTGTTGGCATTAAACGCGTATGCCGTTCCGACAACTAGATCCGGTCCGACTTCCAGCACGCTTTCAAATCCCGGAACACCCTTATTCATTTTATCTTCCGGGAACAGCTTGATTGCGGATATTGCAGTACGATATTCGTCTTTCACTTCATCAATCGTGTTCATGGACGGAGCCAAAGCAACGATCTTATCGCCAAGTCCCAGTGCGACAAGGATCTGCGCCGATATGTAGTCGAGCGCAACGACCTTTTCCGGAGCTTTTGTGTACGAAAAAGTTTTGTCCAAGCTTTTTACTTCAATCGGATAATAAGATGTTTCTTTCTTCTCCTCTGCACTTACGATTTCCGTTTTTCCTGTTTCCGGGGAATCGGTCTTCCCCGATTGAGAATCGCATCCAGCAAAAAACGAACACGTTAATACCATTGCCAGTAAAACAGATACTGCTTTTTTCATAAAGTTTCCTCCTTGTTCCGAATCGCCGGAAATATTTTGCCCTATCGGGCACTCTTAACGCCGCGAAAGAGAATCCTCGGAACTCCTTCGCTTGAGTATATGATTTCTGAATCTACACGAAAAACATCTGCGAGCATCTCTTGTGTACATACCTCTACAGGCGAACCTTCGGCGACGATCTTGTGGTCTTTTAGAACATATAGATAGTCGCAAAATGCACATGCTAAATTCAGTTCATGAAATACAGCAAAAATCGTCTTCCCCAATCCTTTGAGCGTATCCATCAGTGACCATTGATAGTGTACGTCCAAATGGTTTGTCGGTTCATCTAACAGAAGGATATCCGCTTCCTGAGCAAGCGATCTTGCAATAAGAACTCGCTGCTTCTCGCCTCCCGACAGAGAGGTGTAACCCCGATCCTCCATATGACGCATTCCGACGTGTTCAAGTGCATCTCGTGCAATTTCCATATCGCGTTTTGTATCTCCTTCAAACAACCCTTTGTGAGGCGAACGCCCCATAAGAACCATTTCAAGGATCGTGTACGAAAACTCAGAGTTATTCTCTTGGCGCATCACGGTAATATTTTTTGCTGCATCTCTGAAACTGATGCTTTCAATCGCTCGTCCGTTTACATAAACAGTTTTTATGGGTGGAGGCAACGCACGGTATATGTGCCGCATCAGTGTCGTTTTGCCGCTTCCGTTAGGGCCTATCAAGCCTACGAATGAATGTTTCGGAACTTTCAAGGTGATTTCTTCTAAAATATTTTTTGAATGGATCGCGTAATTCAGGTTTGACACGCGAATTACATCCGATGATGTCTTGTCGTGCACTTTATCACCCCCTTTCCATTTTTGATTGTCTCGCCAATAGCATGATGAAAAATGGTGCTCCGCACATGGCTGTAAAAATTCCAATGGGAAGTTCTGCAGGTGCCATGATATAGCGAGCAAACATGTCCATCCAAACAAGGAAAATTGCCCCGGTAAAAAAAGAAATGGGAATTAACTTCCGATGATCCGGTCCAACAATCAATCTGACCACATGCGGAATCACAAAACCGACAAGCCCGATCAAGCCACAATTGGAAACGATGACGCCCGTCACAACGGCAACCGTAACGGCAGTAAAACGCTTAAGATTGGAGGGATTCACCCCCATGCTGATGGCGGTTTCATCACCCAGAGAAATTAAATTATATGCCCTTGCCCTGAGAAAAAGAGCAAATAGTCCCGCGATACTGATCGCTATTGGCAATGCGATATTGTTCCATCGCCCACCGGAAGCACTCCCCATCATCCACAAAGTAATATTGCGCGTAGCATGCTCTGTGGACAATGTGATAAAGAGTTGAGAAATGGCGGTAAGCATAACATTGATTGCCATGCCCGATAGAACTAGTCTCGACCCGGACGATGTTTTCCCAATTCCTCCGATAGCGAACACGAGAAGCATGGAAGCAAGCGCACCGACGAAAGATACGGCGGATATCGTCGCCCTGGACACCACCATCACTCCGCTTAGAAAAAAAGCAAAACTTACCATCACGGATGCCCCGCTTGATACACCTAAAATATATGGATCGGCAAGCACATTTTGTGTTACTGCCTGCATGGCGGCACCGCAGATGGCGAGTCCGCCTCCCGCGGCAAGTGCCAGCAGAACTCTGGGAAGTCGCAGATTCCAAACAATATAAAACGCCGATGACGGCACTCCTTCGATCGCGATGCCGAAGAGCTTATTTTTCAGCACATCCAGAACGGAAGAGACAGAAAGATCCGATGAGCCGAAAATAATTCCGCACAGGATCGTAAAGAGTAGTATGACACTTAGGAATAATACGAACAATATCGTTTTTGCAATTCGCGTCCGTACATCCATACCATTCGTTTGAAACCCATTCTTATTCAACATATTCTTCACCAATTAGCTCCTTAAAATAAGGACATGTATCCAATAAAAGCGAATAGCTGCCATTGCCGACTACACATCCGTCCCGTATCACAACAACGCGGTCAGCAGCCCTCATGGTCGAGACCCTGTGCGCAATCACAAGCGTTGCCCTCCCTGCTTTGATCCGCTCTACCGCCTCATTGATACGCTTCTCATTCTCCGAATCAAGATTGGCTGAGATTTCATCGAGAATCAAAATCGGAGAATCTTTCAAAAACGCTTGTGCAATCGATAATCGTTGTTTTTCCCCTCCGGACAATTTCAACCCTCGTTCTCCCACAACCGTCTCATATTTGTCCGGCAACCTGTTAATAAAGGAAGCCGCTTGTGCGTCCGCCGCCGCTTGGTACAAGCTTGATACGTGCGCCTCGGGATTCGCGAGCAGTAAATTTTTTTCAATACTCATATTGAATAGATACGCTTCCTGCGGAACAATGGTCACAAGTTTTCTAAGAGACTTCATACGCATCGATCGAATGTCTACATTGTTGATTTCAATACTGCCGGAATCTACATCCCAGAATCGCTGCAATAATTTTGCGACCGTGCTCTTCCCGCTGCCGGACGCTCCAACGAGCGCAACCGTTTCACCCGTAGAAAATTCAAAAGACAGCCCCTTTAAGACTCGATTCGTTTGTCTCCCATGATCCTCAGGATAGGAAAAATGCACGTCTTTCAATACGACGCGTATCCGATGATCTCCATTTTTATCGCCGCCTAGAACGCTCTCGACACTCTTTTCTCCATGATCGATAACGACACTTTGACTCTGGAATAGATCAAAGAGACGTTTTGCCGCACTGAAGATCAGTCCGTAATTGGTACTCATTGTCAATGCGTCCATGATGGGAGAAAAAACTGCGGAACAAAGTATAAAAATCGGTATGAGTTGCGAAATGGATATTCTTCCGTTGATGGCAAGCATCAATGCAATGAATTGCCCCGCCAAGCTTCCAACCCCCACAATCATCTGGAAAAGGCGCATCTCATCGGCACTTCGCAGGGCATACCGCATCTGTGCATCATGATACTTTTCATTCACTTCGGAAAAACGGCGAAAAAAGTTCTGCTGCCACTGAAACGAAATGATATCCTTTAAGCCCTGTACTCCATCAATCATTTGTGCGTTGAGATTTGCAAACTGCTTCCGCATATCGGAACCCTGCTCATTTGACTTATGGATCCCAAAGATCGGTATCAGAATGAGTGCAAACACAAACGGCAATAATGACAGTGTGATGATCGGCGAAATCATCCACAAAACTACAAAAACCATGAACGGTATCATGCATGCGGTCATGATCTGCCCTATCGTATGTGCGTAAAACCACTCCAATATTTCAACGTCCTCAAGAACAATGCTTATAAGTTCCCCACTCTGTCTGGCTTCCATACCCGCCGGAGCAATCTCATCGATTTTTCGATAGGCTGCACTACGTAACTTCGCCAGAATCCGATACGCCATGTCGTGCGAAATCAGAACATTCAAATACGACATGATAACAAGCCCAAGAATCATTGCCAATACAACGAAAAACCATTGCCGAATATTGTGAATCTTTCCCGTGGCAGTCAACCCTATCATGTACGAAAGCGTGACACTCAATACAATCGGCAATATTTTGTAGAGAAGATTGGCGAGAGCGGATAGGACGAGATATCTCCACATTCCTTTCACGTACCGCATCAATTTTAAGACATGCTCTATTCTTCCAATTGATTGCTCCATATGAACCCCCTAAAAACCGATCCCCATGAGTGCGTGATATTCAGGAGACGATTGGCTCAGTGTTTCATGCGTGCCGGCAGCCAGAATCTTTCCATTGCCCACGATGATAATTTGATCCGCCTGTTGAATCGTTGCAAGTCGATGTGCAATCACCAGAGAAGTCTTCTCTCGCCTCAACTCGTTAAAACTTTTTTGTATATCGCGTTCATTCTTTCGGTCAAGACTGGAGGTTGCCTCGTCAAATATCAGAATCGGAGCATCTTTCAAAATGGCTCTTGCGATAGCCAGTCTCTGACGCTCTCCTCCGGAAAACCTCATGCCGTTTTCTCCTAGCTGCGTATCATAGCCCATGGGAAGCGTCTCGATAAAAGTATGTAGATTGGCTCTTTTCGCAGCACTTATGACTTCCTCTCTGCTTGCATCCGGACGCCCGAGTACTATGTTTTCGTATACCGTGCCGTAAAAAATATGACAATCCTGCCAGACAGCGGAAATCATGCTTTGAACCGCATTGACAGTCTGTTCGCTCATTTTCATTTTTCCAACGTGAATTTCTCCGCTTCCGACAGGATAAAACCCCGCAAGAAGATGTGCAATCGTAGACTTCCCTCCTCCGGATGCACCCACAAGTGCAACCATTGTGCGGTTGGGAATCGTAAAGTTTATGTCTTCCAAAGAAAAATCCCCGCCGTAAGAAAAAGAAACATGTTGAAACTCAATATCTCCGTCAAAGATACATTTTTTGGAATCCGATCCTATATCGTCCTTTGCTTTCGCCAGCGAAAAAGTAGGCTTCTTGGTCAACAATTCATGGATCGAATAGGAAGCCGTGATCCCGCGATAGCCCATATGCCACGCGTTTCCCAGCTTTGCCATGGGCGCAAAGCATGCAGCGGCAAGAAATAGTGTAAAAATCAATCCCTCCGGAGGGAGGACACCGCGAGCGGCGCGCACCGTGGCTGTAGCAACCGACAACGCACTTCCCGCTTGGAGAAAGAACTCAAGGACGCCATTTTCCAGCATCGTGATACGAAGTTGTGCCATAATCGCTCTCCTGAATGCTTCACCTTTTTCATCGATGTATGCACAACGCTGTTCATTGGCGTTGAATGCCTTGAGCGTGGTAATTCCTTGAATGCTGTCGAGACAATCCGAATAATAATCACCATATGCTTTCCATTCTTGGAGACCGCGATCCTTCATGAATTTGTAAAAGAACATTGGACAAAACATCATCCCCAAGCACGACACAAGACATATACCTGCCGTGACGACATCAATCATAAAAAGACCGGCAATCACGAGAACCGCATTCAGCATTGCTGAACCGGATGCAGGAAGATAGAGCGTGTAGTAATTACTCAACCACTCGACTTTATTGGAAATCGTATTTGCCACCTCACCCGTACGAGAAATCGTCGTGTAAGCAGGACCGAGTTCAAATAGTTTATTCAGCAAATCTTTTCGAATTTGCGTCTTAATGATCCGACTGCTCCGATTTGCCGAAGATACCTTCCTTTTATAAAGCACGAATTGTACAAATAAGAGAAATGCAACAATCACCAACGGTTGATATCCATATTGAAATAGAAAAATCGGCTTTCGGAAAAGAGCAATCCGTATGGCACAAGCACCAAGCACGGATATTGCCGCCCCCGTTATTGTCCACATCAGTTCAAGAAAGCAAGACAAAAAAACGTACCGCTTGCACCGCCTCATAAATTCAATCAAATGTTTGTTAATAAACATCTATTCCCCTCAATTCGTGATTTTTAGCTACACCATTTTCACTCTTATTAGCCAGCGTGTATCCGGTGTCCGGAGAACTTGAACGGTATTTCAAAATTTATTAGCATTAGCTAACTTTGGCGCATCGTATCATTTTTCTTTTTTTGATTCTACTCCATAAACATAGTGTCGCTGTCAAAAACATGATTTTACGCTTGACCATGCATATAGGATGGCATCGCTCTAACAAATCCAAAGATTCCTGCCTCGTCATGCGAACCTCTCCAATCATTTTTTCCTCCGTCGAATAAGCACTTCTATTCCTCGATCCGCACCCCGACATTCTCTTTTCTCTCCGGTGTGCGTTTGTAGTAGTTCCGCAGGGGGATACGAGCCGGATTCCTGCGACAACAAAAAAGACGTCTTACACTATGAAGACGTCTTTTTTTCTTGAATTATTATCTAAGTGCAACAAAAAACGATTCACCGTTTTCCGGTACTATGAAGTCGGCGAAAACCAATCTACCGGGAGGAATGAAAAAACTATTGATCAATCATTTTTTCATAAATTTCCTTTATCTCCTTTGCAAGTTCCGCATATCCTTGATCACTTCTTGAAGTTGATCCTTGGATAAGGAGATCAAAATCTTTTTTGACATACTCTGCCAATTCTTTTTCTGTAAGTACTTCTTTCAAATGGCTATCTACTTTTAAACCATTTTCCTTAAATACCTTAAACAAATCTTCCGCTTTCATTGTTTCAAGCTGTTCTTTGTTGTACCTGATGTCATGATTCCTACAACCAGTACTCAAGACTATTCCGAAACAGAAGATACCAATCAGAACTGCACAAACAATACGCTTAGCATTATTCATATTAACCTCCTACACTTTAATCGATCAACACGATTTTAAGCAAAACCATCACCGTTTTTATATCTTTCATGTCTGAACCGAAAAACGCCCTATGAAGTTTATCATTCCCTTGAGTTGCACTTGACTTGACAATTCAAGCTTGATGAATGGAATCGTTCGTGTCTCTTACCGCATATCTTTTGATCCGATCGTCAACTTTCCTGGAGAGCAATCCGTCGTATGCGTCTATTCCGTCATTCTTCCAAATCTTTCGTATGATCCTCAAGTTCTAAAAACTTGTCAAAATCACTTTTGTACAGTCTATCCTGTGTCATTCTGTATTTCTCAAATTCGCTCTCTGCGTGTTTTTTCGCAAGAGCTTGAGAGACTTTCCCCGCATCTTGTAGGATTTCTTTATCCCACAATTGTAAGAATCCATTGAGCCTTTTCTCCCAATCTTCCATCGTCATCGGGATCTGTCTTTCGGCTTGCAGTTCTGCCATGTCCAAGTAAGATGAAACGATTCTTTGCATTTGATGCAACTCTTCTTCGCTCAAATAGTTTTTTGCAATGACAACGTCGTATTTGTGGATTTTTGAATCCGGTGAGCCATCCCAAGTGGTGAGTCCCATATTTTTATTTTCGTGATTGGCTCTATCGATAATGAGTTCCGCCGCGGTTTTCCCATGAATGGCGTAGTGTAATTTGTTCTGAATTGCCGCAAAAAATCTTTTGGTTGACTTTGCGGACGGATCGTAATCCAAAGACGTGGCATAGATATCCGTGATTTTTTGATAGAATCTTCTTTCCGACAAACGTATTTCACGGATTTTTACGAGTAATTTCTCAAAATAATCCTTGGTCAGCTTGGTGCCGGAATTCTTTAATCGTTCATCATCCATTGCCCAGCCTTGGATGGTAAAGTCTTTTACAATTTGGTTTGCCCATTTTCTAAATTGAACGGCGCGTTCGTTGTCGACCTTAAAGCCTACTGCAATCACAGCTTGCAGATTATAGTGTTTTATTTCTCTGGAAACATTTCTGGAACCTTCTTTTTGAACTATTAAGAAATTCTTAATCGTTGCTTCTTCTTGTAATTCCGCGTCATCAAATATTTTTTTGAGATGCTGATTGATTGCCGAAACACTGACATCATAAAGAGCCGCCATCATCTTTTGGGTGAGCCAAAGATTTTCATCTTCATATCTCATTTCGATGACTTCTCTATCATCGCCGTGCGCTGCCACAAAGGTCAAGTATTCGGCAGCAGATGATCGGATTTGTATTTCTTTTTGATTTTGCATTTTGATTTTGTGTTCATCCATTGTTTTACGCATCACAGCCTCCCGAGATCTATTTTATTCCGGCCTTTCGTTCACGGAAATTGGGGGTGATGGGTGGTGGCGAGGGCGAGATAGATTGGATCTTTGAAGAATCGTCCCGTCTCGAGAAAAGTGCTGCCGGTCGTGACATAGTCGTCGAGGATGAGGACGCGTCCCTCGATGTCCATCACTTTCTGAAACGCGCCGACGAGATTGATCTTGCGTTCCGCGTGGGTAAGTCCGCGTTGGAGGGGGACGAGTCGGGTCTTCTTCAGTGCTTCGACGACGGGCACACCGGTTCGTTCGGAGAGTCTCAGGGCAAGTTCGTGTACGGTGTCGAAAGTGCGTTCGCGTTTTTCGCGTGCGTGGATGGGGATGGGGACGATCGCGTCAAAGGTGAGTCCCGCTTGCTTGATTTTTTCTTCAAGGAGCACGGCGAAGACGGGATCGAGTCGGTCTTTCCCGGATTTGTATCGCGCGTAGAGTTCGGAGAAATAGGAGTCGGCGAAGACGGCGACGTGGGCGGTAAAGCCCGGCATGTGCACGGGTTCTTTGATTCGTACGACTTTTTTTAGAATTTCGTCAGAAATTTCGTTGATGTTGTCTTTTTGGTCGTAGGGCATGGAGTCTCCTTTCTCGTCTTAGGACGGTTTCGTAACGTTCGGCGAGTCCGGAGTAGCGGATGCCGATGCGGGTGTTCGCCACGGTGCGGGCGATGATTTCGTCGCTTCCCATGAGGATGACGAGTTTTCGCGCACGGGTGATGGCGGTGTAGAGTAAATTCTTCGTATAGAGTAGATCGTTGTACGCGCCCATGACAACGATGACGGCGGGAAATTCCGATCCCTGCGCCTTGTGGACGGTGGACGCGTACGAGAGATCGAGGTTCTCGAGTCTCTTGTTTTCAAGTTCTGCGAGTGCGCCGTCAAAATCGACGAGGAGGCTCTTCGTCTCGGTGTCTACATAGGTCACGATGCCGATTTCGCCGTTCATGACGCCGCTGCCCTCTTCCCCGTCTTTCGTCCACTCGATGTCGTAGTCGTTCTTCGTCTGCATGACTTTGTCGCCGACGCGAAACGTGCGGTTGAGATGGCGCAGTTCCGTTCCTCTCGCGGGGTTCAATGCATTTTGTAGCGATTCGTTGAGATTTGCGACGCCGAGCGCGCCTTTCTTGGCGGGGGCGAGGACTTGGATGTCCGTGACGGGGTCAAAGCCGTAGGCCTTGGGGAGTCTTTCTTTTACGAGTGCGGCAACGGTCTCGAGGATTTTCTCGGAGTTCGCGGTGCGATAGTGAAAAAAATCTCCGTTCTCTCGGTTCGCGACGGGGAGTTTCCCCGCATTGACGCGGTGGGCGGAGAGGATGATGTCGGAGTCGCGTCCTTGTCTAAAGATTTCGTGGAGATGACGATAGGGAATGCCGGCATTGATGAGATCGGCGAGGACATTGCCCGCGCCGACGGCGGGGAGTTGATCCGCGTCGCCGACGAAGATGAGTTTCGTCGCGGGGGTAAGTGCGCGCAAAAGCTTGTCCGCGAGCATGAGATCGAGCATGCTCGTTTCATCGACGATGAGCGTGTCGACGTCGATGGGGTTCTTGGCGTCGTGCTCGGGTTTTTCACCGGGTCGGATGCCGATGAGTCGGTGGAGGGTCGAGGCGTCGCGTCCGGTCGCTTCGGCGAGCCTTTTGGCGGCGCGTCCCGTGGGTGCGGCGAGGAGCACGGTCTTTCCGAGGCTCTCCTCGTATTCGGTCACGAGTTTCGTGATCGTGGTCTTGCCCGTACCGGGTCCGCCCGTGAGGATGAATACGCGCGCCTTGACGCTCTCGATGAGGGCGTCCTTTTGCCCGTCGGAAAAAGTGATCTCGTGATCCGCTTCGTAGCGTTCGAGATAGCGTGCCATCCATTCGCCGTCCTCCGCCGCGCCCTCGAGCATACGGGAGAGTTTCTGCGCGACATAGTTCTCCGCGCGGAGCATTTCCCGCGCATAGACGCGCACTTCGTTCGGATACGGGCGCACCATGCGGATCCGCCCTTCAAAAATCGCGTGATAGAGGACTTCACGGACTTCCTTGCGTTCGGTGTCCGTGAGGGACATGACCCGCGCGGTGAGATTCTCGACGGGGAGATACGTGTGTCCCTCGAGTTCCCGCGCTTCGAGGAGCGCATAGTCGATCGCCGCGCCGATGCGGGCGGGACTGTTGTGCGGCAAGCCCGCTTTCATCGCGATGGCGTCTGCCTTGCGAAAGCCGATGCCGTCGATGTCGCGCACGAGTCGGTATGGATTCTCGGTGAGCACCGCGACGGTGTCCTCGCGATAGCAGTTTAGGATCTTCCTTGCCTGTTGGAGCGTGATGCCGAAGTCCGCGAGTGCCAGGAGATGATCGCGCATATCGCTCTCCTCCTCGACACTGTCTTTAATCTTCTCGAGCGTTTTTCTGCCGATGCCGGGCACTTCTAAGAGTCTCTCGATGTGATGATCCATGATCTCGAGCGTCTCCTCGCCGAAATGTCTCACGATCCGTGATGCCATCACCTCGCCGATGCCTCGATAGACCCCCGACGCGAGAAAATGCTCGATCGCCTCGGGCGTCGTCGGTTCTTTCGCCTCGATGGACGTAAAGGCGAACTGTTCGCCGAAACGCTCGTGAAAGACGAGTTCACCCGTGAGCGCGACGTCCATGCCCTCGGACACGACAAAAGCCGTCCCGACCGCGATGATCGGACCGTCCTCGGTCTCGAGCATGAGCACGGAATAGCCGTTCTCCTCGTTGTGAAATCGAATTTGTCGGATCGTGCCGCGAATATCCATCTCCGCCTCCGGCTTTCTAAAAACGTTCAAAAATCTGAAAAAGTTGTGGAAAAATTTTAGAATCTCATGCGAACATTAGAAAAATTTACGCAGTGCGTGATCTTCGGTGAAATTTTTGAGATTGTAGAGGACGAGGACGTCGCCCGTGAGCGTCACTTTCGTCCGCAGATAGCGCGGATCGTAGACTTCGATCGTCTCGTAATGCGCCGCAAGATACGGCAAGATTGCGTTCGCAAAACTGTCCTTCACGACTGTGAGCGTGCCTTTGCCCGCGCCGTGAATCGTAAGATGCCCGTGATTCCCCGAGAGATAGACCGCATATTTGTCGCGATGCGCGAGTTTCGTAAGATCGAGTCCGTCCACAGGTCCCTCGTCATCGTAGTCCACGCGCGTCCCCGCGGGGAAACGCACATAGGAGAAATCTTCGCCGTGCGACGGCAGTCCGGATTGCGCCTCGAGACTCCCGTGAAAATCCGGAATCGTGGTCTCGTCGTAGCGTGCGACCGGGGTGAGGTCTTTCTCTTTGCAATAGGCGAGATACGCCGCATACGCGCCCTCGCTCGTAAGATGGTGATCGGTGTCGTAATAGGGTTTCTTCGCGCGAGAGAGTGCCGGCACGACGTCGATCGTCGGGAGTTTCCGGAGTGCCGCGCGTTCATCGGGGACTCCCGTCCGCGCCGCTCCGTCCCAAAAAGTCGCTTTGGTGGGAAGAATCATGAGCGTCGCGACGGGTCGAATCCGTTCGGCGAACGAGAAAGTATCCTCTGCAAGTGCAAAGCGTTGATAATAGACGCCGTCATCGACGATCGTATCGTGAAATTCCCTCACGCCGAGCGCGTAGAGAAGATTTGCCCGCAGACCGACGAAGGTCGAGCGCGCGGGGAATTGATCCGAGAGATACCGCTCGAGTTCGTCCATATAGCGTCCGGAGAAGACCGACGACGCCGTAAGTTCCGGGCGCGCCGCGAGCGGTCTGTTCTCGACCTCCGAGAACATTGCGTCCGGAACGATCGCGTGGACGATCGGCATCGCGAAGAGGAGCACCAAGAAAAAGACTGCCAGTTGTTTTTTCATGTCCCCTCCTTAGAATCTGAAATACAAGAACGGATTGTACGTCTCGTTGACGAGAAAGATCATCGAGAGAAGAAAGAGCACCGCCGGCACGAGAAAACCCGTGACCGCGCATTTCTCTTTTGCCCGTTCGTAGAGCCGCCTCGGTAAATCGGTCGCAAAGACCGCCCCGATGAGGAGAAAGAGAAGCACGTTATAGACGCGAAAGAGATCGCCCGCCGCCATCGGCACGCGACCAAAGAGCGTGCGAAAGAACGCGCCGAGGCTCTTAAGATCCGTGCGTTCGAAGATCCCCCAGCCCACGACGACGAGAAAGAGCGTGTAGACGCGCCCGAAAATTCTGTGCCGCTCGAGAAAGCCTTTGAGAAACTGCTTCTCGAGATAGAGGATTGCGCCGTAATAGAGCCCCCACAGGGCAAAATTCCAGCTCGCACCGTGCCACAGACCCGTGAGAAACCACACGACGAAGAGATTTACGGCAAAACGACCCGCGCCGACGCGATTGCCGCCGAGCGGGATGTAGACATACTCGCGAAACCACGTGCCGAGCGAGATATGCCAACGCCGCCAAAATTCCGTGACACTCCGCGAGAGATAGGGATAGTCGAAGTTCTTCATAAAATGAAAGCCGAACATCTTCCCGAGACCGATCGCCATGTCCGAATAGCCCGAGAAGTCAAAATAAATCTGGAGGGAAAATGCAAGGGTGCCGACCCACAAAAGAAAAGTCGACGGACTTTCCATGGCGTTTACACCGTTCCAAAACGCGCCGATCGTGTTCGCGAGGAGCATTTTTTTCGCAAAGCCGAAGATGAAGTCCTCCACGCCCTCCCCGAAGAGCGATAGGCTCTCCGTGCGCGTCTCCATCTCGATCGCGATGTCGTGATAACGCACGATGGGACCCGCGACGAGCTGCGGAAACATCGTGACATACGTCGCGAACGGAAGAAAACGCGGTTGGTATTCCACATCGCGACGGTAGACATCAATCGTGTATGAGAGCGTCTGGAATGTATAGAACGAGATGCCGAGCGGAAGCGCGATCGTGACCGCAGGCAGTCCGAGTCCAAGTGCATTTGCGTTCTCCACGAAGAAACCCGCGTACTTAAAAAACCCGAGTACGCCGAGATCGAAGATCGTCGTGAGGATGAGGATCCGTTTGCGCGCGCGTTCCTCCTTTGCCCGCGCCATCGCGATCCCCGAGACATATCCGACCGCAACGGTTACCAGCATGAGGATGATGTACTTGGGTTCTCCCCAGCCGTAAAAAATGAGACTCGAAAAAAAGAGGACGACATTGCGCCCCCTTTTTGGAAACAAATGATACGCGAGGATCACCGCCGGCAGGAAAAATAAGATGAATACCGGACCGGAAAAGACCATCGTCTGCGCCTCTAGAGAACGTCGTCGAAGACCGTCGTATCTTCCGCGATGACGAGGAGAAGAAGCTTGCCTTCGGTCTTCACGACCGCTTTTTTCACGAGTTCACCCTGCTCGGGAAGATAATTGGAATAGCTCTCCTCGAGGGTCTTTAAGTGCTTATGGATTGTCTCCTTGAGCGCGTCCATATCTTTCTCATCTTTGACCTCGACGAGTAGGATCTCGTTGACCGAGAGATTCGTCTCGGGACCGTAGAACGCGAATTTCGCGACAGAATCCGGGTCGAGTTCGACCCAGTGCTTTAAGATCTCGCCGTCTTGTTTGACAAAACGACCCGCATCGAGATGGGTCTTGATCTTCTCATGCGCTTCATCAAACGTCTTCGCACTCCCTTTGCCGCCGCAAGCCGCCAGAAAGAGCGCAAAAACCATAAGCGTTGCCATTACCAATAGTTTGGAGCGATGTTTCATTGTGCACCTCCGAGTTTTTTCGTCACAAGTTCGAGCCATAGATCCCCGAACGGAGATTGGAAATGGACGCCGTCCGGCTCGTGATACGACGTCAGATTCTCGATCTCATAGAGATCGATGTATTCAATGCCCTCATCATTCTCCGCGATCCTCTTTGCCGCCTCATTGTACGATCGAATGGTCTCGTTGTTGAGATTCTGACGGCTTGGATCGTTCGCGGTCTTGCTCTCGTCCACGGGCAAAGTCGAAAAGATATAGAATTTCGCCTCGGGGAGATCCTTCCTGATCTTCGAGATGAGGCTCTTGTACGCGTTCTCGTAGCGTTCGACTTCCCATGCGCCGTTTGCTTCGTTCATGCCGAAGAGCATGAAGATGCGTTCGGGTTGACGTCTGACCACTTCGTCCACGTGATCGAGTGCCGTCTCGAGATTAAGTCCAATCTGTGTGACCGCGGACTGCGCGTAAATGTAGTGATAATAGGGCAGCTCGTCCATGATGCTGTCGCCGAAGAAGATATCCTTGCGGAAGTATTCCTGATAGGTTCTCCCCGTCGGCGTGAGATCGGACTCGCCGGGTCCCGCAGGAGTCGCCTCGACGGATGGGGTTCGCGTACCGCCGCGTCTTAGGACCTTGACCGGCGGGTCGAAGAGAATCGACTGTGAGAGATCGCTCGTCGCCGTTTCACTCGTGGCAGTCGGCTCCGTCGTCGACGTGCCGCGTTTCTTCCACGCGCGAACGATCACGACGATGAGGATAACGAGGAGGATGAAAAAGAGGATCGTGCGGCGACGTCTGCGCATGGCGCGAGCACGTCTCGCCCGTGTTTTAGCGGTGTTCGTTCGCCTGCGTCCGCCCTCTGTCCCCTGTAGGGACTGCCGTCTTCGCTCCGCTCCCGTTTCCCTGCTCGGATTTCTCGAAGGGCGGCGCGATGATGTTTCGGATGTATGGGAAGACCTTCTCGGTCGTCTGTTCTTTTCCAAGGTCAAAACTCCTTTATATGTTCCATGGGACATGGATGATGGCATCTTCTCAAGATGACTTATTCGTAGTGACTGCGTCCATTATAACACAGTTTTCTTTCCGTACGCACCCAGGTCGCACCTACACATGACGATTTTTCGCGCAGGAAATTGTTTTTCACATGCGCCTTTGGTATAATCGGAGCGATTACGGAAAGGAGTCTCTATGAAATTCGCGTCTTTTTTGCTTGCCCTCGCCCTCATCTTCTTCCCCGCGAGTGCAAGTGCCAACGAAATTCCAATCACAGACGAGGAGTGCGCGGCGTATCTCGTCGCCGACATGAACGGCAAGATTCTCGCCGAACGAAATGCCGATACGTCTAGGCAAATCGCATCCATCTCCAAAGTCATGACCTATCTTCTCGTGAAAGACGCCATCGCCGAAGGGAAACTCTCCCTCGATACCGAGCTCACCGTCTCCCGCCACGCCGCATCCACATTCGGCTCGAGCGCGTATCTCAAAGAGGGCGACAAACTCACCGTCTCCGACCTCCTCGACGCCATGATGATCATCTCCGCGAACGACGCCGCATCAACCCTCGCCGAGGGCATCGCAACGACCGAAGACGCCTTTGCGAAAATGATGGAAGCGAAAGGACGCGAGCTCGGCTTCTCGCATGTTCACTTTGTGAACGCATCGGGGCTCCCGCAGGATGAAACCGAAGACGAGAACGAAGTCACGACCAAAGATCTCTACCTCCTCGCACGCGAAGTCATCACGAGCTATCCCGAGATCCTCGACTATCGCAACAAGCACAGTTTTACACACGGCGAAACCGAAATCGGCTCGACCATGAAACTCTACGGCGTCTATCCCGGCGTCGACGGACTCAAGACCGGCTACACCGAATTTGCAGGTTGTTGCCTCCTCACCACCGTCGATATGAAAGCCGCCACGGGAAGCCCCGAAGACGACTATCGACTCATCGTCATCGTCATGGGCGCGAAGACCGAAGACGCGCGCAGTGAACTCACCGTCAAGCTCATGGACTGGGCCCGCGCGCACTACGAGAAGAAGACACTCACCGACCCCGCAGAAACGATCACCCATGAGGAAGAGGGCAAATCCATCCCCGCACATCTCGAGTCCTCCGCCCACGCACTCCTAAAAAAAGGTGCGAAAATCGAGAGCGAAGACAACTACGAAGTCACTTTCCCCGTCGCAAAAGGCGACAAGATCGGCACGCGTACCGTCCGCGCGGGAAGCGAAGTCCTCGCGACTGTCCCCATCGTCGCCGACGAAGATGTCTCGAATTACCAAGGCTTCGAAGCCGTGAAAGCGCGCATCCGATATTTCTTCGACACCGTCAAGGAACTCTACCAACTCTCCGACGCCGCCTAAAAATATGCTACAATAAAACCGCGGGAACAAACCCGCCATCTGTCTCCGTAGCTCAGCAGGATAGAGCGTTCGCCTCCTAAGCGAAAGGCCGTGGGTTCGACTCCCGCCGGGGACGCCACACATCGGAAATACGCCGGGCGCGTATTTCTTTTTTTACGGAAAAACGCTTTTGTTTCACCCCCCCCCATTGGGTATACAGCATATAACGGACAACACATCGATATCGAAAAAACAAAGGAGGCACACTTGAAAAAAATCATACATTTACTTTTTTTATGCTTCATTTCAATATTTGTTTTCTTCTGTATTGAATATGTTGTATATAAATTCTTTATTCTCCACAATCCGTTATATATCGTTACATTTATATTGTTTTTGGTTGTGTTTAATTTGGATATTCATTTGTTGAATCAAATGAATTTTCCAAATAAGATCATTTCCCCGGCGATTGCGTTAATAACAGTATTTTTAGGTTTGGCACTTTTGAAGCTTTTGCTACCTATTTTGAAATAAAGATCGGTTAAAATGAGGCTGAGGATATGTCCGTAATCGGAGGGGGTGTGGAACGAACCTATCTCTATCCGCTCTACGGAGGCCTCATCGTCCCGGCGGGCATCATCGTGGGCGCAGCCGAAATCATCCGCGAAGACATCAAGGAGCTCAAAGAAGGGAAGCCGTCCGAAAGAAAAACCCTCTCGAAACAAATTGCGGAACACGCGAACGAAAAGAAAGAGACGGAACCGGAAAAGTAGAACGGCAACGAAAAAGAGCGGAAGAACCGCTCTTTTTTTGCTTATCATGCGACGAGGAGCGCGCGTCTATTCCGCATGGGAGACGTCGGTGTCGCGTAGTTCCATATATTTTTTTCCGTCTTCTTCGTAGATCGTGAGCGTCCCCGTGACGCGGATCTTGGCGTTTTCCTCCGCGTCGAAGTCGGAGACGAACTCGAGTCCCTGTCTGCAACAACCCGCGCTGTCGGAGACGATGACGGCTTTGCGATTCGCATCGTTCGGCGCGTGCATGAGTCTTCCGACGAGGCTCACGCGAGCCCCTTCGTAGCGTTCGGGGTTCATGCACATGTCGGCGATGGCGGCGAATGCCACTTGCGCGTTCGCATTCGTGAGATCCATGTCGTTTATGGGTGTGTTTGCTTCCGCGGTCGCGCTCGTCTTGTCTTCGCGTTTCATCGTGCCGACGGAGGTCTTCTCATCCGGGACGCGGATGACTTCGACTTTTTGCGTTTTGCCGCAGGCGACGAGGAGAACGACGAGGAATGCGAGGATGGCTTTTTTCATGCGATCACCCCGACGACGACGGAGAGCACGGCAAGGACGAGAAGAATCACGACGCCCGCTCCGGCACCGATTACGACGGAGATAAAGAGTCCCGCCGCGCCGGCGACAAAGGCGAGGATGGCGGATCGTCTTGCACATTTGTAAAACGAACCGCAAGCCATCGTGCCGAGGACAGGGAGAACCATGAGTCCTGTCGTCAGGAGCGAACCGACGAGTCTCACACCGAGGGCGATGACGAGGGCGGTGACGACGGTCATGCCGCGTACGGCGGGTGCATCGGGATCGACGGTGTGCGCGAGGATCGCGCGACGATGCACGTAAAAATATGCGACGCCGACGATGGAGATCCCGACGGCGAGAGCCGTGTCCGTGTCGGAGAGCGTGAGGATCGAGCTCGTGCCGAAGAGGACGGTGCAGACGTCGGTCGCGGGATTGGCGCTCGAATGGGTGAGATTCATCGCAAAATAGCCCGCCGCGAGCGCGGTTGTGCCGATGGCGGCGATTTTGGCATCGGAGAAAGAACGAAGTCTCGTGAGGGCGAGTGCCGCGACGACGGTCACGGGCAGAACGAGTACGCTTGCACCGATGCCCGTAAGGCTTGCCGCGACCATCGCGGTAAACGCGATCTGGGCGAGTCCGTCCGCCATGCGCGTCTTCCCTCGGAGCGTCATGGGGACGCCATAGAGCGCCGCCACGGGCGCAAAGACACAGGCGACGAGGAGCGCACGTCTGACAAAAGCATAGGAAAGATAGTTCATCGAATCACCTCCACGACGGTATCTGCAGACGCGAGGAGCGTCTCGTCATGGGAACTTGCGAGAACGGCATAGCCCTCTTGCGCGAGTTTTTTGAGAAGCGCGATGATGCGTCCGACGTTCTCGAGATCGACGCCGGCAGTCGGTTCGTCGAGTAAGAGCGTGCGTTTCCCCGTAGCGAGTGCACGGGCGATGAGCACACGTTTTTTCTCCCCGCCGGAGAGCGTGGGATACGCGCGACGCTCGAGATGCGTGACATCGGTCGCCTCGAGTGCCGTCCGAATGTCCTCTTTTGCGGTGCTCTCGACAAATTCGCGTACCGTGACGGGAAAACGGGGATCGACGAGGAGTTCCTGCACGACAAAAGCCGCGCCGTCCGTCTCATACGATCCGCCGAGGGGCGGAAGGAGTCCCGCGAGCGTGCGAAGAAGTGTCGTCTTCCCCACGCCGTTGGACCCCTTGAGTCCCGCGAACATCCCGTCTTGGACGGAGAAATTCACGGTAAAGAGGACGTCCGTGCGTCCGATGGCAAGGTCTTGTGCCAGGATCACTTTGCCGCCTCTTGGAAATGTGCGAGGTTCTCGCGCATGATGTCGAGATACGCTATATGGTCGTCGCGCGATACGGCTTCCATGGCGTTAAAGGTGATGGTTTTTGCCGAAGAGCCTTCCGTGACGGTCTTCGCGATCTTGCCGTCGCTACGCGCTTCCGTAAGGACATAGGCTTTCTTCTGTGCCGCGTCGATGAGGCTCGCAATCGTGTCGACGGAGACTTCCGCATCGGCACTGCAACCGCGATAAGCGGCGATGACATTCCATCCGTATTGCTCTTCCAGATAATGGAAGGGGAAGCGATCCGCGAAGACGAGGGTCGGTTTGGTCTTCCCGAAATCCGCATAGTCTTTTTCCAGTTTGTCAAGTTCAGCGAGATAAGCATCGCGGTTCTTCTCGATGCGTTCGCGATCTGCCGGGGAGAGTTTCACCATTTCCTCAGCGATCGCCGTTACCATGCGTTTTGCAAGCGCGGGCGAAAGCCAAACATGCTCGTCAAAATCATGGTGATGGTGGTGATGATGATGTTCATGCTCGTGATCGTGATCGTCATGATCGTGGTCGTCGTGCTCCGCTTCCTCATGTTCATGCTCGTGATCGTGATCATGTTTTTCATCATGATCCGCTTCTTCATGCTCGTGCTCATGTTCCGCTTCTTCATGTTCGTGCTCGTCGTGATCATGATCGGCATCTTCGTGTTCGTGATCGTGGTCTTCCTCCTCGTCGTGGTGATGTTCTTCCGACGGGAGAAGCGCGTCTTTTACGACGTCCGTCATCACAAGTTTGTTCACACCGTCGAGTTTCGTAAGATCTTCATCGACGCCGCCGACTGCGAGGAGAAGAGATGCCGCGCGTGCCTTGACGATGTCGTCGGCACTCGGTTCATACGAGTGCAGATCGCCGTGATCGACGAGATATTCCGTCTCGATGGACGTACCCTCCGCAAGCGTACGCGCCCAGTCATAGAGGGGATAGATCGATGCGACAACTTTCACACCGTTCGATTGTTCTTTGGTCTCTTCATCTCTCGTTGCTTGGGGTGCATTCCCCGCGCATGCCGCAAGACCTACGAGGGTCGCGAGCATCACTACACTTTTTTTCCAATTTTTCATATCAAAAAAACCTCCTTTTTTCTTTTGGGTACACAAATAAAAACTCCTAAGAAAAAAGAGGTCTATAAGTCCATGCGGACACAGGCGAGCGCAAACGCTCTTCGCGGCGCGCGTCTTTCCATCTCTCGTAACGAAAAGACGGCGCGGACAAAAAGGAACACGAAGAAGAACGCATGCGCCATGATCATCTTGACGGCGCGAATCATGCAGTCGCGATCCGTGCAGACGTGACAAGCCGTGATGATGACGGCAATGACAAGTAGCCATACGAGCCAATTCTTTTTCATCCTTTCGCCTCCTTCCATCAAGTGCATCAGTATACCACAAGACGTGCATTTTGTCGCGTGCAAAAAAGCGACAAAAAACCTCTCCGCGCGGGAGAGGTCGTTCGTCTAGGCGTGCATCCGTTCGAGAGTTAAACTCTCGAGTCGGTCGATGCGCGCTTGATCGCGCTTCACAAGCATCATGGTCACGGCAAACGAGAGGAAGTCGGCGACTGCCGTGGCGATCCAGATACCCTCGAGCCCCCAGAGGGCGGCGAAGAGATAGATCGCCGGGAGTAAGAAGATGAGTTGTCTCGAGAGCGAGGTCGCGAGGCTCAGCGCCGGTTGATCGGTCGCTTGGAAATAGCTTGCGCTGATGATCTGACTTCCGGTAAAGGGAATCATCGCGTAGTAGGCGCGTACCGCATAGCGCATCGCGTCCATGCCCGCGCCGTCCGAGCCGAAAATCGAGATATAGCTCTCGGGCCACAGTTCAATCGTCACCCACATGATCGTCATATACCCCGTGGCGAGAAGCGCCGCCGTGCGCAGGGTCTTTCGTACGCGCGCATAATTCCTGGCACCGTAATTGTAGCCCATGATGGGTTGTGCACCTTGATTGAGCCCGATGACGGGCATGAAGACGAGCATGGCGATGGACTGCACGATGCCCATGGTCGAGACGGCAAAGTCGCCGCCGTACGCTTGGAGTTTCACATTGTAGACGATGGTGATGAGACTCGAGACGAGTTGCATGCCGAAATTGCTCGTCCCCAGTCTCAGACTCGGCATGATGAGAGACGGCTCGAGTTTTGTCGGGAAGTGTAGCTTGAGACTCGAAGAGCCGATCGTAAAATACTGCATGACCCAGACGAACGAGGACGTCATGCCGATCCCCGTCGCCCACGCCGCACCCGCGACGCCCCACCCCCATTTCACGATGAAGACATAGTCTAGGACGGTGTTCACAATCGCACCGATGAGCGTCGTCCCCATCGAGATCACGGGATTGCCCTCTCCGCGCGTAAACGCATTGAGTCCGAACTGTACGAGATGCACGGGCATAAAGTACACGAGGACCGAGAGATACGACTCGGCATACGGCAGGAGTCCCTCGCTGCCGCCGAAGAATAGGAGAAGCGGCTTCATGAAGAGCTTCATGAGAATGGAAAGCGCGACCCCCGTAAAGAAGAGCAGGACGAGCGAGTTGTTTAAGATCGCTTCGGATTTCTCGCGATTGCCGCGTCCGAGTTCGATCGACGAGAGCGCATTGCCGCCAAAACCGATGAGCATCGCAAACGCCATCGCAACGATCATAAAGGGAAAGGCGAGATAGACGCCGCCGATGGCGTTACTGCCCACCACCTGCCCCAAGAAAATGCGGTCGACGACATTGTAGAGTGCGTTGACGAGCATGCCGATGATCGTCGGAATCGAAAAGGAGATGAGGAGTTTCGTGATATTCGTCGTCCCCATCCTTGCCGCATGATCTTTTTTCATTTTTGTTCCCTCAACCTTCTAAAGAATGTACTCAAAAGTTCGCTTGCTTCGTCTTTTAGGACGCCCGTCACCACCTCGGGATGATGATTGAAACGCGGAACGGCGAGAAGATCGACGACGCTTCCGCACGCGCCGTGTTTGGGATCCATCGTGCCGATCACGACCCGCCGAAAACGCGCAAGGAGAATCGCGCCCGCGCACATCGAGCAGGGTTCGAGCGTCACATAGATGGTCGCGTCGGGCAGGCGCAAGTCCCCCGTCCGCTTTGCCGCCTCGTCGATCGCCATCATCTCCGCGTGATAGGCGGGATGTCTCTTCGTATGCGTGAGATTGTGACCGCGCCCGATGACTTCGTCCCCCAGGACGACGACGGCACCCACGGGCACTTCGTTCATCTCGGCGGCACGCCGCGCTTCTTCGATTGCAAGCTTCATATAATACGTATCCATGTGGTTAGTGTATCATATTCGACCCCGCTTGGCGCAAAAAAGACACGTCCGTATGAACGTGTCTCGTTTTTTATTCTGCCGACGATTCCACAGCGGTTTCCGTCTCGACCTCGGCTTCGCCGTGTTTGACAAAACGCATCGAAAGGAGTGCTAAGAGAAAGAAGATCGCCGCATAGGGAAAGAGTGCGCCGTAGTCTTTCGTAAGATCGCGGATGAAACCGAAGAGAATCGGGCTTACGATGGACGCGGCAAAACTGAAGAAATAATAATACCCCGTGAACGAACCGATCGACTCCGCGCGGGCGAGCTCCACGACCATGGGGAGCGAATTGATATTGATGCACGACCAGAAGATGCCGCCCACGAGGAGGAGTGCCAAAACGATCGTCGCGTTTTGGATGAAGAGGATCGGGAGGAAACAAAGGATAAGTCCCGCAAGCCCCGTCACGATCATGCGCTTGCGTCCGATTTTTTGTGCGAGAAGACCGCTCGGCACGGCGAAGACGAGGAACGTAAGTGAGAACGCGGTGAGCATCATGGCGCCTCTCCCCTTATCCACGCCGAGGGCATTGGTCGCATAGAGCGTAAAGAACGTCTCGATGGCGTTGTAACCGGAGAACCACGCGAAGATCGCAAAGAGAAGAAATGCAAGCGAGCGTTTCTCGCCTTTCTCGAGCGAACGAAAACCGTGGATCTTCTTGCCGAAGAGTTTGCCGTTCTCGTTTTCTTCTTTTTCGTCCGCGCCCTCGGGAACGTCGCGATCGTATTCCCGTAGGAGTGCCTCCTCGCGCGGGGAGAGTTTCTTCCCGCGTTCGACATGATAGCGAAGTCTCGCGGGTTCGCGCACGAAGACGAGAAGAAGCACGAGCGAGACGAAGAGTCCCACCGCACCCATCATAAACGGAGCTTCAAGCGTAGGATCCGCCGTCGCGAGTTTGCCGCCCGCGAGAAAAGCGAGGATCGCGCCGATGCCGCCCATGAGATTGATGACGCCGTTCGCACTCGAGCGAAGAATCGGCGCAGTGACATCGGGCATGAGCGAGATGACGGGACTGCGCCACAGACTCATGAAGAAATTGAAGAAGATGAGGATCGTCATGACGCTCGTGAGGGTCTGCATGCGCGGGATAAAGACGAGGAGCACCGCACTCACGGGCAGTGCCGCAAGAATCCACGGCATGCGTCTGCCGAGCGGTGAGACCGTCTTATCCGAGAGCGTCCCGACGAGCGGTTGAAAGATGATGCCGAAGAAATTGTCGATCGTCATAATGAGACCGATGAGTGCCGTCGAGCGGATGAAGCGTTCTTCGAGCAAGACCGGCACGAACGAATTATAGAGGCTCCACGCGAGCGACGACGCGAGAAAACCGAAGCCGATCAAAAGCGTGTTTTTCCAATTGAGCTTTTTCTGATTCATAGAAATCCTCCCTTAGAGCGGCGGATGATCCGGCTTCCGCCTCGTGTTGAAATAGTATGAAATGTATCCGCTCGCGATGATTAAAAGCATCCCGAGAAACATCCGAAGCGAGATGCGCTCGGAGAAGAGGATCGCCCCCACAAGCGGTGCCACGACAACCCCCGCATAGTCGAAGATCGAGACTTCGCTTGCCGGTGCCGACGCATACGCACGCGTGATGAAGAACTGCCCCGAGCCTGCGAACACGCCGATGAGTATGAGGATGCCCCAGTTTTTGAGGCTCAAAGGCTCATAGGAATAGACCATCGGCGGGAATAACACGATCGACGAGAAGACTGCAAAATAGAAGATGATGCGAAAACCGTTCTCATTGCGCAGACGCCTGAGGAACGAATACGCAAGCCCCGCCATAAGCGCACCCGTGAGCCCCACGAGAAACGGAAAGAGCGTGTAATGCCCGTCGGGTTTGATGATGACGACTGCCCCCGCAAACGCGAGCAAAAGTGAAAAGATCTTCGGAACCGTGAGCTTTTCTTTTAAGAGAACCGTCGAGAGCAAAGTGATGAAGACCGGCGCGGTCTTCTGGAGAATCTGCGCGTCGCCGAGCTTGAGATTGCGATTGGCGTAGAAAAAACACACCATGCCGCACAGACCGAAGAATGATCGGAAGAAGAGATCTCTCCTCGACTCGGGACGCGGCGCAATCGGAATATGCTCCTCGCGCATCGTGAAATACGCCAAGAAACCGATCATGAGATTTCTTAGAAACAGTTGTTGCGAGATCGGCACCGCTCCGCCCGAGAGCTTCACCATCGCCGCCATCATCGCAAAGCTGGACGACGCGAGGATCATCGAGAGGATGCCTTTTTTTCGATCCATAAAATACCCCCTATAGAACTATGATAGCACATGAGAAGAGGTTTTTCTCCCGAAAATAAGACACACGTTGCACCGGATGCGCGAGTGCTTTTTCCCAATCGAATGGATGCGCATGACACCTCTCGAGAACTTTCCCGCGCGTTTCGCCACGAAAAAACGCACCGCCCAATCGACTGTGCGTTTTCTTGAGATGCTCGTCCGTGGATTTACGCGCGTCCGTAAATGCGTACCGCTTCGGCGAGATCGTCCGCCATTTTTTCATCCGCGGGTTCCGTCATGCGCCACGACCAGTTGTGTGCGCCAACCGTGCCGGGGAGATTCATGCGCGCCGAGTCGTCGAGCCCCAGGACGTCCTGCATCTGGAGAATCACGGTGCGCGATACGCTCATGAGCATCGCGCGGATCATCGCCGGACGCAGATGCTCGAGATCGGTGCCGAGATAATGCTCGGCAAATCTCAGTTCCTCGAGCGGCGCGGTGAGTTTCCAGCCCTCGAGGGTCGAGTTGTCATGCGTCCCCAGATAGACGACGCTGTTCTCCGTAAGATTGTGAATGAGATAGTCGCTCGTCGCGGCGGGATTCCACGCAAACTCGAGAATTTTCATCCCGGGAAAACCGGTCTTCTCACGAAAACGATAGACCTCCTCGGTCATATAGCCGAGATCTTCCGCGATGATATCGAGTTCACCGAGCGCGTCTTTCACCGCGTCGAAGAGTTTCATCGCGGGGCCCGCAAGCCACGATCCGCCCGCCGCCGTCTTGTCGCCCGCAGGAATCGCCCAGAAACTTTCGAAGCCGCGGAAGTGATCGATGCGGAGCGTGTCATAGAGTTCAAAATTTCTCGCGATGCGCGCGATCCACCACGCGTACCCCGTCTTATCGTGCACGTCCCAATCGTAGACGGGATTGCCCCAGAGTTGTCCGTCCGAGGAAAAATCGTCCGGCGGGCAACCGCCTACAAGACGCGGATGGACACCGTCCATGGCGAAGAGTTCCCGATCTTTCCACACGTCCACGCTGTCGGTGGCAACGTAGATGGGAATGTCGCCGATGATTTTCACGCCGCGTTCATTCGCGTAGCGTTTGAGATCGTGCCATTGCCCGTCGAAGAGATATTGCAAAAAGACTTCGTAGAGCACTTCGTCTTCGTATGTTTTGCGAAACTCTTGCAGTGCGTTTTCATCGCGATCGCGATATGCTTCGGGCCATTCCGACCACGCTTCGCCGTCAAAATATTTTTGCAGTGCAGCAAAGAGCGCGTCGTCCGTAAGCCACGCGGTCTTTTCTTCGTACGCGAGAAGCTCTTCTTTCCTCCCCGCGGCGAGAAAACGCTCGTACGCTTTTTGAAAGAGCGCGTCGCGCGTTGCGGCAATGCGGTCAAAGTCGACCCGCGCGGGATCGATCTCTTCGTCTCCCAACGACGCGGCGATTTCTTCGCGCGTTAAGAGTCCGTCCTCTACGAGAAGATCGAGATCGATCAGATACGGATTCCCGGCGTAGGACGAGGAGCTTTGATAAGGGCTATTGCCGTAGCCCGTGGGTCCAAGCGGCAAGACTTGCCAATATTTTTCTTTGGCACGCGCCAAAAAATCGACGAACTGATACGCGGCGCGTCCCAGCGTCCCGATGCCGTAGGGCGACGGGAGGCTCGTGATGTGTAGGAGTATCCCGCACGCGCGTCCCGTGCGGACGACCTTGTAATCATAGTTGTCCAAATTGCGATTCCTTCCTCTCCAATGTGTTCAAAAAACGCCCTCCCTTTGGAGGAGGGCGCTTGTGGCATCGTGTCGTTCCTAGTCGTTGATGCGCAGTGTCGTTTCCCCGTCGAAGAAATGCAGTGCTTCCGTATCGAGGTGGAAATTGTGAATTTCGTCGACGGCGTATTCGTAGTGTCCGGGCTGAGAGATGACGAGCGTCGTGTCGTCCTCGAGAACGGTGTAGAGAAGTTTTTCCTTCCCGAGCATCTCGATGACGTCGATCTTGCCCTTGAGTCCGTTCTTGACGTTCTCGCCCGCAATGATGCGCTCGGAGCGAATGCCGAGATAGACTTTCTTGCCTTCGTGCGGTCTTAAGCTTTCGCGGTCTTTCTCGTGCGGCTCGATCTCAAAGAGATCGTTCTTCGCGTGGAAGATGCCGCCATGCATCTCGCCTTCGATAATGTTCATCGTGGGCGATCCGATGAAGCCTGCGACGAAGAGATTGGCAGGATGATTGTAAAATTCTTCCGGTGCACCGACCTGTTGGATCTTGCCCTTGTCGAGAAGGACGATCTGATCCGCCATGGTCATGGCTTCGGTCTGATCGTGCGTGACGTAGATCGATGTCGTTCCGAGCGATTTGTGGAGCTTGACGAGTTCGACGCGCATGTGCTCGCGCAGTTTTGCGTCGAGGTTCGAGAGCGGCTCGTCCATGAGGAAGACGCCGGGTTTTCTTACCATCGCGCGACCGAGTGCGACACGCTGCCGTTGTCCGCCCGAGATATCCGACGGGCGGTTGTAAAGATAATCCTCGATCTGGAGGATCTTCGCCGCCTCCATAACGCGATCGTGGATCACTTTCTTGGATTCTTTGCGCATTCTCAGTGCAAACGCCATATTGTCATAGACCGTCATATGCGGATAGAGCGCATAGGACTGGAAGACCATCGCGATGTCGCGATCTTTGGGCGGGACTTTGTTCATGAGTCGTCCGTCAAAGAGGAGTTCACCCTCCGTGATGGAATTAAGCCCCGCGATCATGCGAAGAAGTGTGGATTTGCCACAGCCCGACGGGCCCAAGATAACGCAGAAGGCGCGATCTTCAATCGAAAGATCGATGCCTCGGAGGGTAAAATTTTCCCTGCCTTCATATTTTTTACCGAGATTTTTAATATCTACTCGCATTCTGTCCTCCTAACCTTTGACCGAGCCTGCCGCAAGTCCCGAGACGAGTTGTCTCTGGAGCGCGATAAAGAGTATGACGACGGGAATCGCCGAAAGCAGACCCCCTGCAGCAAAGACCGGTTGATTCATCGTACGCGCATCGTTGATGAGCGTGAATAGCCCCGTTGCCAATGTGTAACTCTCAGGATTCGTAAGAAGAATCTTCGGGAGCATGTAGTCGAGGAACGGTGCCATGAAACTCATAAGACCGATGATGGCAAGCATCGGACGCGCAATCGGCATGATGATCATGCGGTAAATCCCCATATTGGAGCAACCGTCGATGCGCGCGGCATCATCGAGTTCCGTGGAGACCGAATCGATGTAGCCTTTGAGAATAAAAGTATTCCCTGCAATGCCGCCGCCCGCGTAGATGAGAATGAGCATCATCATGCGCGAGAATCCGGGAATGATCGATGAAACGATCGAGTGAATCGTGTAGTATGCCGTGATACCTGCAAAAGCCGGAATCGCTTGGATGAGCATGATGCCCATGAGCGACGCCTTGCGCCCCGTAAAACGATAGCGCGAGTACGCATAACCCGTGAAGCTTACGACAAGGAGCGTCAAGATCGCCGTTGCACATGCCACGATGAGCGTATTGCGCACCCATGTGAGAAAGAGCGTCTCCTTGAATAGATATTGGAAATGCACGGTGGAAAAGGCAAATCCTCCCCCCATCGAGATGTATTTCCCCTGTTTGGCGTTGAAACTCGATGCGATCATCTGTCCCAGAGGATAGAGAATGGCGACCGCCCACGCGGCTAAGAGGAGATACGTGATCCCGAGAAAGACTTTTCCGATCGGCGAGAGCGGCGGTTTGTCCGAAAGATAGAGATTCTGTTTTTTCGACATATTAACCCTCCTTAAACGCCTTCGAGTTCTTAAAGCCGATATACGAGAAGAGCATGAGCACGAACGAAATGACGATCGTGATCGCCGCACCGATCGACTGATATTGATTCTCAATTGTGAGTTTGTAAATGTACGAGATCAAGAGATCACTTGAACCCGCAAGGTTTCCGTAGAGTGACGGATTGAAAGGACCGCCCTGATTGAAGAGATAGATGATCGAGAAGTTGTTGAAGTTAAAGGTATACTGCCCCACGAGGAGCGGTGCCGTCTGGAAGAGCACGAGCGGAATCGTGATCTTCATCGTGCGTTGGAAACCCGTCGCGCCGTCGATCTCCGCCGCCTCATAGAGATCCGAGGAAATGCCCTGGAGGACACCCGTCGAGATGAGGAAGACATAGGCACTGCCGAGCCAACCCTGTAAGAGGATGAGTGCGGTACGCGTCATCCCCGTGTCGGCTTTGACATTGAGTACACTTCCCGTCACCGCCGTCAACATCTGTGTCAAGGGACCGCCCGGCGCGAGCATGATCGAGAAGAACATGATCGTGATAAACGCGGGAACCGCCCACGGCAGAAGGAAGACCGTACGCCAGAAACGTTTGAACTTTACGCGTTCACTGTTGACAAGCAGCGCGAACACAAAACCGATGAAGATCGCAAGCGTCGTCGCACACAAGGTCCAGATGAGCGTCCAGCCGAGAATGAGCCAGAACGGACCGCCGGCGACGCCTTTCCCCATGGCGACGTTCGTGTAGTTGTGGATACCCACCCATGAGAATTTGTTCTGATGCGACGGATCCATATTGGTAAAGCTCAAAAGTACCGTCGTCATGATCGGGACGAGTACGACAAAAAGTGTGAGGAGGAAAGACGGAGCCGATACGAGGATCGGGAAGCCCTTCTCGTCGATGATCGCGCGCGTCTCAAACCAAAGATTCTTGCGTACGCCTTTGATCTCGTTCTTCTCGACGCTTCGTACATCTCTAAAAGAGAAGATGAAGATTCCCACGGCGATGAGGAGGAGGAAAATTGCGATGATTCCCTCGATCATGAAAATCATCGAGCGGTGAATCTTGAGTCCGCCGTTTGCAAGCGAGACCAAGCCCGCAAGACCTTGTCCTTGATAGTTGCCGTAGCCAAGCGCGTAGGGAATGGCGATGAGATAGATAAAAAGCGATCCGATGAAGAAGAGGAGCGCCTTCATATATTGTCTGTTGAAGAGTTGCCCCAGCCCCGGCAAAATCGCCGTCGGAATGGAAAAGATCGGTCTTTCCTTGTGGACTTCGATCGGGATCTTCCGTCTTAGATCCGCAATGTCCGCATAGAGGACTTTTTTGCGCGTCGCGAGTTCCATCTTGACTTTGTGTTTCAAAGTGTCGCGCTTCTGCGTAAGCTCCACGACGGGATCGTGCGTCGCCTTGATGCCCGCAAGATCTTCCTTGAGCGAGAGTTTCGCCATGCGCAGTTCGTTGCGATACGCCTTGAGACTGATGAGTTTGTCGTCTTTGGATTTCTTGATGGAGCGGATACTCTCCTCGTAACGCACTTTGCGTTCTTCCGAGAGTTTCGCAATCGTCGTGTCGATCTCCGTGCGGTCGAGTTTCTTCGCTTCTTCGAGTGCCGCCTCGGTCTCCTTGAGTTCGTTGCGGAGTCTCTCATCCTCTCGGAGAGCCTCGGGAATTTGTTCCGCCCGCTCTACATTCTCGAGATAGAGGAGTTCCGCATTGTAGTCGAGATCGATGTACCCTTTGTAAAAATCGCGTTTTTTCTCTGCGGCGAACGCCATCTTCTTGAGTTTTTCAAGATGTTCATTCTCGGGTTTGTACGCCGCCACTTCGCCTTTTAAGGTTTCCAAAAATTTCTTTTCTGCAGCCTTGTAGGCACGGTATTCGATTTCGTAAGGATGCGTCTCCTTATTGGGTTTCTCTCCTCCCGTCTCCTGTGCCACCGCCAGGTCGTAAAGATAGCGATTCTTGCGTTCATGCACATTGCCGATCGAATCGATTACCGTTTTTTGATAAGCCATGTCTCACCTCGTTTCTTTCTTTTGAAAAAGACTCCATAGGATCCACAGGATCATAAGAATTCGTAAGATCCTGTACGCGCCGGTCTTCGTAAACGCCGTGCGCACCGCGTCAGCAAAAAAGAGCAATGCCCATACTGCTCGAAAAAGTCCATTTTCCTCCGTGCGTGGCAGAATAATAGAAAGATAGAGTGCAAAGATAACGGGGAGGGCTACTTCACCCACGAGCCAAAAAAGAAGCGCGTTGATGTAGTCCGCTTCCCCCGCGATCACGCCCGCGGTCAATAGTGCGCGGTAATAATCGGGGTTCTTCGAGAGCAATAGGACATAGACGGAACTAATGAGTACCGTGAATGCGAGCGGGATGAGTCTTTTTGTCAATCGGTTCATAACCATCTCCTCGATGTAAAAAAAGGGAAGGAAATGCCCTTCCCTTTCATTCACACCTATTTTACATTGCGTCCATCATGGCCTTGAAGCTTGCTTGGATTTCTTTGTAAGCATCCTCGGGCGAAGCCGGTTTGACACTGTTCCAAGAAAGAACGGCATTCTTCCACGTATCCCAAACTTTACCGAACTCGAGGAAGAGCGGTCTAGCCGGTGCAATCTCGTAAGATTCGATGACAGCCGCGATGACTTTCTTGTCGATTTCCGGCAGATCCATCTTTGCATATTCTTCTGCGCTTACGTTCTCGAGGATTTTACCCGTGGTCTTGAAGAGATCCGCTGCAAATTTCGGATTGACGATTTCTTGGATGAGTTTTTGAGCAACCGCCATCTTCGTTTCATCGCCTTCGATGCGTGCGTTGATGCCGAGTCCCCAGCCGCCTTTCCAGTGAACGAGCGGTTTGCCGCCGAGCGTGATCTTGTCGATCGGGAAGATTTCTAGATCGTTGCCGTCGCCTGCTTGTTTCGAGATGGTTGCGGTATCCCACGGTCCGCCAAGACGAACAACGCCTTTGCCGCCCGTTGCGAATGCGGTGTCGATATAGCCCCAGCCTGCGTCCGCATCGAAGAGTGCGGTGCCTGCATCGGCATTCTTCTTCCAGTAGTCGAAGAGTGCGGTGAACATCGCTTGTTTCTCCGGTGCGAGTTCGCTCCAATCAGCCGTAAGATCGCTCGTGAGTTTGCCTTCGGCGTCTTTGGTGAGCGGTTCGACCATTGCAGAGTTCGTTGCCGCTACACCGTACCAGTAGTCGAAGAGCGGGAGAAGCGCCGTTGCTTCATTCGGAGCTCCATTTACTTCAACCGGTTTCGCAAGGTCAACGCCCGTTGCTTCCGCATTTGCCTTATTGGCAAAGGTGATGAGGGTCTCGATATTGTACGGGAACGCGAGGTATTCGCCGTCTTTTACGAATTGTCCACCGATTCCCGCATCAAAATCTTTCCAACCGCCGAGTTCTTCCGCCATTTTCTTCGCATCCATTCCTGCGAGAACTTCGCGTTGTGCAAGACCGAAAATACGGTCAGCCGGGAGTGCAAAGACATCCGCTACGTCGGGGTTGCCCGCGTCGGTCGTGTCCATCGTCTCGAGGTGATCGAAGGCGCCGACTTTCTTGATCGTGATTTCCGCATCCGGATATGCTTCTTTGACGCGTGCGATTGCTGCTTCGTAATGCGGAACCCATGCTTCCTCAGCCTGTACGGTGAGTTCTACTTTGCCGGCTTCAGCCGGTTTTCCTTCTTCTTTTGTCGTCTCTGCAGGTGCTCCGCCGCATGCTGCAAGCATGAGTACGACGAATGCCAGAGCGGCAAATTTCATGATATTCTTTTTCATCTTGTCCTCACTTTCATTGATTTTTTTGGCAGTCTGAAAACGCTTGCCTGACACCTTTACTATACCCGATTGGCGTAGAAATGTCAATCGATTTGGAAAAAGATGCCAATGTCGTCCGAAGATGTGTATTTTCCGTTTTTCGTGCACTCTCGCGGGCGCGTCGCGTGCAAAACGAATCGAAAAAGAATAAAAAACCCCGCCGTCCGGATCTCGGATGCGGGGATGTGACAAAAAGTTCGTGCAGTCTAGAAAAAAGTTAACGCGGTCGATGAAGATAGAGTGCGACGCCCAAGACGATGAGCACCGCGGACGAGAGGAGAAAGAGCGTCCAGAAGTCCATCACGCTTTGGGGCAACGGCGCGCGATGACTTTCACTTCGCTCGCGTCGTATTCGTTCACCTCGGGATCGTCTTCGTCGAGCGAGCGGACTTTCACGCGTTCTCTTAAGACTTCCGAAGAAACGACGACGCCTCTCCCGGCTTCGGTCTCGACGAGTGCGCCGACGCGCGGCACGCGTTTGTTCTTGTCGACATAGACGTCGTTCTCATAGCGCAGGCAACACATGAGTCTGCCGCAGACGCCGGAGATCTTCGAGGGATTGAGGGAGAGCGACTGCTCTTTTGCCATCTTGATGGAGACGGGCTCAAATTCCGTTAAGAAGCGCGAGCAACAGCAGACTTGACCGCAGGAGCTCAACGCGCCGATGAGTTTGGCGTGATCGCGCACGCCGATTTGCCTGAGTTCAATGCGGGTGCGAAAGATGCTCGCGAGATCTTTGACGAGATTGCGAAAATCAACGCGTCCGTCCGCCGTGAAATAAAAGATGACTTTGTTCATGTCAAAAGTATATTCACAGTCCACGATTTTCATCGGGAGTCCGTGTTCTTTCACTTTTTCCACGCAGATGGCGCGAGCTTCTTTTGCTTTTTCGAGATTTTTCTTGTGAATGTAGAGATCCGCTTCGTCGGCGACGCGTAAAACGGGTTTGAGCGGTTCTTTTGCCGTCGTTTCGTCCATGTCGGCAATGAGGACGGCTTCACCGATTTCCACGCCGCGGACGGTCTCGACGATGACGGGCATATGTGGACGTACGTCGAGCGCGCCCATGTCAAAACTGTAGAGTTTTCCCGCGGGGGCGAAACGCACCATGGCGACTTTAATCATCGATATTCCTCCGTGATTTCATAGAACGCACGGGCAAGAAGAATGCGATCGCTTACGGGTGTCGCCGCACGGAGCGCGAGTTCTTCGAGCCTCTTTGCGAGTTTGATTCGAGTTTCTTTCATGATAGCAGTCTTGGGAGCACCGCGCAAACCCTCCTCGAGAACGAGCGCGGATAAATCCGTGAGAAGAACTTGCGTTTGGATGTCCGCGTCGTCAAAAAGAGTGAATGCGCGCGTAAGATCGCCTTTTCCGAGTGCGTGAAAGATTTCTTTCGAAGTTTCCGCAATTACCCGCTTCGTCTCGTGACGGTGTTCGGTCATGCGGCTTAATACCGTCGGCAAGAAGGCATTGCGATCGGGCGCGAGAAAGAGGATGTACGTGTCTTCTGGCGGTTCTTCAAGCGTCTTTAGGAGGGCGTTCTGTGCGTCCTCTCGTAATTTCTCCGCGTTCGGGAAAAAGAGCACGCGCACGGCGCGACGGGAGAGCGCGTAGATCGCGTCGCGCACTTCTTCCATCGTGTAGCGCGTCAGTTCGTAGACGTCTTTGTCGGGGAGCGAGACCTCTCGTCTCAAAAAGACCCCGATGCGTCTTCTTCCCTCCGTACGTAAAAAACCCTCATCTCGACCGGTCACAAGTTCCGCGTGAGAGAGGGTTTCCGTGATGGCGTTTTGCATTACATCTTCCGATATTCTTCCATCGGCAGGACAAAAATGTTCGCCATGGCGACATTCTTCTCCTCGCTCTCACGCTCGGAGACGGTTTCTTTGAGAATCGCGACGACATCGTCGACGATTTCGTCCGCAACGCCCGTTAAGATCGTGGTGTTGCCCGATTTCATAAATCCGCCCGTCGATGAGAGTTTCGTCACGGGATGTTTCGCCTGTCCGAGGCGTCTGATCGCCTCTTGCGCGATCGTGTCCTGTAAAATGGCAATGATGAGTTTCATGCTTCGCCCCTCCTAAACTCTGATATATCTGTCGATGGGGAGCACGAAGACCGTCGCTCCGCCCACCGTCACCTGCATGGGATAGGGAATGTACGAGTCGCCGGGCATATTCATCGTCAAATACGAGGTGTTGATCTCGCGCGTCTTGCAATGCCCCTCGATGAGTTCAAAGGCGTGCTCCAGGCGTTCGTCCTCCACGCCCATGAGGAGTGTCGTATTCCCCGAGCGCAAAAAGCCGCCCGTCGACGAGAGCTTGGTGATGCGATAGCCCTCCTCGATGAGATCCTCCACAAGCGTATAGCTGTCCTGATCCTGCACGATGATGATCATGAGTTTCATCCTTATCCCTCCTTCAGGTGATCCATGAGAATCTTCTTGGCTTCATTATACACCACTTCGGGACTTCGTGCCGCATCGATTGCGACGGCATCCCCCGCAAGCACACGATAGCCTTCGTTCACGCGGCGAAAAAACTCCCTCCCCGATCGTTCCATGCGGTCGAGTTCGCCTTTTTTGCGGCGGACGGATTCCTCCGGATCGAGCGCGAAAAAGAGCGTGAGATCCGGCGTGAGGTCTTCGGTCGCGAAGCGCGAGAGCGCACGTACCTCCTCAATCCCCAGGCCGCGCCCGTACCCCTGATAGGCAAGGCTCGAGAGGACGTAGCGATCACAGAGGACGATCTTGCCCGCCTCGAGTGCGGGACGAACGGTCTTCTCCACGTGATCGGCACGCGCTGCGGCGTAGAGGAGCGCCTCGGTGCGCGCCCCCATCGTGATCTCGGGATCGAGTAAGAGACTCCGGATCTTCTCCGCCACGTCCGCGCCGCCCGGTTCGCGGGTAAAGAGGGCATCCACACCCTCTTCCCGAAATTCTTTCTCGAGCCGGTTTAGAAAAGTCGATTTCCCCGCGCCGTCATTTCCTTCGACGACGACAAAAAAACCTCTCATCGTTTGACCACTTCGAGTGCGGTGTGATCCTCTTCCATGCCCGTGACGTCCATGCCCTTTTCGATCAAGAGCTTGATGTATGCGACGAGTTCTTCCGTGATGACCTCGCCCGGTGTGACAAGCGGAATTCCGGGCGGATAGGGAATGACGAGTTGTCCCGAGATGCGCCCTGCCGCTTCGTCTAACGGAACGATTTCTTTGTCCTCATAGAACGCATCGCGAATGGACATCTTCGCTTCCATCTCCATCATCGAGAGATCCACGAGCGGAATTTCTTCCTCAGGTGCGTGTTTCGAAATATCAAGAAGCGCGTCATAGAGTGCCATCAGTTCCTCGCGCGTATTGTTGACGCCGACCAGTGCGAGCGCATACCAATAATCCGCCATCTCGAGGAGAATATTGTATTTCTCATAGAGTTCGCGGCGCAGTTCGTTGCCGTTGCGACCGCGCATGTGGAAGATGATCTTGGAACGATCCTTGTCGTAGATCTCGACCGACGGATCGTGATTTGTCGTGTAGACATAGAGCCCCGGGATCGTCTTGAGTTTCGCCGTCACTTCGTCCAGTGCTTCGATATGCTTCTTCGTCGCCTCGCGCCCCTCGTCGCTTACCATATACGCGACCGCCGCTTCGACCGACTGCATGAAAATATACGAAGGAGACGTCGTCTGGAAGGTGTTCATCATCTTGTGGAGACGCTTGATATCGACTCTGTCCGTCCCGACGTGGAGCATCGACGTCTGCGTAAAGGCGTTTAAGGTCTTGTGCGCACTGTGGACGACGAGATCCGCCCCGAGCGAAATCGCGCTCTTCGGAAATTCATCCGAGAACGCAAAATGCGGACCGTGCGCCGCATCGACGACGAGGAATTTCCCGCGTTCGTGGACGATCCTCGCGATCTCTCCGAGATTCGAGCAAATGCCGAAATACGTGGGATAGGTGATGACGACGGCCTTGATCTTGGGGTTTCTGTCGAGTGCCGCCTCGACGTCCTGCGGCGAAACACCGCCTAAGACATGCGCGTCGGCTTCATATTTCGGATAGACGTACTCGACATCGAGCGCGTTTAGGATCGAGCCGTTGTAGACGCATTTGTGACAATTCCTCTGAATGAGAATCGTGTCGCCCGGTTTCGTCACCGTCGCAAGCGCAATGTGCATCGCCCCCGAGGACGAATTGGCGGTGAAGACGCTGTAACGCGCGCCGTATTCCTTGGCAATGAGCGCGAGACTCTCCGCAATGACCCCGTCCGGATGTTGAAGATTGTCCGTCCCGTAGGTCTCCGTCACGTCGATCTTCGGCAGATCCTTGAGAAAATACATCCCGGTCGCCTTTTGTTTGTGACCCGGCATGTGGAAACGAATCGTCCCCTCTTCGGAGAGTTCTTTTAAGCGCGTGTAAATCGGTGTTTTCATGAGTGTACCTCCATCAGTAGTGTTCTCATTATACTAAAAATGTACGAAAAAATCGCCCCGTATGGGAACTTCTCGCATACGGGACGATTGTTTTTCATGAATGACCAATATTTAGTGAACCATCAACCGCTGTCCGACGACATACACAACGGCAAGAGCGACGATGAGAAAAAGCACATATTGATTCACGCGCCATGTCGCATACACCCTCTTTCCCTTCACATCTTCCCGATAGTCCATCTTGAAAATGCGATGATTGATCCACGTTCCTGCAAAGAACGGCACGACAAAGATGCAACAGAAAGCGGCGCATGAAGTGATGAAATCACCCCAAGATCCGAATTCTCGGACTTCTCGGACTGCAAGTACGCCCGGCAAAAATCGTTTTGCGAGAAACCAGAGTGCCAAGAGGACGATCACGCCTGCCAAGACTTCTGGCCCGCTGTGCGGACGACGCGGATCATAGAGCGACAGCTCCTCCGCCGTCGTGCCTTTCGGCAAGGGTTCATTCCAACGATACTGCATAGAATCACCTCATCTTCCTTTCCGTTCGATCTCGTATCTTGTCCTCACGGAGACACCTCAACGAATACGCTTTCTTATACTCCTATCATACCCCCCCGTCCGCGTTTTGCAACGAAATTCCGCTCCAAAAAAGAAAAAAGATGCCCTAGGGCATCTTGGAAAGATGAAAAAAGGCTGCGAGCGCGTCGGGCATGTTCCGGGCGGCATCGGGATGCGCTTTACCTTCGGTGCCGTCGTGGAGGACGAAGATCGTATCGGGTCCGTCGATCGCGCGGAGTCTCCGTACGAGCTCGTCGGTCTCAGGGTTTTCCCAGTCCGCGACGAGTTTTGACCAGTGAAACGGGATGAGTCCGTGCGAGAGGGAGAAGAAGAGCGTCGTGAGTGTCCACGTCCCGTGCGGAGGTCGGAAGAAACGCACGCGTGCCATGGAGCGAAGGCTCGCGAGTCCGCGGGACAGGCTCATCCATTCCGCGACGGGGAAGAGTTTCGGGAGGAGGACGTGTTTCTCTCCGTGAAAGCCGATCTCGTGTCCGCGCTCCGTGATTTCACGGATGAGTTCGGGATGTGCGAGTGCTTTTTCCGCAAGGACGAAGAAGATCGCCCGTTCACCCGCCGCGTCGAGGATGTCGAGGACGCGCTCGGTCACTCCGGGCGTGGGTCCGTCGTCAAAGGTAAAGATTCGCCGCCCCATGCGCGGACGGTGCCGACAGAGGAGGTTCGGCAGGACAAAATAGAGAAAGAGTGCGATCAGAACGCGAAGAAGGACGGCAGGGATGCCGCCCGAGAAAAAACCTTTCATGCTGAAGTTCGTCGCGTCTCCGCCGGCGAAAAAATCGGCAAATCCATCGAGTTTCGTAAGAAACGTTTCTTGTCCGGGAGTCATGCAAAAGCCTCCAGATATTCCTCAAATTCCGCGGGATCGGCTTCGTCTTTGATGCGGCGCATCTCTTCGCGTTGCGCAAGGATCATGTCGCGGTCGACGGTTTCGCCGAACGAGGTGCCGATCTTTTCCGAGTCGATGAAACGTGCGTTTTTCTTCTCCTGCGGAAGGAACGGATCGATGTAGACGATGGGCGTCTCCGCCATGATCGCCTCATAGGTCGAGAGTCCGCCCGCCTTGCCGATGACGATGTCCGCGCGGTCGAGTTCCCTTTCCATATCGACAAAGCCGAGAACGGTGATGCCGGGAATCCGCGCACGTCTGAGTTTCCGAAAAAGTGCCTTGTTGCGTCCCGTCACGACGCGCACGTCTCTTCCGTAGAGTGCGGTGATCGTCCGATAGAAGCCGAGTTCTCGCGGCAAAAGTCCGAGTCCGCCGCCCGTCACGAGCACGCGATGTGCCCGTTCGTAGGTGAGATGTGCTGCCGCACGGCGCGGGGAAAGCCCCACGACGACGATTTTTTCTTTGGGCACGCCGAATGTCCTAAGTTCGCGCTCGGTGTAGGACGAGGCGACGAGGTAGAGATCCGTCCCCTCGTTCACCCAGAAATCGTGCGGTTCAAAATCCGTGATGCAGACGATGAGCGGGGTCGATAGCCCCCGTTTTTTCTTGTAGTCGGCGAGGAGCCACGCCGCGGTCGAGAAGGTCGCGACAAAAGCGTCCGGCGTGGACATCGCGTCCATGCGTTTGGCAAAGCGACGTTTGAGAAAATCCGATAGAAGCGCGTCTTTTCTCTTGTGACGATCGCCCGCGAGATACGCGCGATACCCAAGTCCCTGCGTGCGCATGATGCGTGTGTATGTATGGTAAATGCCGTCGGCGAAGAACGGAAAGAGAAATCTCGTGATGTCGATGCGTTCGACCCGATGTGCGGGTGCCATCGACGCGATATAGTCCGCCGCGCGCATGTGTCCCGCGCCGAACGAACAGGTAAAGAGTCTGATGTCCATAATGCACTCCTTTCTCACTTCTATTTTATGATACCACGCACCCCCTTTTCTTAGATTACACTTCGCTTACAATACCACGCGCGGGTCTTCCCCGCCCGCCCGAAAAAGAAAAACGCTCCGATGATTCGAAGCGTTTTTTGATTGCCATCAAGGATTCGGTTGGGACGGCATCCCTATATCTCGAGCGTCTGACGGAGGCTACGGATCTCTTCTTTCGCCGCGGCGAGTTTCGCTTCGACGTCTCCTCCGAGATCAAGTCCGTCGACGGCGACGGCGTGGAAGCGTTCGATGCCGAAAAATTCCGCCATGGCGCGCATGGAATAGACGCCGAGTTCGAGCGGCGAATCCGCGTAATTTCCTCCGCGCGTCGTAAGGTAGAGGAGATCTTTCGCGCGTGCAAGACCCCTTAGGGTGCCGTTCGGTACGACGCCGAACGTGATGCCCTCAACGGAGATGTGTTCGATATAGACTTTTAAGATTGAGGGGAACGAGAGATCCCAGAAGGGTGCGGCGACGATGATTCTCTCGGCGTTCGCAAATTCGTGCGCGAGATCGAAGCGTGCCGCGTCGCGTTTCCCTGCGGCAAGGAGCGCGTCGCGTTCGGCGAGCGACGCTCTGTCAAAGGGAAGAAGTCCCATCTCGGAGAGAGGACGCACGGTCACATCGTCTTCGAATCGGAGCGCTTCTTCGAGCAGTTTTCGCGTGCGGGAATCTTCCGCGCGCACGCAGGCGTCAATCGCGAGTGTCTTCATGCCTTATCCTTTCTCCAACGTTCGACTTCGTCGCGTGTGGGGATCGAGGCCGCCGCACCTTTTTTCATCACGGCGAGTGCGCTTGCCGCCGTGGCGAGATCCATCGCCTCGACGATTTCCATGCCCTCGAGGAGTCCCGCGATGACATAGCCGACAAAAGTGTCCCCCGCGCCGGTCGTGTCGACGGCGTCGACGGTGTATGCGGGACGCATGATGCGCGTCTTGCCGTCATCGTACATCGCGCCGTCCGCACCGAGGGTGAGAAGCACGTCAGTCTCCGGGAAACGCTCGCGTAATCCTGTAAGAATCGTCGCGGGTTCATCGACCGGAGCCGATGCGAGATACGCGCCCTCGATCTCGTTGACGATGAGTAGATCCACATAGGCAATCGGCAGATCGTCGAGTCTCTCATCCGCCGGTGCCGCGTTCATAAAAATCTTCAGTCCTTTCTCGTGCGCGAGTTCGATCACGTCGCGCGTCGCGGTCGTTTCGTTCTGGAGCAGAACCGCAGAGGCGTCCGTCTTTTCGAGCACTTCTTCGACATACGCGCGGTCCATCGCGTCATTCGCGCCGCCGTGAATGAAGATCGCGTTCTGTCCCTCCGTGTCCACCTGAATGACCGCGTGTCCGGGCGACAGGGCGACCGTTTTCAAGAGTCCCACGTCCACGCCCGCACTGCGGAGCGTCTCGGGTAAGAGCGTGTCCTCCGCGCTCACACATGCCGCATGGGCGACGTGCGCGCCCGCATGGGCAAGGGCGATCGATTGATTGAGTCCTTTTCCGCCGGCACCGATCGAATAGGTGCGTGTCTTCTGCGTTTCTTTGGCGCGTGTCACGTGGTCGACTTCGTAGACGTGATCCACATTCATGCTGCCGAAATTGATAATCATGCCTCTTCCCTCCTTTTCATTGCGCAACTCTTTTCTCGTTCCAAAATAACATAAAAGCCGCACGGAATCAATTTTTAACGTCTTCGAAAACGTGTTATGCGCAATGGTTTTCCCCTTGCTTTTCTCCTCTCATGGCGGTACAATGATGATGAAGTGGTAGCACAATAAAGAAAGGTAGGAGAGTATCATGAAAACGAAAAAAATGGCAGCCGTTCTCTTAGCCCTGATGATGTTCCTCGTCTCATGTGGCGGACAACCGGCAGCATCCGGTGAAGCAAATGCTTCCGGAGAAGCAAGCAAAGAAGCAAGCGGCACCGTCCTCAAGGTTTGCAATCTCGTCAACGGCAACCTCGGCGACAAATCGTTCTTCGACTCTGCAGAACGCGGACTCAAGGAACTCGAAGAAGCAGGACGCATCGAGCTCAAAACCATCGAGATGGGCGCAACCGATGCAGACAAACCCAAATGGGAACAAACGCTAAACGAAGTGAGCGACTCCGGCGAATACGACGTCATCGTTCTCGGTACGTATCAAATGCCCGAATTTTTGAAACCAGCAGCAGAAGCACATCCGGATCAAAAATACGTCATCTACGACGCGGAGCATGTCGGTCTTCCGAATGTCGCAACGCTTAACTTCAAGCAAAACGACCTCGGATACGTCATCGGTACGATCGCAGGTGCCATGACGAAAGCGACGGACGTTGAACGTATCAACGACAAGAACGTCATCGGTTTTGTCGGCGGCGAAGACGGTCCGGTCATCAACGACTTCCTCTACGGTTACATCCTCGGCGCACAGGCAGTCAACCCCGACATCAAAGTCGACACCCGTTACATCAACAATTTCTATGACACGGCAGTTGCAAAAGAACTCGCACTCTCGATGATCAACGACAAAGGCGCGGACATCATCTGGGGCGTTGCAGGTCTTGCAGGCAACGGCGGCGTCGAAGCTTGCCAAGAATCCGGCAAAGCATGGTTCATCGGCGTTGACTCCGACCAAGAGCTTACGCTTTCGAAAGAACTCGCAGACGTTACCCTGACCTCGGGTCTCAAGTCAATCGATAAGGCACTTGTATGGTTCTTCGACGAACTTGCGAAGGGTCATGAACTCTACGGGTCGGAGACGATTCTCGGTGCCAAAGAAGGCGGCATCGGCATCATCGAAGACAAGAACTATCAAAAATTCGTTCCGGCAGACGTCCAAGAGGCAGTCAAGAAAGCCATTGAAGGCATCACGTCCGGCGCAGTCGTCGTTCCGTCGGCAATCGGCGAGCAAGCCAAAGACGGCGAGACCAAGACCGGCGCAGAACTTCTTCGCGATCAAATGCAACCCTAAGGGTTTTGCGTACAGAAGGGGGAAGAATATTCTTCCCCCTTTTTTCTATAAGGACGCGAGCCTTACGGGCGCGAATCTTTTATAAAAAGGAGGGCATATGAAAGAAGCATATGCTGTCGAGATGCGCGGGATCGACAAAGTGTATCCCAACGGCATCGCGGCAAACAAAGACGTCGAGTTCTCGGTTCTAAAAGGCGAGATCCACGCGCTTATGGGTGAGAACGGCGCGGGCAAATCGACGCTCATGAAAATGCTCTTCGGCATCGAAGAGCCGACCAAAGGTGAAATCAAGATCAACGGTGAATCCGTCAAACTCTCCGGCCCGCAATCCGCCCTCGAGAAGGGCGTCGGCATGGTTCACCAACACTTTATGCTCGTCCCGTCGCTCACCGTGGCGGAGAACATCGTACTCGGCATGGCACCGCGAAAGAACGGCATTTTTATCGATTATAACAAGGCTGTGGAGATCACCGAGGAAGCGAGCAAGAAATACAATCTCAAGGTCGATCCCGACGCCAAAGTCGCGGACATCCCCGTCGGCATGAAACAAAAAGTCGAGATCCTAAAGGCACTCGTGCGTGGCGCGAAAATCCTCATCCTCGACGAGCCGACCGCGGTTCTTACGAGTCAAGAGACGGACGAACTCTTCCACGAGCTCAAGTTCCTAAAGAGCGAAGGCTATACGATCATCTTCATCTCGCACAAGCTCCGCGAGATCAAGTCCTTAACCGATCGCATCACGATCTTACGGGACGGACGCACGATCGGCACGTACAACACGGGCGACGTGAGCGAGGAAGACATCAGCCGCATGATGGTCGGACGCGACGTCGATCTCACCGTCGAGAAAGACGAAGCGAAGCCCGGCAAAGTCGTCCTCCACGTCCGCGATCTCGAGTTTACGAACGAATGGGGCAAGAAGATGTGCGACAAGATCTCCTTTGACCTGCGCGAGGGCGAAATCCTCGGCATCGCCGGCGTCGAAGGAAACGGTCAGGCGGAGCTCGTGCAGATGCTCTTCAATCTCACCGCTCCCGAAGCGGGTACGATCGAAGTCCACGGCAAAGACACGACGAAACTTTCCCATCGCAAACTGCGCGAAGAGGGCATCACGCTCATTCCCGAAGACCGTATGACCTACGGCATCGCAGGCGACGGCACGATCGAGGAGAACATCCTCTCCGACCGCGCCCACCACAAGAGATTCAATCGCGGTCCTCTCTTTAAGATGCCCGCCATCCGTGAAGAGTCCGCGCTCCTCGTCAAGGAATATCAGATCCTTGCGAAATCCGCCGAGCAACGCGTCAAGATGCTCTCGGGCGGCAATATTCAAAAAGTCGTCGTCGCACGCGAATTTTCCGCCGAGCCAAAACTCATCATCGCGGATCAGCCGACGCGCGGCATCGACGTCGGTGCGGCGGAATTTATCCATAGAAAACTCGTCGAGCTCTCGCGCGAAGGCACGGCCGTCTTACTCGTAAGCGCGGATCTCAACGAAGTTCTGGCACTGTCCGACAGTCTCATGGTCTTCCACGAGGGGCACGTCGTCGCGTACTTCCCCGACACCAAGGGACTCAACGACGTCATCCTCGGCGAATACATGCTCGGCATCAAAGAGCAAAGTCCGGAAGAAACGAGGAGGGTACTCCATGAAAAATAAACGACTTGCCCGCTTCGAAATTTTGCGCGGCGCCATTTCCATTCTCGTCGCGATCTTCGTGGCGGCACTTTTCATCTTCGCCATCAGCAAAGAGCCGTGGAAAGCACTGAAGTATTTACTCCTAAGCCCGCTCTTTACGACGCGTGGCGGATCCTTATCCTTTAATCTTCAGAGCTTTTATACGATTCTCGCGGCGATGATCCCGACGATCTTCACGGGTCTCGGCGTCTGCGTCATGTTCTCGGCAAACGAGTTCAACTTAGGCGGTGAGGGTTGTGTGCTCCTCGGTGCTTTCGTCGCATCGCTCTACGGCATCTATCTGGCACCGGGTTCCGTCCTCGATCCCTATGTCGCCGTCCTCTTGGGCGGTGTCGTCTGCGGCGTCATCATGCTTATCCCCGCACTCGGGAAAGTCAAACTCGGGGCGAGCGAGATGGTTTCCTCCCTCATGCTAAACTACGTCATTCTCTACTATGTCATGCACGGTCTCTCGACGAAATACGCGGATCGTTCGCAAGGCTCGCTTATGAGTTTTCCGATTCGCGAGAGTGCGAAGATCGGCGATCTTGTGAAGGGCAATTCCCACCTTACATGGGGTTTTGTCGTCGCGCTCATCGCGGTGGTCGTGATCTGGTTCTTCATGTACCGCACGCGCTGGGGCTATCAGATCCGCATGATCGGGATCAACCGTTCGTTTGCAAAATACTCCGGCATGCGCGTGGGCGCGGTCGTCATTCTCGCGCAAGTGATCGGCGGCGTGCTCTCCGGTTTTGGCGGTGCGCTCGAAAATCTCGGACGTTTTCAGACATTCCAATGGCGCACGCTCCCCGGTTACGGCTGGGTCGGGATCACGATCGCGATCCTCGCGAAGAACAATCCCGCCTATGTGCCGCTCGCAAGCTTTTTTATCGCCTATCTCAACAAAGGCTGTCAGCTTATGAGTACGTATTGTGACGTGCCGGCGGAGATGATCGACATCATCCAGGCCGTCATCTTCCTCTTCTTTGCGGCGGAACAATTCCTCGCAAAACATCGTCAGAAGATCGTCGTAAAGACCGCCATGGAAGAGATTAAGGCGGAGGAACCCGTCGACGGAGGTGAAGCTCATGCTTAAAGAACTGTGGCCGCTCTTGTGGCAAACCGAATTTTTCTTCTCGATCATCCGCATCACCGCCCCGATCCTCTTCGCGGCACTCGCGAGCGTCGTCGCGGAACGTGCGGGCGTCACGAACATCGGTCTTGAGGGGATCATGATGGTCTCCGCGCTCTTCGGAACGCTCTTTAGCTATTGGACGCAGTCGTGGCTCATCGGCGTCATCGGTGCGCTTCTTGTCGGCGTGCTCCTTGCGCTCATCATGGCGTTTTTCTCCCTCAATCTCAAAACGGACATCATCCTATCCGGTATCGCGATCAATATGCTCGGCGCGGGCGGGACGATCTTTCTCCTCTACGCCTTCACGGGTGAACGCGGCAACACCGCCGCCCTTTCGTCCGCGAACATCCTGATCCCCGCCGTCGAGATTCCGATTCTCAAGTCGATCCCGATCTTGGGACCGATTCTCTCCGGGCACTCCGTCCTCACCTACGTCGCCTTTCTCCTCGTCGGCGTGACGAGCGTGCTTCTCTACAAGACGCCTCTGGGACTCAATATCCGTGCGGTCGGGGAAGACCCGAGCGCGGCGGAATCCGTCGGCGTCTCCGTCAACAAGATCAAATACATCGCCCTCGCGATCTCCGGTGCGCTCTCCGGACTCGGCGGCGCGTACATGTCCATGTACTACTCGCAGAGCTGGAACGCCAACATGGTCGCCGGACGCGGTTTCATCGCCCTCGCGGCGGAAGCCATGGGACGCGGCGAGCCCGTGGGTGCCATGTGGTCGAGTCTCCTCTTCGGTCTTGCGCAAGCCCTGCGTACCAAGGCGGCAGGACTCCCCGGCATCAGCTCCTATCTCGTCAGTGCCATCCCCTATGCCGTCACGATCTTAGGACTCTATATCTACGCGGCAGCCACGCTCCGACGCTCCAAGACCCGCTTGAGCGCGAAAAAGGAGGATTAGAATGACGAAGATCATCCTCGACGGCGATCCCGGACACGACGACGCGATCGCATGGACACTTGCAAGTGCCGAACCCTCGCTTGAGATCCTCGGCATCACGACCGTCTCCGGCAATCAGACGATCGAGAAGACCACCTACAATGCAAGACGCATTGCAAGGCTCTTAGGTTACACGGGACCCATCGCAAGAGGTGCTGCAAAACCCCTCATGCGCCCCGTCATGACCGCGGGAAGCGTCCACGGAGAATCGGGCCTCGACGGTCCCGAGCTCCCCGAACCCGCACCGATCACCGACCTCCTCGCCGTCGATCTCATGGACAAGATCTTCCGCGAGACCGAATCGAAGATCACCCTCGTCCCCACGGGACCGCTTACCAATATCGCCCTCTTTCTCCTCCTCTATCCCGAACACCGGGAAAGAATCGAGCGCATCTACCTCATGGGCGGCGGCATCGGTTTCGGCAATTGGACGAGCGCGGCGGAATTCAATATCTTAGTCGACCCCGAGGCCGCGAAGATCGTCTTCGACTCGGGACTCCCCATCACCATGGCGGGACTCGACGTCACCGAATCGGCGCTCATCTATCCCGACGAATTTGACCGCGTCCGCACACACGGCGGACACGTGGGCGACATCATCGCCGAATGGCTCGACTTCTTCTACCGTTTCCACGCGGAAAAAGGCTACGAAGGCGCGCCCATTCACGACGCCGTGGCAGTCCTTGCGATCACGCATCCCGAACTCTTTACGATGCACGACTATTTCGTCGACATCGACACCGACGGCGTCCACACGACCGGCGCAACCGTCGCCGACATCTACGGAAGAAGCGGAAACGCGCCCAACGCGACCGTCATCACGGGGATTCACAGAGAAGCATTCCTCGATGTTTTCCTCTCTCTCGTCGAAACATATAAGGAGGTGCACGCATGAATCCGAGAAAAATCTGGATCGACTGCGATCCCGGCGTCGACGACCTGAGCGCCATCATCCTCGCATACCGCATGGGACTCGACATCGTCGGCATCTCCTCCGTCGCAGGCAACGCGACCCACGAGAACACCTATCGCAACGCGCGCGACATCGTCGCCTTTATGGGCGAGACGACCCCCGTCTACGGCGGCGCGGAGAAGCCCCTGATGCGCGAACTCGAGACCGCTCCCCATGTCCACGGCGAGAACGGACTCGGGAACCTTACCATCGAGCCCTCCACCGCTCCCCACGAGGAGAAAAAAGCCTGGGACGCGCTCTACGAAGCCGCGTGTCGGTATGACGACCTCACCGTCGTCGCCGTGGGACCCCTCACGAACATCGCGCTTGCACTCTTAAAATACGAAGACCTCGCCACGAAACTCGGCGAAATCGCCATCATGGGCGGCAGTGCCAAATTCGGCAACGCCACACCCAAAGCGGAATTCAATATCTACGCCGACGCCGAAGCCGCGAAGATCGTCTTCGACTCCGGACTCTTTGTCCACATGTTCGGCCTCGACGTCACCCTCGAGGGATACCTCACCGACGACGAGCGAGCACATCTTGCGAAGGTTTCCCCGCGCGAAGGCGGACTCATCGCCCGCGCATTCGAACACATGGGTGACTTTATCCGCTCCCTGGGACTTCCCGGCGTCTGCCTCCACGACGCGCTCCCGATTCTTAACCTCGGCTACCCCGAGCTCTTTACCTCGGACACCGCACACGTCGACATCGAGACAAAAAGTACACTGTCTTATGGCGAAACCGTCACCGACCTCTACTCCGACAGACAGTACGAACCCAAAAACGCGCGCGTCTACCTTTCCATCGACCGCGAGAAATTCCTCGCCATTGTGGAAGAACTCCTCACAAAATAACCCGCGCACAAAATAGAAACAAAAAAAGACCCGACTCGGGTCTTTTTTTCTTGTCTCTAAACGCTCCGTTCGTGGATCATGGTGACGATATCAGGATCGGCTTCGACGAAGAAGTCTTCTTTATCAAAAAGGGATCTCAATTTGATGTTGGAATTCCCGTCCCCATGGATGAGCATGTTTGTCGTCGATAGACCAAAGGCGACTTCCTCGATCTCGACGCCATAGATATTATTCTTTTTGATATTTTCTCTCTTGATTTTTTCTCTGAATCCGTGATCTTTGCTCCTTCACAATCGGCCAACGCTTTACCATTGCCTGCACGAGAAAAGATCCGGGTGTTAAATCGTATAGCAAAATCAATACTTGCAGAGCCTAGTTTTTAGCTCATTCAGGTGGATTGTTCGTGCAGCAAGCTGAAATTTATGGTTCAAATGCGAGCAGGTTTCCAAGCGAGATTGAGAAGCCAAGCGACTGATACATATTTATATCGCAGTCGGCACAGCCAACAGTTAAAGAAGAAATACCGCTTTCACCGTATGCATACTGTACCAATTTCCTTGCTATACCTTTGTGACGATATTCGGGGCGAATATAGAAGTCCTCAAAAATACCGCTCGGCATATAGTCAAAAGTCGAGAATCCGATCGTGATCGAACAGCATCCGACCAACTGATTGTCTTCCAGAACTCCGAAAAAAAGAATCCGTTCTTCATCAATCGCTTTCTCCAAACGCTGTCTATCCTCAAATTTCGGTTCCTCTTCTCCGATTTCCGCTTTATATAGTTTTTGCAATTCCCACAAAGCATCTACCTCAAAAGCACCAATTCTCCTATAATCCATATCCGCCACCTGCCAATTCTCATTTTTTCTTCTTGACTTGAAAATTCAAGATCTAATTTTTGATCGTATTTTTGTGTTCTTGCAAAATTCATTTTCGCCTCAAAATAAAGTAATGATTTTGCATTCTTTCCATACTTCTAAAAAAGGCTGACTTAAAAGAGTAGCTTTTTCAAATAGCTCATCCATAGAAACAAAATCTTGCCCTTTTTCATGATGTGATAAAGTCACATATTTAGGTGAACCATGCTTTGACATAAAGAAAAGTTCATCTTGATACTGAAATTCTAATTCTCTTCCGTGATCAATTAAATAATCCAATGCACCCAGAGAATGATCGTGCAGCAGCTCGTCTGCAATCAAATCATGAGCATTGAACATAAAAAACCTCCATTTTGCACGCGCGTTTTTTTGCGTCGATGCTTCTTCCTTTTTCCTTTTCCTTTTTCTTTTTCTTTCTTCCTTTTTCATGTTTTGCCGTATATTGCCCTTATTATACCATGTGTTGGCGGGCGGTTCCGTGCGTCGCGGTGGTATAATGAGAGAAGCATAAGAGAAAAACGCGGCGAGAAATGAAATCCTTTTTTCTCGATCCGTATCAAGCGCGACGGGATCCCGATGAAGGATTCCGTCCGATGGCAGTCTGAGAAAGGCGGCACAAAATGACAACGGTAATCGCATTCGGAGATTCTCTCGTCCAAGGCGTCGTCAATCCGAACGGACGCCCTACCATCTCCCGGACATCTTTCGTAAAACTTTGCGAAAAAAAGCTCGGCATAAGCGTGCTTAACAAAGCGAGACTCGGATGTACCGTTGAACGGGGAGAGGAAATCTTCGACCGTTTCATCGACACCGTACGAAGCTCGGATGCCCGCTATGTCGTTTTCGATTTTGGCGGCAATGACTGTGATTTTGATTGGAAACGCGTCTGCGATCATCCGGACGAGAAGATCGGTCCGTATGTGGACAGAACCTCCTTCCGAGCGCATTACCGCTCCCTGATCCAAAAAGTGCGCACCGAAGGCAAAGAACCGATCCTGCTCTCCCTTCCGCCCATCGTTTCCGAAAAATTTTTCAAATGGATTTCAAGAGGGCTCTGCGAAGAAACGATCCTTCGTTTCCTCGGCGGTGACGTGGGGTATCTCGCCGATTGGCACATGAGCTATAATCTCGCAGTTTTTAATCTTGCGCTCGAACAAAAAGTGCGCATCATCGATATCTCTTCCTGCTTTCTGCAAGAAAAAAATTATAAGGCTCTTTTCTCGATCGACGGCATCCACCCGAATGAAGAGGGGCATGCACTGATCGCCGAGACCATCTGCGCCTATGTTCGAGATGAGAACCTTCACTGCTCGTAAAACATGGGCGTCCATACACGCACAAACTAGAAACAAAAAAGACCCTTCGCGGGTCTTTTTTCTTTCGCCTAAAGTTTCAAATTCATATAATCAACGTCGATCAGTTCACCATCGATCTCATAATACCCTTCAAACGTTCCTATTTTTTGAAAGCCGAATTTTTCATACAGATGAATCGCCGATGCATTGTCACTTCGAACGCCCAAAGAAAGAATCTTCGCTTTTGCCTCTTCTCTTGCAAATTGAATCAGGTGCTCCATGAAAAAAGTGGCGATGCCTTGATTCCAATATTTTCTTTGCACACATAGGCCGATGCTGCCGCGATGGGCCATTCTCTTCATATTCGAAGTGGTATAATTTGCCGTCCCGACAATCTTCCCGTCCACTTCTGCGACCAGCAACAGTTGGTGTTTGCTTTTTAATAAATTTTCCAAAATGATTTTTTCCTGCTCGACGGTATAGCGAAACCCTTCTTCTCCATAACTCATATTGTCGGTTTCCCCTCCGCAGATTTTTGTATGGAGTAGAATTTGTTCTGCGTCACTGGGAACTGCTTCTCGGATCGTAAATTCCATGTTCTCTCCCCTTTCCGTTTCCTTGTTCCTGATGATGCCATGGCTCACGGGGGCAACAGGCAAGGCTATTTCGATTCGCCCAAGTATTTGATGTAGATTTGGCAAGGATTCGCTTCGCTCCACAAAGTAGAAAAGACTTCCAGTTCTTTGTACCCCATGGATCGATAAAAACGGTTCGTGATGTCGTATTCTTCATAATATCCCGATTGCACGGTCTTCACCTGTGAGTAGGTGTAACCGAGTTTTCTTGCGAGCTTTTCATACGCCTCATGGAGTTTCGTTCCCGCGCCTTGTCGATGAAATTTCTTTTTCATGCCCATTACAAAAATCTCCGCGCAGTCCGCACTCGTCGCATGAAGAACGATGAATCCTGCAAGCGCATCCTTGGCAAATGCTGCCAAGAAGGGCATTTTTTGCGATTCCAGAATATACTCCTCCGTGCTTTCCGGTAGTCCGAACCATTCCGGCAGGTCATAGAGAACTTCTTTTGCTATGCTTCCTTTTTCCTCGGGATCGTGGATTTCTTTGACTGCAAATTTCATTGGACCTCCATGTCTCATTCCTTATCCATCTGTTTTTGAAAATCCTCTTGCGTGAGTTTGAGATGAAGGATGCGGTGGGTCGTCCCCGCGTCGCGGAAACCGACGGCTTGGTGGATGCGGTAAGCGGCGTCGCGATCCCTTTCAAACTCATTGTGCAACGAAGGAATACCATCCACGCGGAACGCGCGATCTGCCAACAGGTATAATCCCTGCTTGCCGTATCCTTTCCCTCTTTCGGGCGCGGAGATCACAATGCCGATATCCCATCGACCTTGCGCCGAACGATGGTAGTTGACATCGCCGACAAAAGTGCCGTCGCTTTTGCGCTGCAGATACGCGTAAAATCGCTCGGGAGTTTTTGTGATCCAATGTTCTTGGATCTTCGCCCATTCCTCTCGCGGATGGGGAATGCAGCCGTCCGGCGGAAACCACGGTGCATTGTAGGACATGGTCTCCGGGTCCGACAACATTTTTACATAAAACCAACCGTCCTCCTCGTGAGGGATATAGAGTCGTAGATCGTTCGCCATTTCTTGTCCGTTCTTCCTTTCCTGTCGCGTATGTACTTCATGATACCATGGTGCGCGGGGCGTTGCCATCGGTCGCGCGTGTTTCCAAACAAAAATTTCCACAATAAAAAACGAGCCAATCGTGGCTCGTTTTTTATTGCAGTTCGAAATTTATTTGCCGAGTGTTTCGCCGCGGGCGATGCGTGCACAGGCGACGAAATGTTCGGGTTCGATCTCGATGAGTTCGGGGGTGCCTTGGCGGCAGATGTCGCAGGCATAGTCACAGCGTTTGACGAAGCGGCACTCGTCGGGCGGGTTCACGGGGGAGGTGATTTCGCCTCTTATAAGCTTCCGCTCGGGGCGATCTTTCCCGACGACGGGTAAGAGGATCGCGGAGAGGAGTGCCTGCGTGTAGGGGTGCGCGGGATTCTTAAAGAGGATGTCGGAGGGCGCTTTCTCGACCATCTGTCCGAGGTACATGACGGCGATGTCGTCGGAGAAATATTTGACGACGGAGAGGTCATGGGTGATGAAGAGATAGGTGAGTCCGAATTCCTTCTGGAGGCTCTTTAAGAGATTTAAGATCTGCGCTTGGATGGAGACGTCGAGTGCGGAGACGGGTTCGTCGCAGACGATGAGTTTGGGTTCCATGGCGAGCGCGCGCGCAATGCCGATGCGTTGTCTCCTGCCGCCGTCGAGTTCGTGCGGGTAGACGTTCACGTACCTTTCAGCGAGTCCGACGATTTCCATGAGTTCGAGGGTTCGTTTCTCGATGGCGTCTTTCCCTCGTAGGAGTCGATGCTCGACGATGGGTTCACTGATGAGTTGCATGACGGTCTGCTTGGGGTCGAGCGAGGAGAAGGGGTCTTGGAAGATCATCTGCATTTCCTGGCGGAGGCGGCGCATTTTGCGGCGCGAATACCCGGTGATGTCTTCTCCGTCGAAGATGATTTTGCCGTCGGTGGGTTCGAGGAGCTTGAGGATCGCGCGTCCGGTGGTGGATTTGCCGCAACCGGATTCGCCGACGATGCCGAGGGTCTTTGCCGCTTCGACTTTGAAGCTGATGTCGTCGACGGCGTGGAGTGCTCCGGAGGGTGTCTGGAAGTATTTTTTGAGATTTTGGACTTCGAGTAAGACTTTATTTTCCATCCGTTTGATTCCTCCTTATGCAAAAATCAGCTTCCTTATATCGCGTGCAGGCGACGCGATGATGTTCGCTCCCGACGGTGGGTGTAAGGGGCGGGATCGTCTCCTTGCATGCCTCGACGGCGTAGGGGCAACGGGGCGCAAACGCACAGCCGGGCGGGAGATTGGTGGGATCGGGCATGAGTCCCTTGATGGGGATGAGGTCTTCGCCGCGTTCCTTGAGATTGGGGAGGGAGTCGAAGAGTCCCTCGGTGTAGGGATGCATGGTGTGGTTGAAGATGTCGTCCGCGGTGCCGACTTCGATGATGCGTCCGGCGTACATGACGGCGACGTCTTCACAGACTTCGGCGACGACGCCGAGGTCGTGGGTGATTAAGAGCATCGCCATGTCTTCGTTCGCGATGAGGTTTTTCATGAGTGCGAGGACTTGCGCCTGAATGGTGACGTCGAGCGCGGTGGTGGGTTCGTCGGCGATGAGGAGTTTCGGACTGCAGGCGAGGGCAATCGCGATGACGACTCTCTGTTTCATGCCGCCGGAGAACTGATGCGGATAGTCGCCTGCTCGAGTGTCGGGGATGCCGACGAGGCGGAGCATCTCTTTCGCTTTCTCCAAGGCTTCCTCTTTCGTGACGTCTTCATGGAGGGCGATGCTCTCGGCGATCTGGTCGCCGACGGTCATGACGGGGTTCAGCGCGGTCATGGGGTCTTGGAAGATCATGGCGACGTCGTTGCCGCGCACTTTCTCGAGTTCTTCTTGCGAAAGTTTCAAAACATCGACGCCTTCGAGTTCGATCGTGCCTTCTTCGATGACGCCGGGGGGATTGGGGACGAGGTTTAAGATCGAGAGGGCGGTGGTGGTCTTCCCTGCGCCGGTCTCGCCTACGAGTCCCAGGGTGTGTTTTTTTTGAATCGTAAGGTCGATGCCGTTCACGGCGTGCACATCGGCTTCTTCCGTCACATAGCGTACGACGAGATTCTTGATATCGAGTACATTATCCTGCATGGTTTCTCTCCTTATTTCTTCAGCTTCGGATCGAGTGCGTCACGCAGTCCGTCGCCCAAGAGGTTGAGGGCAAGGACGGTAAACATGATCGCGAGGCCCGGAATGACGCACATATAGCTTGCATTCCTGATATGTCCTCTGCCTGCGGATAGGAGTGCGCCCCATTCGGGTGCGGGGGCGGGGATGCCGATGCCGAGGAAGCTCAGGGACGATGCCGAGATGATGGTCGTACCGATGAGGAGCGTGAGTTGCACGATGATCGGAGATAAGCAGTTCGGCAAAATGTGCTTCAATATAATCTTCCATGTCGGAAGTCCCATGCTGTATGAGGATTCCACGTATTCCTGATTGCGGATGGTCATGACGGAGGCTCTCACGATCCGCGAGAACGAGCTTGCGCACGAGAACGCGAGGGCGATCATGAGATTCACCGTACTTCGTCCGAGGACGGAGACGATGACGACCGCGGTCATAATATTGGGGATCGAGTAGAAAATATCGACGCCACGCATGATGACGGAGTCGAGAACGCCGCCGTAAAAGCCCGCCAAAGAGCCTAAGATCGTCCCGACGACGAGACCGATGAGAACGGAGCCGACGCCGATGACAAGGGAGTATCTCGCGCCGTAGATGACGCGCGCAAAGAGATCCCTTCCGACTTCATCCGTGCCGAACCAATGCGCGGCACTCGGCGGTTGGAGTCTCTCGGGCATGTTCATGCCGATGACTTGCGTGTCGTAGTCGAAGAGATAGGGGCTTAAAATCGCCGCCAAGACGAGAACGGCAAGAAAGACCATGCCGATGACGGCACCTTTGTTCTTGATGAGGCGTCTCCACGTCTCTTGCATCATGGAGCGTCCTTTGATTGTCGTAGTAGTCTCCATCGCTTATCCTTTCTTGCTGTACTGCGCCTTGATGCGGGGATCAAAGAACGCGTAGATGAGGTCGACGACGAGATTGATGATGCACATAAAAATCGAGCACATGATGATCGATCCCGTAACCATGGGCGTGTCCCTCTTGGAAATCGACTCGTAGACGAGCCTGCCGATGCCGGGCCAGGAGAAGACGGTCTCCGCCAGCACCGAACCCGTGATGACGAGCGACATCTGAAGTCCAATCGCCGTGATGATGGGGATGAGGGCGTTCTTGAGTCCGTGTTTGTAGATGACCTGTTTCTCGGAGCAACCTTTGGCTCTCGCCGTGGTCATATAGTCCTGCCGAATGACGTCGAGCATCGAGGAACGCGTCGTGCGCGTGATAAGCGCGGCGAGTCCGAAGCCGACCGTCACGGCAGGCAAGATGAGACTCGAAAACCCCGTTTTCCCTCCCGACGGCAAAAGTCCGAGTTTCAGCGAAAAAAGTAAGATAAGCATCAGTCCGAGCCAGAAATTCGGCATCGAGGTGCCGAAGAGCGCAAAGATCATCCCCGCAGTGTCTTTCCACGTGTTCTGATTGAGCGCGGTGTACACGCCGAGGGGAATCGAGACGATGACGGCGATGAGTACCGCCGCGCCGCCGAGCATGAGCGTATTCGGAAGTTTTTCCATAAAAGTCTGAAAGACGTCTTTGTTGGTGATATAGGATTTGCCCATATCGCCCGTGAACATGCCCTTCATATAGTTCGCATACTGCACGATGAAGGGATCGTTGAGACCCATCTCCTCTCTCAGTTCTTCGATCTGAGCGGGGGTGGCGTTGTCCCCGAGGATCATGAGCGCGGGATCGCCGCCCGTCAGACTCATCGCCCAGAAAATGAGAAGTGAGGTGACGAGGATGACAGGGATTAACATGAGTAGTCGTTTGCCGATATATCTAAGCATCTTGTTTCCTCCACTTGCACCTTGTAAAAAAGAGAACGAGAAACGAACGATGCTCGTTTCTCGCTCTCCAATCCATCATCGAAAGTTCTATTGTGCGATATACGCGTGACGCCAATCGTGGTTGCCGCCGCCGTAGAAATACGTTCCTTGGAGATCCTTCCGATACGCGATGACGAGGTTCGCGATGTAGAGCGGAACCTGCGGGCAAGCGTTGACAAGATATTCCTGAAGCTCTTTGGCGTCAGCGAGTCTCTTGTCGGGATCTTTCTCCGTTGCCACGAGATCGACGAGTTCGTCGACTTTGGCATCTGAATAGTGGTGGTAGTTGGATCCGGAATCGGTGTAGAAGAGATCGCGATAGACGAAGTCTACCTTGGAGTCTTCGTTCCATCTCCAGAGGAAGAGCTCATGTCCGCCGTCCATGCAGGTCGACTTGAGCGTTGCCGTCTCCATCGGGTTGAGGGTCACTTCGATACCGATCTCGGCAAGATTTGCCTGAATGACCGTAGCGATCTGTTCGTAGGGCGTGCCGGTCGCATAGGTGAGCGTCGTCTTCACTTCGCCCGGTTTCACGCCGGCTTCTTCCATGAGCTTCTTCGCTCTCTCGACATCATAGGTGAATCCCTCCATGTCGTCGTAGAAGCCCCAGAGACCGCGGTTTAGGATCGTCTTCTGAAGCGTGCCTTTGCCGTAGACGGCGACGTCGAGGACTGCGTTTCTGTCGATGGCGCAAGCGACGGCTTGGCGAAGTTTCTCATTGTCCCAAGGTGCCTTCTTGGTATTGAATCCGAAATAGAATAGACGCGTACCGGTCTGTTCGTAGACGGTGATGTTCTTGTCTTTTTCGAGATACTCAAGCTCGTTGATCGGGGGATTGACGCAGACGTCGATCTCGCCGGTCTGCAGTGCGATGACACGCGCGGAAGCCTCGATGTAGGGGCGGAATTCAATCGTCTCCGCAACACCTGCACGAAGCGGATCGTCCGCGGGAAGATCGTTGCCCCAATAGTCTTCGACTTTCTTTAATCTGCAATATTCACCCTCGACCCATTCGTCAAATTTGTACGGGCCGGTGCCGATGTAATACGGATCCTTGACGCCGTCGTCATAGGCTTTCTTCGACTGAATGCCCAGGGGAACGGTCGAAAGCGTCTGTACGAACTCGTTGTTGTACTTTGCAATCTCAAGTTCGATCGTGTGCTCGTCGAGAACTTTGCAGCCGACATAGCCTGCGCCCTCGAGGCTCTTCTTGATCTTATTCTGCATCGCCATGTCGAGCGTAAACTTGACGTCTTCCGCGGTCATCGGGGTCTTCTCCCCGTCGTTGAAGTAGACGTCGTCGCGCAGATGCATGACGACATGCGTATCGTCGGTGTACTCCCAGTCCTTTGCAAGGCAAGGTGTGAATCTCTCTTCACCCTCGGAACCGTTGTTGAAGAACACGAGTGTCTGATGCGTGTTCTTGAGGACGATGTTGTTGATCTGATCCTGTTGATCTTGCAAGTTCAGATTGTTGATGTCCGCATCCGTACCGATGATGAGGGAATCCTTGTGTCCGGTCGTCGCCTCGCAGGATACGCCGGTGCCTGCAGGTGCATTGCTGCCGCAGCCTGCGAGTGCCGTTGCGAGCATGACGGCAACGAGCAGCAGCGCCAATTTCTTTTTCATCTTAGAACCTCTCCTTCTTGTTTTTTAATGCATTACAGTACCATTTTAGCACCAAAAAAGAAAGGGTGTCAAGGTAAATCCTTTTCCTTTTCTTCTGCAAAAATCCGTCTTTTCATCTGTTTTTTACAAACTTATCAAGAATTTTACTTCTCTTTTCAAGCACTTCGAGTCGCGCTCATCGTCCTTATCAAAAAGGCGCGGTGTTTGAATTTCGTTTGCCCGCGTCTTTGCCCGCGTCCGAAGACGCAGGTGCATCCCGTCGCGCCGTACGCCTCACCTCAAGAGCACGCGCGTGCATTCCCCACAAAAAAACGAGCCGGATAGGCTCGTTTTCTTCGGTCTTTTTGATTCTTTTATTTCGTGACGGCTTTTAGAAATTTTTCTTCGAGTTTCAAGGGTTCGACGTATTCGCCGTTTTCATAGACGCGCATATTGCCGCCGCTGATCTCGTCGATGAGGATGATCTTGCCGTCTTTGTCGCGACCGAACTCGAGTTTGATGTCGTAGAGTTCGAGATTTTCTTCGGCGAGGAGTTCCTTGATGACGGTGGAGATGTCGCGGGTCATCTTGGTGAGGGTGTCATACTCGCCTTCCTTGAGGATCTCTAAGATCTCAAGACCTTCTTTCGTGATGAGCGGATCTTCGGCGTCGTCGTCCTTGAGGGTGATTTCCACATAGCCGGGGAGTTCGGTGCCGCTTGCGATGTATTTGCCGTAGCGACGGATAAAGCTTCCGACGGCGCGGAAACGGCAGATGACTTCGATGCCTTTGCCGAAGACGGTGGCGGGTAATACTTCCATCGTATTCTCTTTGATGTCGGCGCTTACAAAATGCGTGGGTACGCCGCGTTTTTTGAGTTCGGTGAAGAAATATTCGGTAAGTCTCAGTCCCAAATTGCCGATGCCTTCGATGGTGAGTCCGACGTGATTGGCGCCGGGATCGAAGACGCCGTCTTTCCCGGTGACGGTGTCCTTAAATTTGAGGAGTACATTGCCGTTCTCAAGTGCGAACACATCTTTCGTCTTGCCTTCATAGATCTTCTTCATATGAGATCTTCCCCCTTTCGGTGTTCCACGCGTATTATACACCCGAGGGGCGGTTCTTGTCATCCGGGAGGGACGCGCACGGGCGGCTTGTGGTACACTTTTCTCAGGAGGGATACGATGAAAATTTATCCAATGGATCACTCGGGCGTCTTCGTCGTGACGAAGAAGCGCGCCTTTCTCTTTGACTATATCGGCGGCAAACTGCCGGAATACAATGTACCGCTTACGGTTCTCGTCTCACATCGGCACGAGGATCACTACAATCCGAAAATTTTTGAACTCGGAGCGGACGAGATCATCCTCTCGTCGGATATCCCGCCCGTGGATGGCGCGATCGTGATGGCACCGTATGAAACGCGCAAGACGGACTACACGCTCTCGACGGTCGGTTCGACGGACGAGGGCGTGGCGTATCTCCTCGAGACGGAGGGCTTACGGCTCTTCTTCGCGGGCGATCTCAACGACTGGTACTGGGCGGACGAGGACACGCATGAGGACATGGTCTTTATGGAACGTGCATTTCGGCATGAAATCGATCGAATCGGACACGCGGACGTGCTCTTCTTCCCCGTCGACGCACGCCTCGAGTCCGAGATGACGAAAGGACTCGACTATGCAACCCGGAAACTTCGTCCCCGCGCCGTGCTTCCCATTCACACCTGGGGAGAAGACGAACGGGCGGAGAAGGCCGTCGCCGAGACGGGCGTCCACGTGCTCACGCGGGAGAGATCGCACGAGCTCACCGCGGAAGAGGCATGCGCGGGGTCGCCCCTTGCCCCCGCGGCAACGATTCTCCTCACGGGTTTCGAGCCTTTTGACGGCGAAACGGAAAATCCGTCGGGTCTTCTCGTCCGTGCTTTGGCGGAAGAACATCGCACGGGCCTCGTGACCGCCGTGCTCCCCGTCGCCTTCGACCGTGCGGCATTGGCTTTGCGCGCCCTCATCGAGACGCATCGCCCCGATCGCGTCGTCCTCCTCGGACAGGCGGGCGGACGCAATCGCGTGACGGCGGAGATGGTCGCGGTGAATTTTCGTGATGCGCGGATCCCCGACAACGACGGCATGAAACCGTACCGCGAGAAAATCCTCAAGAGCGCGCCCGACGCGTATCTCTCGACCGCACCCGTGTACGCGCTCGTCGATCGTATGAGAGCGGACGGGATTCCCGCCGCGGTGTCCATGACCGCCGGGACCTATGTCTGCAATGAACTCTATTTCTCCGCGCTCCATTGGATGGCGGGTCACGGCGAGACCGTCTTCGTCCATCTCCCGTATCTTCCCGCGCAGGCGACCGAGAAAGACGCCCCCTCGATGGATCTTGCGACCATGCGCCGCGCCGTCGAGCATGTGCTCTGAGGTGTGCTATGGAAATTCGCACCCTAGAAGCGCGCGACATCGACGCCTTGGCACCCGTCATGACCGCAGTCTTTAACGCCCCGCCGTGGAACGAACATTGGAGCGAGGCAAGCGCGGCACAATCGCTCTGCGAGCTTCTCGCATCGCCCCGTTTCTACGGCGATGTGATCCTCGCGGACGGCGAAATCGCAGGTGCGCTCCTCGGACATCTGCGCACCTATGCAGCGGGGACGAGCTTTTATCTCGACGAATTTTTTATCTCCCCTGCGCACAGGAGACAACATCTCGCCACCGCACTCTATCGCCACACCCTCGCAGCGTTGAAAGAGAAAAACGTCGGCGGTCTCTTTTTCACGACGCAGAGAAATTCCCCCGCGTATGCCTTTTATCTTCGCGAAGGCGCATGGGATCTCGACGACGCCGCTTGTTTTTACCACGCACTCTGATTGCCCGTCGAAGAACCGCGTCCGGCAAATCAAAAAAGACCTTCCCGCCAGAGAAGGTCTTTTTTTCTACACGGATCTTAGAGATCCTTGATCTGCATTTTCTCCATCTGTGCGTCGCGTTTTTTCTTCTCCCGTACGGCAAAATAAATGGCGAGGAACACGAACGTCGGGATGTTCGCGATGAGAAACGCGAAAAAGAACGCAACACTCTCGCCGACAATCGACACCCCCGACCCCGGCGCGATGCTGTCCCATGACGCGTACGCAAAGAGGACGAGCAAAGAATAGAGGAACGTCACGATCGGCAGGACAAGTCCCGGCCATTTGCGCTCGGTCTTCGCGAGACGAAACTCGAGATAGATCGCACCCGCTACGACGAGCACCCACACAAAAAACAACAACACCGCATTCTTCATATCACTCTTCTCCTTTCATCTTCTTATATTCCGTCACGAGGATCTTGGCGGTATCAAAATCGAGCTTGTCGTTTAATGCCAGACGCTTGATCAGCGCAATATACGGCTCGCTCGCGTTTTCCTCGTTCACGCGGATCTTCTGAATGAGTCGGTCGAGTCTCAGCCGCACCGTAGGATACGTCACGCCGTATTCCTCCGCGATCTCCTTCATCGAACCCGACGCGAGGACAAATTTTTTGATGAAGACGAGCTCCTCGTCCTCGAGACTACGCATCCACTCCGGAACGATTTCAATCGCCATCTTCCCATCCCCTTTCTTTTTATTTAGTATATACTTTCATTTTATTAAAGTCAAATCGCAGTTTTTGTTTTCATAAAAATAATTCCTGCGCGGTCTTCCATCGCGTTCGCATCGCTTCTCGGCAATCAAAAAACCGCATCGTGGCGATACGGTTTTCATCTCGTTCTCTATGCTTCTTCGTAGTCGATCGTTTCCTTGAGAAAGGTTCCGCGCTCGAGATTGCGAAAGGCTTCGCGGAGTTCCTCCTCGTCATGCTCGCCGTGTCCACCGATCTCATCCTCACGGGGTTCTGAAAGCGTTCAAAGACATCAAAAAACGCACGCCGAAAATGGACATGCGTTTCTTTTTTTGCTTCTTTATGCGTTTTAGAAGACCAAGCCAAAGCGGACCATGCCGTCTTTGACTTCGAAGGTCGTCCATTTGCCGTCGACTTTGAGGCGGTAAACATCTCCCACGCCTTGCGGTGCGGGGATCGATACCATAACGGGTCCGTTCGAGCGCGTTTGCTTTCCGCTCTGATCGAGGAGGTTCACGGAGTACCGTCCATTGCCTCGATCGATGACGGAGAGCTTGTACATGCCGGGGAGTGCCTTCTTCGAACCTTGAACCTTCACGCCGTCTTTGCCCAGTGTGACCTTCTCGCTCATTTTGCCGTTGCGAGAGAAGACCATCGGGATTGTAACGTATTTCCCATCCTCGGAGAGTTCAAAGGTCGTGTACACGCCGTCGACTTTGACGCGGTACGAGCCTTTTAATCCCTTGGGTGCGGGGATCGTGACGAGCATCAGTTCGTCGGAATAGACTTGATTGCCGTTCTCATCGACGAGGATGACATCTCTCTTGCCGTTTGCTTTCTCATTGATGCGGACGCGTGTCGTCGCATCCACACTGCCTGCGGGTGCAACGGCATAGCCGTAATCCGTGCCCTCTTGTGCGGGAATCTGCGTCGCCGGCTTGGACGGCGTCGTCACGGACGGCACGCTCGGTATGCTCGGCGTGCTCGGAATGCTCGGGGTTGTGCCGCCCGTTCCGGGTTGATTCGGATTCGGGGCGACCGTGTACGGGGGAACGGTTACCTTTGCGCTCTCACTTTCTTCGTAGTTATCCGTTCCTTTGATACAGACTTCATAGTCTCCTGCGGCAAGTCCGGTTACTTCCGTCCCTTGAATCGCTGTCCAGTCTTCGACACCTTGTTTGCGATATTGCATCTTGTCTGTCGTGCCGGTGATTTTGCCGTCGTTTCTTTCGGCGGTCGTCGGTGCGACACCTTCAAGACCCTCCGGTTTCGCTTGGTTTGCTTTCTTGATCGTGAATTCCTTGGGGAATTCTCCTTTGTATTTCCCCATGCCCTTTACCGTAACGGTATAGGTACCTGCATTCTTCGGTTTCTCGTTTTCGCCCAGTCCGGAACCGGAATAGGAAACCGTGTAATCCGTGTCACGCGTAAGACCTTCGCTGAAAGACGGCTCTAGCACCTCGCCGGTGTAGGTCTGTACGAGATTCGATACCTCAAGATGTTCCTCAATAGGCTGCTGAGCCGGGGCGACCGTGTACGGGGGAACGGTTACCTTTGCGCTCTCACTTTCTTCGTAGTTATCCGTTCCTTTGATACAGACTTCATAGTCTCCTGCGGCAAGTCCGGTTACTTCCGTCCCTTGAATCGCTGTCCAGTCTTCGACACCTTGTTTGCGATATTGCATCTTGTCTGTCGTGCCGGTGATTTTGCCGTCGTTTCTTTCGGCGGTCGTCGGTGCGACACCTTCAAGACCCTCCGGTTTCGCTTGGTTTGCTTTCTTGATCGTGAATTCCTTGGGGAATTCTCCTTTGTATTTCCCCATGCCCTTTACCGTAACGGTATAGGTACCTGCATTCTTCGGTTTCTCGTTTTCGCCCAGTCCGGAACCGGAATAGGAAACCGTGTAATCCGTGTCACGCGTAAGACCTTCGCTGAAAGACGGCTCTAGCACCTCGCCGGTGTAGGTCTGTACGAGATTCGATACCTCAAGATGTTCCTCAATAGGCTGCTGAGCCGGGGCGACCGTTCCACCCGTATCTGCGGATGCGCGATCGTACCATACGGCGGGCAGAATGATGAGTGCCATAAGTAGCACGATGGCAATGCCCTTCCATGATTTTGTGATGGTTTTCATGAAACCTCCTCCTTTTTTTGTTTTATTGTTGCAGAGAAAAAGTTGCGGGCGCATGCACCTCTCCTCCGCATTGCGAACGACCTCGGCTCTCCGAGACCGATTGCAACGATCTTGTGCTTGCGGGGTGTCGACGTCCCTTTTCTCTACGCAATCGTCCGGACACAAAAAAATCCCCGCAGGATTATCAAATCCTCGGGGACTCTACACGCAAAGAGAGACCGACGTCAGTTAGCTGTCTGTCTGTCTGTCTGTCTGTCTGTCTGTCTGTCTGTCTGTCTGTCTGTCTGTAACGATTGTCGCTTTCGAATCGAATCATGTCAACCTCCAGCTTGCCACTTTCAGTATACCTTTTCCTTGGCTTCTTTGCAAGCTTCGGGACGTTTCTTTCTCTTTTCCGTTCGTTTTTGGGAGGACAAGCGTCCGCTCCTCTTCGTCACGCTCTTTCTCCTCGTCATGCTCGTCCTGTCCACCCATTTCATCCTCACGGGATTCTAAAAGATTCTCTCAGACATCAAAAAACGCACTCCGATTGGGGTGCGTTTCTTTTTTTGCAACTTTTTCTCAAAATCTATCTCTTATAGCGTGTCTTGCGTTCCATGGTGAAGCCCACGACGGCGCCGAGGATGATGCCGCCCAAGATATCGGTGGGATAGTGGACCATCAGGACCATGCGCGAGACGGCGATGAGGATCGCGAGGACGAGAAAGATCCACGCGTAGCGTTCGCGATGGAGGAAAAAATAGGTCTCAAAGGCGACGAGCGTATGTCCCGAGGGGAACGAGTAGTCGCGCGGCGCTTTGATCATGAGGACGATCGACGGATCGAGGACATAGGGGCGTATCCGGTGCACGATGTTCTTGAGGATGAGATTCCCTGCGACGAAGCCGACGAGAAGCGTCATAAGAAGATAAAATCCCGTCTTGCGGGTCTTCGGAAAGAGCAAAAAGACGCATCCGAGGAGAATAAAGAAAATCCCTCCGTCGCCGAGATGCGTGAGATAGGCAAGAAACGGTCGGACGGGTCTTGTGAGGTCGGCGATGCGATAGAGTAGGGTGAGTTCGTAGGCGTTCATGGCATGCTCCTTCAGAAAAAATACGTGTGCGCGGTGGCGGATCGCTAGCTCCGGTCGTCATCGTCGTCGTTCTTCTCTCTCGAGAGGACGAGGAGTCTCGAGATGCCGGCGACGAGTCCCAGGATCGGGATGAGGGCGATGTACCACTTGGGATAGCGGCGAATGAGCACCACGGTGAGGACGACGCTCGCAAGGATCGACGTGAGCGCCTCGGCATAGTCTCTCTTTTTTCCCTTCATGGCTTTCCCTCCTTGCGACTATCATAGCATAGAATGAAAAAAACCGTCTCGCGAAAGACGGTTTTTCTATTTGTGATAGCTCTCGCCCTTGTGGATCTTAAAGGCGCGATAGATCTGTTCCATGACGATGACGCGCATGAGCTGATGCGGATAGGTGATGCGGCCGAAAGAGATTTTCCCCCGCGCGGCGTTCTTCACGCGCTCGGAGAGTCCGTGGGACGATCCGATGACGAAAGTGATCTCGTCGCCGCGGTCGTCGTGCGTGCCGATGAGTCTCGCAAAATCGGGGCTTGTCATCATTTCGCCGCCGCTGTCGAAGACATAGAGCGCACCTTTTGCCTTGGCGAGGATTTTCTCGCCTTCTCGCTCGAGGGCGCGGGCGATCTCGGCGTCGCCGGGTTTCTCGGGGAGTCTCTCCTCTTTGAGTTCCGTGAGGCGCACGTCCGCGTAGCGCGAGAGGCGTTTCGCATATTCCTCATAGGCGGCGGTAAAATACCGCTCCTTGAGCGTGCCGATGGCGATAAGGTGGATTCTCATAGGTTCACCCAGTTTCCCGGCGCGGGCGTCGCGACGAGGAGATGGACGTCTTCGCCGATCTTTGCCCCGCGTTTTTCGAGCGCGGCTTCGGTGGTCGCGCGTGCGAGCGCGGGCGTGTTGTTTTCCTCCGAGAGATGACTTAGGACGACGACGGCTTCGCGCGTGAGGGTCTCGGCGAGAATGGTCGCGCAGTCGTCGTTCGAGAGATGACCTTCACGCGAGCGAATGCGCCTCTTGAGGCTCGGACTGTATGCGCCGTCAAGGAGCATCTTGACGTCGTGATTCGATTCGATGTGATAGAGATCCGCGCCGTCCATGGCGGCGTGTGCCTCGGGCGTGATGACGCCGGTGTCGGTCATGTAGAAGATTTTCTTCTTCCCTTCCGTGAGCGTAAAACCGACGGGTTCGGCGGCATCGTGCGAAATGGGAAAGGTCGCGATTTCGAGATCGCGATAGGCGACGACACCCCGTCTTGCGAGGACAAAACGCTTGTCGTCGTCCAGTTGTGCAAGTAGGGTATCCATCGCGAGATGCGTGCCGTAGGTCGCGAAGATGTCGAGATCCAAGCGTTTCGCAAGGACTCTGAGACCCGCGACGTGATCGTTGTGTTCGTGCGTGACGAAGACGGCGTCGAGGGTCTCGGGGTCAACGCCCGCCGCACGGAGTCTTACCTCGATCTGTCGGGCGGAAATCCCCGCGTCGATGAGGATCCGTGCGTGTTCGGTCTCGATATAGGCGGCATTGCCGCGACTTCCCGCCGCAAGCGTGAGATAGCGCACTAGATACGCCTCCTGTTGCGGAGCGATTTATAGACTTCGCCCGCGACGAGCGGCAGGAATGCGAGCGGCAGGATGATGAGCCAATCCGTAAGTCCGAGTGTGACGAAGCGGAAAATCTTCGCAAAGGCGGGCACATAGAGCACCAAGAGCGTCACGAGGAAACTGAAGCCGACGCCGTAGTTTAACGCCTTATTCGTAAAGACGCCGAGCTCCACGAGCGTAAAATGATCCGAGCGGATCGAGTACGAACGCAACAGTTCCGCGAGAATGAGGGTCACGAGCGCAATCGTGCGTGCGCCTTCAAGATGTCCGCTGTAGAGGTGCATGCCGACGCGATAGCTGATGAGCGTCGCCGCGGCGATCGTGAGAGACTGCACGGCAATCCCGGTGATCGTATGTCCGTCGAGGATCGGTTCATCGGGTCTTCTCGGCGGTACATTCATGATGTCCTCCGCACCGGGTTCCACGCCGAGCGCGAGCGCGGGGAAAGAGTCCGTCACGAGATTGAGCCACAAAAGTTGAATCGGTAAGAACGGCACGTCCCAATCCGCCAAGATCGCCACAAGGACGATGAGGACTTCACCGATATTACACGAGAGTAAGAATTTTACAAATTTTTTGATATTCGCGTAGATGACGCGACCTTCTTCGACCGCGTGGACAATCGTGGCAAAATTGTCGTCCGTTAGGATGACGTCGGCGGTATTCTTCGCGACGTCCGTGCCCGTAATGCCCATGGAGATCCCGATGTCCGCTTTCTTAATCGCGGGGGCGTCGTTGACCCCGTCGCCCGTCATCGCGACGATCTCGCCGCGCGTGCGGAGAGCCGTGACGATGCGTACTTTGTGCTCGGGACTGACGCGCGCAAAGATTTTCTTCGTCGGCACGTATTCCACGAGTTCCTCGTCGGTGTATTTGTCGAGTTCACTCCCCATGACGGCTTCGCTCTCATCCGTGATCATGCCGAGATCCTTGCCGATCGCAATGGCGGTGTCGAGATAGTCGCCCGTAATCATCATCGGCACGATGCCCGCCTTGCGACAGAGCGCGATCGCGTCGACGACTTCTTCACGCGGCGGATCGATCATACCCATAAGACCCAGGAAAATGAGGTTTTGCTCGTCGATCTCGGTCTTGGGATGTTTGGGCACGGCGTCGATCACGCGAAAGGCGAACGCCAGGACGCGCAGCGCACCCCGTGCGAGACACGTATTTTCATCGGTAATCGCCTTTTTCCGCACTTCGTCGAGCGGGAGGTTCTGTCTATTCGTGAGAATGGTTGTGGAGCGTTTGAGGACTTCGTCCGGTGCCCCTTTCACAAACTGGACGATCTTGCCTTCGATAAAATTCGTATGGAACGTGGACATGAGTTTCCGATCGGAGTCAAAGGGGATTTCCTCGATGCGCGGATACGCTTCGGCGAGTTCTTTTGCCGTGAGACCTTTTTTGCCCGCCACGGTCAAGAGTGCGCCCTCGGTGGGGTCGCCGAAGACCGTCATGCGCCCGTCTTTGGGGACGAGTTTCGCGTCATTGCAGAGCGTCGCCGCGACGAGCATCGTATAGAGCGAGGTGAGTTTGTCGTCGGAGAGGACTTCTTCTCCGACCATGAGATCGCCCTCCAGTTCGTAGCCCGTGCCGGTGACGTTGACTTCGGTGTCGTCTACGTAAATTTTCTTCACCGTCATCTCGTTCTTCGTGAGCGTGCCCGTTTTGTCGCTGGCGATAAAGGTCGTCGTGCCGAGCGTCTCGACGGCGAGGAGTTTCTTCACAATGGCGTTTCTCGTCGCCATTCTGCGCATCCCGAGCGAAAGCACGATCGTGACGATGGCGGGTAAGCCCTCGGGGACTGCCGCGACGGCGAGTGCAACACTCGTCATAAACATCTCGAGGAAGTGATTGCCGTGCAGATACCCCGCGATGAAGACCACCGCGCAGACGATGAGCACGAGAAAACCGAGATTGCGCCCGAGGACGGCGAGTTTCCTTTGGAGGGGTGTCGCTTCTTCTTCATAGGACGAGATCGTCGTTGCGATCTTCCCGATCTCCGTCTCCTCTCCCGTCGCCGTGACGATGCCGCGTCCGTGACCGTAGGTGACGATCGAAGACGAATACGCCATATTGGCGCGATCCGCAAGGGCGGTGTCGCGATCGTAGACCGCACGCGCGTCTTTCTCCGCCGCGACCGATTCCCCCGTAAAACTCGACTCGTCGATCTTGAGATTGACCGATTCCGTGAGTCTCATGTCTGCCGGGACGATATCCCCCGTCTCAAGCTCTACAACATCCCCCGGAACGAGTTCGCGCGACGGGAGTTCCAGATACACGCCGTCTCGCAAGACTTTTGCCGTGGGACTTGCCATCTTTCTAAGAGCCAAGACCGCTTCCTCCGCACGCGACTCCTGATAGAGCCCGAGTGCCGCGTTTAGAATCACGATCGCGATGATGACGAGCGCGTCCACTCCCTCACCGACGAAAAAGCTGATCACACTCGCCGCGATGAGGATGAGGACGAGCACATCCTTGAACTGCTCGATGAGTTTTGCGCCGAGCGTTTTTTTCTTTCCCTCGGCAAGTTCGTTCGCGCCGTATTCTTCGAGCCGCTCACAGGCGGCCGCGCTTGAGAGTCCCTTCGACCCGTCCGTTTTCAAAGCCTCTAAGACTTCTTCTTCTTTCTTCTTATAAAATGCTTCCATCCTGACCTCCTTACAAAAAAAGACCCTTGCCCTAAGACAAGAGTCTCGCTACCGAATCACGGTCCCGCGCCGGGTGAAATCACCGTACTGACGACCACGGGAAAATTAGCTACTCCCCCTTGTACTCCGTATGCCACGGAGAAAGTGTACGCATGAAAAAGGTGCGCCTATCTGCGCTCGATCTTTGCCGCCTTGAGATCTTTTACGAGATTCTTCTGGATCTCGATCAGTTTTTCGTGGACATCACAAGTCGACGTGCGCTTCATATTGCAACTTTCAGGATTCTCCATGCAACGATTGAGGACGATCGGTCCCTGCGTCGCCTCGATGACCTCATAGAGACTCACCGCGACCCCCGGACGCGCCATCATATAGCCGCCGTTGGCACCGCGCTTCGCGACCGTAAGCCCCGCAAGATTGAGTTTTCTTAGAATCTTCAAGGTAAAACGAAGCGGAATCTCGAGTTCCTCCGAGAGTTCACTCGCCGGTACCACGCGATTCGCATTCAAAAGATATTCCACCAGGCGAAAACCGTAGTCATTTTCCACCGTGAGTCTCACGGACAATCCCCCCTTTGTTCGGTATTCAATCTTTGTAAGTATACCACAGAACGCATCTTTTGATAAGAGCGTATAAAAAAATCCCCTCCTAAAATGAGGAAGGGAGAATCATCGGAAAACGACCTTAGTCGTTCGCTACCATGCCGTAAGCGCGACCACCCGCAAAAATGGGATTCGAGAAAAAGAGCGCTCCAAAAAGAATCGAAATGCGATTTTTTTTCATGATCCAATACCTCCTTCTACTCTTAAAGTATCCGCCCCCCTCGTGTTTTTTGGATATCGGGGGGAACGAGAATGAATATTAGCACGGTTGAAACAAAAATGCAAGCTTTTTGGGAAAAATTTTTTCCCGCATGGGAATCGGTGAAAAGTAGACGTTTTCCCGCGTGTTTTCCCGTCTCTTACCTCTCCTAAAATATCTTTTTCGTCATCGCATGATCGCTTGCAAAACGTTTTTTTGTCTTTTCGGTACGCAGTGAAAAAATTTTTTGCGTGATCTTCGAAATCACCCGAAAAATGTCTTGCATCATCTCCGAAGCCACCCGAAAATTTTTTTGCATCCCCCCCGAAGTCATCCGAAATATTTTTTTGCATCCTCTCCGAAGTCATCCAAAAAATTTTTTCCATCCCTTACGACTGCTCCAAAAAAATAGATGCTCCTCCGACCGAAGAAGTGTTGCTACCGCCGTCCTGACAAGCAATCCGACACGTGATCGAACAAATCTGTCATTGAATAACATTGTTATCTATTCATTGTTATCTATTGAAAGGAGGACTGCGCATGCGTCCGAAAAACGAGTCCCTTGCCGGCGACATGCACTGCGAACATTGCCTCAGGAGCGTCACCGACGCCATCGACGCGCTCGACGGCGTGGCGGCAAAGGTCCGTCTCGCAGACGGCACGGCTATCGTCGCCTATGAACGATCCGTGTCCGATGAAGAACTCATCCGAGCCGTGGAATCCGCCGGCTTCGAAGTCTTAGACATCAAGCGTTCGTAAGATCCCCGACACAAGAAGGGCCGGACATCGGCAAAGACAAACGGATCCTTCCCTTTCTTTCCACACAAAGACCCCGGTTTCAGAAACGAAGCCGGGGGTCTTTTTTTGATTCCGATTCGCGCTTGTTTCGGAATCCGAGGCACATCTCATTCGCTTAAAAGCAACACAACATAATCAAAGCACGACCATGAGGACAAAGCATCCAATCGAGCACAAAAAAACCGCACTCGTCCTCGCCTGCCTCACATACCATGAAGCATTTTGTCAAGTACCTTTTCTTATTGATTGACGCCTTATTTTGAACAACAAAAAACAGCAAACCTGTTTGATTTGCTGTAATTAAACCGATACATAATATTAAATGATAACTATCTTTCATACAAAATTTTTGAACGATAGCTATTCCTTCAACTCAAGTCAATCAAATAATTA
>CAMYOU010000004.1 GCA_947283485.1 uncultured Peptostreptococcaceae bacterium
GATGGTCTTCCTCGCACTCCTCTCGCACGCCGAGATCTCCGTGCCGCTTTTGATCTTAAAGCAGGTCGTCTTCGGCTTTGCGCTCGGCTATCTTGTGAGCGAATTCACGAACCGCATCGTGAATCTCGCGAACCTTCAGGACGACGGACTTCTCACCGTATTCTTCGTCGCGATCGTCCTCGGTACATTCAGCCTCACGGAACTCATCGGCGGCAACGGTTATCTCGCACTCTATGTCCTCGGCATCTTCGTCGGGAATAAGCAATTTGTCGGCAAGAGGGACATCGTCTTCTTCTTCGACGGACTCTCCTCGCTCGTGCAGATCGGTCTGTTCTTTCTACTCGGCTTCCTCTCGGATGTGCACAAACTCATCCCCGTCCTTCCGATCGCGTTCGTCATCATGATGGCGATGACGATTCTCATTCGCCCCGTGGCGGTCTTCGGTCTCATGATTCCCTTCCGACTCGACAGCAGGCAGCTCTCGATCATATCTCTTGCGGGACTGCGCGGTGCTGCGGCGATCGCCTTTGCCATTCTCGTCGTGAATAGCGGCGTCCCTCTCTCGATGGACATCTTCCATATCGTCTTCGGCATCTGTCTCTTCTCGTCGCTTATTCAAGGCTCGCTCATGCCCCTCGCGACGAGGAAACTCAACATGCTCGACCCCAACGACACGGTCTTAAAGACCTTCAACTACTATCAGGACAAGTCCGACATCGGTTTTATCCAGACGACCATCTGTGCGGGCAATCGGTGGATCGGCTCTCAGATCAAAGATCTCAATCGCGCGTTTGACGTCATCGTCGCGAAGATCGAACGAGACGGCAAAACCATCGTGGCAAAAGGCAACACCGTAATCGAAGAAGGCGACATCATCGTCCTCGGCGGCGAAACACATTTTGACCGCACGGGACATCATTTAACCGAGATCACACTCTCCCCCTCGCACAAATGGGTCAATGAAAAAATCGCCGAGATCCCCATGGGCGACAAGGAACTCATCCTTATGCTGCAGAGTAAAGACGGCGACATCATCGTTCCCGCAGGCGGTACGGTCTTGCGCGCCGACGACAGAATCGTCCTCATCCATGAAGACGAAGTTTGATCTTTAGATGCGCCGGGCATTTGATCTCGACGTGCAAAACGGGCAACACACAAAATTGACAACAAAAAACGGGCATGTTTTCCCGCCGGAAGACAAGCCCGTTTTTTCATGCGATCGATTCGTGAGACTTCGCGAACATTTTTCACAAAAAAGTGCGTCGGGAGTTTTCCCGACACACTCTTATCTGATGAAGATACGACTCACGAGATAGAGGATCCCGAAGATCGCAAGGATGACCGGTAAGACCACCGTCATCGCCGCAAGAAACATGGCGAAATAATCCTTCACCGAAAAATCATTCTCGAGAATTTTCTTTCGCTTTTCCTCCAAGTCGCGTTCTCGAAGTTCTCTTGTCTCACGCTTCATCTTGTACAAACGCTTCGTGTGCGCGTTTCGCTTCGTCTTCGTCCATGTCCATTAAATGGCATGCGACGAATCTTCCCGGACGAACTTCTTTGAAATCCGGCTCATAGGTTTTGCAAATCTCCATCGCATGACGGCAGCGCGTGTGGAAACGGCAACCCGACGGCGGATTGACCGCAGACGGAATGTCGCCCTCGAGGATTTCGAGTTTGGTCGCGTCCTGCTCCACGTCGGTACGCGGGATCGCCATGAGGAGTGCTTTCGTGTACGGATGCAAAGGCTCCTCGAAGAGTGCCTCCGTCTCCGACAGTTCGACGAGATTGCCGAGGTACATAACGCCGATACGATCCGAGATGTATTTGACGACGGAAAGATCGTGCGTGATGAAGAGATACGTGAGATTGTTCTGTTCTCTGAGATCCTGCAAGAGGTTGATGATCTGTGACTGAATCGATACGTCGAGCGCACTTACGGCCTCATCGCAGACGATGAACTTCGGTTTCAGTGCAAGCGCACGCGCGATGCCGATACGTTGTCTCTGTCCGCCGGAGAACTGGTGCGGATAGCGATGGATGAAGTACGGTGCAAGACCGCAGTTTCCCATGACCTCTTGAATGTATTCGTTGTAGCCCTTTGCTTTTTCATTCTTGAAGATCTTATGCGCGACGACGCCCTCGCCGATGATCTGACCGACTGTCATACGCGTATTGAGTGATGAATACGGGTCTTGGAAGATGATCTGCAGATCATTGCGCAGTTTTCTCATCTCTTCTTTCGTGAGTTGCGCAAGATCGATCCCCGTGTCCCGCATGGACTCATAGTGTTCATAACGCGGTTCGTCTTTTACTTCCTCGCGCAGTTTCGCAAGCACGGTTTCTTTTTCTTTCGCGTCTCGTTCGTGCGTTACTCTCCCGGCTTCAATTTTCGCGATTTCATCGCGAAATGATTTTCGCTCGTCGTCCGTAAGCGTCGGATTCTCCAGATTCTTTTCGATCTCGATGATCTTCGCGTTCTCATTCGCAATGCGCACAAGAGCTTCGTAGTATTCCATGAGTGCCTTCGAGACGCTCGCGAGATCCTTATGAACGAGAAGACCTCCTGCGATGCGCGCCATATTGAGATATTTGTTCTCGAGTGCGCGGGTTTTGAGCATAATCTCTTCGTCAAGTGCCAGTGCTTCTTCGTCGGTCGCCTTCTCGCGACGCGCTTTGAGCTCGATGAGCTCTTTTTCCGCCGCTTCGTACGCCGAAAATTTCGATGGAATTTCACGGATGACCGTGGACACATATTTCGGTGCCATCTCGGCAAAGGTATTGCCGTAATAGAGCGTGGAACCTTCCGTTTGATCGTAGAGCTGGATGAGCGTCCGTCCAAAGGTGGACTTCCCGCAACCCGACTCGCCGACGAGACCGAGGACTTCGCCCTCGTAGATGTCGAGCGAAATATTCTCGTTCGCGTGTACGTATTTTTGCGCACCGCCATGGAAGAGATTTTTCTTACCGACCGGGAAATATTTGCGCAGGTTCGTCACGCGCATGAGGACTTTTTTATTCTCCACGGTTTCTCACCCCCTTCTCGGGATAGAAGCAACGGATCTCTTGCTTACCGTCGTTAAAACTCATAAGATCCGGGATTTCATTCTCGCATTTCTCCGTCGCGTAACGGCAACGAGGCGCAAAACGACACCCTTTCGGCAGATCGAACGGATGCGGAACGCTGCCCGGGATGGCGTTTAGACGTTTGTCTTTCGCCGTCGAGATGGACGGAATGCTCTCGAGAAGCGCTTCCGTGTAGGGATGCGAGTATTTCGTCATGCCCTCTCGGAAGATGAACTCGACCGGAGCGGATTCCACGACCTGACCGCAGTACATGACTGCGACATCGTCCGCCATCTGATTGATCACGCCGAGATCGTGCGTGATAAACATGATCGACGCGTCGTGCGTATCCTTGAGCTCGTTCATGAGTTTGAGGATCTGGGCCTGAATCGTAACGTCGAGTGCCGTCGTCGGCTCGTCCGCAATGAGGAGCTTCGGCTCGCATGCCAGTGCCATCGCAATCATGACGCGCTGGTTCATACCGCCCGATAGCTGGAACGGATATTGTTTCACGACGACGTGCGGATTCGGAATCTTGACCATGGCGAGGAGTTCCTCCGAGCGCTTCGCCGCTTCTTTTTTCGAAAGTTTTTGGTGCAGCATGAGCACTTCCGAGAGTTGCTTCTCCACCGTAAAGACCGGGTTCAGAGAAGTCATCGGCTCCTGGAAGATAAAAGAGATGTCGTTTCCGCGAACGTGTTGAAGCCTACGCTCGTCGAAGTCCGAAATTTTCTCGCCGTCAAACCAAATTTCACCTTCGTAGATCTTTTGGTTGCGTTCAAAAAGTTTTAAGATGCTCATCGCCGTCTGGCTCTTGCCGCTGCCCGACTCGCCGACAACACCAAGGGTCTTCCCCGCTTCGACTTTGAGCGACACGCCGTAGACGGCCTTAATAAGGCCTCTGCGCGTCTCAAAATACGTGTGTAGATCTTTGATTTCGAGTAATGCCATCGTTGCCTACCTTTCTGCCGCTTTCGGGTCCATCGCATCTCTCAATGCGTCGCCGATGAGGTTGATCGTAAATGCGGCAAGAAATACTGCGAGTGCCGGATAGATCCATCTCCACCAATAAAGCTGCAATACTTCCGTCTTCTGCGCATTCGTAAGCATATTGCCCCAAGACGGATACGGAGCCTTGACGCCGAATCCGAGGAAAGAAAGCCCCGCCTCGGTGAGGAGGTTACCTGCATACCCGAGGGTGGCCTGTACGATGACGATGGACAGGACGTTCGGCAAGATGTGATTGGCGATGATCTTTTTCTCACGCAATCCCAATGCACGCGCAGCAAGGATATAGTCCTTCTCGCGCTCGGATAGGATCTGACCGCGTACAAGACGCGCGATGCCTGTCCAGCCGAGGACACCCAGGATGACCATGACGAGTAAGAGTCGCTTGTTCTGACTCGTATCCGGTGGCAAAATGACCGTCAGCGTGATGATGAGCGGATAGAACGGGAACGACGCGATGATCTCCGTAAAACGTTGCAAGAGATTGTCGACCGTGCCGCCGTAGAAACCCGAGATCATGCCGATGACGACGCCGATGAAGACTTGGATGACGACGGCGACGAACGCGATTAAAAGCGTCACGCGACCGCCCGACAATAGTCTTGCAAAGAGATCGCGACCGACATCGTCCGTACCCATGATGTAGCCGTTGTTGCCCCATGTGTCGATCGTACCGTCTTCCTTGACGGCATAGTTTTGATAATACCCGCTGAAGAGTTTCGCGTAGGAACCCTCCGGCGTGGTTTTCGTAACATCAAAGTAATTCTTACCCCAAGTGTAGATCTTGCCCGATTCGGTACGTGCGGTGAAATAATCGACACCCGCACCGATCTCCGCAACGGGAGCGTCGAAATCGGGAAGCGTGGTCGTCCCTTCCTGCGAAGCACCCCATACTCTGAGTTTGCCGTCTTCGCAGAGTGCAAGACAACTGTACGTGCCGATGGCAACTTGTTTCACTTTGATGCCGCCCGGCTCGAGTTCCTTAGGAATATTGTAGATCGGTGAACCCTTTGCTCCGAAAATTTGAACGCCGCCGTCCTTACGGGCCGCGATAATATTGAGCGACGAGACGTCAAAGTCTTCGACATTGTTCTTGAGTTCTTTGGGCACGCGATCGAGATTGTTCGCCATCGTGGAACCCCACACGAGGAGATTCCCTTTCTCCGTTAAAATGACCGAGAACTGAACGCCCGCGTCCATTTTCTTGACACCTTCGGAGCGCGTCACCATGGAGACGTCGCCCGGAACCGTGTCCTGACCGAAGTAGTTGTTGCCCCAACCGTAGAAATTGCCTTTGTCCGTATGGACGAGCGTGTGTCTGTCGCCGACCGCGAGGTGAACGACCTTTTCTTCCTCGAGTTGTTTCTTGAACTTATCGGGCACGACCGTCGCACCGTCGTAGTCCTTGCCCCAGAAATAGAGTTTGCCGTCCGCATTGATGCCCGCGGAGAACGTGATTCCCGAGCGGATATCGACGATATCGGCATCCGTAAGATGCTTGGGATAGTTCATATAGCCGAAGCCGGGTCCGATGTTCTTGAGAATTCCTTGAGAATAGTAGGGGTCATATTTCAAGATCCCCGCGCCGATCATAACCGTGAGAAAAATCGCCAAGAAACCCACAAGGCCGATCATGCCGATCGGATTGTGGAGATAGTTCTTGATGATCGTCTTTACAGGCGTCGTAATCGCTTCTTCCTCGAGTAGATTCTCGGGTGCCTTGCGATTCTTCGAAGCGCGGAATAGATCAATAAAACGCGTCCAGAAGTTTTTTCCGTAGCGACGCATCTTCTTTCCGTTGTTTTCGCTCATGATTTCACCTACTCCAGTCGTATTCTCGGATCGACCAGCGCATAGCCGAGATCCGCTAAGAGATTGCCGAGGACATTCAAGAGTGCATATAACATATTGAGTGCCATGACGACATTGTAATCCTGTTGCATGACGCTCTCGATAAAGACTTTGCCGATTCCGTTATAGGCAAAAATCGTCTCCGTGATGGCGGCACCGCTGAACATGCCGACGATCGCCCACGCAAGAACCGTGACGACCGGAATCATCGCATTGCGAAACGCATGCGTATAGATGACGACTTTTTCCGAGAGACCTTTGGAACGTGCCGTACGAATATAGTCCTGAGAAAGGGCGTCGATCATCGCATTGCGCACATAACGGCTCGTCGCCGCAAGCGCACCGACGGTGATCGTCGTTGCCGGCAGGATGAGATGCTGGATCCAACGAAGGAAAATCTGACCTTTCGTGAGTCCCACCGTAATCGGCATCATGCCCGCGGGGAGCCAACCGAGATGGAAGGCGAAGAAGAAAATGAGCATAAGACCGATGAAGAACGTCGGCAAGGAAATGCCGATGAGAGAAAAGATCTGCCAAAAACGATCGTACAATCCGCCGCGTTTGACCGCAGATTTGATACCGATGATGACGGAAAGAATAAAAGCGATGATGGTCGATCCGAGATTGAGATAAAAAGTATTGCGTAGCGGTTCTGCGAGAACCTGTTGAACCGGTTTGAAGTGAATCGAACTCTCTCCGAGTTCACCTTTGGCAACGCGACCGAGCCAGCGCACATATTGCACCGGAACGGGTTTGTCGTATCCGAGGTTCTTCTTGATTTGATTGTACATCGCTTGTTTTTGCGCCGGTGAGCGGAACGCGGATGGGTTCTGGGGGAGCATCGCCAGCACCGGATCTCCGGGCATCGCCTTCAAAAGGCCGAAGAGCACCATCGAGATGATGAGGACGACCGGGATGAGGTGCAGGATGCGCTTCAGAATGTACTTGAGCATGTGAAACTTCCTTTCTCATTTATTCTTCGGGGGTTTACCCGAGTGCTGCTTCCGAACTTTCGCAACAAAGAGGAAACTCGGCTCCTCTTTTTGCGAAAGCACGGAAAAATATTTTCCGTGCTTCATAAAAAAAGGGAAGTAGGAGTGAAGCGAACGCCTCACTCCTTCCTTCAGAGCTATTTTGCAATCGTGAGGTTGACGATATCTTGCGACCAATCCCAGAACGGAGTCGTTTGTAGACCTTGTACGCGATTGGTGTGGATGTCGAAGTACTCATTGGAGTAGATCGGAATCTCCGGTAGATAATCGTTGAACCACATTTGGAAATCAAACCATTTGTCGGCAAACTCTTCCGGTTTGTCCGCAGGCGTCTTTCTCATCGCCATGATGATTTCGTCTGCCTTCGGATCGTTGACGCGGTCGAGGTTGTTGTTGCCGATTTGGCTCGAATGGAATTCCGTATACGGGTCGATAACGGGCGTGAAGCTCGTTGCGAGCGAGAATGCGACATAGTCGGGTTTCTCAACGTTCGGATTGTAGAGTTTCTCGAGCAGGGTGTTGAAGTCGACGTCGACGACATTGTATTGGATGCCGGCGAGTTTGCCGTTCTTCGTAAGCTCGGATGCGATGACTTCACCGACATTCTTTGCTGCTGCTGCGTGGTTGATGAGCAGTTTCTCACCCTTTTCGTTGTATCTCCAATAATCGAAACCTTCGGAATTGGATTCAACCATTTGTTGAGCTTTGGCAGCATCCCACGGAGTCGAGCCGTCTTTTTCAAACTTATAGGGCGTTTGATTGAGGAGTTCATTTGCATGGTCGACATTGAGGGTGTAAGCGGTAAGTTTCTCATCGAGTTGATCCGCTTTTTCCTGTGCCGTCCATTGTGCAAGTCCGTAGTAGCCGTTGAGAACCGCACCGTATCCGCCGAGGATGTTCTGGATGAAGATGTTTCTGTCCATGAGGCAAGCAATCGCTTGACGAACTTCCTTATACTTGACGGGGCCGAGATCCGTGAGGAAACGGATCATGCCGAAGCCGTTACGTTTGTAGCTTACAGCAGTGACTTTGTCGCTATTCTGTTTTGCTTTTTCAATCTTCGAGCCTTCGATCACGCCCCAAGCGATATCGACATCACCCGAGATTGCAAGGTCTACGTCGAGCTCTTGGTTGACTTCGCGTTGAACGATGTTCTTAATGGTTGCTTTTCTACCTGCATAGTCGCCGAGGTAATCCGGGTTGAGCTCGAGGGTTGCCGTTTGGTTCTCAAAGCTTACAAGATTGTAAGGACCTGCGGTGACATCGGGTTTGAAGCGGTAGTTGTTGACAACGTCAAGTGCCGCATTCGTAACGACGACGTTGAGGACATCGAGATTCTCGAGATTGTCAAGGTCAGCTTGGAAGCCGGCTTTGAGTGCATCGTATTTCTCGTTGGTCTTCTTGACTTCGGCATCGTATTCGCTGCCATAGTCTTCTTTTTCAGCTTCCATTTGATCAAGTTCCGCCTTGCGGTCTTCTTCGACTTTGGTAAGCTCGTCTTCAAGACCTTTCTTGAGGGCTGCTTTGTCGGCATCACTTACTTCATAGCCTTCTTTGACCATGAGGGACGATCCGTCAGCGCCTACTGCAAGGTTCGGTGCCCATCTGTGCATCGGAGCCGGATTGGTTGCGACGAAGGATTGTTCGAAGAAGTACGGAAGCTTCTCCGCATCGATCGTAAGCTCGAACGTGTGCTCATCTACGACTTTGACGCCGGGGAAGCTTGTGCTTTCACCGTTTCTGTAAGCGTCATAGCCTTTGAGATCTTGTCCCGGAGTGTCCTTGTATCCGAGGCGGACAAATTCTTTTCTATTCTGGAATAGGTACCGTCCGACATAGTCCCATGCGGTGATGGGCTCGCCGTCGTTCCACTTGAGATCCGGATTGAGGAAGAATCTGTAGGTCTTGGAGCCGTCTTCATTCTCGGTGATTTCGGGTTCTTTGGCATTGGTGACCTTGCTGAGTTGGAATTGACCTGCTTCATCGGTGGAATACGTCGTGTAGCCGCCATCAGAATAGAAGCCGATCAGTCTCTTGATCTGAACGTCATACGCCGAGTTCGTGAACCCGTCGATGAAGTCGCCGTTCATCTTCGCGGGAGATGCTACAACGAGGGTATCCGCATCTTGAGATGCAGCCGGTTGTACGCTCTCGGAAGATTCGCCGGTTGCCGTTTCACCGGACTGAGCCGGTGCCGGACTCTGCCCGCAAGCTGCCACGATGACCATGAGGGCCACGAGCAGGAGGGCAAGAAGTTTCTTTGATTTGAACACGTTTCTACCTCCTTTTTTTATAGGCTACGCCTATTTGCACTAAGTATATCGGCTTGTCGAAGAGATGTCAACATATGAAAATGTTCTGTTAAATATGCATGCAATCGATCTCATGGCATAAGATCTACATTCACAAGATCAGCCAAATCTTGACCCCTCTTAGTCAAATGAATCACATTTCCATGTCGCTCGAGTAAGTTTTTTTGAATATTTTTCTGTATAATTTTTTCAAATTGACTTCGCATTTCAGGATAAATCCGAAAGATTTCTTCCGTATCGACGCCGTCAAGGAGTCTTAATCCGAGGATGAAAGCCTCCGAAACCGCGTCACCACGCGAAAGTTCTTCGACTTCCACAAAATTCTCTTGCCGCGTCCCCTTGAGATACTGTGCGAGCGAGCGCGTCGTCGTGTACCGTATACTTTTCCAAAAGCTTGCCGATCCTATACCGAATCCGAGATACGGTTCGCGCGTCCAATAGCTCGTGTTGTGCGCCGCCTCGTAGCCTGGGCGGGCAAAACTCGAGATCTCATAGTGGTGATAGCCTGCATCTTTCAAAAAATCGCGCACGCGGTGAAAGGCTTCGCGCTCCGCATCCTCGTCGGGGAGCGTGAGTTTTCCCTTTTTTTCCAAATAGGAAAAATACGTGCCTTCCTCGAGAATAAGCGAATAGGCGGAGATATGCGGGACTTCGAGACGCACAAGGATTTCCGCATCGCACACGGCATCGTCGATTGTCTCGCCGGGGAGCGCGAGCATCATGTCGATGCTGAAGTTCTCGAAGCCGGCTTCGCGCACGATCGCGACGACTTCTTCGATATTGCCGCCGCGTCTTCCGATTCGCTCGAGAAGATGCGCATGATTCGTCTGCATGCCGACGGAGAGACGGTTCACGCCCATCGTCCGCCATGTGCGTGCGCGTTCGAGCGTCACGTCCTCCATATTGACTTCCATCGTGATTTCCCCGTCGATCGGACCGTAGCGTGCAATCGTCTTCCTTATTATAAGGAAGAGATCGGAATCAGATAAAAAGCTCGGCGTCCCTCCGCCAAGGTAGAGCGTATGAAAAGACGCATGTGGCGTCTCTTCGTCGAGTTCTCGTAAGAGCCTCTCGACATAAGCTTTCACATGCGTCTCGCCGTGTGCAATCGTTGTAAAATCGCAGTACCGGCATTTGCTCCGGCAAAAGGGCAAATGGATGTAGATCCCCGCCATTACTTCTCCTCGTCATATTTGAGCACGGAGAGAAATGCCTCTTGCGGAATCTCGACGTTGCCGACTTGTTGCATTCGTTTCTTGCCTTCTTTCTGTTTCTCGAGAAGTTTTTTCTTCCGGCTGATGTCGCCGCCGTAGCATTTGGCAAGGACGTCTTTCCTGAGGGCGCGTACGTTCTCGCGCGCAATGATTTTGCCGCCGATCGCCGCTTGGATCGGGATCGCAAATTGATGGCGCGGGATCGCGTCGCGCAAACGTTCGCAGATGAGTCTGCCTTTCTCGACCGCTTTGGAAGCGTGGACAATCATGGCAAAAGCGTCGACGACGTCACCGTTGATGAGGATGTCGAGTTTGACGAGATCGCTCTCTTCATAGCCGAATACTTCGTAGTCGAGCGAAGCATAGCCGCGGGTCTTGCTCTTCAAGGCATCGAAAAAGTCGTAGATGACTTCGTTTAACGGGAGTGTGTAGTGGATGACGACACGGGTTTCCTCGAGGTATTCCATATTACGGAAGATGCCGCGTTTGTTCTGACAGAGTTCCATGATCGCGCCGACGTATTCGGTCGGTGTCATGATGTCCGCGTGTACCATCGGCTCCTCGATTTTCTCGATCATCGTGGGATCCGGGAGACTCCCCGGGTTTTGAATTTCCGTCGTGACACCGTCTTTCGTCGTGACGCGATAGATGACGGACGGGACGGTCGTGATGAGTTCGAGATTAAATTCGCGTGCCAGTCGCTCTTGGATGACGTCCATGTGGAGAAGTCCGAGGAAACCGCAACGGTAGCCGTAACCCAGCGCGTCGGAGGTCTCCGCTTCGAATGAGAGTGCCGCATCGTTTACCTGGAGTTTCTCGAGTGCTTCGCGGACGACGGCGTAGGAGACGCCTTCCGCGGGATAGATGCCGCAAAAGACCATCGGGAGCGCCTCTTTGTATCCGGGGAGCGGCTCGGCGGTGGGATTCTCCGCATCGGTGATGGTGTCGCCCACGCGAGCCTCGCCGACCTCTTTGATGCTTGCGACGACATAGCCGACTTCACCCGCATAGAGTGCGTCCAAAGTCTTGTGTCCGCCGGAGGAAACGCCGACTTCCGTCACGTCAAAGGTTCTGCCGGTGGACATCATGCGAATGGTCATGCCGGGCGCGAGTTTGCCGTCCATAACGCGGATGAAACTGACGACGCCCTTGTAGCTATCATAGTAAGAGTCGAAAATGAGTGCCTTGAGCGGTGCTTCGGGATCGCCCGTCGGTGCGGGAACGTTCTTTACGATGTCCTCGAGTACGTCGTCGATGCCGATGCCCTCTTTGGCGCTGATGAGCGGAATCCCGTCGGTGTCGAGACCGATCACGTCTTCGATCTCCTCTTTGACTTCGTCTGCGCGTTGTCCGGGAAGATCGATCTTGTTGATGACAGGGAGAATCTCGAGATCCTGATCGAGTGCCAGATAGACATTGGCAAGGGTCTGCGCCTCGACGCCCTGCGTCGCGTCCACGACGAGGATCGCACCCTCACATGCCGCGAGCGAACGCGAGACTTCGTAGTTGAAATCCACGTGTCCCGGGGTGTCGATGAGATTTAAGACATAGTCCTCTCCGTCGCGGGCTTGGTAGTGAAGGCGCACGGCTTTGAGTTTGATTGTAATGCCACGCTCGCGTTCGAGATCCATCGAGTCCAAGACTTGCGCAGTCATCTCGCGTTTCGAAAGCATGCCCGTCTTCTCAATGAGTCTGTCCGCAAGTGTCGATTTGCCGTGATCGATATGCGCGATGATGGAAAAATTACGTATTTTCTTCTGATCCATAGAATTTCCTTTCATTCTTCAAAAAAGGACTTCGCCTTTTGCGAAATCCTTATTTTCCTCTCGGTACGAGCGCGAATTTGCTAAACGGAAATGCCCTGAGGACGATGACGCCGCGGATGTGATCGCGCGTGAGCGGTCCGAAAAAGCGACTGTCGTAGCTGCCTCCGGGATTGCGATTGTCTCCCATGACAAAATAATGGTCTTCCTCGAGCGTGACTTTCCCCGTCATGGGACCTTCCTGTGTCGGGACATCCGCCTTGTACGGCTCGTCGATCGGCTCGTCGTTCACATAAACCATGCCGCCTTTCACTTCAACAGTATCTCCCGGCACGCCGATGATGCGTTTGACAAAATACCCGCGATCCTCGTGCATCGCGCCTTCCGGCGGTCGAAAATAAACGACATCTCCGCGACGATACTTGTGCCCCGCAAGAAAATCCTGCTCGGCAATGAGATAATCGAGATGCTCAAACGTCGGCGTCATACTTCTGCCGTCGACCAAAATCGTCGTAAAAAAGAATGTCTTCACGACATATACAAAGGCTATGACAATCAGTAGATCTCTAAGAAAAGACATAATCGATCTCATACGAGACGGTGCTTTTTCTTCCGTCTCTTCCATTTCTTCCATTTCTCCCGTTGTTTCCGATACGCGGTCGGTTTCGTTTGCTGCGGTTTCTTCGGTTTCTTCCATGAATTCTTCGTTCAAGGAGTATCGCTCCCTTCTTTTTCTTGAGTGTTTATTATACCACAAGCGGTAAAAAAGCGGTGACATTCCCGTGAACTTCGCCTTTATTTCATTTCCCCCGCACCCATTCTCGAAAGCGGATAGAAGCGAAAGAAGACGACACCCTCGATTTCCGAGCGACGCACGGGTCCGAAGACGCGCGAGTCCTCGCTCTCGAGATGCGCGTGATTGTCGCCGAGGACAAAATATTCATCCGCACCGAGTTCCCAATGATCATGGTCGTTGTACGTCTCGAGATCCGCACTTCCCTCCTCGCGCATGCCGTTGAGATAGAGTCCGCCGTCCTTGATTTCCACGGTCATGCCGGGTGTTGCGACGACGCGTTTCACAAACTCGGCATCGGGATAGGCGGACGTGCGCACGAGGACGATGCGCCCTTTGAGGTCTTCGGGGAGATTTCTCCCTCGCGTCGCAAGGAGTCTATCCCCCGCGCGGAGTGTCGGCTGCATGCTCGCGCCCGCGACCACGACCGTCCGAAAAAAGAGCGTCCGCATAAAAAGAACGAGGATCATCGCGAAGAGGACCGCGACAAAAGTGGTGAGTGCTCGATTATTCTTCATAAAAATCCTTTCTCTATATCTGATGGGGAGACTTTTTACCATGCGAATGCCTTCCCCGCATTCCATTCAAAACGGAATTTCCTCCGAGATTCTTCACAATCCATCGGTTTTTCCTTGCAAAAGTCACCGTCCCGTGATAGAATACCATGCGTTAATAAATGTTTGGAGGTGAGCATATGGCAAATATCAGATCCGCTATGAAGCGAATCAAGACGACTGAAAAGCGCACGCTTCGCAACAAGTCCAGAAAGACGGAGTTGAAGACGCTTTCGCGCAAGTTTGAAACGTTCCTCGCGGCTGGGGACACGGAAAACGCAAGCGCAGTTCTTCGCGAACTCGACAAGAAGCTCAAACGCGCAAGCTGCAAGAACGTCATTCACAAGAATGCCGCTTCCCGCAAACTTTCGAGCCTATCGAAGAAGCTTCACGTTGCGATGAAGGAAAACTAAACCGTCCAAGATCGAAGAGACCCTTACGTCCGGAGGGCTCTTTTTTTATGCCTTTTTACAGAGCGAGACGGGCAAGTTCCACCGCGAGTACGTCGAGTTCTCCGGAAAAATCGACCGGGAGTCTCTTCGAGCGTTCTTCGACATCGTAGATCTTCTCATTGGCAAGAAGGAGCGACGCGGGTGAAAAGCGTCTTGCGACGGGGATGAGTTTGTCATATTCATAGGGAGAAAGCCCCGCTTTTTTTTGCCCGGACGGATCGCCCGTAAGGGTCTTTAGCAGTGTGAGATTCCGATACTGCCGTGCCATCATCGCAAAGATCCGCGCGTCTTCGAGTCCCGACGCCCGCAAGAGATCGAGCGAGCGCAAACTCTCGCGCGTTTTTCCCGCCGCAAGTTCGTCGAGAAAACGAAAGATCGTGCGCTTTTCAATCGTGCCGAGAACGGAGAGATCCGATTCCCTTATGACATCGCCCGATCCGCGGATGAGTCTGTCGAGTTTCTCATCGATGTCGAAGAGCGTGTCTTCTCCGTCTTTCGGAAGATAGTCCAGCGCGCGTTCAATCGCGCGAAGGATCTCGGGTGCCGCCTTTTTCTTTGCGCGTGCGAGTTTGGTGCGGATAAAGGCGCGCAGTTCCTGCGCCTGTAATTTTTTCATCTCGACGATTTCGCCCGTCTTCTCGAGTTCGCGGACGAATTTTCCGCGGAAGAGTTTTTCCGACGGCGAGAGTAGGACGAGGAGCGTCGATGCGGGGAGACTTGCGAGTCTCTCGGATACGCCTTCAAAGAGTGCTTTCATCGCGGACGCACCCGTCTTGGTAAAATCGACTTCTTCGACGAGGACAAGTTTCGTATCCGCGACAAAGGGGAGCGTGTCACACGCGGCGATGACGTCCTCGGGTTTTGCCGTGCGCGCATCAAAACGATGCACGTTGAGATCTCCAAAATCGCCCTCAAAACGCGCGAGAACTTTGTTCTTGATATGGTTTGTGAGATACGTCTCGCGTCCGTAGACGGCGACGACGCCTCTTATCGTATCGATTGATGTAACGAGTTCTCTGTAGTCCATCCATACCTCCGAAAGCCCCAGACGATGACAAGATCCATGGCAAGCACCATGAATGCGCAGATCCGATTTTTCCGCGTTCGATCTCTTAAAGTATACGGGAATTCCGTGTTTTCGTCTACAAAAATCATGCCCTCCCGATCGGTGCGATACGTCCTCACGCCGCGTCGATCGAATCGCGCAAGCGTCTCCTCGTGCGGGTGTCCGTAGGTGTTGTTGCGCCCGGCACTCACGATCGCCGACTCGGGACGCACGGCATCGAGAAAGAAATCGTGTGAAGACGTGCGCGAGCCGTGATGTCCCGCGTGGAGAATCTTCGCCGGCGGGATGAGGCGCACGAGCGTTGTCTCCGCGTCTTTCTCGGCGTCGCCTGGATAGAGGAGCGTGTGTCGTTTCGTCGTCACATGCGTCACGATCGAGCCGTTGTTCCCCGAAAAGGGTGTTGTAAAGAATCGAAACGTACCGTCCGCGTTTTCGTAGACATCGCCCGTCCGTACTCGGATGACAGGCACGCCCTTTCGTTTTGCCGCGCTTAATACCTCTGTGCCCAGTGGATCATCATCGAATTGCTCTGTCACGAGGAGTCTTTGCACGCGAAACGCATCAAAGAGGGCGATCGCATTTTCCACATGGTCGGCATCGGGATGTGTGAGCAAGAGCGTGTCGATCTTCGTCGTGCCGATCGCGCGGAGGAACGGAAAGAGTAAGCCCTCGCCGGAGTCAAATCGTCCGTGCCCCTCGCCTCCGGTGTCGATCACCATGGTCTCACGCCCGCGAATGACCGTCGCGTCGCCCTGCCCGATGTCCACGTGATAGAACACGGGACGCGGGAAGAACGTATGAACGGCTTGGATGAGGACGAGAAAGACAATGGATGCGCCGAGAAAACGCAAGACGGGTCTCGAGAGCCGCACACGCGGAAACGCATCCGAGAACGCCATCCAAAGAAGCACGCCATAGGCGAGGACGAGCGTCGCATCCGCCTTGCCGAAGTGAAGCGCAAGGTTCGGGAAGAGTTTTGTGAGTGCGACGAAGAGATCGAGCGGGACGGCGATGATTTTGAGGAGAGACACCCCTGCAAAACTTCCGAGAAATGGAAGAAACACGACCGTAAGCGCAAAGGCGAAAACAAAGAACGGAGCCGCGACGAGATTCGCCGCAAGGGTCACAAGCGGCACGGCACCGAAGAAGAGAAGCGTCACCGGAAATACACCGAGCCCCGCCCCAAGTGTCGTCGCGACAGGCGTACCGAGCGCGCGAAAACGCGGTGAGAGGACGAGGATCCCCGCCGTCGCCGCGAACGAGAGGAGAAACGACGGCGAGAAAAGCGCATACGGATTGATAAGGAGAATCACGATCCACGCGACCTTGAGGCCATCTTCGGCGCAATGGAGAAACCCGAGAGCCGGTGCCGCGAGCGCGAGACTCGCCATGATCCACGCACGCACGAGTGACGGCGGAAATCCCGTGACGAGGACATAGAAAAATAAGAGGAGAATCGTCGCGGAACTCCGCATTTTGTATGTGAGCGGAAAGAGTGCGAAAAGCGTCCGGAGTATCGTCGCGAGAATGAGCACGTGCAGTCCGCTCGCCGCGAGAAGATGGGATAGTCCCACGCCACGCACACCGTTCGCCGCTCCCCCGCCGTAGCCGAAGAGCGCGTGTAAGAGAAGCTTGCCGTTCTCGCCGAGCGGTGCGAGACGCGCTTTCACCGTACGCACGAGCCGCGTCCGGATGGTTTCGCCCATCACCGTGACCTCGTCGGTGTAGACTTTGGATCTTGCGCCGAGCGTTCTCATGTACATCTCTTCGTCGAAGCCGTAGAGATTCCTCTGCGGCATCGGGCGTTTCCGTTCCCCGCGAAAGGCGATCGTCTCGCCCGGGAGAAGAGACATCGATGTGCGTAAGAGAATCTTTCCCTCGTTCGTCCGCACGAGCGCACGCGTCCCGTCCTCATCCTCGCGCAGAACGCGCACGACAAGACCCGTGCCTTGAAAATTTCCGGAGACGAAATCCGGGGACGCAAGGAATGTGAGCACCGTCGCTGCCAGGAAAAAGATTGCAGTCTTGCGATTTTTGCACACAAAAAGACCGACGAGTCCCGCCACAATCGCATAAAATCCGAACGTCGCGGCGAGAAATACCCCTGCCGCAACGGCAAGACAACCCGTCGATCTTTTCATTTTATGACACTCCTTCTGTTTGCATCTTGAGGCTTGCGGATTGAAAACGCGCAAGCTGCGCATAGCGTCCGTCTTTTGCCATGAGTTCTTCATGCGTCCCGCGCTCAATGATGCGCCCGTGATGCAGGACGAGAATTTCGTCCGCGCTCCGAATCGTCGAAAGTCGATGCGCGATGATCAGCGTCGTACGATTTTTCTTCACGACCTCGACGGCGTGCGTGATCCGTTGTTCCGTCTCGCTGTCGATATTCGAAGTCGCCTCGTCGAGGACGAGGATCTCCGGATTGTGTGCGAGTGCGCGTGCAAAACTGATGAGCTGCCTCTCGCCCGCGCTGAACGTCGTGCCCTTCTCGGTGACGGGCGCATCAATCCCGCCTGCCCGATCGAGAAGACTCTGCGCCCCGACTTCGCGGAGTGCGCGAACGGCGTCCTCACGCGTCACCCGTTTGTCGCCGAGTGCGATATTGTCGTAGACCGATCCCGTAAAGAGATACGGATCCTGTAGGACAATCCCCATGCGATCGCGCAGTTTCCTCCGTGCGACCGTCCGCGTATCCGTCTCGCCGATGCGGATGATGCCGGAATCGGGATCGTAGAAACGGAAGAGGAGATTCATCATCGAGGATTTGCCGCTCCCCGTCGCGCCGACGAGTGCCACGGTTTTGCCTTTCGGCAGATGGAACGAAATATCCTTCAGAACCTCCTCGCCCTCGACATAGGAAAAATGGACATCTCGAAAATCGACATCGCCGTAATCCTTAAGCGCGTCGCCCTCCACGGACTCCGTCTCCATATTGAAGAGTTCAAAGATATGATCCGCCGCGGAAAACGCGCGCTGCACATTGCCGAGTGTCTGCATGAGGTTCTGCACTTGCCTGAAGAGAATCGAAATATACTGCGTGAGCGAATAGAGGATCCCGACGCTCACCGCATACGCGCCCGTGATTTTGCCGTAGCCGAAATAGTAGAGCACGCCCGCCATACACAGACCGCTGAACAGTTCGATGATGTTGAACGAAAACGCACCCGAAACCCGATTGAAACGGTAATTCGTCTTGAGCCAGCCCTCGTTTTCACGTCGAAAATCTTTTCGCATCGCCTCCTCGGCGCCGAAAGCAGAGAGGATTTTCATCCCCGCAATGGACTCGTGGACGACCGCGTTGACCGCCGAGAGATGGGCGCGCAGTTTGGTGTGGAGCGCATTTGTCCGTTTGGAATAATAGCGCATCGCCGGGATAAAGAGTACCCACAGGAGCAGAGAATAGAAAAAGAGTTTCGGATCGATGGCGTAGATTGCCACGTAGACCCCGACGAGATAGAGCACGTTCATGATCATCTGCCACGCGATGATCTCGTAGAGCGACTGCAGGTGATTGGTGTCGTTCGTGATGCGTGAAACCACCGTGCCGACCGGCAGACTGTCAAAATATCGGATCGGAAATTCCTGAATGCGATGAAAGACATCGCGACGGAGTTCCAGCGCAATCTCGTTTGCCGCGCGATTGAAAGTGGTGTTCGAGAGATAGCGAAAGAGTGCCATCGTGAGCATGAGCGCGACATAGAGCCCGAGGAGTTTATAAAAGACGGATTTATGCACGATACCGATGCCTTCGGCGAGCGTTCCGTCTAAGAGTTTCGCGATGATTCTCGGCGCGATGACCTCGATCGCGATCGTCACCGTCGCGAAGACGACCCCGAGTGTCATCGTCCACTTCCCTCGGAGAAAATATTCCCACAGGAGTCTGTTTCTCGATTTATGCTTCAATGGTCATCGCCTCCATTTCTTGGAGTTTGTATTCCTCTTGATAGTAACCCGGTCTCTTCACGAGTTCGTCGTGCGTCCCGCGATCGATGATCCGACCATGTTCCATGACGAGGATGAGATCCGCGTCTTTCACCGCCGAGAGACGATGGCTTACGATGAGATTCGTCATCCCCGCGCGTTCACGCCGAAGCGACGTGAGAATATTCTTCTCCGTCTGCGCATCGACTGCGGAGAGCGCGTCGTCGAGGATCAGGATCTCGGGTTCGGTAAGGAGTGCGCGTGCAATCGAGATGCGTTGTTTTTGCCCGCCCGAGAGCGAAACGCCTTTCTCCCCCGCGAGCGTATCGAGTCCGTCCTTGAGTTGCGGGATGTCTTTGGCAAAATCCGCCGCAAGGATTGCAGCTTGCACCTCTTCTTCCGTCGCGTCGGGACGTGCGAGTTTGATGTTCTCGAGCACCGTTTTGGAAAAAATGATATTCTCCTGCGTCACGAGACCGATCTTTGCGCGTTGACTCTCGACCGAGAAATGCTCGACGGGTTCGCCGTTTACGAGATAGCTTTTCTCATTCGGATAAAAACGCAAGAACTGATCGATGAGCGTCGACTTGCCCGAGCCTGTGCGCCCGACGATCCCCACGGTCATGCCGCGCCCTATGGTGAGCGTAATGTCCTCGAGATTCTTGTGATCGCTCGACGGATAGGTAAAATCGTAGTCCCGCATCTCGAAAGACGCGAACGCATCGAGTGGTTTCCCGCTCGTCCAATCGGGTGCGGGGGCCCGGAGGACCTGTTCGATGCGGTCGAGACCCGCCTTGCCTCGGCTCTGCGTGTTCACGATCTCCGAGAGCGCGAACATCGGCCAGGTAAATTGCCCGACATAGAGCATGAAGGCGAGGAGTGAACCGAGCGTGATCTGCCCTTGGCGTAGAAGCGCCGCCCCGTAGAGAAGCGCGACGATATAGGAGAGCGTCGCGATGATCCGCGCCGCCGGAAAAAAGAGCGCGGAGAGTCGCAAAGCCGCGATGTTGCGGTCATAGATCACATGCGCACGCCTTGCAAACTTCACTTTCTCGCGTTCTTCCGTGCCGAACGCGCGCACGACACGCACACCCTCGACATTCTCCACGACGAGATCGTTGAGATCGCTCTTCGCCTCCTCCGCCGCGCGATATCTTTTGTACGCGACATTGCCGAGTTGTTTCGTCCCGTAAAAGAGGAGCAAAAACGGCGCAATCGACGCGAGGGTGAGTTTCCACGACGTCGTCGCAATCATCACGATGACGAGGAAAATCGGCATGACGATTCCGTCCGCGATACACATGACGCCGAAACCCGCCATCTCCGTCACGCTATCGATATCGCCCGTCACGCGGTTCATAAGATCTCCCGAGCCGAAACGTTCGTAGAAGACGGGATCTTCCGTGAAAAAATGCTCCATGAGTTTCGAGCGCAAAGTCGCACCCAGCGTATCCGACGCATTCCAGAGATGCATCTGCCAGAGATAACTCAGTACGTAGTTAAGCACTGTTGCAAGCACAATCAGCCCCACGACTTTTACGAGCCCGTCGACCGTCGCCGTCCCCTTGCTGAGCGCGTCGATTAAGAGCGACATGAGGCGCGGCGGCGCGAGGATCAAAAGATCCGAGAGAATGAGCAACGGAAAAGCGATGCGATACATCTTTTTTTCCTTGCGGATATGCCATCCGATTTTTCGATACCCTTCAAACATGGTCTACCTCCAATGATGAGCATTATTATATCAGATGACGCCGCCATAATAAACAATGCTCAGTTCTCCGGAAACGCTGATTTTCTCATTCATTTCTGTTACAATTGGACAAAAGGAGGCTTCCATGGATCATCTCTATCTCGACAATCCCTATCTTCGCAAAATTCGCGCCAATATCATCGAACAGACGCAGAGCAACGAAGGTGTTCATATTGTACTCGACAAGACCGTCTTTCGTCCCGGCGAGATCGGCACCATCGACGGCGAGAACGTCATCGCCGTCTTCACGGATCAGGACAAGATCATCCACCGTGTCGCCGCAAGAATCCCCGGACCCGAAGTGACCGTGGAAGTGGATGAGCGTTCCCGCGCGCAGATGCTCGCGAATCGCACCGCCAGTGCCATCATTGAGGGACTCTTACGCCGTATCTATGCCGCCGAAGTGGAAAAAATTGAATTTGACCTCAAGCGCGGCTTTACGATGATCCTCAAGGGGACTGAATACATCGACGATGATTTTCACATCCTCGTGTCCCTCTCCAACGCCATCGTGCGAAATGCCGTGGCGACGCGCATCTATACGGAAAAGGGCACGCGCATGCTCGAGATCCCGACGCTCCCTCCCATGCCTTGGAGCGAATCCGTCGCGGATAATACCGGCGAAGTCGGCGGCATTGCACTCAATGTGAACCGCGACGAAGACGGCGTTTCGTTCACCGTCATCGCCGGAGCAGAATACGAGCGTCTCACCTCCGAGTGGCTCGCGCGTCTCGGCGACGAACGCGATATCGACGAAGTCTTTTCGAAAGTCCTCTCCTGGGAAAGTGCCGTGAAGAAAGGCGCGGAAGAAAACGCCCGACTCACGAAAGAAGTCGCCCATCTTCGGCGCGAGATCCTCACGAAAGCCAAGAGTGCCTATCGCGGACTCGTCTTTGTGAAGCATCATTTTGACACCCCCGTCGAAAGTCTCGCAGAGCTTGCCGACAGAAGCGGCGACGTCTTCCTCTTGTCCGAATCCGGCGGCAAAGTCTACATCCGCGTGAAAGACAAACGACTCTCACCCAAGACCTTTATGAATCTTTTTCAGACCTATACCGACACGCCCCCTGCGGAAGTCTATCTCTACGAGGGCACCGCAAAAGAGCCGGAGGAGTTCTTGGAAAATCTCTACGAAGCCATGAAGAAAAAATTAAGAGGCTAGGCCTCGATACGCACCGAAGACCCAATCGGGAAAGGAGAACCCAATATGAAACTCGGAATCGTCGGACTTCCCAATGTCGGGAAGTCGACCCTTTTTAACGCCATCACCAATCAAAAAGCCGATGCGCAGAACTATCCTTTCTGCACCATCGACCCCAATGTCGGACTCGTCGAAGTCCCCGACCCGAGACTCAAAGTCCTCGCCGAATACAGTCACGCGAAGAGAATCGTCCCCGCCGCCATCGAATTTTATGACATCGCGGGACTCGTCCGCGGCGCGTCCAAAGGCGAAGGTCTCGGCAATAAATTCCTCGCGAACATCCGCGAAGTCGCCGCCATCGTCCACGTCCTGAGACTCTTCGAAGACGAGAACGTCGTCCACGTCGACGGCAGTGTCGACCCCGCGCGCGACATCGAAACCATCGAGACCGAACTCATCTTCGCCGATCTCGAAGTCCTCGAGAAACGCAAGACCCGCCTTGAGAAACAAGTGAAAGGCGACAGGACTTTGGCAGGTGAACTCGAGTTCACGAAAAAACTCATCGCGAGACTCGAATGCGGCATGAGCGCACGCGGCTCGGCAGAGACCGAAGACGAAGAAAAATGGCTTCGGGAAATGCAACTCTTAACCGCGAAACCCGTGATCTACGTCGCGAACGTCTCCGAAGACGATCTCATGGATCCTAAGTCCCTCCCCGCCTATCGCGCCGTCGAAGAAATCGCCGCCAAGACCGGTGCACGCGTCCTCGCCATCAGTGCCGCCATCGAAGCGGAACTCTCCACGCTCGACCCTGAAGAACGCGCGGAATATTTACACGATCTCGGCGTCGAATCCTCCGGACTCGAAAGACTCATCCGCGTAAGCTACGATCTTCTCGGTCTCATGAGTTTTATCACCACCGGCGAAATCGAGACCCGCGCATGGACGATCAAGAAAAACACCCGCGCCCAGAACGCCGCCGGCAAAATTCACTCCGACATCGAACGCGGATTCATCCGTGCGGAAATCATCTCCTATGACGTCCTCGTCGGAGAAGCCGAGGGCAGCATGCAAAAGGCCCGCGAAAAAGGTCTCATTCGCTCCGAAGGCAAAGACTATATCATGCAAGAGGGCGATATCGTGCTTTTCCGCTTCAATGTGTGAGCAAAGATCGAACCCCAAAGGACTTCCCCGCGAAGTCCTTTTTTGATGCGCCAAAACATCCCTGTCCCGACTTCTTCCATATCTTTTTGGGTATATACATTTTAAGGAGGGATCATGATGAATACCAAAGACAAAATTGAACTCATTGTTTCCGATACGTGCCCGTATTGCAGAAAAGTAGAAGAGTATCTTAAAACGCGTGAAGATCTCACGGTTGCGATTCGCAGTATCAACGACGATACGGAGGCTCGAGAAAAACTCATGGAAAAGGGCGGCATGATGCAAGTGCCGTGTCTCTTCGTCGGCGACGAGCCGATGTACGAATCGGAAGATATCATCAAGTTCTTAAAAGGGCTCGAATAGTCCATAAGAAGGCTCGCGCAAGGACGCGGGTCTTTTTTTGCGCCCGAACCCATACCTATGGTATAAAATTTCATCTCCAAAACATACGGTTTGTGGGTTCTCTTTTCCTTTTTCATCTGCGATAATGAAGCTGAAAGGAGGGGTTCGATGAAACTTCATCTTCCCCGTGAAATCCGCGCGTTTCGCACGGAGAACGGCGTGACACAGGAGGCGCTCGCGGAGGTGCTGGGCGTGAGTGTCGGCGCGGTATATAAATGGGAAAAAGGTCTTTCGCAACCGTCGCTCGGGAATCTCGCGGCGATGGCGGATTTTTTCGATACGTCGGTGGATGTCTTAATCGGCTATGAGGCGTTTGACAATCGTCTTGCGGCGAGTGTCGCGCGTCTCAAAGAGTATTTCCATAAGAAGGATCCTACGGGGCTTGACTATGCAAAACGGATGCTCGTGAAATATCCACATGCCTTTGACGTCGTCTATACGAGTGCGGATCTCTATTTCGTCTTCGGTCTCGAGTCGCAAGATAAGAAAAAACTCGCGCGGGCGTTGGAACTCTACGAGTCGTCGCTCGCGCTTCTCTCGCAAAATCGCAATCCAGAGATCGGCGAGACGACGATTTACGGTGCGATGGCGCAGGCGGCACTCGTCATGGGGCGCACGGATGAGGCTCTCGAGATGCTTAGAGATCACAATACGAACGGCATTTTCAATTCGGCGATCGGGATTACGCTCTCGAGGGATGACAAGCGTTACGAGGATGCGCTCGAGCCGCTTTCGAGTGCCCTGATCAAGCATGTGAGTGAGCTCGTCGGCACCGGTTTCGGCTATTTGAACGTCTATCTCCGACAAGAGGATTTCGCATCGGCAAAGGAGCTCGCTCTCTGGATGACAACGCTCCTCGCGGGTCTCAAGGACGAAGCGCATCCGAGTATCTTCGACAAGACGAACGCCGTCTTCCATGTGATCCTCGCGCATATCGCCCTCAAGACGAACGACACGGCGAAAGCCGAAGCGTACCTGCGCACCGCCAAGAACATCGCGGATCGTTTTGACGCGGTAGGCTCGTACAATTTTCGACAGATCCGTTTTGTCACGATGACAAAACAGGCGACCGCGTACGACACGCTGGGCGAAACCGCCGAGATCGCGATCCGCAATACTTGTAAAGAATTGGAAAACAAAGAACTGACACGACTCTGGAAGGAGGTCTCTCATGAATCCTAAAAATCTGCAAAAAGAACTCACGCGATCGTTTTATCGCGGCAACGGTTGGTGGCTTACGCTCTCGATCATAAGTTCCCTCGCGCTCGGCTCGCTCAATATCATCGTCTCATGGCTGATGAAAGAACTCATCGACACGGCATCGGGCGTGGCGGGCGCATATCCCGTCGCGTTTCTCCTCAAACTCTCAATCGCTTTTGTTCTCTTCATGACGGTCCTATTTCTCATTCAATACGCGGCGAAACCGCGCTTTGTCGCACGGGCGATGGAGGAATATCGGCGTCTGGCATTCGAAAAACTCTCGGAGAAGAGCATCGCCTCGTTTCAACAGGAAAAGACGTCGACCTATCTCTCGGCACTCACGAACGACGCGACGACGATCGAGGACGGCTATCTCGAAGGAAGTCTCAGTCTCGTGCCCAAACTCGTAAGTTTCGCGGGCTCTTTGGCCCTCATGCTCGTCTATTCGCCGACGCTCTTTGCGGTCGCGATGGGACTGACGATTCTCCCCTTCATCTCTTCGATGATCTCGGGCAATCGCCTCGCACCGGTTGAAGCGCGCGTGTCGGAGAAAAATCGGAATTTCACGGCGATCCTCACCGATGCGCTCAACGGATTTTCCGTCATCAAGAGTTTTCGCGCAGAGAAAGAACTCTATGCGCTCTTCAAAGCGCAGAGTCACGCACTCGAGCGTGAAAAATACGCGCGACGTCGCCTCGTCATCCTCCTTGGAATGATCGGCGCGGTGACGGGTGTCTTCGCCCAACTCGGCGTCTTCATCGCGGGCACGATTCTCGCGATTCGCTATCATGCGATCACCGCCGGTGTGGTCATCGCCTTTGTCAATCTCATGAATTTTGTCATCGAACCGATCGCCTCGCTCCCGGGTCTCATCGCCAAACGCAAAGCCGCGAAGAAACTCATCGAGAGGCTCGCAGACGCGCTGGCAAAACACCCGACCGTGACGGGCGAAGTCGAGATGGATGCGCTCGAGGACGCGATCCGACTCGAGAACATCTCGTTCGCCTACGATGAGGATCATCCGGTCCTCAAGGGCATCGACGCGGAATTTGAAGCGGGCAAATCCTATGCACTCGTCGGGGCGTCGGGAAGCGGCAAATCCACGCTCTTAAAACTCATCGGCGGCTGGCATCCCGCGTACACTGGAAAGGTCACGATGGACGGTCATGCCCTCGAGACGATCCGCACGGACGCACTCTACAAGATGATCTCGTTCGTCGAGCAGAATGTCTTTCTCTTCGACGCGACGATGAAAGAAAATATCACGATGTTCCGCTCCTTCCCCGAGGAAGAAATCGAACGCGCGATGAAACTCGCAAGACTCGAGGATCTCATGAAGGAACGCGGCGAAGAAATGCGCTGCGGCGAAGGCGGGGCTCTGCTCTCCGGCGGACAGAAAGCGCGTATCTCCATCGCGCGAAGTCTCATGAAAAATTCCTCCGTCCTCCTCGCGGACGAAATCACCGCGTCGCTCGACGCCGAAACCGCGCACGGCGTCACCTCGGATCTTCTGGATCTCGAAGACGTGACGCGCATCATCGTGACCCACCGCCTGGAAAAATCGCTCCTCGAGCGTTTTGACGGCATTCTCGTCATGAAGGATGGCAAAATCGTCGAGCGCGGGAATTTCCATGATCTCATGGACGAAAAAGGCTATTTCTACGCGCTCTACACCGTCGCCTCGTAGCCAATCAAAAAAAGCCCGCCGCAACGGGCGAGCCTTTTCAAAAACGCATACCGATATTCACAAAACTCGATTCCGCGCATTGCGGCGTCGGGTTTTTTTATTGAAAGACGGACGCGAGGACGGCGACGGCTTCGTCAATCCGCTCTTCCTCAAGTGCGCCGAAACCGAGTACATAGAGCCCCTCGCGACCTTCGCCTTTGGCAAATTCGTCCATGGACGGGAGTCTCACGCCTTCGCGTTCCAGCGCACGACGCATTTCGTCCGCGGGGCGTTTTTTGAGATCGCGAAAGACGAGATGAAGACCCGCTTCGCTCGGGACGATTTCGAGCGCGGGAATCGCACCGATTCCTTCCTCGAGTCGCGCCGCTTTTTCGCGGTAGATCCTCCGCATTCTCGCGATGTGGCGTTCAAAATCCTCCTCCATAAACGACGCGAGCGTAAGTTGCGTCGCCATCGGCACGGGTGAGCTTGCGGGCAAGAGTGCGCGCATTCTTGCGAGTGCCGGCGGCAGAACCATGAAACTCACCCGAACGGCGGGGGAAATCGTATTGGCAAAAGTGCCCATATAGATCGTCCGCGTGCGATCGATCGACGCCATCGCCGGAATTGTGCGTCCGACATAGCGAAATTCGCCGTCGTAGTCGTCCTCGATGATCCATTTGCCCTCTTGCGCCCAGGCGAGAATCCGCTCGCGTGCGGTGATCGGAAGGATCCGCCCCGTCGGAAATTGATGTGACGGCGTGAGACAGACCACGTCGATTTCACTCCCCTCGACATCGGAGGGATCGACGCCGGCGTCGCCGACTTCGAGAAGATGCACACGTCTCTTCCGCTCCGCGAGGATCCGTTTCAGGCCGCGATAGCCGGGATTTTCCACGCCGAAACACGCATCCTCCGGGAGCATCCGAAAGAGCGTTGCAAAGAGCGCCTCCGTCCCTGACGAGACGACGATCGATGAGATGGGCGCCTCGATGCCGCGAGAACGAAAGAGATACCGCGCAATCCCGACGCGGAGTTTCTTCTCCCCGCACGGATCGCCTCTCCTGGTAAACACTTCCTCGGCGTCGTCGTAGATTTCTTCGGCGTGCCGTCTCCATTTGCGAAACGGAAAGCGCGGATCGATGCCCTGATAGGAAAAATCGAAGCGCCAGGTCACTTCCTCCTCTTCCTCCTCGGCGCGGTACGGAAGCGGTTTGAAATCGCTCACGCGGTGCGCGACATAATAGCCCGAGCGCTCGACCGCTTCGATATAGCCCTCGTCCTCGAGTTGGCGATACGAGAGCTCCACCGTCCCCACGGAAATCCCGAGCCGTGCCGCGCAGGCGCGTTTGCTCTCGAGTTTGTCCCCCTCCTGCAGATCCCCTGCAAAAATTCTCGCCTTGATTTCCTCATATAATTTGACATAGATCATCTGGTCTGCTCCAATTCTATTATTTTGGTACTTTTCATTATACCAGTTATGCCGTATACTGTCATTGTCAATCAAATGAACTTTCGAGTTCAATAGAAATAGGAGGGCAAAATCATGGATCTCAAAAAATTGCAAGAAATGCACGACAAGTTCAAAGGCGGCGTCATCATGGACGTCACCAATCCCGAGCAGGCAAAGATTGCCGAAGATGCCGGCGCCGTTGCCGTCATGGCTCTTGAGCGCGTTCCGGCCGACATCCGTGCGGCAGGCGGCGTATCCCGCATGAGCGATCCCGCAATGATCAAGAAGATCATGGAAACGGTCAAGATCCCGGTTATGGCAAAAGTCCGTATCGGTCATTTTGTAGAAGCTGAAGTCCTCGAAGCGATCGGCATCGACTACATCGACGAAAGTGAAGTCCTTAGCCCCGCCGACGAGGTTTACCATATCGACAAGAAAAAATTCAACGTACCCTTCGTCTGCGGCGCACGTAATCTCGGCGAAGCATTAAGACGCGTTGAAGAAGGCGCATCCATGATCCGTACCAAAGGGGAAGCCGGCACGGGCGATGTCGTCCAGGCCGTCACCCATATGCGCACGCTCATGAGCGAAATCGCACAAGTCAAAGCGATGCGCGAAGACGAGCTCTTCCATGCAGCCAAAGAAATGGGCGTTTCCTATGAACTCATTAAATATGTCCATGACAACGGCAAACTTCCGGTTGTCAACTTCTCCGCAGGCGGCGTGGCAACTCCGGCAGATGCGGCTCTCATGGTAAAACTCGGTGCAGAAGGTGTCTTTGTCGGCAGCGGTATTTTCAAATCCGGTAACCCTGCAAAACGTGCCAAAGCCATCGTAGAAGCGGTTACGCATTACAACGATCCTGCTGTCATCGCTCGCGTCAGTGAAAACCTCGGTGAAGCAATGGTCGGCATCAACCCCGAAGAAATCCAAGTCATCATGGCGAATCGTTAGGATCGCCTCTTGCCTCTGAAGACGGACGAAAGTCCGTCTTTTTTTGTGCGAACGGAAGGCTTACCATGCACATTCTCCCTCCGTCCGACTACAACCTGCGCCGGTTTTTCTCTGCCGGCTTCCGAACATCGCACCGAACGTACGGGAATCTTTCGATCACAAAAAAAGAAGCCCTGAGGCTTCTTTCATAGGATCTCTTAGAGAATGCCGCCGACGCCGTTGAGTCCCGCAGTGATGACTTCACGGAGTTCCGGATTGTCGAGGACGATCTGCCAGCCGCTCTCCCCTTTTTTCGCAGTGAGTTGCAGGGTCTTTTCCATCTTCGTAAGGCTCGTTTCTTTCGCCGCGGCGTTGAGACGCGTCATCGCTTCGGTCGCAAGTGCATCGTCGTCCATCGTGCGGATCTTCTCGTCGGATTTGACATCGGAGAGGAGTTTCTGCATGACCTCCGTGTACACGCCCGCGAGATTGTAATACGAAACTTTCATCGTGACGGTCGCCGTCGTATCGCCGTCGGAAGTCTCCGTCACTTCGTATTCGAGATCGCGCATTTTATCGAGGAATGCGCCGCCCATCGAATTGTATTCCTCCGCCATCTTGTTCGCGTCGATCGACTCCACGACACAGGTTACGGCTTCGTCGTAGTTCCCCGAACGCATACTCTTCATAAAGAGGAGCGCGGCGTCTTTCGGGGTCTTGCGTGCGCCGCAGGATGCGAGCACGAACACGACGGCAAGAATGAGCGCCGTCACTTTCCATCTATTCCGATTCATGGTTACCTCCCTTGTTCGCGTTTCTTTGTTAACGTTTAGTATAGCAAAATGTGTGGATTTTGTCGAGTTCGCCCCATGGACAAAGTCGCATGAAATCCCTATACTCAACGTAGGAGGCAATGATGCAAAAATCCATAGCCAATCTATCCGCATTTCTCATCGCCGCGATCACACCGATCGTGTTTTTTCCGTGTCTCGGAAGAAGCGACTCGTTCACGTGCAAATTTTTCTTCATGGGACTCGTGACGATTTTCTTTCTCTTCGCCCTCGTTCGGGAGGCCGTTCCCACTGAGCGATTGGAGCTCGAGGGCATGCCGGTAAAATGCCTCGCGCTCTACGCACTTCTCGTCGCCGTCTCGCTCGTACTCTCGGAGGATCCCGTCATGGGTTTTCTCGGCTACACCGGAAGACTTGACGGCTATCTCACGCTCCTTTTTTACATCGCCATCTTTTTCATCGGACGCGCGTGTGACGATCCCTCGGATCTTTTTTATAAAGGCATCGCACTTGCCGCGATGATCGTCTCGCTCTTCGTCCTCTGTGAAATCGCCGGCTATCGTCCGTATACGTCTTTCGTCTTTCGGAAAATTCGCTTCACCGCCGCGACGGGTACGATGGGGAATCGCAATTTCCTCGGGACGTATCTCGCGACGACCATGCCCGTCCATTTTTATCTCGCCTTTTATCGCAAAAAATATTTCTACTACGCGACGCTTCTTCTCTCGGCGTCCGCACTCGCCGCCGCGCAGGCGCGGGGACCTTGGCTTGCACTCGCGTTCGGCATCCTCTTCTATCTCGTACGTTTTCTAAGAAAACACGATCGGAGATTCCTCATCCTCATCCCGATCCTCGGTGCGCTCTTCTTCGGCGCGATCGCGATGATGAATCGCAGGCTCTCGATCCCCTTTCTCTCGCGTTTTCTCTCGATTTTCCGCGACGCCAAAGCCTTTTTTCTGCACGGCTTCGATGCGACCAAAGCCGGCAGTCACCGCGTCTTCGTCTGGGGAAAATCCTGGGAGCTCGTGAAAAAATCTCCCCTGATCGGCTACGGTCCCGAGAATATGCAACTCGCCATGAGGAAATTCTTCTACGACGATGTCGTGGCGGAGATCGGACGCTATCTCAATTACGACAAGGCGCACAACGAGTACCTCAACATCGCCGTGACGAGCGGTCTGCCGTCGCTCGCGGTCTATCTCACATTCGTCGTCTCGTCACTGAAAGACGCCGCGAAGAAACTCGCGCGTCCCGAGATCGAGACGCTCTTTATCGCCGTCGTCATCTATCTCGTGCAGGCGTTCTTCAATATCTCCGTGCCGAATACCGCCTATATCTTCTGGCTCTTCCTCGGACTCCTCTCGAGAGAGGGCATGCCCCGCGCGTGGGACACCGAACCGTGCGCAGACGAAGAAGACGAATGAACATAAAAAACGCACGCGTTTCCCCGTGCGTTTCAACCCGCCGTGCGCGGGTTTTTTATTTGTATTTTTTCTGGGTGATGCGTCCGACGGAATGTCTCTTGAGTGCGTCGGTGAGCGGTGCGAGCATGGTGTAATTGCAGAGGAAGTACGACGGAATGTGCGTCTTTTCCATCTCCTCGATCATCGCCTCGAGGCTTCCCATCTCCGTGCGAATGGCGGGGAGTTTGTCCTCCGCGACACTGAAGAATGCTTCGGCGGCTCCGCCCGTGATAAAGACCGCGCGCAGAGGCGTATCCGCAAGCGTTTCGAGCGCAATCTCCTGAAACCAGGACGTGTCGAGTCCGTCGGGGACATTGTTGTTTATCCCGAAGAGGATCTGATATGGTTCTTCGAGTTCGCGCAAGAGATCGAGCGTCACGTTCGCGCCGGCGGGGTTCTTGATGAGTGAGAGAAAGCCCTCTTCGCCGTTAAAATTGAGTCGCACTTTGCGCCCGTGGACGGGTAAGACCGTGCGGATCGCCTCGCGGATGACGGACGGTTCGATGTCCATTTCGAGTGCCGTGGCGGTCGCGGCAAGCGCGTTGTAGACGACGTAGATCGCTTTCTCGGGCGCCTCATAGCGTTCGCCTGCGAGTTCGTAATAAGGCGCGTCGATCGTCGCCTTGTAGTCGATCGGAAGTTCGAGCCCGCACGAACAGGAGAAGCGACCGATGTGGTCATAACTCTGCGCCGTATAGACGAGTTCTTTCCCGCATGCGGGGCAGATTTCGTCGCGTACCGTGCCCGGGCTCATATTCGCGACGCCGTAGGTGCGCGCATTTTTCCCCGCGTTCTTTGCGATGTAGACCGCCATCGGATCGTCGCCGTTTGCGATCACGGTCGTCTCCGCCGGGATTTTCTTTACCATTTCCTCCGCGAGTTTTTGCACGGAGCCGAAGCGGTCGAGTTGATCCGCAAAGAGATTCCCGACGACGATGTAATCGGGCGCGGCGAGTTGTGCCACTTCGTCGATATAGAGTTCGTCCGTCTCAAAAACGGCGACGTCCGCCTCGACTTGATCCCCGCGAGAAGCCTTGAGAATCGCCGTCGCGATGCCCTGCGGCATATTGGCACCGCCGTCGTTCGTGAGCACGCGTTTCCCCGCGGCGCGAAAGATCTCCGTGAGCATATGCGTCGTCGTCGTCTTGCCGTTCGTGCCCGTGACAAAAATGACCGTCTTCGGCATTGTGTAGTGCTTGCCGAAATTCGGATCGAGTCTCAGCGCGAGATAGCCCGGCAGAGCGGTCGATTGTTTTCCTTTGAGTTTGCCAACGGCGATCGCCGTTTTGCCGATGAGTCGTGCCAGTTTTTTCATAACAACCTCCTAAGAGAACTTCATTATACCACCGCACGTCAAGAGGCCGCTAATCCCGCGGCTTAAAGGTTCGCGGCGCAAAGAAATACGTCGCGAGAAGGAGAACCGTCGACCACACGAGTGCCACGACGCCGACGATCATGAGGAGCATCGGATTCGTACGAAATTCTTTCGTATAGAAGACCCAGCAGGTTACGGACACGATGACATTTGCGATCGTATAGGGCGTCGAGTGCGCTTTCATATCGTAAGTAAACGGCTGGAAAAGCACATAGCATCCGATCGTGTGGATCGAAAAAAACGCCGCCGAGCCGAGGATGATCCCGTACCATGCCGTCGGCACGGTCGCCGAGAAGAGTTTCCCCGTCACGAAACCGCCCAGAGCCACGAGTGCCGCGATCGCGAGATTGTACAGAAAGAGCACGCGGAATCTGAGCCAAAACGAGCGCATGACCGCGCTTCGTTTGCGATAGAACGGATGGACGAAGAGGAAACGGTCCATCTGTAAGAAGAGTTCGCGCGTGAAATTGTCTCGAAAGAGTACGAGGAGCATGGCATAGAGCCACACGCCCGTGAGCGTAAAGAGAGTCGCGACATCGACCGTGGCCCCGAAGAAGCTCTGCGCCGCGTAACATCCGACGAGGAGAACCGCGATGCCGATTGCGACGGTCGCGAGACGATTGCGGAGCGATTTCCGAAACCGCTTGGCATTGCGATGGAAAAAGAGCGCGTGCAGGGCGTCATAGCCGTGCTTGTGCTCGATCCCCGCAGGGACGCTCGCGTCAAAATCTTTCTCCGTGCGTTCGTTGAGTCCTTGGGTGAGCGTGCCCGTGAGAAATCCCTCGAGATTCGCGCATTCATCCGAGACAAAGAGATCGTAGCGCGGATAACGCCACAAGAGCATGAACCCGATCCCCATGAGCACGAGTCCCGCGAGGAACATCGGGAGCGAGAAAAACGCCGTGACGACCGGATCGATGACGCCCATGAGATAGACGATCGTTAGGATGAGCGGCACGAGAATGCTCGGCGCCGTCCACTGCCACGGGAGAGCGCGCTTGCCGACTTTTTCGAGTCTTGCGAGTTCCACGCGCGTGACGAAGAAACGAAACGCGACGATGAGCGGCAACACATAGAGAAGACGCGTCGAATACGCGGGCGTGATGAGCGATGCCAAAGAAAGCACCGCACCGTGATAGAAAAGAAACCGCCACGCACCCCGTAAGACGCGCAATCGACCGTATGCACGCGTATCGCGCACATAGTATTTGTCGACGACATAGACGGCCTCATTACCCGTCGCATCGAGCATGGAAAATCCCGTGTTTCCGAGGATCATGAGGAAGAAGAAGATCGGAGCGAAGACCTGAAAATCGATCGGCGCATCCCCGAGTCCCGCATGTTTCAAACGCATGAAGCACGCCGCATAGAGGATAGCGTACCAGAGCATGCGTTTCACGAGCTCCTTGAGGACGCGCAGAAAGCCGTGGATCCATCGCCACGTCGATTTGAGCCCATACGCGCCGAAGATCTCCTCGGGAATGAGATTCTTGACGAGGGGAATCTTTCTGAGCCGATAGAAGAACTGATTGACCCCGATGCTTGCACGCACCCGCGCCTCGAGACGCCAGAGTTCAGGCATCTTCATTCTCCGTGAGGAGCGCGACGATGTCCTCCTCGTCGTAGTTCGATGCGCCCGTGAGGCTCTCCAACGACTCCGTCACGCCGTGGCGCAAGAGGACGATTTCGTCGCAGAGGGAGCGCGCGAGATCGAGGATATGCGTCGAAACCATGAGGATCGTGTCGTCCTTACGTCGGCGCAGGAATTTTTTGATCTCCTCTGCCGCCACGACGTCAAGACTCGTGAGCGGTTCGTCGAGGAGCAAAATCTTCGGCTCGAGGATTGCCATCGCCATGAGATTGATCTTCGATTTCATGCCGTGCGAATACTCGACGATGAGTCGGTCCGCGTCTTCAAGCTGGAACTGAAACGTCGCAAAGAGCGCGTCGAGATCGACGTCTTTCTTCTCGACATCGCAGAGAAATCGGAGAAATTCGCGCCCCGTGAGAAACGACGGCAACACGGGTTGCGATTGCACGAGTCCAACGTCCTCTGGAACGAGGGGTCTCGTGACGCCGTCTTCCGTGATCGTCATTTCGCCCGCATTCGCGGCGATTTCACCCGCGAGGACGCGAAAGAGCGTCGTCTTCCCCGCGCCGTTGCGCCCGAGAAGACCGTAGATCTTCCCCGTCTCGAGCGTCAGCGTCGCGCCTCTTAAAACTTCTTTTTCGTCAAAATGTTTTTCGATTCCTTGGAAATAGACGTTCATGCTTCTTTCCCGACGGCGACTTTCCCTTCGACGAAGACCATCGCGGGTTTCGCGTCGATCTCGTGCATGGGATCGCCCTTCCAGAGGACGACGTCCGCGGATTTTCCGACTTCGAGCGTGCCGACAAGCGCGTCGATTCCGAGAATTTCCGCCGGATTCTTGGTGATCGATTTCCACGCTTCGTCCTCGTCCATGCCGGAGTCCACGGCAAACGCGGCGCACATGGCGAGATGTCGCTCGGGAATGACGGGCGCGTCCGTGATGATCGCGACTTTCATCCCGGCTTTGGCGAGAATGCCCGGCGTCTTAAAGGTCTTGTGCGTGAGCTCGACTTTGGAACGACTCCCGAACGTGGGCCCCACAAGCGCGGGATAGGGTTCGCGCATGAGATCCTCGACGATGAGATGCCCCTCCGTGCAGTGATCGAGCGTGAGATCGAGATCGAATTCCTTGGTGATGCGGATCGCGGTGAAGATGTCGTCTGCGCGGTGTGCGTGCGCTTTGAGCGGCATTTCGCGGCGCAAGACGGGGAGGAGCGCCTCGAGTTTATCGTCAAAAGCGACGTCCTTGCCGGCATCTTTTTTCGCGAGATATTCCTTCGCGCGCATGAGAATCCCGCGGATCATCGCCGCCGTCATCATGCGCGTGCGCGGCGCTTTGCCCTCTTTGCCGTAGCAACGTTTGGGATTTTCGCCGAACGCGATCTTCATCGCCGCCGGAGCGCGGACGATCATATCGTCGATGCGATGTCCGAGCGTGCGCACGACGGCAAATGTCCCGCCCATGCAATTCGCACTGCCGGGGCCCGTCATGACCATCGTGACACCGCCCTCGAGTGCCTCTCGGAACGCATCGTCTCGGGGATTGATCGCGTCGATTGCGCGGAGCTGGGGTGTCAGGGGATCGGTGAGTTCGTTCCCGTCATCGCCCTCGTAGCCGATATTCTCCTCCCACATGCCGAGATGCGAGTGGGCGTCGATGAGTCCCGGCGTGAGGAGCGCACCCTCGGCGTCGATCGTCTCCACGCCCTCGGGGATCTCGACGGATGCTCCCACCGCCGTAATTTTGCCTTCGTTCATAACAAGCGTACCCGTGAAGACTTCTTCCGTCATCGTGCGGATCCGCGCATTCGTAATTGCAATCATCGTTTGCCTCCTTTAACATTTCTTCCCACAGTATAACAAATTTTTCCGTACATCACCGTTCTTCTCAAAATCGTCGCCTTATGATACGATAAGGACGGTTTGATTAAAGGAGACCATGATGAAAATTTTAATGAGTGCCTGTCTCTTGGGAGAGAAATGTACATACAAGGGCACAGCGAATCCCATCCCGGACCTTTCGGATCGAAGTACGTTTGTCCCGTGTTGTCCCGAGGTCATGGGCGGTCTCGCCATTCCGCGCAAACCTGCGGAAATCGTCGGGGACCGCGTCGTCACGGAGGACGGCACCGATGTCACGGAAGCGTATCTCGAAGGCGCGCGTCGCTCCGTCGAGCTTGCGAAACGGGAAGGCGTCGCTTTTGCCGTCATGAAATCCAAGAGCCCGTCCTGCGGCAAAGGAAAAATCTACGACGGCACATTTACCCACACGCTCATCCCGGGAGACGGGATCGCCGTGCGCGCCTTACGCGAAGCGGGGATCGAAGTCCTCACGGAAGAAGAATATAGAGAGGAGTCGTTATGACCATCACACCCGAAATGAAAAAAAAGAACGCTCAAAAGCTCGTCGCATACATCATCGCACTCTCGGTGTTTACGCTCGTCGGTTGGGGCATACCCGCCTTTCTCAAGATTCAATTTCTTCATTTGACCGCATCCGCGTACATCCCGCTCTATCTCATCGGAGCGGCGGCACCGACTCTCGCAGCAGCGGTCCTCGGAAAAGAAGAACGCGATACGATGCGATCGGAACTCAAGCACTCCGGCACCAAGCGATTCTTCTTCGCGTTCCCCGTGCTTCTCTTCGTCCACTTTGCACTGCATGCCATCCGCGGCTACGCTTCTATGTTAAGTCCCAAAGAATTTTGGCTCTCCTACGTGACGCTCTTTGTCGGCGGACTCATGAGTGAACTCGGATACATGAGCGTCCTGCGCCCGATCCTCGAAACGAGATCCGGCTATACGAAAGGTCTCTTGGCGCTCGGACTCATCCGCTCGCTCTGGTATCTGCCGATCGTCTACATGCCCGGCACACCGATCGATGCTCTCCAATACGTGTGGTTCTGCGCCGCCGTCGTCGGTGTGAACTATCTTATCTACGTCGTCTACGGTGTCACGGAATCCGTACGCCTCGCATCCCTCTTCCACGCACTCCTCATCCCGCTCTCGCTCCTTTTCATGGCGCGACAGGACTATTACCTCGCGATCTTCGCGGCGGCGGAATTTGTCATCGGTCGCTCGCTCTATCTAAGCGTCGAGGAGAAGAAAAAAGTCGAACGACAAAAAGAACGCTTTCGCAGTTAAGCGAATCCTTGCCGACGGCATCGTGCCGTCGGTTTTTTTGTGCCTGCATCTCATTGCGCCGCAAAAAGGAAAAACATACGTCCGCTTGCGCCCCATCTCGCGGATGCACCAATCGCTCTACCGTGCTAAATTCCACACTTTCAATCATATCCATTCAAAACTTTTTATAATTTTCATTGTATTTGTTTTCCTTATATTCATTTTATCTGGTTATTTATCCTATTTTACTTTTTCCTGTTAGCAGAAAACAGTGCCATCGTTTTTGTTTATTTTTTGTTGTTTTTGTCATTTCAAACGTTTTCATCTATGATGTCTTGTATTTTCGTTGGGATATTTATAGAACTTTTTTATATGCTTTTTATTTCCTTTTTACTTGCATAATGAAACCCGAGATGGTATGATAGGAAAAATTATTTCATGGCTCAGCCAAAAGGAGGTTCGTATGAAACGCTCATTCAAACTCATCACCATCTTGATGGCACTTCTCTTCGTCTCGTGCGGCGGCTCCTCAGACGCACCGGCGAGCGGAGAATCCGGTTCCGCCGGCGGGGAGAACAAACTCGTCGTCAGCAAGAACGCGGATCTCACCAGCATGGATCCACAGCTTGCAACGGACGGTCTCTCGTTCGAAGCGATCGCGTCGTGCATCGAAGGTCTCTATCAATTCGATGAGCACTCCGTGCCGCAACCCGCACTCGCGGAGAGTTACGAAGAATCCGACGATCATCTCACGTGGACATTCCATCTGAGAGATGCCAAGTGGTCGAACGGCGATCCCGTGACCGCGGACGACTTCGTCTACGGTTGGCAACGTCTCGGCACGATCGGTTCCGAATACAGCTACATGCTCGAGGTTGCCGGCGTCAAGAACGGCGCGGCGGTTTCGCAGGGGAAAATGCCTGCGGAAGAACTCGGCGTACGTGCCGTCGACGCGAAGACTTTCGAAGTCACGCTCGAACGTCCCGTTCCTTTCTTCCTGAAACTCATGGTCTTCCCGAGTTTCTATCCCGCAAACAAAGCGTTCGTCGAAGCGCAGGGCGCGGAATACGGACTTTCTCCCGAGAAGACGCTCTACTGCGGACCGTTCATCTGGAAAGAATGGTTCTCCGGCTCAAGTTTCCTCCTCGAAAAGAACCCCGACTACTGGGATAAAGACGCGGTGAAGCTCGACGCGATCGAGTTCAAAGTTGCGCTCGACCCGCAATCAGCCGTCCTCGACTACGAGAGCGGTTCGACCGATTACGTTGCGCTCATGGGCGAACTTGTGAGCCGCTACGAATCCGATCCCGGCTACAACAAGCAACTCGGCAGTTATCTCTGGTACCTCGAGTGGAATCACTCGACAGGCAAATTCAACGACAATATTTTGAAAGCCGTCTCCCTCGCCTTTAACCGCGAGCAGATTGCCGACAATGTCCTACAGGACGGATCCATCCCCGCGTACTTCTTCGTTCCGCGCAAACTTGCATTTGATGAAAGCGGCAAAGATTTCCGCGACAACGACAATATTTATTTCCAAGGCGGCAAAGAAGAAGCCGTGAAGTATTGGGAAGCTGCAAAAGAAGAAATGGGCAGCGATACCTTTACCTTTGAACTTCTCTTCGAGGACAGCGAGCAATCCAAGAAAGTCGCCGAGTTCTTAAAGAGCGAGATCGAGGGCACGCTTCCCGGCATGACCGTGGAACTCAAGAGTCAGCCGAAGAAGACACGTCTCCAGCTCATGAACGAGAAGAAATTCGAATGCGTCCTCACGCGTTGGGGTCCCGACTACGCGGATCCGATGACCTATCTCGAACTCTACGAGTCGACGCAAGATCGCGGCGGCTACAAGAACCCCGCTTTTGACGAAATGATGCAAAAGGCAAAATCGGGCACCATGGATCCCAAGGATCGCTGGAAGCTCCTGATCGAAGCGGAAGCACTCCTGTGTAACGACCCCAAGGGTCCCGTCGGCGTCTATCAGACCGGTGCGGCGGAACTCTGGAATACCGCGGTACACGGCTATATCAACAACACCGTCGGCGTTCCGTATCTCTACAAATCCTGCACCGTCGACAAATAAAGTTCATCCGTGAAAGCACGCATGAATCACACAAAAAGAGGGGATCCGATCCCCTCTTTGATTATAAGGAGTACATCATGACGAAATACATCATGAAACGATTGTTCATCGCGGTGATCACGACGCTCGTGATCCTCTTCGCCCTCTTTCTCATGCTCAACTACATGCCCGGCACGCCGTTTAACGACGAGAAACTCTCGCCCGAGCAAAAACAGATGCTCATCGAGAAGAACGGCCTCGACAAACCCGTCCCGGTGCGTTTTGTCCGCTACTTGGGACTGATGTTAAAGGGCGATTTCGGTATCAGCTATGCTTATCAAAAAAACATGCCCGTCGCCAATCTCCTCCACCAAAGACTGTGGATCTCGATTCGTCTGGGTGTCTACGCCGTCATCGTCGGCCTTATCTTCGGGATTTTTCTCGGGATCTTCGCTGCGCTCTATCACGGCACGATCTTAGATACGCTTGCGAGCATCATCTCGGTCCTCGGGGTCAGCGTCCCGTCGTATGTCTTTGCGCTGGGACTCGTCTATTGGCTCGGTTTCAGACACAAGCTCTTTCCCATCCGTTTCAACCCGCGGGCGCCCGGACTCTCGAGCGTCCTGCCGGTACTCGCACTTTCCGTCTTCGCCACGGCGACCATCGCGCGTTTCTTACGGAGTGAGATGCTCGAGGTCTTCGGAAGCGATTATATCGAACTCGCACGGGCAAAGGGACTTCCCGAGCACCGCGTCATCACCGATCACGGCGTGCGCAATTCCCTCATCCCCGTCATCACGGTCCTCGGGCCGCTCGTCGTCAATCTCATGACCGGCTCGCTCGTCGTCGAGAAGATCTTCGCCATCCCCGGACTCGGCAATCTCCTCGTCGAGGCGATCAATGTCAACGACTACAATATCGTCATCGCCGTTTCGTTCGTCTACAGTGCGCTCTTTATCATCACCATGCTCATCGTGGACATCCTCTACGGCGTTATCGATCCGAGGATTCGTATCGCCAAAGGAGGTGCGGCATAATGCATGAATTTGATTTTGCTCCCGAGAGCATGAAACGGGAGAACGAACAGATCCACTATGCCAAAGAGACGAGTTTTGTCCACGGCGCCTTAAAACACTTTTTTTCTATGAAAAGTTCCGTCGTCGGCATCGTCCTCATCGCCCTCATTGTCCTCCTCGCGATCTTCGCGCCGATGAAAGTCTTCACCTCGCATCGCTATGACGTGGGCTATATCGAACAACAGTCCCTCCCGCCGCGCATACCCGGACTTGAGAAAATCGGCATCTTTGACGGCAAACGAAAAGGTTCGTTCCCCTATGACGAAGTCAAAGTCAAGGACGACGATCCCGAACGCGAAGAAAAACTCGCGCACGACAAATATTTCTATTTCGGCACGGACACCCTCGGTCGCGATCTCTGGACGCGCACGTGGAAAGGTGCACGCGTATCGCTCTATATGGCACTCGTCGCCGTCGTCGTAGACATGTTGATCGGTCTCTCCTACGGCATCATCTCGGGCTATTTCGGCGGCAAGACGGATCTCATCATGCAGCGCATCATCGAAATCCTAAACTCCATCCCCAATATGATCATCGTAACCCTCCTCGTCTTCGTCCTCTCGCCCGGCATCCTCTCGATCACGCTCGCCATCGTCATCAAGGGCTGGATCGGCATGAGCCGCATGGCGCGCGCACAGGTCCTAAGACTCAAGGAGCAGGAATTTATTCTTGCGAGCCGCACGCTCGGCTCGGGTGATTTCAAAATCATCGTGAAAGAAATTCTTCCCAATATCTTCGGTCAGGTCATCATCATCTCGATGTTCTCGATCCCCGACGCGATCTTTACGGAGAGTTTCCTCGCCTTTATCGGACTGGGACTGCGCGCACCGCTTGCAAGCCTCGGCGTCCTCATCAGCGAAGGCTACAAGTCGTTTCTCGTCAATCCCTATATGGTCCTCATCCCGACGACGATCCTCGCGATCCTCATGCTCTCGTTTACCGTCGTGGCGGACGGACTGCGTGATGCATTCGATCCCAAGATGAAGGAGGTATAAGATGGCGGATAAATCCAAACGCATTTTGCAGATACGCGATCTCGAGATTTCATTCTCGACGGCAAACGGCAAAGTCCGTGCGATCCGCGGCATCCGATTTGACCTTTTTCAGGGTGAAACCGTCGCCATTGTCGGTGAATCCGGCAGCGGCAAGAGCGTCACCGTCCGCGCCATCATGGGCATTCTCGCGAAGAACGGCACGATCGACGCGGGCTCGATCCTCTTCTACGATCGCAAATACGACAAAGAATATGAAATCACGAAGATGACCGACCGCGAGATCCGTCATACTCTCGCAGGCAAACGCATCGGCATGATCTTCCAAGACCCCATGACCTCGCTCGATCCGACCATGACCATCGGCAGACAAATCACCGAGAGCATGCGCTATCATTTCAAGACCCCGAAGAAAGAGGCCGACGCCAAAGCGATCGAACTTCTCCGTCTCGTCGGTTTTGATCATCCCGAGAAACGCATGAAAGAATATCCCTCGGAACTCTCCGGCGGGCAGAGACAACGCGTCGTCATCGCCATTGCGCTCGCGATGGAACCGGATATCCTCATCTGCGATGAGCCGACCACCGCGCTCGACGTCACCGTGCAATCGAAGATCCTCGATCTCATCAAGCACATTCAAAAACTCAAGAATCTCTCCGTCATCTACATCACGCACGATCTCGGCGTCGTCGCCAAAGTCGCCGACTATGTCGCCGTCATGTACGCGGGGCGCATCGTCGAGAAAGGGAGCGTCGAGGAGATTTTCTACGATCCCAAACATCCCTACACCTGGGGACTTCTCATGAGTTTGCCCGATCTCTCCGGCGGCGAAGAAGAACTCTTCTCGATTCCGGGAAACCCCGTGAACCTCGCACTCCCCTTTACGGGCGATCCGTTCGCCCCGCGCAATCCCTATGCGCTCGTGAAAGATTTTTCCGAAGAGCCGCCCCTCTACGACCTCGGAGGCAAGCACCGCGTCGCGTCGTTCCTCATGGACCCCCGCGCACCCGAAGTGCACCCGCCGAAGGCTCTCGAAGAACGCATTCGCAAGATGAGAGAGGAGGCAAACCGTGGCTAAACTGCTCGAAGTCAAAGATCTCAAACAACACTTCCGCGTCTCGCGCCACTTCACCGTCAAAGCCGTCGACGGCATCAGTTTTGATATCGAAGAAGGAGAGACCTACGGACTCGTCGGCGAATCCGGCAGCGGCAAATCCACGACCGGACGCGCCATCATCAGGCTCTACAATCCCACCGCGGGCGAAGTCGTCTTTGACGGACACACCATCTCCGGCAAACTCTCCGAGAAAGAACTCGCCTATGTGCGCAGGAATATCCAGATGGTTTTCCAAGACCCCATGAGTTCCCTGAACCCGCGCAAAACCGTGCTCGAGATCGTCGCCGAAGGCCTCGACAATGTCGAGAAACTGCCCGAAGACGAACGGAGACGCCGCGTCGTCGAAGTCCTCGAGAAAGTCGGACTCGACGAAGCATTCCTCAGTCGCTATCCGCATCAATTCTCCGGCGGACAGAGACAACGCATCGGCATCGCGCGTGCACTCATCACGCGCCCCAAACTCATCATCGCCGACGAAGCCATCAGTGCCCTCGACGTCTCCATTCAGGCGCAAGTCGTCAATCTCTTCAAACGTGTCCAGAAGGAAATGGGCGTCACACTCCTCTTTATTGCCCACGACCTCTCCATGGTGCGCTATATCTCCGATAAAATCGGCGTCATGCACCTCGGCCACCTCGTTGAGAAAGGCACGACCGAGGAAATCTTCCTCCGGCCCGTCCACCCGTACACCAAGGCACTTCTCTCCGCCGCGCCCACGCCCAATCCCCTCGTCGAACGCAACCGCGTCGCCATCGCATACGATCGCGAACGCGCCGGCATCGACTACACCAAGGGCACGTATCATCTCGTCGACGGCACGCACGAAATCCTCGCCACCGACGAAGAATTCGCACGCTGGACAAGCGGCGATTACGAAGGCGTCTTTCACGAAGCCTAGCACCGAATTTTTCAAAAACAAAAGTTTCCATACAAAAAGCGCTCGTCAATCGACGAACGCTTTTTTTGTTTTGCTTATTACGCACGAGAATGCAATTTCTTTTATTTCTTTTCCTCAATCGTGTGGACGGTGTAGCTCTCGCTCTCGGTGTCGCTTATAAAGCTTAGGAGGCCCCAGCGTTCATACGACAACAGGTTCAGTCCGAACTCGCCGGGTGCGCGTGCAATGCGGACGACTTCCTTCTTCTCCGGAATAAGGAGATAGAGCGGTTCGACATCTTCGGATGTCTTCCACAGGGCGACCCACGGCCCGGAGACGGAGAGATTGAGCCAGCCTCTGCGCGTGCGTGCGAGAACTTTGTCGCTCTCGATTTCCTTGAGCATAAAGAGCGGAATCGGAATGTCGTTTTCTTCGATCATCGCCTTGTCCTCTTCGGTGAGATCCTCCGCGAGATCGTCCGAGCGGTCGTCGAGGCTCGTCGCATAGATTCCGTCCGCCCCCGCCTCAAGCTCGAGAAGGAACTTCCCTTCGGAAGCGAGCCAATGGTAGGTCTTGTCGCCGACGGTAAATTCGCTCGAGAATTTCGTCGGTTCTTCCTCCCACACGCGTCCGCGAATGAGGCCGTCTTTCCACGGGCGGACTTGCGGCGTATCTTCGAGCGTCTCGAGTTTTTCCCCGGTCTTCGCGTCAAAGACATGCATGCGCGCCGTGTAGTCGCTCTGATACTCGGGGAGATAGATTTTCGTCGCTGTCGTATAGGGCACGTACGCAAACACATTGCCGTCGGGATGCGGATTGGCGAGGATCTCCTTCATGCTGCCGTCCGCAATCGTATAGAGAAAATAGCGCACGCCGTCTTTACTGTAATCCTCGTAGAGCATGTGCTCCCCGTCGACGGGAAAGAGCGAATCCGGTTCGAGCGGAAAATGTTCGCTCGTGTCGTCCGCCACCGGGACAAAATGCTTCTCCTCGAGATCATAATAGCCCACCGCCGTCACGAGATGATCCATCGGACCGCCGCCGTTGGGTTCACGGATCGTCTCAATCTTCGCCTCGATCAGACCTTTCGCAAGCGGCACGCCGTATCGGATGGGATGATCCTCGTCCATCTTCGCCGGCACTTCGTACGACTTCCGCACCAGGCGCGCTTCTTCGGGCACGATCTTGTAATCGTCCGCAAAATGAATCGGATGCGCAATACCGAGTTCCGTCTCAGTCTTGAGCGACTCGTTCGTTTCGTGTGGCTCGCTTGCCTCGCTCGTCTCCCCCGTCGCTTCGGGCGTTGCGTCCGTCGCAGGCGCGTTCGCACAAGCGACGAGCATCGCGACGAGCATCAGGATCGAAAAAAGTTTTTTCATACTGTCCTCCTTTTTGGAAAATGTTGATGACAATGCTCTTATTCTATCGGTCTTCGGCAAAAAAATCCAATCAAAAAGGACGCACATGCGTCCTCTTTGTCTTTCCATCTTGCAACATTTACTGTGCCTTGTCCTTGGGTTCGTAGGTGCGGATCGTGGTCGTCTTCGCTTCTACGGGCGTGACGTCGTGGACGACGAGATAGCGATCGAAGGACAAGAGCTCGGCATTGTAGACCGAGGTACCGGTCTCAATGCGGATCGCCTCGTGCTTGCCCTGCGTGACAAGATAGATGGGACGGCTCATTGCCTCCTCTCCCCACATGGATCGTGCGAGGAGCATCCACGGTCCCGAGACCTGCATGGCGAGCAATTCTCCGCGTATCTTTGCAATTTCATCTCCTTGCGGCAGTCTGTGCACGGCATAATAGGGAACGATGAGATCGCTCTTTTTGTCTTCTTCGGTGAGGTCTTCCTCGAGAGCGTCGGTGTTTTCGTAGCGGGAGAGCGTGTAGACGCCGTCGGGATCGGTGCCGACGCCGAATTCTGTGAGAATTTCTCCGCCGCCGACATCCCAGGTGAACCTGTCCTCTCCAATCGTTAGATCTTTCCACCAGTGCTCGTCGGCGTCCATGTACTCTTCCGTATGGACGACATCGCCCTCAAACGGGAGATTCGCCTGACCCCCTTCTTTGGCCCAGAGTTCTTTATAGGTCTTCGCGTCGTAAGCGTGGACCATGACGGAGTCTTCCGAAACGAGTTCAAAGAGATAGAACACATCGCCCGTCGTATACGGCGATGCGTCGTAATAGAGCACTTCATCCGGCTCGAAATGGTAGGTCGCGATCGTCTTAAGGCTACCGTCTTTCACGGTGTAGACGGAATACTCCAGTTTGTCCTCGGTGAAATTTTCGTAGAGGAAATGTTCCTCGTCGAGGGGATAGATGGAAATCGCGCGAATGTCTTCGAAGGTCTTGATGGCTCCTTTGCCCACTTCGGCGACGGTGACGAGTTCCCCTTTCTCGAGATCGTAATAGCCGATCGCGTCGGGGATATAGCCCTCCATCTGCTCTACCATCGCGAAATCATCTCCCTTCCCGACCTGATAACGGAGCGCCGAGAGTTTGCCTTTGGCGAGCGGCTCCGCGAGGACGAGCCTATGGTTGTCGTCGAGCCTCACCGGGACTTCGTAGCTCTTCTCGATGAGGGCATCCTCGGAGGAAATGATCCGCGTGCCCGTGGCAAAACGAATGGGATGTTTGATCCCGAGTTCTTCTTCCGTCGGTAGAGAATCCTCTTTCCCGACTTCTTCCCCTGTCGCTACCGTTGTCGTCGTTTCTTCTTCGGTCGGCACTTGCGGTGCTTCCTTTGCACAGGAGACGGCAAAGAGCATCGCGAAAATGATCGCCAACATGGTGATTCTTTTTTTCATCATACCCTCCTTTTCACTCTGAAAAAAGAAACAATCTCTACAGAAAGTATATACCCCCCCGAAAAAAATAACAAAAAAGGACGCACATGCGTCCTCGTTGTTTCTAAAATCATGCCGCGGTTTACTGTGCCACGGTTCTCGGTTCATAGGTCGTGACGGTCACGGTCTTGTCGTTCTCGTTCGCTTCGTCGTAGACTACGGCATAAGGATCGTAGGCGAGGAGTTCGACGGCGGCGACGTTCTTCGCAGGGGTGATGCGATAGGCTTTTTTCTCGCCAACTTCGAGGATGTAGACGGGTTTTTGCTTACCGCCACTTTCCCATGCCGGGCGCGAGAGGGCGATCCACGGTCCCGCGATGTCCATCTCGAGCGCACGACTTTCGACTTCCATCCAAATCTCTTGATCGAAGAGGCGTTGGAGATAAAAGGTCGGCACGGCTTCGTCGTTTGTCGCGGTATCGTCCGTCGTCTTGCCCGCGTCCGTGATGAGGGCGTAGACGCCGTCCGGTCGGCTCCCGATGCCGAACATGGCGAGCGACGTCCCCGTAGCGGAATCCCAACTGATGGTCTTGGTACCGGTCTTGGTATCGAGATGGAGGTTGATCTTCACGCCGCCCCCGTCGTCGGCATAACTCTTCTCGAGATAGACGACGCCGTCTTTCCACGGGCGTACGTTCTCTCCGCCCTCAAATACCGAGCGTTCTTTCATTGTATGTCTGTCGTAGATATGTGTCTTCGATTTGCCGTCCGCCGTCGGCTCGACGAGCGTCCACGCATCGGGGAGGATCGCGGGTGTCTCCGCATACGGGTGATCGCGATCGACGTCGAAGCTTACAAAATCTTGCAGATAGCGATCTTCAATCGTGTAGATGGAATAGGCGAGTGTGTCTCCGAGGGCTTTCTCGCAGAGGATGTGTGCTTCATCGAGCGGAAAGAGGTTCACGCGCTTGACATCGTCCGTCGTAGGATAGCCGGGTTTCCCGACTTCAGCAATCTTCACGAGCTCTTTTTTCTCGAGATCGTAATAGCCGACGGCGGTGACTGTAAGTTGTTCCCACGCGGTGGCGGGATTGTCACCGAGTTCGTAGACGGTCGCCGAGAGGAGTCCCTTGGCGAGGGGTTTCGATACGAGCATGACATGCTTCTCGTCCAGACGATACGGCACTTCGTACTGCTTCTCTTTGAGTGCGTCACTTGCGTCCACAATGGCGACATCCTCGGCAAAATGCATCGGATGCACGATGCCGAGTTCGCTCTCGGATGGCAAAAGTTTGGGCGTCTTTGCATCCGCCGGCTCTTTCGTCTCCTCACCGCTCGTCTCTGTTTTCGTCTCGGCCGTGCCTGCGGGTGCGTCCTTCTTCTTGGGCGCAGCGGTACAGCCGACGGCGATGAAAAGCGTTACAAATATCAAAAGAAAAATCGTTCGTTTCTTCATGGCATTCTCCTTTTTTGATACACAATCGTTGCGATGGGTTTCGTTTCAAAATCTCCGACCGCTATCGCGCTTTTTCCCTCGGCGCATAGGTCGTGACAGTGACGGTCCAGTCACTGTCGTCCGCTTTGGGATAGATCACGGCATACGGCTCATAGGCGAGGAGTTCAATCATCGAGACTTGCTCCTCGGGCGTGATGCGAAGCGCCTCGTGTGCGCCCGGGACGAGGAGATAGACCGGTTTTTGCTCTTCGCTCAAGAGATAGGTGGGGCGCGAAATCGCGATCCAGGGACCGGCAATCTTCACATCGATATCGGACCCGCACATCTCGAAAAATCGCGTTTCATCGCTCATGCGATAGAGTTCAAAATAGGGGACGACATCATTCCCGAGGTCGCTCGCATCCGAATCTTCGTCCTTTTCCCGCTCCTTTTCCGTGCTGATGAGGGCGTAGACGCCGTCGGGATCGGTGCCGACGCCGTACGTCAGAAGATATTTCCCCTCGGCGGAATGCCAGCTGTAGACATGCTCCTCCAGATACAGATCGACGAACTGATCACCGCGGTCATCCACATAGATCCGTTCCAGATAGACCACGTCGTCTTTCCACGGAAAGACGGATGTCCCGCCGTCGTGGGTGAGAATTTTCTTCATCGTCGCGGTGTCGTAGACATGCGTATGACCCTCTCCGCCCGGCGTGGGGTCGACGAGCGTAAACTTCCCCGCCACGGTGTGCGGCGCATCGATGTAATAAAAATTGTCATTGGGACCAAATGTGACAAACTCGCGCATTGTGCCGTCGGCAATCGTGTAGACGGCATACTCGAGTGTTTCGCCCCAAAACAGTTCGCAGAGGATATGTCCTTCGTCGAGCGGAAAGAGCGTGACTCTCTCAACATCGTCAGCCGTCTCGTAGCCCGGCATGCCGACTTCCGCGATCGGGACGAACTTTCCTTTCTCAAGATCGTAATAGCCGACCGCGGTCGTCGTGTAGTCCGGAGAATCGGGCGTGCGTTCAATCTTTTGTGCCGAGAGTTTCCCTCTGGCGAGCGGGTGTCCGACAATGAGCATGCGATGCTCGTCGAGTCGATACGGAACTTCATATTCTTTCCTATGCAACACATCGTCCGCTTGATAGATCTTTACATCGTCGGCAAAACGGAGCGGATGAAGGATTCCGAGTTCCGCCTCGGTCTTTGCGACGGCGGGCGCGACGTTCGTCGCCGTTTCGCTCGTCGTACAGGTCTCTCCCGTCCCCTCACCTTTCGTCGCGGGCGTATGCGTGCAGGAGACGGCAAACAGCGTGAGAAGAATCACGATCGAAAGACATTTTTTCATGGCATCCTCCCTGCTCAAAGATTTTGAATGAAGATGTTCTTATTCTAACGGTCTTCGCGAAAAAAATCCAATCAAAAAGGACGCGATGACGGCGTCCTCTTTTGGATTCGTAAACGTGCGACTTGCGAAAGGGGCTCACCCGTCCTACTTTTCCGCACGCGGCTCGTAGGCAAAGACCGTCACGTTCTCATTCATGTCGTTCTGATCCGCGTAGAGTACCGCATAGGGTTCGACGGGTGACAAGAGCAAGAGATTGCACGGTCTCGGAAAGTCGATGCGTAGCGCGGTTTTCTCTCCGGGGATATAGATATACGCCTTTTTCTCGATGTTCTCATCGATGTAGTCTCCTTTCCAAAAGGCGATCCACTCGTCTCCGACGCTCATGTCGAGATAATCGCCGCGTAATCTCGCGATGACTTTCCCCGCGGGCATTTCGCGCACGACGTGATACGGCGCAAATTCCGCACCGTTCTTGCGATCCGCTTCGGTCAAATCCTCCTCGAGCTCTTTACTCTCGAGATACTGCGAGAGCGTGTAGACGGCCTCCGGTTCTGCGGTGATGCCGAACCCGAGAAGCCATTCATGCTTTGCCGACTCCCATTTGAACCCGCCGTCGCCGATCCAGAGTTCATTCGTCCAGTTGTCCTCTCCGCTCGGTCCGCCTTTGCGATAGACTTCGCCCCCCTTGTAGAGCCTTAGTTCATCGCCCGCCTCAGAGATCTTTCCTTCTTTCAAAGTCTTGCGATCATAGATATGCGTGCGCGTGCCGCCGTTTGCCATTGCTTCCGGAAGATAGAGATACTCGCGCGTCACATAGGGAATCCCCGCGAACCACCCCTCCTCCGCGTGTGGAAAACCGGTGAGTTTTTCGAGTTTCCCGTCCGCCATCGTATAGACATAGAAGTCGATGCTCTCGGGCGTGTCGACGTCGAGGACGAGGCGCGTCTCGTCGAGCGGATTGATATGCGTACTCTGCACTTCCTCGAGCGTCGGATACGGTGGTTGATCCACATCCCGCACGGGCACAAAAGTCCCCTTCTCGAGATCGTAATAGCCGATCGCCACCATGTCCATCTGCGTATCGGGCCACGCGTCGGGATGTTCCGCCTTATAGACAAACGCGGAGAGTTTTCCTTTGGTAAGGATACCGCCGACCGTCAAAAAACGATTTTCGCCGATTTTCGTCGGAATCTCATACTGCTTTTCCGTGAGTCGATCCTTCGCATCGTAGATTTTGATATCGTCGGCAAAACGGAGCGGATGGACGATCCCGAGTTCCGCTTCGGTCGCGAGGAGTTTTCCCGTCGTCTCGACCGTCTTGCTCTCGTCCGTCGTACTCCTCTCGGATGTCGCATCGCCTGTCGCATTTCCTTCGCAAGATATGAGCGCCAAGGCGCAAATGAGAAATGCCATGATTTTTTTTGCTTTCATTCGGTTTCCCTTCTTTCTTGTTTGCAAACGCTTGTACGCTCCCCGTCTTTATCGTATCACGTTCTCCTTTCATTGACAAACAAAAGAGTCCTTTGCACCGGGGAAGTTTGCCGCCTCGCGAGCGTGTGCAAATAGAAAGACGCCCATCGGATCAAAAAAAGCAGACATCGATCGATGCCTGCTTCTCACATGTTTTCGCTCTCTTCCTCTTTATTTCGCGGGTTCGAAGACGTGTACGGTCACGGAATCTCGATTTTCTTCCCGATACTCTTTCATCACGCCGTAACGTTCATTCGGGAGGAGATAGAAACCTGCCGTCGGTTTGCCCGTCGTGATGCGGACGACTTCGTCGGCTTCGGGAAGAAGAAGATATTTGGTCGTGCGATCCTCTCCCATATCGCGCCAGAGGGCGACCCAAGACGGCGACACGGACATCATGAGATTTTCTCCGCGCTCTCTTGCGAAGACGCGCCCCGTATCGAGATCCATGAGTTCAAAATACGGCACGATGATGTTCTCTTCGAGATCCTTACGGTCGTCTTCCGTAAGATCTTCTTTGAGCGCATCGGATTTGTCATACCGCGTGAGGGCATAGACGGCATCGCCGTTTCCGACGCCGTAATCCATGAGATGCTCGCCTTTTTTTGATTCCCAATTGTGCAGCAGATCGTCCACAAGGAGTTCGTCCGTCCAATGATCTCCGTCTACACGGACAGTGCGACCCAAGACTTCGCGATCCTTTCTCGAACGCGCCATATCATATCCCTCGATCGTTCGTAACTTCTCATGCGTCTTCGCATCGTACACATGGACGACGTCTTGCCCGTTCTCCTCCGCCACGAGATAGATGCGCTTGCCGTCGGCGTAGGGTGTCGGTGCAAACATCCGTTCTCCTCGTTGAAAACGCGCGAGTTCCGTAAGCGTACCGTCCGCGATCGTGTAGATCGAATAGATCACCTCGTCCTCGTTCTGATCCATGTAGAGAATGTGTTCTTCGTCCATGGGGAAGAGCATGTCCTGTCTCGCATTGGAATTGGAATAGGGTTCGCGCTCCGTCTCGGCAACGACGACGATTTTTTTCTCCTCGAGATCGTAATAACCCACGCTCGAGAGTCTGTGATCCGCAGGTCTGCCGTCTCCCGGATCGTCGATAAGATCGATCGACACTTCGATTTTTCCGCGTGCCAAAGGTCCACCGTAATGAATCTCGTGCGTCTCGTCGAGCATCGCGGGAAGATCATACGTCGTGCGCGTAAGGCGTGCTTCTTCCGGTACGATCTTCATGCCCTCGGCAAAATCGATCGGATGCGCCATGCCCGTTTCGCGTTCGGACGGGAGACTCGAGACCGTTTCTTCCGTCGTCGTCTCTTCCATCGTGACCATCTCGCTCGTCTTACTTGTCTCGTCTTTCGTCGGGGTTTCCCCTCCTCCGCAAGCGGCGAGTGCCAGGGCGCAAAGAATTGCGATCCACATTCGTACGTTTTTCATCCGGATCCCTTCCTTTCTTTCTTTTGTTCGTTTCGTTCGTCCGTGCCTGCGCAGATGCGCGTTTCGGTACTTTCATGATATCGCTTTCATAAGCTTTTGACAATAAAAAAATACACTGCAAATCAAAGAAGTTCGCCTGCGAACTTCGTCGGAGCACAAAAAAGAAGCGGCGTATGCTGCTTCTCTTTCTCAGGCTTCTTTTTCGTCGTTGCCGGTCATCTTCGCGAGATTTTGAAATTCATCGGTGAAGAAGCTCGGTCCCATCTCGCGGCGCGCGCGTTTTAATTTGCGATAGGCTTCTTCGGCGTGTCCGAGGTACATATCGCGCATGAGTTCGTCGTAGAAGAAGATCGATCCCATATAATGGGCGTTGCCTTTGTAGCGTTCAAAGGTGCGGCGTTCTCTCTCCATGAGGTCGACGGCTTCGGGGGCGCGTCCGGCTTTGAAATAGAGCATGGCGAGGGTCGAATAGACGAATTCTTTCATCTCTTTCGTAAATCTTGCGAGCGAGAGACGGTTTAACATCGTGATGGGCGTATTGTAATCGCCGACGCGGTCAAAACCGACAATCATATTGGAGATGATCTTGAGGCGTGAGCCGTCGTCGGGATATTTGTCGTAGAGTGCATCGTTCATATCGAGAAAGGCTTCGACGTCCTTGTCGATGAGCGCGCGCGAGGCATTGAGTTTCATCATGAGCGTGCCTTGCTCGCGGGCGGAAATGACAAGTCCGAGGACGATGTAGAGAAAGACCATGGCAAGTCCGATCCCTACGGTCGTGAGAAGCCCCCAATGAAATTTGCGCATCGCTTCGTAGAGGACGACGCCGGTCACAAGGCCGAGGATCGCCGCCCGAATTTTGATATTTTTCACGCTATCCCTCCGATTGTTTCCATGAGTTTTTCCATCACGCGCTCGAGTTTCGTCGCGAGCATTTCGTCAAAACGGTTCTTCTTGAGACTGTCGAGGTCTAGGACGCCGATCACGCGTCCGTTCTCTCTCAGGGGAATGACCATCTCGCTCTTCGTCCGATCGTCACAGGCGATGTGTCCCGGAAAGGCGTGGACGTCGGGGACGATGAGGGTCTTTTCCTGCGAGAACGCCGCGCCGCATACGCCTGCGTCCAAGGCGATCGTCATGCACGCGGGTCGTCCCTGAAAGGCATCGAGCTCGAGTCTCCCGTTGCGGAGAAGATAGAAGCCGACCCACGAGAGATCGGGGATGGTCTCCATCATGATGGCGGGGACGTTCATCCATTTGCTTCTCTCGCTGCCTTCGGTCGCGATCAGAGCGTCCGTCATCCGTGTAAGTTCGTCGTAATTGGTCATCCTTTTTCCTTTCCGAGCGCTGCCGCGATCGTCATGGCGCACGCCCATGCCCAGTGGAGATTGTAGCCGCCGCAGTCGCCGTCCACGTCGAGGACTTCGCCGGCAAAATAGAGTCCCGGGTGAAGCTTGGACTCGAGTTCTTCCGTGACTTCATTCGTGTCGATGCCGCCTTGGGTGACCTGTGCCGTCTCCATGGGCGGAATCTCACGTACAAAAAACGCCTTCTCGGTGAGTGCACTGTAGAGTCCGTCCGCCTCGAGTGCCGTGAGCGCATCGACTCTTCGCTCCTCCCACCGCCCTGCAAGGACAGGAATGAGTTTCTCCGGTAAAAGGCCGATAAGTGCGTCATGCACGGTGTACGCGCGAAGAATCGCAAGATGCTTGTAGAAATCGTTTTTCGTATACTCTCGAGGCAATGCGCGTATGTAGAACGCGGCATTGCGCCTTAGAATCTCCGACGACAGATGGTACATCGCCTGTCCCGAGACGCCGTCTTCGGTAAAGAGAATATCGCCCGTGTGACCTACGTAGGGATCGCGCACGAAGAGCGTACCCGTCGTAAGGCGCACCCCCGCCGCCTGCGAGACGTCCTTGGTCGTCGAGAGTTTGGTGATCCCCGGTAAGAGTCTCGTCGTGTGATGTCCGAGAGCAAGGGCGAGCGCGTACGCCGTCCCGTCGCTCCCCGAGGCGCGCATGGTGGCACCGCCGGGGGCAAAGATGACCGCGTCCGCTTCGTACGAGACGTTCTTCGTCGTGACGCGCCAGTGTTCGCCCGGGAAAAGCCCCGTCACTTCCTCTTTGTATCGGAGTGTCACGCCGCGCGCGCGAAAGACGCGATAGAAAGTGTCAAGGACACTCTTTGCCTCCATCGACTGCGGAAACACCCGTCCATCGGGCAGGATGGTCGTCTCCAGTCCGAGTTTCTGAAACGTCGCCCGCACCGCGTCCGTCCCGTACCGCTCGATGATGGATGTCGCAAGTGCTTTACCACCGTGATAGTTCTCGGGCGAAAGCGATGTATTCGTAAGATTGGCGCGCCCGTTTCCCGTCGCGAGGAGTTTCTTCGCGGGGCGATCTTTTTTCTCGAGGACGATGACCTCGTGATCCGTACTCAAGAGTGCCGCCGTCATGAGACCCGCGCTCCCCGCACCGACGATGATGACCCTCATGTCGTTTGCGCAAGGCGAGCCATGCGCCTCCTGTGAGCGGTGAAATAGTAAATGACAACCGTAATCCCCATCAGTGCCCACGAAATCGGGAAACTTAGAAGCGTCATGAGTTCACTCGGAGCCAAGGGATAGATGAAGAAAATCCACACAAGTCTGAACCCGCTGATCGCGATGGAATAGATGAGCATCGGATGGAGCGTATTCCCCGTGCCGCGGATCGAACCCGCAAGGAGATCTCCCACCGCCTGGAAGAGGAAATACGGCGCAAAGACCACTTGGAAAATCATCGTCACGATACGTAGAGGTTCCGCGTCGCGGACGAAGATTCGCCCGATCGGCGCACCGAAATAATAGAGGAAAACCGAGACCGGAATGACCATGGCAAGCATGAGACCCGTGCCCACACGCATCCCCTCGCGGATCCTCGTAAAGTTTTTCGCGCCGAAATTCTGCGCCACAAAAGTACTCACCGTCACCGACAAGGCGTCGATGAGCATCCAGACGAGAAAGTCGATCTTCCCCACGACGCCCCACGCGACAACCATATCCGTGCCGTAACTGTTGATGATGCGCTGCGTAAAGATATTCGTAAAGGGATACGCCATGGATTGCAACGCAATCGGCATCCCGAGAATGAGGATCTCCCTTAAATGGTTCTTCGAGATCCGTATATCCTGCGCCCGTAGCGCATAGACCGGATCGAGTTTCGTCATCGCGCGTAGGACGAGGATCGTCGTCACCGCCTGACTCATGATCGTCGCAATCCCCGCACCGAGCGTGTCGAGTTTGAGTGCGCCGACGAAGAAAAAATCCAGTGCCACATTGAGAATGAGGGAAATCACGAGATATTGGAACGGTCTCTTGGAATCCCCGAGTGCGCGCAAAATGCCGTAGCCCATATTGTAGAGGAAAGAAAAAATCATCCCGCCGAAGAGCGAATACATATACCGTTGTGTGTAATGGACCATCTCCTCCGGCACCTGCATCATCTTCGTCATCGCCGGCGTCAAGAGAATCATAAGAAGACTCATGAGAATCCCCGCAATGACCCCGAATGCAATCATCGTGTGCAGAGAATCCTTGAGCCTCTTGTCGTTGTGCCCGCCATAGGACTGCGCGATGACGATCGACGCGCCCGTCGCGAGACCCATAAAGAGGACCAGCGGCAAACGAATGAAATTCCCCGTGACATCCAGCGCACCGAATGCGACTTTGCCGTTGAACCAGCCGACGATAAGCGCGTCCGTCATCTGATAAATCTGTTGTAAGAATCCGCCCCAAAAAATCGGCAGAAAAAACTTCATCATCTTGGAAAGAATCTTTCCCTCTGTCATATCGACATTCACGCTCATCACCCCTTTTCAAAACTATTGTAACATACTACATGAACAAAACCTTTCTTGCAAGAGGATTTGATTGTATACTGATACATAAAGAAAGGAGTTCTCATGCACAAACGAGCCACCACTCTCCCATTCGCCGCGGCACTCACCATGATCGGCGGCTATCTCGACGCCTATTCCTACGCCGTGCGCGGTAAAGTCTTTGCCAACGCACAGACCGGGAATATCGTCCTCTTTGCGCGCGCCGTCGCAGAAAGAAATCCGGCGTCGATGCTTCACTATTTCATCCCAATCTTAACGTTCGTCGTCGGCGTCTATCTCGCAAAGACGATCGATCACCACTTCGCCGAGACTTCGCATCATACGCATCTCGTCCTCGCGATCGAAGCGACCCTTGCGATCATCTGCGCGTTCGTTCCGCACCATCGCGACAATCTTGCGAATCTCATGCTGTCCTTTCTCTGCGCGATCCAAGTCGCGACATTCGGCGAATTTCGCGCCATTCCCATCACGACCACCATGTGCACCGGAAATCTCAAGAACGCCACCGATCTTCTCCATCGCTATCACGCCAAAGGTGAAACCGAATCGAAGAAACCCTCGCTCGTCATCTACGCATTCGTAGCACTCTTCGCACTTGGCGCAACCGTTGGTTTTCTTCTCTCCAGCATCTTGGAAACCCGCGCGGTGCTTCTCCCCGCATTCGTCCTCATTCTCCTCGCGCTCCTGGCGTAGCATGCGCACGTCCCACCATCGATCCGACGCGGCGTCCTTCCCACGCGATTGCCATGCGATTGAAACACCCACTCACAATGACCATTTGAACACGCGATCACGAATGCCGTTGCACCACGAAATCACCAATCCCGTTCAAACGCGCGATCACGAATGCCGTTCAGACGCGCACGTGCAATTGCCATGCGACCAAAAAAACTCCCTGCTCTTGTGAGCAAGGAGTTTTTCTTTTGTTTTCTTTGTGATTCGTTAAATCAGCCAATGCCTCCGAGGATTGCGCCGAGTACGAGCGCAACGATGCAGAGGGGAACGTAGACGTATGCACCGAGCGGATAGAAATATCCTCCGACCAGTTTGCCGTCTTTTCTGCCTTCATTGACAGCCGCCATGACAAAATCGCGTCCTGCAACCCAGAAGAACATCATACCTGCAAGGAATGCACCGAGCGGGCAGATGTAGATGGAAACGAAGTCCATCCATTCGCCTGTGATCTGTTGGATGAAAATTGCAACAACGCAGCCAACACCGAGGATGATGCCCGTCGATAGGACACGACCGAGTCCAAGGTTGTCCTGGAGCGTTGCAACCGGAGCTTCGTAGAGGTTGATGATCGAGCTGATACCTGCGAAGAGAACCGATACGAAGAAGACGATGCCGACGACATTGCCTGCTGCCATGCCGTTGATGACGTTGACAAGCCAGATGAACATGAGGCCGGGGCCGCCTTTTTCGAGCGGGGCACCGCCGACTGCCATTGCCGGGATGATGACGAATGCTGCCAAGAGAGCTGCAATCGTATCAAAGAGGGCAACGTTGAATGCGGATCTCGGAAGATCCTCGTTCTTCGGAAGATACGATCCGTAGATGACCGAGCCGTGACCTGCGACGGAAAGCGAGAAGAATGCTTGTCCGAAAGCGAAGATCCAGAGCATCGGATCTGCAAGTCTCTTCACATCAAGGCTGAAGATGTATTTGTAGCCTTCCGATGCGCCCGGAAGCGTTGCGATATAAATTCCGAGACCGACGAAGAGAATAAAGAGGACCGGCATCATGACTTTGTTCGCAATCTCAATGCCCTTGGATACGCCGAGGGACATGATGATAAAGGATACAACCACTGCAACGATGATCCATGTTACATTGCTCGTTGCGGTTGCGCCAAACGTGCCGCCGATGACGTCCATGTTTTGACCCATGGCAGAGAGTTCTCCGGTGAAGGACATCTTCGTATATTTGAAGATCCAACCCATGACAACCGTGTAGCCGATTGCGAGAGAAAGCGAACCGATGATCGGGAGAAGACCGATCGTCTCGCCAAGCTTTCTGTTGCCGCTTCTAACTTCGGTGCAACGTCCGAATGCGCCGATCGGACCTGCGCCCGTCGATCTGCCGAGAGCGAACTCTTCAATAACACCCGTGGATCCGATCAGCAGGACGCATAGAAAATAAGGAATCAAGAAGTCCATACCGCCCCAGATCGATACCATGATCGGGAATCTCCAGATATTGCCCATGCCGACTGCGGAGCCGATACAAGCAAGGATGAAACCCCATTTGCCTGAAAAGCCGTCGCGTTGTTGCGTATTGTTCTTTACAGTCATTGTTTTCCTCCATTCAATGTTCGAAATTATTGAAGGACGGGGACAATCCGCAGATCACGCATTGTCCCCCATCTCTCAAACGTTGGAATCGCCGTTATTTGTTGGGATACGGCTCGAGGAATGCATGGAAGTGACGCATCGGTAGATTGTGTCCCCATACGATTCTCATGTTCGGGATGCTCTCGCGATCTTCGTAGAGTTCCTTGACTGCTGCGATGACATAGTCGAGATGTTCTTGCGTGAGTCTGCTTCTGTCGATTGCGAAACGAACGACATTCGCAAGCTCTGCCTGTTGTTCCGGCGTCTTGAGGTCATATTCCATGGAATAGTCGCCGAGTTCCGCAACGCGGATACCGTAGCGGCGGATGAGTTCTACCGAGAACCCTTGACCTGCAAAGGTATCATGACCGCGCTTGTTGTCGAAGAATTCGTCCATGTTGATATAGACTGCGTGTCCGCCTGCAGGGAGAACGACGCCCTTGACGCCTGCTTTGTAGAAACCTTCTGCAAGGTAATCGCATTGTTTGACACGGCTGTCGAGATAGTCGAAGTTGCAGCTCTCATAGAGACCGACTGCAAGTGCCATGATGTCTCTGCCGCTCATGCCGCCGTAAGAGTCGTTGCCGTAGCAGGAGATCTGTTTGACTTTGAGAAGAACGCCGACGTCGGTCTTGATGCTGCCGTCTTCGTTGAAGTCGGAGAAGTTCTTCCAGAAGAGACCTCTGTCGCGGAATGCGAGCATACCGCCCATGTTTGCGTGACCGTCTTTCTTTGCGGACATGCAGAATGCATCGCAGTAAGAGAACATTTCCGTTGCGATCTCGCCGATCGACTTGTCAGCATATCCTTCTTCGTTCATCTTGATGAAGTATGCGTTCTCTGCCCAACGAGCGACGTCGAATACAAGCGGGATGTTGTATTTGTGTGCAACTTTGTTGATCTCGCGGAGGTTTGCCATGGAAACGGCTTGTCCACAGATCGGGTTGTTGGTGATGCAGGTGAAGATAAGAGGTACATTTTCCGGTCCGACGGCATTGATGAGTTCTTCCAATTTCTTGGTGTCCATGTTGCCTTTGAACGGATTCTTTGCGTATTTGCCGCCTTCGGGGATCTCATAGAGAAGTTCTTTGTTGTAAAGGTTTCTCGGGATCGAACCCATTTGTTTGATATTGCCTTCCGTGGTGTCAAAGTGACCGTTCGAAGGAATGGTGAAGACTTTGCCCGGATGACGTTTTGCAAGGATGTTCTTTACAATTTCCATGAGTACGGATTCAGCTGCACGACCCTGTTGGATGATGAACGTGTTCGGACGTTCCATCTGAGCTGCGCCGCCGTTAAAGAGTCCGCCCTCATATTCGCAGAGATAGACTTCGTCCATCATCTTCTCTACGTCTCTGCAGTCGGTTCTGACAAGATCGATGATCTTCTTCCAATTCTTCTCGCCGCCGCGTTCGAAAATGTCGCGGAACGTGTCGAGAAGGACATAGTAACCGGTGTTTCTACCATAAGCTTCGTCGCCATAGAAGAGCGATGCCCATTGGGTGTTCGTCATTGCCGTCGTGCCCGAGTCGGAAAGCATGTCGATCGTAAGCATGCCCGACGGGAACGCAAATTCGTTGTAATGCGTAGCTTTCAACGCTCTTTCACGTTGTTCCACCGTTACTCTGGGCAGATCACGTACCGCAAATGTGAAATGCGTGGGTGTGGGAACATTCAAGGGATATTTTTCTGTCATACAATTACCTCCTAAATATTGATGATTTTGAGCACCCCGGTCATCATTTACATTCCCATTATAAATAACTAGCGGACAGTACCGACCGCATGAAAGGCGAAAAACCCTGATTTTGCAGGGAAATCCTTTACCTTTCCGGTCATTTTCATTTTACTGTTTTGTCTTTCGTAAGTCAAGGTTCTTTCCAAATTCGCGTGTCTTTTCTTTTGGGACAAGAAAAAGGGAAAGGTATTGCATCAATCGGCGGATGTTCCACGTCTCTGATCCCGCTTCTCGGGACAAGAAAAGACCCGGCAAAATATTCTGCCGGGTTGGAAAGGATTCTAAAAATCGGTCATTCCAAAAATTTTCGGTACGAAGAGTGCCGCCGTCTCGGAGTACGTAACAAGGAAGAGTACCACAATAAGTGCCACGATGAAAGGCCATACCTCTTTGATAAAGTCCTCAAGCTTGCACTCAACAATCGAGCAAACGGTAAACATCATCGATCCGAACGGAGGCGTCAGTCCGCCGATCATGATATTGACGATGAAGATCATACCGAAATGCAATGGACTGATGCCGAATGCTTTCACTGCGGGGACAAGGAGAGGAGCCAAGATGACGAGTGCCGCGCCGCCTTCAATGAACATGCCGATAAAGAGCAAGAGCAGGTTGATGACAAGAAGAAGCACGGCGGGGCTTGAGGTCATATTGGTCAGTCCCGTCGTAATCATCTGCGGAATGCGCTCAAGGGTCATGTAGTAACCGAATACTTTGGCACTCGCGATGATGATCATAACCGCACCGGTCGATTTGACCGTCTCCATAAGAATCGTCGGGAGATGATGGAGTTTCAGTTTGCGGTAGACAATAAAACCGACGATCAGAGCAAAAACGCAGGCGATGGCACCGGCTTCCGTCGGGGTGTAGATGGACATACGCATGCCCATGATGATGCCGAACGGAATGAGAAGTGCCCAGATGGATTTGCCGAATTGACGGAAAAATTCACCGACTGTGGCGCGCCGTTCCATCGACGGTGTGAAATTTCTTCTACGGGCGATGATGTCGACCGTGATAAGAAGTGCCCCCGTCATGAGAATGCCGGGACCGTATGCCGCAAGAAACATGGAGCCGACGGAAACGTTCGCAATGATTGCATAGAGGATGAGGTTCGTTCCCGGAGGAATGACGGGCGCAACCGCCGAGCTTGCCGCGGTAACGGCGGACGAAAAGGCGAGTGAGTGCCCTTTTTTCACCATCTCGGGGATGAGGATCTTCGCTTCCATCGCCGCGTCCGCATTGGCACTGCCGGAAATACCGCCCATGAGAGCCGAGAGCAGGACGTTAACCTGTGCAAGGCCGCCGCGCGTATGTCCGACGAGGATGTTTGCAAAGTCCATGAGGGCTTCCGAAATACCCGAATAGTTCATGATCGCGCCGACCATAATAAAGAACGGAACGGCGAGATACGGGAAAGATTGCACGCTCGTGATGAATTGCTGTGTGACCATCTCCATGGGCATGTTCGTATTAAGAAATGTGAAATAAAAAAGCGAAGAACCCATAAGTGCAAATGCAATCGGGACGTTCAGAAAAAACAATAGAAATAGAACGATAATCGGTAAAAATGTATGCATTAGAAGCCGCCTCCTCTCTCAAAAGGTTGACCCCCTGCGAGATAACGCACCTGTTTGAAAAGATGAATTGCCGCATAGATGACAATGAGGGCAAAGGAAATGGTAATCGATACATTGATATAAACGTAACTGATTTCGAGTGCAGCCGTGATCTTCGTCGAAGTAAAGACGTAGATGCTCGAGAAGTAGAGCATAACTGCGGCAATGACGAGGACAATGGCGTCCGTGATCGCACGGATGACTTCCTGTCCGCGTTCGGGGAAGAGCTTGACGACAGCTTCAACGCCGATCAAAAAATGTGTGCGGAATCCGTAAGCAACGCCCATGAAAATAACCCAGATAAAGGATGCAACTGCCATCTCTTCACCCCACGGATACGTAAAATGCAGAAAATAGCGTGTAAAGATGTTCATGACGACGATGCAGAAAGTTACCGCCATAAAGATGGATCCGATGACCAGCTCAAAGTGTTTTAAGAGCCATTTCATAGATTTCTTCTTTTCTCCTTTCTTCACGATGGAAAAAAGGGCACTCTGAAAAGCCTCAGAGTGCCCTCCTTCATGCGTGTTTATTTGTTTTCCTTGTGGAATTCGTCGAGCACCTTCATGATGCGATCGTAGATGCCGGGTGTCCACTTGTCAAATTTGGAAAATACGGGTTTTGCCGCTTCACGGAACGCCGCTGCGTCGACTTCGTGGAATTTGACACCGTATTCCTTGAGTTTCTCAGCATATTCGCCTTCAAGTTTCTTCGTAGCCTCAAGATTGTCTTGGCTACCTTTGTCAAACTCTTCCTGAATAATGGTTCTTTGTTCGTCGGTCAGACTGTTCCATACGGATTCCGAGATCGTAACCGCCGATACGCCGAGCAGGTGGTTCGTCAAAGAGTAGTCTTTGCAATTCTCGTATTGTTTGGTGCCGTAGTAGGACATGATGGATCCTTCAACGCCGTCAATGACGCCTTGTTGAATTGCGGCGTAGGTGTCGGGATACGGCATTTGCATTGCGCTTGCGCCCATGGCTTCAAGCGTATAAGTATAGAGCTGGGATTCCGGTACGCGGATCTTGAGACCCTTCATGTCTTCGGGTTTGGTGATGGGTTTATTGGTTTCCATGGAACGGAAGCCGAATACCCAGTCAAGCTCGATGACGTGGATGTTTTGTTCAGCCGCTTTTGCATTGAGTTCCTTGACAATGTCCGAATTAAGGACCGCAAAGTACTCGTCAAAAGTCGTGTAGAGGAACGGACCCGTGATGGCATTGTAATCAGGTACATAGTCGCCGAGGAAGTTGACGCCGTCAACGACGATCCAGTCAGCACCTTTTACGACTTGTTCCATTGCGTCTTTGCCGATGGGCAGTGTTCCGCTCGTGAACACTTGGAGATCAAGAGAACCCTTCGAGCGTTCGTTGATCGCCTCGCAGACTTTCTTGAGGCTGATTGCGGTTTGTTCTTCATCGACGAATTTCGTCGTAACTTTGATGACACGAGTGCCTTCTTGCGGTGCGGCAGTGGATGTCTCACCGGTTGCATCCGTGCTGGCAGGAGCTTTCTCTCCGCCACATGCGACCATCGTTACCGCGAGTGCGAGAACGAGGATCATTACCAACCATTTTTTCATCATTTTCCACCTCTCCTATTCTCTTGTAGGTCTGAGGATTCTTTCCCTGCGCTTGATTCTGCGCTCCGGTCAAGAAAAAAACTGCACCACAATCTATGGCAACAGTCTCCTCTCTCCTCTTTACCTTACACGAGGATTATACCACAATCGTTTTCATGTGACAACTACAAATTCTTTGATTTCCTCCATAAAAAAAGAACCGCACCGAAGTGCGGTCGTGTTAGAAGAGTTCGCGAGGGTGATCGATGACGCGGTCGGGGTGTTCGCGTTCGAGTTCTTCGCGCGTGCGAAAGCCCCAGCTTGCAGCGATGACGGGGACGTTCGCGTCTCTTGCAGTCGCGATGTCGACGGCGGTGTCGCCGATGTAAAAGGCATCTTCGGGACGGATCTCGAGTGCTCGCAAAATTTCCCGCACACCGTCGCCGGAGGGTTTGCGTTTTTTGTCGACGCGATCGCCGACGACGAGATCGAAGAGACCGGGAAAGAGATCTCCCGCCACGCGGATGGCGATGTCTTCGGGTTTGTTGGTGTTGATGGCGCATTTCACGCCGCGTGCGCGGAGCGTAGAGAGGGTCTCCGGGATGCCGGGATAGATGTCCGCAGCTTTCGGCGAGCTCTTCTCATAGCGCATAAGATAGAGATCGAGTGCGGTGTCGAGTTCGCTCGCGTCGATGGCGCGGAGTTTTAGGATCCGCTCCATGAGTTTTCTGGGTCCGTCGCCGAGGGCGCGCATGACTTCTTCGCGGCTTGCGGGTTCTTTCCCGTAGTCTCGAAGTACGCTTGCCATGAGGGCGGTGAGTTCGTAAGAAGTGTCGACAAGGGTTCCGTCAAAATCAAAGATCATGAGTCTCGGTTGATGCACCATGCGAATTTTGTCTGCCTTTCTAATGTTTCGTAGCTCCAAAGTCGGGAGCGCAAGATACTGTTGGGGTCGTGCACGAGAAATTTTCCGTCGGCATATTCCGCAAGCACGATGAAATGTCCGTAATGTGTAAAATCTCCGGGACCGACATTGAGGATGATCGTGCCGCCGTGATCGAGTATACGTTTCCATGTCGCTTTGTCGCGTCCGATGGTCTTGCAGGTGACGTCGTACTCGGGTGCGACATGGGGAAAGAGCGCGATATCGGTGCCGACATTGGGGATGGCGTAGCCGAGAGTTTCCGCGCGTTCGGCAATGTCGTAGGGCGTCACGTCCGCGTCAGGGTTGACGCCGTGAATCGCCATCGCGAGGGCAGTGGGTCCACAACCCGCCGAGGCAAAAAAGCTCTCGCAATACGGCTTATATCCCCAACGCGTATCCCATTGCAGATAGTGCGGGACTCTGCCGCCCTCCTCGGGTCTCGGGACGGTCGTGTCTTCGTGGAGATAATGATAGACAAATCGGATCGTCTCGGGGAATTTCTGCGCGGTCTCGACGAGATCCGCGGGATAGTCTCCGCTCGTCTCGATTTCCGCGAGCATTTTTTCTTCTTCCGTAGTGAGATGATCGACGACGGGCGTATCCGGCTCAATCCGCCGTCCGTGCAGGTAGAGAAAGAGAACGACGGCGACGAGGATGAGAAGAAACACCAGAAAAAAGAGTCTGCGTCTGCGCGCGGCTTTTCGTTTCATACGGCGAAGCGTGCTACGATCCATGGCGTTCACCTAAGACTTCGCGAATCACGTCGCGCACGTGAGAGGTCGGCACGACTTCGACGGAATCGGTCTTGATCTTCGTCCCCCGAGGTACAAAGACGCGTTTGTAGCCGAGCCTGTCGAGTTCGCGCACACGATATTCGATCGACGGGACGCGTTTGAGCTCGCCCGTGAGTCCCACTTCCGCGATGAAGACATCGCCCGTAGGGATCGCGACGTTTTTCACGGAAGACGCAATTGCCATGATGACCGCAAGATTCACCGACGGTTCCGAGAGGCGGATCCCGCCCGTGGTCTTTAAGATGACGTTCTTGTCGTAGAGACGCACGCCTACGCGCTCCTCGAGGATCGAGATGAGCGTATTGAGTTCGTCGCGTCTCAGACTGTCCCCGAGTCTCTGCGGATAGGGTGTAAAACTGCGGCTTACGAGGCTCTCCACCTCGACCATGAGATAACGCGAACCCTCTTTGATCATCGCAAGCGCACTCCCCGGGACATTGCCGTTTCGCTTGGTGACAAAATAATCGTCCGGCTCCGTGATCTCCACGAGTCCCTCCTCGCGCATTTCAAAAAGACCGATTTCGCCCGTCGGACCGAAACGATTCTTCGTAGAGAGGAGGAGTCTCAGACTCGTTGCGTCCTCGCCTTCCTCAAGAAAAACGACCGTGTCTACGAGATGCTCAAGAGTCCTGAGTCCCGCCATCTTGCCGTCTTTTGTCATATGCCCGACAAAAAACACGTGGAAAGGATGGGTCTTATCTTTCGCCCGCGCGACCATGCGCGACGCACATTCCATCGTCTGCACGGGTGTCCCCGGGCGCGAAGTATATTCCGCAAGGCGAAACGTCTGGATCGAGTCCACGACGACAAAATCGGGTTTCACCTCGTCCAGTGCGGCGAGCACGTCGTCGAAGAGATCCGTCGCAAGGACATAAAAATTCGACTGTGCCCCCAAGATCCTTTCCGCGCGCGATTTGATCTGCGATTCGCTCTCCTCGCCCGACGCGTAGAGGACTTTCTTCCCCATGGCGTCGAGTCTCCCGGAGAGTTCCAAGAGGAGTGTCGATTTGCCGACTCCGGGCGGTGCCGTGAGGATCGAAACGCCGTCCGCGACGAGTCCTCCGCCCATCACGCGATCGAGTTCCGAGATTCCGGTAAGGATCCGTGATTCGCCCGTCGCCTCGATGGACTTGAGACGCACCGGCGTGCGCGACGCGGAAGATGTTTTCTTCGGTGCCTGTTTGTTTTCGTTTTTCGGCACGTCGATCTCTTCCGCCGTGCCCCACTCTCCGCATTTGGAACATTGTCCGAACCAATTGGGTGCGGTGTATCCACATGCCGTACAGCGAAATGCTCTCTTCATGGCTGCCCCTTTCCAAAAAATTCTCTCCTAAGCATATCACAAATCTTCGCGCAGCCAAAGAAGAAAAGCGTCGAGAAGAAGAATTCGCGTGCGCGCGTTTTTTCGATGGCAGTCGCAAGCATGGCGACTCATGCCGAGCCGTACAAAAAAAGCGCCCCTTGCTCGGGAGCGCTCTTTTCTTTGGTTCCAAAATCAACTGTTTGCTTTTGCCTTTGCTTCGCGGATGGTCTTCATCGAATCGACGATGGCATCGGCGAGTGCATAGAGGTCGGTTGCGTTCGCTTCGTTCATGGAGGAGTTGATGGTGATGCGGTCGTTAAGGATATCAACGAGTTTCAAATTCTCTTCGATCATCTCTTCCATGAGGTCGCCCGAGGTGCATGCCCAGCTGCCGTTCTCGATGAGAGCCATGGTTCTGTTCTGGACATTGAGTGCCGCCATATCGTTGATGAAGTCTTTCATCTTCGGATAAACGCCGAGGTTGTAGGTCGGGCTTGCAAGGACGATGTGCGAATACTTGAAGACATCGGCGATGAGATAGGAAACGTCGGTCGAGGAGACGTCGTGGACGACGACATCGGTGATGCCGCGTTCGACGAGTGCCGTTGCGAGTGCCTGTGCCGCATATTCGGTGTTGCCGTACATGGACGCAAAGGCAATCATGACGCCTTCAACTTCGGGTTCATATTTCGACCAGGTGTCGTATTTGCCGATGATATAACCGAGATCTTTTCTCCAGACCGGTCCGTGGAGCGGGCAGATGACTTTGATCGGAAGCGTTGCGGCTTTCTTCAGGACATCCTGAACGAAGGGGCCGTATTTTCCGACGATATTGTTGAGATATCTTCTCATGGAGTCTAGATAATCGCGGTCGAAGTCCACTTCGTCGGCGAAGAGTTTGCCGTCGAGCGAACCGAAGGTGCCGAATGCATCCGCGCTGAAGAGGACGCCGTTCGTGACGTCGAGCGATACGATGACTTCAGGCCAGTGAACCATCGGCGCTTCGACGAATGCGAGGGTGTGTTTGCCGAATGTGACGGTGTCGCCCTCTTTGACGATATGTTTGCGATCGTCGGCAACTTTCATGCCGAGTTGGTTCATGATTTCAAACCCTTGCTCGGAGGCGATGAGTTTGGCATCCGGGTAGCGGACGGCAACCTCTTCGATCATGCCGGCATGGTCGGGTTCCAAGTGGTGGATGACCATATAGTCCAGCGGACGTCCGTCGAGAACATCATGGAGATTTTTCAGGAAATCTCTGCCGCTCGACCAATCAACGGTGTCGAAGAGAACGGTCTTCTCGTCGAGAAGAACATAGGAGTTATAGGTGACACCTTCCGGAATCGGGAAGATGTTCTCAAAGAGATGGGTGCGGTGATCATTGACGCCGATCCAATAGAGATCGTCGACGACTTTTCTAACGGTATACATAATTTACACTCCTTTTCGCTTTCGTAGACCTATTTGCGATCAGCCGGGAAATCGGCTTCGACAAACTGGGATTTTTCTTTTTCACAGTTCGGGCAAACCCAATCATCCGGTAGGCTTCTGAAAGTTGTGCCGGGATCGATCTCGCCGATCGGGTCTCCGAGGTCCGGATCATATTCATATCCGCAGCCTTTGCATACATAGACGCCATCCTTGGGTGCGAGCTTGCGCGGTTTGGAACGGCGAACTTTCTTCATGGGCGGTGCGGGTTTCTTCTCGCCCATGCCGAGTGCCTTGGCAAGAAGCGGCATGATCTCCGTGATGTCTCCCACGATGCCGTAGTCGGCGTTGCGGAAGATCGGAGCACCCGGATTCTTGTTGATGGCGACGATGGTCGATGCGTCTTTGATGCCCTTTAAGTGTTGGCTTGCGCCGGAGATGCCGAGTGCAATGTAGAGATTGCCGCGGAATTTCTGTCCGGACATGCCGACATAGTGATCGAGCGGTAAGAGTTTCATGGTCTCTGCAACGGGTCTCGAAGAACCGAGGACTGCGCCTGCCGCATGGGCAACGTCGCGTGCCATCTTGAGGTTCTCTTTGCCGCCGATGCCTTTGCCGATGGAAACGACGCGTTCCGCTTCGGCGATCGGAGTGTTCTCGGGAATGCCGACGGAGAAGTCGTAGCCGTCTTTCTTGAGTGCTTGGACGAGCATGTTGACGGCTTCTTGTGCCGAGTCGGCTTTGATCATTTCACGTTTGCGCACGCCGGTGATGGGGCCTTCCGCCTTGCCTACGACTGCGGCTTTGGCACCTTTGGTCTTCGGCCCTTTGCCGACGATCGAAGAAGAAATGACGAGTCTTTGGATCTCGTTCGTACCTTCGTAGATGGTCGTGATCTTCGCGTCGCGGTACATTCTCTCAACGGGCATGCCCTTGAGATAGCCGTTGCCGCCGTGCATCTGGAGTGCGTCGTTGCAAACTTCGAGTGCAATGTCGGATGCGTACATCTTTGCCATTGCGGACTCGACGCCGTACGCTTCGTGTGCTTGTTTCATATCCGCTGCGGAGTAGACGAGGAGTCTTGCCGTGCGAACTTTCGTCGCCATGTCGGCGAGCTTGAAAGCAAGTGCCTGTTGACGTGCGATGGGTTTTCCGAATTGAACGCGTTCTTTCGTATAAGCGACGGCTTCTTCAAACGCACCTTGTGCAATGCCGAGTGCCTGTGCCGCGATCCCGATACGACCGCCGTCGAGCGTGTCCATCGCGATGCGAAAACCTTGACCCTCTTGTCCCAAGAGATTTTCTTTCGGAACTTTGACATTGTTGAAGATGAGTTCCGCCGTCGTCGACGAACGAATGCCGAGTTTGTCGTAATGATCGCCGAATGTGAAGCCTTCCCAGCCCTTCTCGACGATGAATGCGCTGATGCCGTGCGTACCGATGCCCGGGGTCGTAACCGCGAAGACGACATAGGTGTCCGCTTCGGGAGCGTTCGTGATAAAGATCTTGCCGCCGTTTAGGATATAATAATCGCCCTCAAGCTCTGCGGTCGTTTCCGTGCCGCCCGCATCCGAGCCTGCGTTCGGTTCGGTAAGTCCGAATGCGCCGAGTTTCTCTCCTTTTGCCAGCGGAACGAGATATTTCTTCTTCTGTGCTTCCGTGCCGTATGCAAAGATCGGATAGGTCCCGAGCGAGGTGTGCGCGGAAAGAATGACGCCCGTGCCGCCGTCCACTCTCGAAAGTTCCTCGACAGCGATGGCGTAGGATTTGACATCCAAACCCATGCCGCCGTATTCCTTGGGATACGGAATGCCCATGAGTCCGGTCTTCGCGAATTCGTGGATCTTTTCTCTCGGATACTCATTGTTCTGATCGAGTTGGAACGCGATCGGTTTGATCTCCGCCTCCGCCCACTCTCGCACTTGTTTGCGCAGCGCTTCATGCTCTGCAGTCGTTCCAAAATACATAGAATACCTCCTTCACCTATTCCCGGGTTAAAGGTTTTCCTCTTGCGGAAAAAAAATAACCCTTTTGCCTCCACACATTATTTATATACTCCTGTGGTATAGCTTTATCTTACCACCGTCCAACAGCTTTGTAAAGGAAATTCGACCGAATTTGTAAAATATTTTGCCGTGAGATCGATCGCGCATCCCTTTCTCATCTACGTATCTACCCCTTTTTGCATCCGTTCTATCACATCGTAAGAATGAACCCTCTTTTCTCGGCGCATCAAAAAAGCACGGCGATTTAGAGTGACCCCATAAAGTTGGACTTCATCGAGTAAGCATTTTGCTTACTCGAT
>CAMYOU010000005.1 GCA_947283485.1 uncultured Peptostreptococcaceae bacterium
TGCTTCAATTGATTGTTTCCTATTATAGCACAAAGACTTCTCATGCGCGAGAAAATATTTATGAAAACTGCTTGATTCTAAGGTTTGCGGGCGTTTTTCTCGGAGAGCGTTTTCATGTGGGAAGTATCTTCCTTGCGTCTTGGCATCAAATAACCGCACCGGATCGGGTGCGGTCATTTGGATTACGATGCAGTTTTCGCGATGATGTCTTTGACTTTCATGAGTCGCGTGATGGTCGCGCGTTCATTCTCGTCGAGTTTCATGCGGATAAATCGAATGGTATCCTCGAGATCGGGGATGGTTCGATATTCGAGCGCGTTGACACGGCGTCTTGTCTTCTCGATCTCGTCCGCCATGAGTTCGCACGATTTTTCAACTTCGGCGAGTGCGAGGAGTCTCTCCATAATGTCGTTGAGGCGATAGATCGCATCATCGAGTTCGGCACTCGTCTGTGCGAAGCCGTACGGAAAGATGCCTTCTTTCGCACTGCGGACAAAATGCATCTCGGGGATGATGACGCTCATGACGTTCTTCTCCACGATGTCGACGTAGATTTCCTCTTTGGGGAGTGCGACTGCCGCTTCGAGTACGTTCTGGCTCATCTCGGAGGAGGCGATGACAAATGCGTGGAAGACGTCGGTGAGTTCCTTCTCGACTTCATCGCGCATTTTTTTATTCTCACGCACTTTTTCGATGAACCGGCGCATGAGTTCGTCTTGTTTGTCCTTTAAGAGCTTGTGTCCACGCTTCGCCGTAACGAGCCTTTTTTTGAGCGTGGATAGCTCCATACGGGTCGGGTTGACAGCGAGAATGGACATTATGCCTCTCCTTCTTTGTTCGTCTTTGCGCCGGGAAGGTATTTCTCAATAAAACTGTCCCGAATACGTTTGAGTTCCGCACGCGGAATGATGGACAAGAGTTCCCAGCCGAGGTTCAACGTTTCTTCGATCGAACGGTTGGTGTAATATCCCTGGTTAACATAGCGCTTGTCAAATTCTTCGGCGAATTTTGCAAATGCTTTGTCCGCGTCGGAAAGCGCCGCTTCGCCGAGGATGACGGCAAGTTCGCGCGCTTCACGTCCGGCGGTGTATGCCGCATAGAGCTGGTTCATCGTGTCCGCGTGGTCTTCGCGCGTCTTCCCTACGCCGATACCTTTATCCTTGAGTCGTGAGAGGCTTGGGATGGCATTGACGGGCGGTTCGATGCCTTGCTTGTAGAGTTCGCGCGAGAGGATGATCTGCCCCTCGGTGATATAGCCGGTGAGATCCGGGATCGGGTGTGTGAGATCATCCTCCGGCATGGTAAGGATCGGAATCTGCGTGATGGAACCTTTCTTATTGCGAAGTCTTCCCGCACGCTCGTAGATCGTCGAGAGATCCGTGTAGAGATACCCCGGATATCCGCGACGTCCCGGAACTTCCTTACGCGCGGCACTGACTTCACGCAGCGCCTCGGCGTAGTTCGTCATATCGGTCATGATGACGAGGACTTGCATGTCTTTCTCAAACGCGAGATATTCCGCACAAGTAAGAGCCATGCGCGGGGTCGAGATACGCTCGATCGAGGGATCGTCGGCGAGGTTGATAAACATGACTGCGCGATCGATTGCGCCCGTCTTCTGAAAGTCTTCCATGAAGAAATTGGCTTCCTCGAACGTAATGCCCATCGCCGCAAAGACGACGGCAAAGGTCTCGTCGCTGCCCAGGACTCGTGCCTGACGCGCGATCTGTGCAGCAACGTTGTTGTGCGAAAGACCGGATCCCGAGAAAATTGGAAGTTTTTGTCCGCGAACGAGCGTATTGAGTCCGTCGATCGTGGAGATGCCCGTCTGGATAAACTCGGACGGATAGTCACGCGCAACGGGGTTGATCGGATAGCCGTTGATATCGAGATGCTTCTCCGGGATGAGTGCCGGGCCGTCGTCGATGGGTTTGCCCGTACCGTCAAAGATACGTCCGATCATATCCTCGGATACGGCAAGTTCCAAGGGTTTCCCGAGGAAACGAACCGAGGTGTCCTTGAGATTGATGCCCGAAGAGCCTTCGAAGATCTGCACCATCGCCTTGTCTCTGTCGATTTCGAGCACGCGACCGCGCCTTCTCGTCCCGTCCTGGAGAATGATGTCCACAAGCTCTTCGTATTTCACACCTTCGACGCCTTCGACCACCATGAGCGGTCCGACGACTTCGGTGACGCTTTTATATTCCTTAAACATCACTGCCTCCTTCCAAGAGCCCGGCTACTTCGGTTTCGATCGCTTCTTCGATCTTTTCAAACTCGATGAGATTCGTCTCTTCGATGTTTTTTGCGCGGGCGATGCGTTCGCGAACGGGCAAACTTAGAAGATCCTTGAGATAGGCTTTCTTCTCGAGTGCCGTACGCGCTTTGTCGTAGAAATTAAGGATGAGACGCATCATGCGATCTTGTTTCTCAAGCGAACAATAGGTGTCGATGTCGTGGAACGCGTTCTGCTGGAGGAAGTCCTCGCGAAGAGACTTGGTCACTTCGAGTTTTAATTGATCGGATTCCGAGAGCGCGTCGCGACCGACGAGGCGCACGATCTCTTGGAGACTTGCCTCCTCTTGGAGCAAGCTCATCGCGCGAATGCGGTTCTTCGAGAACGACGCTTCGACGTGTTCGTCGAGATATTTGTCCATCTTCGTCTGATAAAGACTGTAGGAATTGAGCCAGTTGATGGCGGGGAAATGGCGTGCATAGGAAAGCGCGTAGTCGAGTCCCCAGAAGACTTTGACGATTCGAAGGGTCGCCTGCGAAACCGGCTCGGAGATATCGCCGCCGGGAGGGCTGACTGCGCCGATGACCGTGAGGGCTCCTTCGCGTTTGTCATTTCCGAGCGCGATGACGCGTCCTGCGCGTTCGTAGAAATCGGCAACACGGCTCGAAAGGTAGGCGGGATAGCCTTCGTCCCCGGGCATTTCCTCCAAGCGTCCGCTCATCTCACGGAGTGCTTCCGCCCAACGGGAAGTAGAGTCCGCCATGAGGGCGACGCTATAGCCCATGTCTCTGTAATATTCCGCGATGGTGATGCCTGTGTAGATGGATGCCTCACGCGCCGCAACCGGCATATTGGAAGTATTCGCAATAAGGACGGTGCGTTTCATGATGGATTCGCCCGTGTTGGGGTCTTCGAGATCCGGAAATTCCATGAGGACGTCCGTCATCTCGTTGCCGCGCTCGCCGCAGCCGACATAGACGACAATCTGCGCATCCGCCCATTTCGCGAGCTGGTGCTGGACGACGGTCTTGCCCGAGCCGAAAGGTCCCGGAATTGCTGCAGTGCCGCCTTTGGCAACCGGGAAGAACGTATCGATGACACGTTGTCCGGTGATAAGGGGGACGTTGGGGTCGAGTTTTTTGCGATAAGGACGACCGCGACGAACGGGCCAACGCTGCATGAGCGACAGTTCCCTTTTCCCTTTCTCGGTCTCGACAATGCAGACGGTTTCATCCACGGTAAAGGATCCCGCCTTGATGGTTAGGATCTTGCCGTGAACGCCGGGCGGAACCATGATTTTATGATTGATGACGGTGGTTTCGTCAACAGAACCGATGATGTCGCCTTCTTCGACCTCGTCTCCCTCACGCACGACGGGCAAAAAATCCCATTTTTTCGTACGATCGAGACTCGGGACGCTCACACCTTTGACGAGGAAGTCTCCGGCTGCTGCGCGCAGATGGTCGAGCGGGCGTTGAATCCCGTCAAACATTTCCTCGAGCATGCCGGGTCCGAGTTCAATGGAGAGCGGATAGCCTTTGGACTGAACCGATTCTCCGGGCCCGAGACCCGTTGTGTCTTCGTAAACCTGAATGGATGCACGGTCTCCGCGCATCTCGATGATCTCACCGATGAGTTTATGCTTGCCGACTTCGACGACGTCGTAGACATTGGCGCTATCCATGCCTTCTGCGACGACGAGAGGGCCGGCTACTTTGATGATTGTGCCTTCTTTCAAGTGAGCCTCCTTACAAGATATTGGATCCGACCGCCTTGACGACGTTCTCCAGGATCTTTTCTTTACCGATGCCGAGTGAGCCCGTGCTCGACGGAATCAAAATAATTGCGGGAACCGGTTTTGTCTTATATCGTTCGAGGGTCTCGGGAATCAGAGTCGAGAGTTTCTCAGAAAGATAGATGACGCCGTATCCTTCATCCGCCAAGCGGTCGATCGTCCTTCTGGTCTCATCTTTTTCATATGCGGTGTAGACATCCACGCCGAGCGCACGAAATGCGAGCGCGGAGTCCTTGTCCCCGATGACTGCAATCTTATACATATTGATCACGCAACCTTTGTGTCATCTCGGGTCCGTCGAGTCCCGTGAGTTTCCCTGCGAGGATAATTCTGAGATTGCGAATCTCGATTTCCTTTGCAAGGAGGAAACCGAACACGACTTCCGGACCGTATGTCATTTTTCTGCCCGGTGCGAGAAGTTTGACTTGATAGTCCTCCATCGCCTTGTCAAATGCGGCAAGTTCTCCCGTCTCTTCGTACTGTCTTAGTCCCTCTTCGAGTGCGGAACCGATCCGCGTTTGTCTCAAAGCCTTCACGACGTCAGGGATCTCCTTGTGATAGATCGCTTCAAAATCGTGGAGCGAAATCTCCCCGCCCTCAAAAAGAGCCGTTTCCTTACCGCTCATGGTAAGGTCTTTTGCCGTAATGCGAAACGCCGTCTTGACATTGGTAAAGTCGATCGAATCATAGACATAATGCGCCATGAGTGTGCCCGGAACGGGTTTTACGACTTCCTTGAGCATCCGAAAATAAAACTGGTCGAAGAGGAGTCCGACTCTGTGCGGATCTTTATTCTCCTCGAAGTCCTTTAGGATCTCCATTGCCGCTTTGCCGTACGGGTCATTCTCTTCGGAAAATCTTTCCCGATCGAATTCCTCGCTGAACTTCTGCATGTCGACAAGACCGAAGCCGTAATAGATCCCGGAGAGATCTTTTTTCAAAATCTTTGATTTGACGAATACTTTGAGATTGTGGAGCGTGTACTTGACCATGAGAATGTCGACGACCTCGGAATCCTCAAGATAGGAGAGAATCTCCTCATAGGTTTCCTTGAGTGCCGCATTCATCATTGTCTCATAGTCTTGCTTGCGATCCATTTGTTCGCGAAACTTCCCATAGGGTGTGTCTTGTAAAAGGGCGAGTGCTTCGTCGTAGTCCCTGGCACTTGCAAGCGTCTGCATCTTTTCTTTCTTCAAAAGATCCAGTTCCATGCGACGGACGACCATACTCACCTGTACATATTTATCTCTTTCCACCCTACACCTCCTCTGAGAAGAGTGCCTTAGCTACTTCTTTTCCCAATTCCTCCCTCTTCGCGGTGATGAGTTCTTCAAAATCGTAACTTAACACCATATGACCCTCTACGAGTCGGAAACCGGAGCGAACTTCATCCGCAAAGGTCGGATTCCACGGATGAAAGACGGATGCATTCTCATAGCGTCGCGGCAACACCAGTTGATAGCCCGGGTGTTCTTCCATGGCGCGTTTGACCGAACTTGCAAGCTCCTCTTCGGAAATGCTCTCGAGTTCCTTGACGGCGCGCTTAATCACCTCTTCAATCGCCTGTTGTTTGGCGATGAGGATGCGGTCTCTCACTTTGATTTTTTCCGTCGTAATATAGCGTTCTTTGCGGAAATTACCGTCTTCTTCGGCGCGTCTTAGAGTGTCGCGCTTATTCGTCTCGTTTTGCTCTCTCGCTTGAGAAAGGATGCGTTCCTTTGTCATCCGAGCATCGTCGAGGATCTCTTCTTTGCGTTGGAACGCGTTGTCCTTAATATCCTTTACGATGATATCGAGATTTGACATAGAAGCCTCCTATGCCGGGATGCGAAGGACGAGGATGATGGAAATGACAAACGCAAGGATGGCGTAGGTCTCGACCATGACGGCGTAGATGACGCCTTTGATGACTTGGCTTTGGTTCTTAATCAGGATATTGATGCCTGCAACGGCTACTTTGCCCTGTGCCGGCGCACTGACAAGACCGACGATGGCAACGGGAAGTGCCGCACCGATGAACATGAGGCCGCTTGCAAGAGGCATTGCGGGCGTAAGTCTCAAAGTGATGAGCAGTCCGATAACGAAGCCGTAAAGACCCTGCGTACCCGGAAGCAACTGGAAGAGAAGCGTCTGTGCAAATTTGTTCGGTTCATCGATGACGACTGCCGCACAAGCTTCACCTGCGAGTCCGACGCCGCGTGCGGAACCCATACCTGAAAAAATAACTGCGATGGCGACTGCCAAAAAGCCCATGAAGATGCCGCCGTTTTGTACTAGAAATTCTGTGACCGTCATTTATATTCCTCCTTCATCTTTGATGCGTAGATAATGCGGTTCGGAGCGGAAGTGTTCGAACGCCGTCCCGCCGCCTTCATAGAATTTGCCAAAATACTCTACATACGTCAGTCTCGCCGTATGCACATAAGCGCCCAAGACGCTTAAGAAGAGATTGAATAAGTGGAATACGACGAAGACCACGACGCCGAAGACTTTTCCGATCGCCGATCCCCAGAGCATTCCCGTAATCATATTGACCGCAAGCGCGATAAAACCGCCCGCAAGTCCCAATGCCATAAGGCGCGTATAGGAGACGAAGTCCCCGATATAGCCCGAAATATTATAGAGCGAGTAGATCCCGCCGATGAGTTTCGAGATTACGGACTTTCCGTCGCGTCCACCCGTTAGGACGATGCCCGCCATGCCGGCGATCATGATCCATTTTCCCGCCGCAATGACACCGGATGAGAAATTCGCAGCACCGCCGCCGAGAAAGAGAATCGCGCCGCCGACCGCCATATACCAAAAGGCGACATCATACACGGCGTCTTTCCACTTCCCGTCACGGATGAGCATATAGCCTTTGATGCCGAGTCCTACAAAGACATGCACAATGCCGAAAAGAACCGACATGATTAAAAGCGTATTGATATCCCGTTCGGCGTTAATGAGTCCCGGGATCGGGATGAGATTCCCGAAGAAACTGCCATAAACGGCACCCCAGAGCGTGACGCTGAAACTCAGCACGAAGAGAAATTTCACGAATTTCTTATTATTGGGGAAAATCGTCTTGCTTTTTAATAAGAAGAGACACCCGAGAATGAGTAAGAGTCCATATCCGACATCTCCCGCCATCATGCCGAAGAACACCCAATAGAACGGCGCCAATAGCGGTGTCGGGTCGATCTCGCCGTATCTCGGAACCGCATAGAGGAACGTAAGATCCTCAAAGGGCTTCGCAAGCGGCGCACTCTTTAACATCGTCGGTGCGCGATCATCGCCGTCTTCGACCGCCTCGGTCTCGAGATAATACCCTTCCTTGATCGACATCGAAAGCATTTTTTCGAAGCGTTCGGTGAGGTTCACTGGAAGATAGCCCTCGTAGATATCGACGTGATTCGAGCGGAAGGACTGTGCCTCCGCCGACGCGATTTTCCTCGCATTGGCGAGATACTCAAAACGGAGTTTGAGCGTCGCAAGATCGTCTTTGTGTCGCATGATCGCTTCGCCCTCGCCCACGATTTCCGAATCGATGGATGCGATTCTCTCATCGAGCTTTTCCATCTCTCCCGCGACCGTATCGTCGCCGTCGAGAATGATTTCGACCGCGCCGTATTCACGCATGAGTGCGATCGCTTCTTCTTGCCGTTTCGGATCATAGATGAGTGCCAAATGCGCCATGCTCTTCGTCATGAGAAGCTCTTCATAGACAAAGCCGCGTTCTTCCCACACTGCGACAAAACCCGCAAGGTTCACGCCGCGGATGGTCGCAAGCGTCATCGGAATGCGATCGGTACGTTTGAGTTCCCGAAGCGGGAGACGAAGTTTCTTCCACGGCTCGTACTCACGCTTTTTTAAGACGATATTAGCGCGTTCCTGTGTGAGGCGCGCGCGGTTCTTGACGCGATTCTTGACGTCATCGACGATCGGTTTGACTTCTGTTTTACGTCCTTCCTCCATGAGCTTGCGATAGCTGATGAGGGGAAAGAGCTCTTCCTTGTTGCCTGTCCCCAGTTCTTCCGCGATCAGAGCGATGGTTTCTTCGATCTCCTTGGTTTCTTGATCGATTTCTCGAAGCATCCGCTCCCGATCCACTTCTTTGAATACCGGGTCATCGTTCATCTCGGTTTCTTTTGCAAAGTGAACGATGTCGAATTTTTGCATGGCTGCGAGGGCCTCATTTCTTTTGGTGTGGTCAACGAAGAGGCGAAAACGCGCCATCTTTACAATTGCCACTTCATCACCCTCTCTTTCAGCTTCTCTTTTGCCGTCTCGATTGTCTTTTCATCAATCGAACGAATGCGTTCGATCCTCTCCTCACCCTCTTTGAGGATCGGACGGACCGTTTCTTGTGCTTCGCGCGTCTTCATGAGTAGAATCTCTTCCGCTTCTTTCTCCGCGGCGCGTAGACCCGTCTTGAGAAGCTCTTGAGCTTCTTTTTTCGCGTCCTCGACGATCCTTTCCGCCTCTTCATTCGCTGCTAGAATCATCTTTTCGGACTCTTCTTCCGTTTCTCGAACAATCCATAACGCATCTCGTGCCATACTCCACCTCCTTTGTGTCCAACATCATCTTTATTATAATCTAAATAACGCTTTCCGTCACGGAGGATTACGCCGATCCGGGCGAGCGTTCTTCATACACGGGCAGAAAAATTTCCTCGCCCTCATAGAGCGTGAGGGTCGCGCCCTCCGCAATGTGAACATTTCCGATCTGATCGACTGTTTTCCCCTTGAGAATTTCCGTCAAGAAAAAGAGCGTCATGCCGTGTGTCACGATGAGGACGTCGCCCGTGCGGGGCAGTGCGCGCACAAAATCCTCCACGCGTGCGTAGAGATCGCGATAGGATTCGCCCCCCGGCGCGGCAAAATCGATCTCGTTCGCAAAATATCGTTCGAGTGCCTCGGGACTTTCGGCGCGAATCTCGGCATGGGTCATACCCTCCCATCGCCCCATATTCATTTCGTTGAGTCTTGGGTCGACGACAAGCGGAATGGCGCGGTCTTGTAGCAAAATGTTCGCCGTCTTTTGCGCGCGTTCGAGTGCGGAGACATAGGCTCCGTCGATCGGGATCTCTCGGAGCACGTCGGCGAGTCTTTCGGTCTTTTTAATCCCTTCATCCGTGAGCGGGGAATCGAGACTCCCCTGAAAACGTCCGAGTGCGTTCCACTCGGTCTTGGCGTGACGCACGAGATAGAGTTTCATAGATCTCGTGTCAGTTCGTCCATGACTTCGCTTATATCCTCGTGCAGAACATAATCGGCACGGGCGTCGCCGGACGTGGCTTCTTTGTTGATCATGATGAGTTTGTCACCGTGATAGTAGTTCACGAGTCCCGCTGCGGGATAAACGACGAGACTCGTGCCCGCGACGATGAAGACATCCGCCGCACGGATCGCCTCGATCGCACGCATGATGACGGTCTGATCAAGTCCCTCTCCGTAGAGCACGACATCGGGACGGATGAAGCCGCCGCAATCACAATGCGACGCGCCCTTTTCCCGGAGCACTTCGTCGAGCGTATATTTTTTCCCGCAACGGGTGCAATAATAATCGCGCAGATTCCCGTGAAGCTCGAGGACACGGGTGTTCCCCGCCATCTGATGGAGACTGTCGATGTTCTGCGTGACGATTGCCTTGAGTTTCCCGAGACGCTCGAGTTTCGCGAGGGCAAGATGCGCCTTATTGGGTCTTGCGTCGGGATAGATGAGATTTTCTTTATAATAGCGAGAAAATTCCTCGGGATGTTCTTCTAGAAATTCGTGCGAAAGCATGTATTCCGGACTGTAGGCGGTGTTCGATCTGCGATTGTAGAGTCCCGTCGCCGAGCGAAAATCGGGAATCCCGCTCGCGGTGGAGACGCCCGCCCCGCCAAAAAAGACAATGTTGTCGCTGTTCTTGATAATTTCCTTGAGTTCTTGCATTTTTGTCATGTCGTGCTCCTTTCATAGAGGATGTCCTCGCCGTCGATGAAGACCTCTTCGATCGCGGGATCAGTCAATGCCTTATGATAGACGAGAAAATTTCTCGCCAGTCCCTCGGACGCGAGGAGTTCTTTCTCATTCATCCACCGGACAGGTCCCTCGTGCGTTCGCTCGATGAGTTCTCCCTCTACGACCGTCGCGTCGTAGAGAAAAACCGTCTCTTCATACGCTCCCATGTTTCGAAGCAAGCCGCGATAGCATACGTCCACGGATAGTCCCGTCTCCTCTCTCACCTCACGAATCGCCGAGGCACGTACACTCTCGTTCTTTTCCACTTTGCCGCCGGGGAAAGTAAGACCCTCCCAGCCTTCGCGCACGACCTTGTCGAGGACGACGACTTTGTCGCCGTCAGCTATGCGCACAAATGTAAATAATTTCGTTTCCATGTCTATACAGTACCCCAAACCGCACTTCCCATCAACGAGACAAAAAAATAGAGCCATCGGCTCTATTCTTCCGTGCGTGCACTGAGATGCCTGATCTCTTTGACGTCCGGATTCTCGCGCAAGGCGTCGTTTAACGCGAGAATGTTCTCGGCTTTGCGCATCGCGTAATCCACCGTGAGATAGATAAAATCCGAGTCGTCGGTCGCCCACTTGACCTCTTTGATCTTATGGACGATGCCGTGATTCTCTTTCACCATGTCGATGACGCGCACACCCGCATTGGGGGTGTCCTTCATGATGATCTCAAGCGTGCGTTCAATCGAAAAATTGGCGCGCACTTCGACATTGCGTAAGACGACGAGAACAATGAGGGCGAGTACGGCAGTGCCGATGGCACCCGCATAATACCCGCACCCGACCGCAAGTCCGAGACCTGCGCTCACCCACAGACACGCCGCAGTCGTAAGACCCGCAATGCTCTTCTTATTGTGCATGATCGTGCCCGCACCCAAGAAACCGATGCCGCTGACGACCTGTGCCGCGATACGCGCGGCGTCCGCATGACGAAACCCGCCCATGAGCTGAAGTTTGGAGTATCCGTCGATGGACACGAGCATGATGAGGCACGATCCGAGACAGACAAGGACGTGCGTTCTGAGTCCTGCCGGACGATTGCTGTATTCACGTTCGATACCGATGACGGAACCCAAGAGAATCGAAATTACCAGACGTAAGAGTATGGTCTTAGTAGAAAACATGTTTATCCCCCTTTCTCTCGGCGAGGATTTGATCCTTCAATTCTTTGACCGAGGGAAATGTATAGGTTGCGCGCGTCGTACTCGCTTCGTAGTCCGCACGCGTCGTCTCGCCCGAGAAGACGAGTATGGAAGTAATCCCCGCTTTTTCGCCCATTGCGATGTCCGTATACAGACGATCCCCCACCATGGCGAGTTCGTTTTTTTGCAGTCCGTATTTTTCGAGTACCGCATCGACCATCGTTCGCTCGGGTTTGCCGATGACCGTCGGCATCACTTCCGTCGATGCATGAATGAATGCGATCATCGCACCCGCGTCGGGCATGAATGCACCGCCCTCCAAGGGGCAGTTAAAATCCGGATGCGTCGCGATGTAAGAGCCTTTGGCGCGGATGAGATCACATGCCGCCCAGAGTTTCTCATAGGTCAGTGTCGTGTCAAAACCGAGCACCACTTCATCTACGTCATCGAGTCCTTCTTCGCGCTTGGATTTGACGACAAAGCCGGCATGCTCGAGTTCTTCCATAAGCGGCGGTGTGCCGAGGACAAAGAGCGTCGCGCCGTTCGAATAGCGTTTCCGAAGGTACATCGCCGTCGCCTCGCCGGATGTGAAAATATCCTCCGCAGTCGCTTCGATCCCAAGTTTTCGGAGCTTTTCCACATAATTCATGCGATTCTTGGACGAGTTGTTGGTAAGAAAGAGTGCGCGTATTTTTTCTTTGCGCAGCACTTCCAAAAATTCCTTCGCGCCGTCGATGAGTTCGTTCCCGAGATAGATCGTACCGTCCATATCGAGAAGATAGCAATGAATATCCCGTAACATCGGTCTACTTGCCGTTTACAGCCGCGAGCATGCGAAAAGGATCGTTCTGGATGAGTCCGTCCACACCAATGTCGACGAGTGCTTTGTTGTCGTAGGGATACGCGTTGAGCGTCCAGATATTGACGCCGATTCCCTCTGCGTGATAGGCATCGACAATCTCTTTCGTAAGGCCGTATGCGCTCGGATGAATGTACTCAAATCCGGCACGTTTTACATAGCCCGGTCCGTCGACGAGTTGACACTCGGTGAGCGCCCCGACCCGAATCTCCGGCGCGATGCGTTTGACCTCGAGAATGGAGCGGTGATTGAACGAAGAAATGATGACGCGATCCGTCAGTCCGTACGCGCGAATCATCTCGACCGTCTCTTTCTCGATCCCCTCATAGAGCACCACGCCGGTCTTGAGTTCGATATTCGTGACGAAATCAGGGAAATCTTTGATATATTCAAAATATTCTTCGAGCGTCGGGACGCGTTCAATTCCGCCTTCATAGGGAATTTCCAACGCCTTCAATTCCTTGAGCGTAAAATCTTTGATATGTCCCGTCCCGTTCGTCGTGCGGTCGACGCGTTCGTCGTGCATAATGACGAGCACGCCGTCTTTCGTCTTCTGAACGTCAAATTCGATGCCGTTCGCACCGGCTTCGATCGCCTTCTTGTAGGCGAGCATCGTATTCTCGGGATAGGTTTCGCTATAACCGCGATGAGCACAGATGTACATACTATTTCCTCCAATCATAAAAGCGCAAAAAGAGAGCTTTTGCTCTCTTTTCTCCAGCGCTTACTTATCTTTGTAAGAGTATATCACGTGAAAATATCGTTTTCAAGTCATCGACCAAAGTTCCTCGCTCGTCGTGGAGATTGCGGAACTTCCCGCTTCCAAGAGTTCCGTGACTTCACTTTCCTTTGCGAGCAGTCCGCCCGATATGACGGGTTTATTCGGGAACGTATCTTTGAAGCGGCGCACCACATCGGGCACATAGCCCGGCATGATCTCCACCGCATCCGCACGTTTGATCATCTCCCTTTGCTCCATGATCGTATCGACGGAGAGTGAGTCCAGTGCAAACACGCGTTTCACAACGGGGATGCCTTCGTCATAGCATTCTTTCACCACGCCGTTCTTGGTCGTAATGATGCCGAAATCTCCGGTGTGTTTCGCCTTGAGATAGTCGATCGTCGCACTCGAGAGTGCCATTCCTTCGATCATATCGAGGTGTAAAAAAAGAATCTTCCCCGCACGCTTCGCCTTTTCGATCTCGTGATCGATGGAACCGATATTCCCGTGCACGAGAAATAGAATCTTCCCGGGGCAAAGGAGGGCGCGATCCATGGCTTCCGTGCTCTGAATCGCCATGATGACACTTGTTTCTTTAAGCGCATTAATAAAATCTTTTCTTCGCATATTCCCTCCTATGAAAATAGCGAGCAGATTTGCTCGCTATCCTTCTCTTTTTAACGTATCGATCGTTTCGGAAAAAGAGTCGAGATCCTTAAACTCGCGGTATACGCTCGCAAAGCGGACATATGCCACGGGGTCGATCTCTTTTAATTCTTCCATGATGTATTCGCCAATCAGTCTCGACGGGATCTCGCTCGGTTCGCGCAAAATCTTCTTTTCGATGCGCTGAGCCGCCGCCTCGAGTACATCCAGAGGAACGGGTCGTTTCTCGCAGGACTTCACCATGCCGTTTAGGACTTTGGAAGGATTGTAGAGTTCGCGCGTGCCGTCTTTCTTAATGACGACGGTGTTGTTCTCCTCGTATTTTTCATACGTGGTAAACCGCTTCCCGCACGAAGTGCATTCTCTTCTTCGTCTGATGGATGCGCCGTCTTCCGTCGGTCGCGAGTCCACGACTTTGGTGTCCAAAGCACCGCAAAAATGACATTTCATGGCTTTCTCCGCGCGTTAGCGGTCAAAATTTCTCTGCAAAAAAGTAGGTACCGTCATCTCCGTCGCTTTGAAACGTTCCATTTTTTGTTTTTCTTCGCGATCCTTCTCCATCTTCTCTAGATCGAAGCCGGTTGCGATGACCGTAACTTTGACCGAGTCCTTGAGATTCTCGTCTACGCCTGCACCGAAAATGATATTGGCATTGTCGTCGACCGCCTCGCGGATGAGATCGGATGCTTCGTTGATTTCAAAGAGTGAGAGATCTTTGTCGCCCGTGATATTGAGTAATACCGCCTCCGCGCCGTCGATCGTCGTCTCGAGTAGCGGGCTTCGAAGAGCCATCTTCGCAGCTTCGACCGCACGGTTCTCACCGGACGCCATGCCGATGCCCATGTGTGCGATACCGCGGTTTTTCATGACGCTCTCGACGTCCGCAAAGTCGAGGTTGATGAGATTCGGTACGGCGATGAGATCAGAAATGCCCTGTACCGCACTGCGCAGCACGTCGTCCGCCATATTGAACGCTTCGACAATCGTCGTGCGTTTTTCGCTTACCTGTAGAAGTCTGTCATTCGGGATCGTGACGAGCGTGTCGACATTTGCCTTGAGTTCTTCAATACCCTGATCCGCCTGTTTTGCACGTTTGCGACCTTCGAATCCGAACGGTTTCGTAACGACGCCGACCGTAAGAATGCCCATCTCTTTGGCAACATTCGCGATGACCGGTGCGGCACCCGTGCCCGTTCCGCCGCCCATGCCGGCTGCAATAAAGACCATATCGGTCCCGGAGAGTGCCTCCGCAATCTCGCCCTTGTTCTCCTCGGCGGATTTGGAGCCGACTTCGGGATTGCCGCCCGCACCGAGTCCGCGTGTGAGTTTCTGTCCGATCTGAAGTTTTGTATCCGCCCCCGAGTTTAGGAGCACTTGAGAATCCGTGTTGACGGCGATGAAATCGACGCCGCGAAGTCCGGCTTCGATCATACGGTCAACTGCATTGTTTCCGCCGCCGCCGACACCGATGACTTTAATCTTCGCCATTTGGTCGTTGGTAATTTCCATATCAAACATAAATCGTTCCTCCTTTTCAAATCATCGATACATCTATGCCCCTAGTATAGCAAAGAATTGAGCAAAATGGAATATTTCCTCATTTCATCTCTTCTCTTTCTCTTTTTTGAAGCCGCGATTTTTGAGATTGCCGAAGCGTTTTTTCTCCGTTTGCAAAAATTTCCGATCGAAAAAAATTTTTGCACGGCATATCTTTCTTTGGCACTCCTTCACAAGCGAAGAAATACGCTTTGTTCTTTAGCACCAAATATTTAGATGGTCATTCTTCCACATCCGCGTTCGTCCCTTCTTTCTTTGTGCAAGTCCTCACGCATAGATCCGTGCGTTCGATCCACACTCCTATGGATTTGATTTCTAAAAACGCGTTGTTTTTCGTTGGTCTATACGCCCACGTCTCTCGTCTCGACGACGGGATCTTTGTCTTTATTGAAGATGACCTTTTGAATTTTCTTCCCGGCTTCTTCGTTCGATCGTATGATCTCTTCGAGGAAACGGAATTGATAATCGAGATCTCCACTCGCGTCAAATTCGACACGCCCTCCGCCTTCCAACAGAACAACGGGGCTTTGTCGCGTAAAGTCGAGTCCACGCACGCGATCGTAATAGTTGGTCGCGAGGAGTTTGGAAACGAGCGTGACAGCTTGCGGAGTGATGAGCACTTTCTCGTCGGTGTTGATGTGTTCGAGCTCGATCTTCGGATCAGTGGGGCGCACGCGCGCCTTGTCGCCCGACTCGAGCACCGCACCGTCTTCTCCGAGCACATAGGAGATGCCGTCGCGTTTCACATAGCCGATGACGCGTTTTTCCGTGACGGTGATTAAAATGCTGGAAGGCGGTTTCTTCTCGACTTTGACCGTCTCGACATAGGGGCTTTCCATAATGCGTTCCCCGATGGCTCGTGTCGAGATGCGAAAGACATTGGTCTTGTAGGGAATATCCGCCATTTTGGCAATTTCGGCAGGATCGAGACGATCCGCACCGATGATTTCAAAGGTTTTGACGCCGAAACGTTCGTTCGTCAAAAGATAGATAAACCCCAAGATGACGACGAGGACGATTGCGATGATTAAGAGGATGCTGATCATGGAATCTTTCCCGAGTTTGAACTTTTGCATGGTCTACCTCGCTATGAGCTCTTCCATTGCGTCTGCGATGTCGCGGTGGGCATTCGGCGTCGCGAGTTTTCCCGCCGCTTCCGCCATCGCACCGAGATCCGATTGCAAGAGTTCTTCCATCATCGTGCGGAGCGTTTCCCCGGTGAGTTCTTTCTCGAGGAGCACGCGCGCTGCGCCGTGTTTTTCAAAATAGCGTGCGTTCATCTCCTGATGATTCTCGGTCGTGTACGCCTTGGGCACGAGAATCGACGGAAGATGAGACGCGGCGATCTCCGAGAGAGTAATGGCTCCCGATGCCGTGACAACGAGATCCGCAATCGCGTAAGCACCCGGCATATCGTAGAGATACGGAAGAATCGTGACGAATGGTTTTTCACCGACTGTGCGGATCACGGTTTCGTAGTCGCTCTTTCCGGGCACGAAGATGAGATTGTATGCGCCGTGAAAATCCTTAAGGATATCCACAACCGCACGATTGAGACTCTCGGAGCCGTTCGATCCGCCGAAGATGAGTACCGTCTTCTTCTCGGGATCCAGTCCGAATTCGTCGTAGTTCTTCTCCCGTTTTTTGAAAAAGATCTGACGAATGGGATTGCCGACAACCGAGAGAATTTCTTTGCGCGCAAAAAAACGCTCGCTCTCTGGAATCGTAAGGAGCACGCGATCGACGACTTTGCCGAGCATGCGATTGGAGATGCCCGCCACGCCGTTTTGCTCATGAATAAGCGTGGGGATTTTTCTCTTTGCGGCGCGGTAGACGATGGGAAAACTCACAAAGCCTCCCGTCCCGACGACGATGTCGGGTCGAAAGGATTTTAAGATGCCGTCGCTTTCATGGAGTCCCTTGAGGAGCTTCATGCCCGCCTTTACGGTCTTCGCGCTGATCTTTCTCGGAAGGCCTGCCACTTCAATCGCGGTAAAAGGCGTCCCCGTGCGCTGCACGATGTCCGACTCGAGTCCGGTCGCCGTTCCGACATAGAGGATCTCGGCATCGGGATGTCTTCTCTTCCACTCTTCGACGATGGCAAGTGCGGGATAGATGTGTCCACCCGTTCCGCCGCCCGAAATAATGAGTTTCATGCCTGTAACCTCCTATGTTTTGAAATATTGACGAGAATGCCCGCCATGGCGAGAAAGACGACCAGAGAACTGCCGCCGTAACTGATAAAGGGAAAGCCGATGCCCGTGGGCGGGATGAGTCCGAGCACGACCGCCATATTGATGATCGCTTGAATGCCGAAAAGGCTCACGATCCCAAGTCCGAGATAGCGTCCGAATGCGTCCTTGGCTTCGAGCGCATTGGCGATCCCGCGATAGACGAAAAAGCCGAAGACCGCGATGAGGATGAGACAACCGATGAATCCCAATTCCTCCGCGATGACGGCAAAGATAAAATCGTTGTGTGCTTGCGAAAGCGTATATTTTTGTCGTGAAAGACCCGGCCCGACGCCGAAGATTCCGCCCGAGCTCACCGCAAAGAGCGAATGCGCGAGCTGCCAGCCATCGCCGTGATAGTCCGCCATCGGATCGCGAAACGCCGTGAAGCGACTCATGCGCTCCGGATCCGCTTTGATGAGTAAGATACCGAGCGCAATCGCCGCCACCGCGACGGGAATCGCATGTCTCACATTCATGCCCCCGATGTAAAAAAGGACGAGGAGCGTGAGCGCAATCGTGACGGTCGTGGAAAAGTCCGGCTGAAAATAGACCGGTGCTACTGTAATGCCGATGAACAGGAGGATCGGTACTGTCGCCGCCTGAAAGGACTTAATGTCCCGATGCCTTGAGAGAATCCACGACAAGAGCGCGATGGATGCAAATTTGAGAAGATCGCTCGGCATGAACGTTCTTCCGCCGACCATGATCCACCTGCGCGCAAAGGTGTCCTGATTGGTGCCGAACCTCGTAAATACGAGCCACGACAAAACCCATGCGACTACATAGATTGGGCGCGCCCATTTGGCGTACAGATGATAGTCCGTCATCGACGTGAGAAAGAAGCAAACGAATCCGATCCCCATGAATACGAGATGATTCTTGAGATAATACAAGGGACCCGCATCCGATGCGGCAACGAGCGGCCACGATGCGCTAAAAATCATACCCGAGCCGAAGACAAGCAAAAAAAGGAGCGCATAGATGAATTGTCGGTCTACTTTCGTTCGATTCATCGATTGTCTCCTTTCCGAATCCCTAGAGTGCTCTTACGAGTCTTTTGAAATGATCTCCGCGCTCCTCATAGGAGCGGTACATATCCCAACTTGCGCTGGCGGGACTTAGAAGCACCACATCGCCCGCCTGTGCCTTGGTGTGCGCCGTCTTTACGGCGTCGTCCATTGTATCGACAATTTCGTAATTTGTAAAACCGTGTGCTTTTGCTTCGCGTTCAAAATCAAAGCGTGTCGCACCGAGGAGAATGAGTGCCTTGACCCGTGAGCCGAATGCCTCAAAGAGCGGTGCGATCTCGACTTTCTTGTCGTAGCCGCCCGCAATGAGAATGATGCCTTTGTCAAAGGATTCGATCGCCTTGATCGAGGCGTCGACATTCGTGCCTTTGGAATCGTCGTAATAGCGTACACCGTCCAGTTCCCGCACGAACTCGATGCGATGTGCCACCGCATGAAAATCGCGCACCGCTTCTCGAATCACCGCGCACTCTACGCCGCTCGCACGTGCCACGGCGACCGCCATCATGACGTTCTCGAGATTGTGACGCCCGACGAGTTTGATTTCTTCCACAGGCAAGATCCGCTCATGCATTTCACAGATCCAACCGTCTTCGATCGTGTACGTCGCGTCGTTTCCCGCTACGGAGATGGATTTTTTCATCGCTCGCGTCGCGACCGAAGTCTTCGGATCATCCGCATTGGCGATGAAGACATCTCCGTCTTCCATCGACGCCGCAATCCGCACTTTCGCATTTTCGTAAGCCGCGAGACTTCCGTGCCAGTCGAGATGGTCGGGGGTGATGTTTAAGATCCCCGCAACTTCGGGGTGAAATGTATGGACAAATTCCAATTGGAAACTCGAACATTCGACGACGAGTTCCGCGCCGGAGTTTGCCGAGAACGCATCGTAGAGTGCGCCGCGTCCGATATTCCCCGTGACATAGACTTCGCGTCCGTCGTGTCTTAGGATCTCGCCCACGAGAGAGACGGTCGTGGTCTTGCCGTTCGTCCCCGTGATCCCGATGATGTGTCTTCCGGGAAGGAGTTTCTCGATGAGCTCGAGATCGCTCACAAGGGGTCGTTTTTCTTCGATCATCCGCGCTACGGTCGGGTGCTTCGGCGGGATGCCGGGACTTTTGAGAATATAGTCGTACTCTTTCTTCTCGATCTCGGAATACGCATGGTAGATGCGATCCGGATGGACATTTTCCTCTTGCACCACACGTTCCAGTGCGTCCATCTTCTTATCATCCAAGATGTCGTAGGTAATCGACAGGGCATCAAAGACTTTTGCCGACGCAATGCCCGTCACGCCAAAACCGAACAAGAGGATTCTCATGCCATACTCCATGTATAGATCCAGAGCGTCGCCATCGCGAGGGCAATGGAAACCATCGTAAAGGCGGAGACGATCTTCGTTTCTTTGTAGCCGCCGAGTTCAAAATGATGGTGAATCGGACTCATACGAAAGATTCTCTTCCCGCCCGTATGTCTGAAATAGAGCGTCTGAATGATGACCGAGAGCGTCTCCATGAGAAAAATCCCTCCGAGAATCGGAAGATAAAACACGGTATCCGTGATGATCGCAAGCACGACAACGGCCCCGCCGAGTGCCATGGAGCCGGTATCGCCCATGTATACGCTCGCGGGGTGCGCGTTGAAGAAGAGAAAGCCCATGATGCCGCCTGCGATGATGAGGGCAATGGCGGGTGCTTTCCCCTGTAGGAAGAGGAGGACGGCATACGTCAAAAAGACGGGAAGACTCACGCCTCCCGCCAATCCGTCAAGACCGTCCGTGAGATTGACGGCGTTCACGACGCCGACGATGACAAAGATGAGAATCGGATAAATAAAGAGCCAAAAACTGAAAGACGCACGGCGAAACGGAATCCATTGCAAGAAAGACGACTGCAATAGCACACCGATAAGGAGAATGAGAACAAGAGAAAACGCCAACTGCAAAATGAGTTTTTGTTTCGCGTCGAGGCCGAGCGAGCGTTTCATCACAATCTTCATATAATCGTCCACAAACCCGATCGCACCGAAGAGTAACATCCCGACGACGACGAGGATCGACACGCGATCCGTATTCCCTGTCGCAAAGACGGTGATGAGAATCGCCGTGATAAAAATGATGCCGCCCATCGTCGGTGTGCCTGCTTTTGCATAATGACTCTTGGGTCCGTCCTCACGGATGTTTTGTCCGACGTGTTTTCTCCTAAGTAGCGGAATGTAAAATTTTCCAATGATCACCGAGAGAATCATCGAGAGGAGTAGTCCTCCGAATGTCTGCATTTTCTGCTCCTTTCCCCTATTCGCCTACCGAGTTTTCGGGTTCGTATTTTTTATAATCGTAGATCTCGCGCCAAATCTCTTGTGAGAGCGGGAGACAGGGATTGACGTCCGCGTTGCTTTCATCGATCACGATCAGAAGAAGAATCTTGGGCTCGTCCACCGGGTAAAAGCTGACAAACGAATGGATGCGCAGATCTTCATTATACTTGCCGTGTTCGAGTTTGACGGTCGTACCGGTCTTGCCGCCGATGGGATAGCCTTCAACCATCGCCACTTTCATGAAATCGCGCACGACGATCTCCATGTAATGACGAACTTCCGCACTCGTTTCGGCACTGATGACCTGACGTTTTTGCAAAATCGGATATTCTTTCACGACTTTGCCGGACGCGTCAATCGCCTCCTTGACGATGCGCGGCGTATAGAGGGTTCCGCCGTTGACCGCGGCGCTCACTGCCGTCGCCACTTGGAGCGGCGTCATCGCGAGCCCGTGTCCGAAAGACATGGTCGCAAATTCTACCGGCCCGATATCGTCCTTTTTCATGAGTTCGCCCGGCACTTCGGCGGGCAAATCGACATCCGTCATCTGACCGATGCCGAAGCCTTCAAAATAGCGATACAAGGCGTCGAGTCCGACCTCGTGTCCGACTTGGACAAAAGCGGGATTGCATGAATTGCCGAACGCCGTCGCAATGTTCTGCGCGCCGTGCGGATCATTCCACGACCAGCATCGGATATCGACATTTTCCGGCATCCCGTGAACGAAACCGTCACAGTAATAGGTCTTGGTATCGTCGGTCGTGCGCTCCTCAAGGGCGCTCGAGAGCGTCAGGACTTTGCATACGCTGCCCGGTTCGTAGAGCGAAGAAACGCCCGGATTTTTCCAGAGTTCAAAGAGTGCACTCAGTCGATCTTCTTCGTTCATCGCCTCAAAGGCTTTCGCCGTCTCGGCGTCGAGCGGTTTTCGCGGATTGTTGGAATCAAAAGTCGGGAACGACTCCATCCCGAGGATGTCTCCCGTGGAGGGATCCATGGCGAGAAGGGTCATCCCCTTGGGGCGCAGTCTCTCAAAGGCCTCTTTGCCTTTTGCATAGAGGATATTCGAAATGCCTTCGTCGAGCGTCGTTACAATCGAATTGCCCTGCACCGCGGGATAGATGAGTCCGCCCGTCGACACGCGGTCGAGATTGTTGCCGGGAGAACGGATTTCTTTGCCGGCAATGCCCGAGAGTTCATCTTCAAACGAGGCTTCGAGTCCATAAGCTCCGATCCCCTCGGAATCCAAAAACCCGATGAGTTTGCTCTCGACATTGGAGGGATAATAGCGACCGGTCTCGATATTGAGATAGACGGTCGTATGAAGCGTATCTTCGCCTTCCCCGTCGGCACCGGTGAGTTTCTCGACTTTCGTCACTTCCTCTTGCGTAAGATCTCTCTTGAGGACGACATGTCCTTTTTTTTCCATGAGTTCCGTCATCTTCGCCTCGTCGATTGCGAAGAGATTCATGAGTTCGCGCTTGACAACGGCGCGTTCTTTCTCCGGGATGTTCTCGGGAACGAAGTACGCGACCTGTATCTTTGCGCTCTTTGCGAGCGGTTTCTTGTCGCGATCCAAAATGTCTCCGCGCGGCGCACGCACGGTGACGACATTTCTGGAGTTGGCAATGGCTTCTCGCTTGTAGGATGAATCGACGACCTGTAATTTCACAAGTCTCCCGAGAATGACAACGACGAGAATCAGCGCGACACAATAGACGATGTAGACTCGTCGTTTCATACCTTGTCACGCCCGTCAAAGAGAAGTGCAAGGATCCGTGCAAGGACGTTTACCGAGGGTTCTTCCTCCTCCGGTTTCACTTCTTCGTGCGCTACGGGCGCACCGCCCTCGACCGCCACGCGTACCGTCTGCTTGGACGTGGGATAGTCCATGGCGAGCGCATCCCTGGCAACCTTTTCTACACGATCCTGTGCCATATACGGAGAGAGTTCGCGAAGAATTGCATCTCTCTTCGCGATTGTCTCTTCGGATTTGACTTTGAGTGCGGCGATATCTCTCGAAAGAACCGTCGCCTCCGTTTCGCGATAAAGCAAAAAGGCAACCGTGAGTAAGAGCGTTACACATGCAAGGACGTAGACGATACTCGCCCCCTGCGTGCGGGATTTCGCACGTACCTTTTTGCGCTTCCGAAGTTTTGAACGCACGCCCGCATAAGGTATTTCGTTGGTCATCATACACGCTCACCCCTTTCTTTCAACAGATTGTCTTCTTGTTTTTATACGCGTTCCCCGACGCGAAGTTTGGCACTGCGCGCGCGGGGATTTCTTTTGCATTCTTCTTTGGACGCTACCGTCGGCTTCGACGAAAGAACGCGCAGTTTTCTTACATGACCGCAGACGCACACGGGGAAATCCTTGGGACATATGCAGTCCTGCGACATCGTTCGGAACGTCTGTTTCACGATTCTGTCCTCGAGCGAATGAAATGTGATGACGGCGAGTCTCCCATGTTGAGCAAGTGCGTCGACAAAATGTCCCAGCCCCTCTTCGAGTGCGCCGAGCTCGTCGTTCACTTCGATGCGAATCGCCTGGAATACTTTGCGTCCGGGATGCGCGTTCTCGCGCACCCGTTTCGGAATCGCCATGCGAATGACGCGCATGAGATCGCCCGTCGTTGCAATCGTTTGAAGTTTCCGCTCGCGCACAATAAATTCCGCAATTCGTAAACCCCAGTTTTCTTCTCCGTATTTCCAGAAGATCTCTGCCAGCTCGTCTTTTGTGTATTCATTGACGACATCCTGAGCCGTCTTTTCATTTCTGCGATCCATGCGCATATCGAGCGGTGCGTCTTGATGAAAACTGAATCCGCGTTCCCCCTCGTCGAGCTGATACGAGGAAACGCCGATGTCAAGAAGTGCCCCGTGAATTACACCAATCCCGAGGCGCTCAAGAATCACCGGTAAATTTCTGTAATTATCGCGGACGAACGTGACCCTGTCCCCGTAGACGACAAGTTTCTCTTGCGCCGCTCGGAGTGCGTCCTCGTCCTGATCGATCCCGATAAGACGAATCCCCGGGAAAGCCTTCAATATTCGCTCCGCATGATTCCCGCCGCCGAGTGTTCCATCGACAAAGACGTCCCCCTCATGCAAGTCGAAACTTGCGATCACCTCATCTGCCAGTACCGGAATGTGATAAAATTCCATCGTACACCTCTACAGGACGAAGCCGTCCAAGCTCTCCGCAAGTTGTTCAAATGTCAGATCGTCTTCTTTAGGGAGATTGTAGCGTTCCCATTCGTCTTTATCCCAGACCTCAAAATACCAGCCCATGCCGACAAAGACGACCTGTTCGGAGAGATTCGCCTGTGCGCGAAGTTCCGCCGGGACGACCACGCGACCTTGCTTGTCGAGTGTGCTCTGGGATGCGAGTGCAAAAAGTTGTCTTTTGAACTTGCGTACAACACTCGAAACGGAGCTCATGGCGTTTGTCTCCTCAATCACACGAGACCATGCGTCATTGGTGTAGACGGCAATACATTTGTCAAAACCTCTGTTCATGACAAAAGTCATGCCAAGATGCTCACGAAACTTCGAGGGCATGATGACTCTGCCTTTATCGTCCAGCGTATGGGTAAATGTACCATAGAACATCGTCTCACCACCTTATCTCCACTTCACTCCATTTTACTCCACTTGCTTATAATAATACCCCATGATTGCAGAGAAAGCAAGTAAAAAGAAGAAAGAAGCTCTTGTAATTTGTATTTTGTTTTTTTCTTATAATCCCTTTATTTCAACATTTCTATAAAACCCTTCAAAAAGTCTTCTCTTTTTTGTTCTTGGTGGAGGGATTTTTTCATTATTTCAGAATATTTGTTCTGTATGTTTTTCCCTTTTTCGCGTATAAAAATAGAACATCCGTTCTGTTTTCCCGTTGTTCTTTTGAAAAATGGACGGGGAAATTTTGACGACAAAAAAAGACCCCTCGAGGAGTCTTTTTTGAATTCCGTATTTTATTGTTTGGTCAAGGGCAGGTTTTTCTTCCTTGCATGTGCGAAGAGAAAGATTCCGCACAGAATGCCTGCGATACTGACAAGCTGTGCCACGCGCAGAGGTCCGAGCATGAGGCTGTCGGTCCTTAGCCCTTCCACGAAGAATCGCACGATGCCGTAGAGAATCATATAGAGATAGAATACTTCGCCGTCGTGCTCTTGTTTATGATGTGCGAACCACAGGAGAATCCAGAAGATGAGGAAATCTCCGAGTGATTCATAGAGAAACGTGGGATGTACTTTGACCCCGTCGATGATGATGCCCCACGGGAGATCCGTCGGTCCGCCGTGCGCCTCTTGATTGATGAAATTCCCCCATCTGCCGATGGATTGCGCGAGGATGACGCCGGGTGCCGTGATGTCAAGCAGGAGACTTAATGGCAGTCTGCGTTTTTTCGCATAGACGGCAAATGCCAAGATGCCGCCTAAGAGCGCACCGTGAATGGCAAGCCCTCCCCCGCGGATGTTTAAGATCTCTTCGGGATGTGCGCCGTAAAATTCCCATTCGAAGACGACATAATAGAGACGCGCACAGATCACACCTGCGACGATCGCCCAGATGAGTCCGTCCCAGAGATCGTCCTCGGAGAAACCGCGTCTTTTGATTTCGTCCGACGAGACTGTCGATCCAAGGAGAATCCCGACGGCGATGAGGACGCCGTACCACATGACGGGAATGCCGAAGATATGAAAGGCGACAGGATTGATGTGAAATGCCATTTTAATTCTCCCGCTCCCATTCTTCCATGACGCGCACGCTCTTACTCATGCCGAGTCTCGTCGCCCCGGCTTCGATCATCGCCTCGGCGGTCGCAAGATCGCCGATCCCGCCCGAGGCTTTGATCCCCAGACGTTCGCCGACGGTGTCTTTCATGATGCCGACCGCATGGACGCTTGCCCCTCCGGGTCCGAATCCGGTCGAGGTCTTGACGAAATCTGCACCCGCTTCTTCCGCAATTCTGCATGCCACGGCAATTTCTTCGTCCGTAAGGAGTGCCGTCTCGAGGATGACTTTGAGCAGCACGTGATCGGGAATGGCTTTTCGCACACTGTGGATATCCTCCTCGACCTCTTTCACGCGACGATCTTTTAGAAAACCGACGTTCATCACCATGTCAATTTCGTCCGCACCGAGACTTACCGCCTCTTTGGCTTCGTAGGCTTTCACATTTGACGTATTCATGCCGAGCGGAAACCCGACCACGGTCGCAATGCGCACATCCGTGCCCGCGAGTTTTTCTTTGGCATAGGCGATGTATGCGGGTTCGATGCAAACCGCGCCGAAGTGATAGCGTACGGCTTCCTCGAGTACGCGATCGACATCCGCCTCCGTCGCGTCCGCATTTAAGATCGTATGGTCAATGATTTTTGGATTCATGCTTTCTTCTCCTTTCGGAAAATGGTGAGGACGTGGATGAGGATGAGCCCCACGAGGAAAGAAATCGCCGTTCGTAACGCAATTCCTTGGAAAAAACTCTCCGGCAAGAGGCGAATCATCCAATCCGTCTTCGGATTTAGGAGCCAGAGATCGTTCGTAAAAAAGAGCTTGTGAAAGAGGATGAATGCGCGAGAGAAATTCGTCGCGATGAGCACGCCAAGGACGAGGATCACCGCATCCCAGACATAGAGTCCGAAGAGGAATGTCTTTTTCGTGAACCCTCCCAAGACCCACGCCCAGAGCACGATCGCGAGTGCCAACACGCGCAGTGTCCGCCCGAGCTTAAAGAGCGCGTAGACATCTTTCATATGCGCGCATTCGCGGGCGTTAAAATGTTTTTCCATGAGCGCGTCGTCTCCGTTTTTGAGATACTTAACGAGATCCTCCGAAGCGCTTCGCACCTCCGTCTCGCTCTTTCCCGTCCGCCCGGTGATGTCAAAACGCGCTTGGTAGTTCTCCCAATAGCGCATGTTAAACGCATTCACCTCGAGCGCGGTGTAGAGGAGCGCAAAAAGTACAGAGAGCGCGACGATCGCGCCCACGGCTTTACGCATCCATCTCCCAGTTGTGATAGACCTCTTGCACATCGTCATTGTCCTCGAGTCCGTCGATGAATTTTTCGAGTTTGGCGCGATTTTCTTCGGCGACGGCGACGGTATTCTGCGGAATATAGCCGATCTTCGCCTCTTCAAAATGATATTTTTCGCCAAGTGCCTTGTAAACGTTCGCAAATTCGGTCGGGTCGGTTAGGATCTCGTAGCCGTCGTCATAGATGATGACGTCGTCCGCGCCCGCCTCGATGGCTTCTTCAAAAATCGTATCCTCCGCGATGTCGCCGCGTTCGAGATAGAGGATGCCCTTGCGGTCGAACATAAAAGAGACGCTGCCGTTCTGTCCCATATTGCCGCCGGATTTTTCGAAGAGATGGCGCACGTCCGCCGCGGTGCGATTGCGATTGTCCGTGAGGCAATCGACAATAAATGCCGTTCCCGCGGGACCGTAGCCTTCATATCGAATGGACTCGAAATTCTCCCCGTCCAGACCGCCCGCGCCTTTTTTGATGGCGCGTTCGATATTGTCGTTCGGCATGTTCTCGGCTTTGGCTTTGTCGATGGCTGCCTTGAGCGAGGAATTGTACTCGGGATCGGCACCGCCGTCACGCGCCGCAACCATGATGAAGCGACCGAGTTTCGTAAAGATCGCCGCTCTCTTGCTGTCTTCTTTGCCTTTTCTCTGTTTGATATTGTTCCATTTGGAATGTCCTGACATGGATGTCCTCCTATCTCAAATTCGTTGCGTCGAAGATCGGCGCGAAAATTCTCTTGTGTGCACTGTTTCTCTTGAGCGTCTCGACGCGATCGCGTACGCGTTCTTCTCCCTTGCCGGTAAGAAGATAGGTGTCGAGTTCCGCATAGGTGATGCCGAGGTCTTTTTCATCGGTCTGACCCTCGAAGAGTCCCGCGGACGGACTTTTCGTCCGGATTCTTTCGGGGACACCGAGTGCCTCTGCAAGCTCGTAGATCTCGGTCTTATAGAACGACGCAAGCGGCAAGATGTCCGATGCGCTGTCTCCGTATTTCGTAAAATAGCCGGTCATAAATTCCGACTTGTTGGAGCTGCCGACGACCAGCATATCATGTTTTTGCGCGAAGTAATAGAGGGTTACCATGCGCATACGCGCCTTCACGTTGGATGCCGCCCATTTGTCGACTTCGCCCGTCGCACGTAAAAAGGCATGGAAACTCTCTTCGAGATCGACGATTTCGTGCGCGAGGTCGAGATCCTCGACGACGAGCATCGCATCCTCGAGATCCTTGGGATCGGATTCAATCGGAATCATGATGCCGAGGGCATCCTTTCCGAAAGCGCGGTGCGCAAGATATGCCGTGACTGCAGAATCAACACCGCCCGATACGCCGAATACAACGCCGCCTTTTCCCGCGGACTCCACTTCGTTTCGCATCCAATCGACGAGGGCATCAATCACTCGTTCGGTATTCATCCATTTTCACTCCTTTGTGTGTTCTCATAGGGTCTTAAAATTTCATCGCCGTGTACGTCCAAAGTCCCGTACGGTTCTTCTCTTGTCACGGGAATCGCGCCGAGAATTTCCGCCGCTTGTCTTACAAAAATTTCCTTGTCGACATCGAGGAGAATGAGATCGAGTTCCACCTCAGCAAGATATCTTCTGTCGTCTGCAATTTTCCGCACACTCCCGAGGAAATAATCCATCGCGCCGAGTTTGTCATACGGAATCGAGAGACTTATTTTGGTCGCGGGCATTTTTTCAATCTCTAAGGCTTCGTCGAGTGCGAGGACGACACCCTTTGCATACGCGCGGATGAGTCCGCCCGCGCCGAGTTCGATGCCGCCGAAATATCTCGTCGTGACCGCGACGAGGTCCGTGAGTCCGCGTTTCCGCAAGACCTCAAGGCTCGGCATACCCGCCGTCCCGCTCGGTTCGCCGTCGTCGGACATCTTTTGGATTCGTTGATCGGTCCCCACGATGTACGCATAGACATTATGGGTTGCGCGCGCGTGTTCTTCTTTCACCGCGGCAATAACCGCCTCTGCCGCCTCTTGCGTCTCGACAGGAACCATGCGCGTGATAAAGAGGCTGCGCCGTTCTTCATAGCGCACTTCGACCGTTCGATGGACACTCTTCATCGTTCCACCTCGTATTTCGTAAGCGCACCCAAAAAGCGTTCGCCCGCACGCACGGTCACGCGAACGCCACGGACAAGATGTTCCTCCGAGAGGATCGTAAGCCCGCGCTCATAGACGAGATGGGCTTTCTCGTGCGGTATGAGGAGCGTGTGTTCACGTACGGGATCGGTCATTGCTTCGATTTTTTCGAGCAATCGAAGAATATCCCGAGAATCTTTCGCAGAGATGGTGATTTGATGCTCCCCTTCCGGGAAGCGCACCATCTTCTCCGTGACGAGATCTTTCTTGTTGTAGACGGTGAGCACGTCGGTCTTCTCGTAGCGCACGAGGAGTTCCTCTCCCGCCGTCTCTTCCTCCGCGTGATAAGGCGACGAAAGGTCGACGACATGGAGGACGAGATCCGCGTTTTTCATATCCTCGAGCGTCGATTGGAATGCCTCGACAAATTCCGTTCCGAGATCGCTTACGATGCCGACGGTGTCCGAGATGAGAAACGGTGCCCCCTCGGGGAACACGGCACGGCGCATCCGCGTTTCGAGACTTGCAAAGAGCATATCCTTTGCAAGCACGGTCTTGGGATTCTCCGATCGATCGAGGACGGCGTTTAGGATCGTCGATTTTCCGGCGTTCGTATAGCCGAAGAGTGCAATCCGCGGAAGCGCGGATCTCTCGCGCGCCCGCTCGAGCGTATCGCGATGTTTCTTCACTTCCTTGAGTCGATGTTTGATGCGATCCATCTCGCGGAGAATATGTCTCCTGTCCGTCTCGAGTTTTTGCTCGCCGGGACCGCGCGTCCCGATGCCGCCGCCCGTACGAGAGAGCGAACCGCCCAGACCCACGAGTCTCGGAAGTCGATAACGAAGTTGCGCGAGTTTCACCTCGAGCACACCCTCGTTCGTCGTCGCGCGGGAAGCGAAGATATCGAGGATGAGCATCGTGCGATCAATGACTTTGACGTCCAGCGCTTTTTCGAGATTTCGGATTTTGGAACCGGAAAGAGACGACAAAAAGACGACCGCATCCGCTTCGAGTGCTCGGGTCATCTCGGATAATTCTTCGACTTTCCCGCTACCGAGATAGGTTTTGGGATCAATCGTTCCGTTTTCCTGTGTAAGGATGCCGACGACCTCGCCGCCCGCCGCTTCGGCAAGCTTCGCGAGTTCGCGCATTTGATAAGCAAAGCGATCGTCTTCTTTGCGACCTGCCAAGATCATGCGTTCCATGAAATCCCTCCGTAAGAAGTATATCACAACCGAAGCGTATCTTGGTTTAACCGGTCTGTATGGTATAATAAACGCGAGTATAAAAGGAGGTTGCTCAATGGACAAACCCAGATTCACATTCGGCAAATTGATCAAAATTCTGATCCTCGTTCTTTTTATCTGCGGGGCACTTCTCATGGGCGCCATTGGGGGCATGACCGTCAATATCGCACGCAGTGCACCCGAGGTCAATCCCAAGTCGATCAATACGCTTCTCAACGAGAACTCCGTAATCGTCGATTCCAAAGGAGAAGTCCTCGAAAAAATTCAAACGGAAGAATTTCGTACGATCATTTCCGTCAAAGATATGCCGAAAGCACTTCAGGACGCTTTTGTCAGCGTCGAGGACGAGCGTTTCTACACGCACATCGGCGTCGATCCCATCGGTATCGGCACGTCCATCCTCGAGAATATGCGCGCGGGCGGCATTGTACGCGGTGCGTCCACGATCACGCAACAGCTTGCACGCAATCTCTATCTCACGGGCGATCAGACGCTCGAGCGTAAGATCCGCGAAGCATATCTCGCCGTGCAACTCAACGCCACGCTCTCGAAAGAACAAGTCCTCGAGGCGTATCTCAATCGTATTTACCTCGGGCAGGGCGCGTACGGCGTCGAAGCCGCGGCACAGACCTATTTTTCCAAATCCGCAAAAGATTTAACACTAGGCGAATGCGCCGCACTTGCCGCGACCGTCAAGAGCCCCACCGATTTTGCACTCTACAAGCTCTATCGTCCCGATGAAATCAAAGATCAAAAATCCGTCGGCGAAGTGAACGAATACGGCGAGAAATACATCGCCGTCTACAATCCCGTTCCCGAATCCCGCCGCGTCTATGTCCTCGACAAGATGCTCGAACTCGGGAAGATCACCCAAGCCGAGCACGATGCCGCCGCGAAGGAGAACATTGCCGAAGCCCTTCGTCCGCAGCGCAAACGCATTGAGAACCTCACCACCTATTACACGGATCTCGTGAAGACCCAAGTCGTCCAGAAACTCATCGAGAAAGGCTACTCCGAGAAAGACGCGGAGCATCTTCTCTACAACGGCGGTCTCAGAATCGAAGCCGCGATCGACGTCGACATGCAACGTGAGCTTGAGAATGTCTTTTCGAATTTCACCGAAGTCCTGCGCGCCACCGCGGGCGGGAACATCCCCTTTATCAACTGGAGCTCGGACGGTGCCGGCAATCTCACCGATCAAGACGGAAAAATCCTCTTCTATAAAGAAGAAGCCCTCTTTGACGGCGACGGTGCGCTCGTCTTCGGACCCGAAGAATTTTCGTTCCAAGGCGATCTTAGAATCACCTCGCCCAAAGTCAAGATTTATTCGAATCTCTCGACCGAAGTCGCAAGCTATTACACCACCAATGAGAAGAACAATCTCGTCACGCACCGCCCCGGCGGACTTGCCATCGATGCGGGCATGGTCGATATGGACGGTGACACGCTCGTCATCAAGAAAGCGTTCCTCGACGAGCACAAGGATTTTGCCGTGACCGATGACGCCGGGAGACTCCTCATCTCGAGGAATTATTTCAATCCCGACACAAAAGGCTCCGTGCAACCGCAATCCGCGGCGGTCGTCATCGACTATCGCACGGGCGAAATCAAAGCCATCATGGGCGGACGCGATCAGGAAGGCTTCCGCATCTTCAACCGCGCAACCGCACCGAGGCAACCCGGCTCGACGATCAAACCGCTCGCGACGTTCACCGCGGCACTCGACAACGGCTGGACAGCCGCTACCCCCGTCGACGACGTTCCTTTCTACAATGCCAAAGGCGAACTCTGGCCCGGAAACTGGTACGGCGGATATCGCGGCATCATGACCGTAAGAGAGATTTTGCGCATGTCCTCGAACGTCTGCACCGTGCGCTCGCTCGAGAAAGTCGGCATCGAAAATTCGCTCGAATATCTCAGACGCTATCACATCATCTCCGAAAACCCTGCGGACGATGATTTTATCGAGAAAACCGAAGACCCCGCAGTGAACGACGAGAACCTCGCCGCACTCGGTCTCGGTGCCATGACGCAGGGCATCAGTCCCCTGAGAGTCGCAGCCGCCTACGGCGCAATCGCGAACGACGGCGTCTACAAAGAGCCGCTCACCTTTAAGCGCGTCCTCGACTCCAACGGAGACGTCCTCCTCGATCATCCGCAGAAGGAAACCACCGTCGTCAGTCCCCAGATCGCCTATGTCCTCAATTCCATCCTCCAGACCGTCGCCAAAGACGGCACGGCGGGACTCGCCAATCTCGGCAATATGGACATCGCCGGCAAGACCGGTACCACCGAGGACACCTCCGACGTCTGGTTCATGGGCTTCACGCCGTATTATGTCACCGGCGTGTGGATCGGCTGCGACAACGCGCGCATCCACCTCGTCCCCAAGTCGAACCTTACCGCCATCACACTCTGGCGAAACATCATGGAACGCGCACAGGCAGGTCTTGAACCCAGACGATTCGCCGAACCGGAAGGCATGGTGCATCTCGCCGTCGATACGCAGAGCGGCAAGCTCCCCTCCGCCCTCTCCTACGCCGACCCACGCGGCACGGTGAAAGAAGAGATCTTCGCGCCCGGCACGGAACCCAAAGAGCAGGACGACGTCCACGTCGAACTCGAAGTCGACGAACTCCTCAAAAAACTCGCCGGTCCCGACACGCCCTCGATCTTTAAGACGAAGAAAGTCTTCGTCCAGTTCTACGATCACTACGATCCCGCGAAGAACAAGGGCATCACCCCCGCGGACTGGGAATACCGCGCCGTCCCGACCGAGACCGCGAATGCATCCGACTACAAGGATCTCGACATCTCGCTCCTCGAAATTCTCAAGCAATACGGCAACAACTTCAATGAATACATTGAATCCCTCACCGGACGCAAAAAAGCCACTCCGAAAAATGAGCGCGAAACGCGCCCCGAACTATAAAAAAACCGCCCATGGGCGGTTTTTTTATTGGTCAATCGTTTTGGTCAATCGTTCGGATTTTCGTTTCTCTTCATCGTGACGGTCATGTCGTTTGCACCGTCGGCATACCGATACTCGATCGTCGCATCGTGCTTTTCCAGGATGCTCTTCGCAATCGTAAGCCCGAGGCCGGTGCCGCCGTCCGTCTTCCGCGCCTTGTCCGATCGTGAGAACGGCTCGAACATCCTCTCGACAAAGGCTGGATCGATCCGTTTGCCATCGTCCGTGATGTGAATCGTCACGAAATCGTTCTTTTCATCCGCGTGCATGGCGACGCTGACCGAACGACCCGTCTCATTGTATCGAATCGCATTGGAGAGGAGATTCCCGATCGCGCGATAGAGAAGTGTTTTGTCCACACGGACAGGAACCGCCTCGTCGGGAAGATCGACCCGCATCTCAAGATCCTTTTGCAACGCGTCGTTGTAAAAATCCGCGCCCATGCGTCGCAAAAATTCCGTAAGATCGATGGTCTCAAGGGCGAGCTCGTAGTCCGCGTTCTCCGTTTTGAACATCGTAAACATATCGTCCGCCATCCTGCTTACGCGATTGGCCTTGGAAGAAATCGTCGCATAATACGATTTGAGTTCTTTTTCGGAGACGACGCCTTCGTCCAGGGCTGTGGCGCACGCGACGATGGTTGCAATCGGATTCCGAATGTCGTGCGAAAGCTCAAGGATCATCCGTTGCTGTGCGCTCTTGAGTTCTTTGTTTTCCTCCTCGCGGGTGCGCAGCGTCCCGATCATGCGGTTGAAGGCGTCGCGCAGAATGATAAATTCCCCCTCCGCGCGAAAGTCGAGTTTGAGATCTCGGTTGCCGTCTTGCATCGCCTGCATCGCGCTTGTCAGTTCCGTCAGCGGACTTTTGATCTTGCGGTAAAAAATGCGGCTCATCCACACGCCCTCAAGGATCAAGAGGAAGAGCGTGGCAATCAAAATCCACCGTGGCTCACCCTGCAATGTGTAATTAAACTGGACGCTCATGCGGTCTTTCGGAATGTGAATGAGTACCCCGCCGTCCGAGACAGGCTCGTAGAAATGCTCGTACGGATCTTCGTTTTGCGTCCAAGCGTTGAGGGACAGAAGTTCTTCCAGGGTATAAGAATTTTTCTTCTCTCCTCCCTCTCCGTAGGTTTGCACGACGCGGTGCGAACGGTCGAGCCGCTCGGCATAGCCGCCCAATTCGTAGAGCATCGACGCATCCGTCAAGGTGCCGTCTTCCGTCACCATTTCGGACGGGAGGAGATTCTTCATATTGCCACGCCCCATGACCGAGAGTTCCAATAGAATCCCGCCCGCAAGAATCGCAATCGCGATGAGCGCGTAGAGAAAATAGCTCATGAGAAGCTTCGGAAAAATACTACGACTCGTTATCTTTTTCAAATCTGTATCCCAGTCCTTTGACGGTTCTGATTTTTGGCGATTCTTTGGAACGGTCGCCGATCTTGTTTCTAAGATTGCTGATGTGGACCATGACGGTGCTTTCGTCGTCCACATAGGGATCCTCCCATACATGCTCAAAAATCTGCTGTTTGGTGTAGATTCTCCCCGGGTGAGACATCAAGAGCTCGAGGATCTTATATTCCGTCCCCGTGAGTGTAATCTCCTCACCCGTCCGGGTGAGCGAATGATCGGTTTTGTTCAAACGGAGATCGAACGCCTGAAGGATCTGCGGATTCTCATCGTCCTCTTTGTAGTGATACCACCTGCGCAGTTGCGCTTTGACGCGCGCCGCCACTTCCATCGGATTGTAGGGTTTCGTGATGTAGTCATCCGCCCCGAGTTCGAGACCGAGGATTTTGTCGTAATCCTCGCCGCGAGCCGTTACCATGAGTGCCGGGACATTGCTCTTCTTCCGGATTCTCCGCAATACTTCGAGCCCGTCCACGCACGGCATCATGATGTCGAGGAGCAGGAGATCCGGCTCGCACTCATGAAACAGTTCGAGCGCTTCGGCACCGTCTTTGGCTTTGAACATGAGAATGTCCTCTTTCTCGAGAAAGAGTTCCAGCGCGTTGAGGAGTTCTCTTTCGTCATCCGCTGCCAAGACTACATATTTTTCGTCTTTCATAGTATCCCTTTCATTTTTCCATCGCCGCACGTAATTGCTCGCTGAGGTCATCGGGCAGCGCAAAGTCCTTTTGCCATCCCGGTGCCACGCGATCCAGGAGGAGTGCCTTCATCATGCCGATCCGATAGTATTTTTCCGAACCGCCAAAATACGCACCCCCGTTGAGATACGCGCGACGATAACTGGCTTCATCCGTGAGTGCCCGATAGGCCTTGGACTCCACATACCGCGCCGTTCCCTCGACCGTTTCGTAGAATCTTTCCGCCGAAACGGCTCCGTCGCTGAGACTTTCTCGGCGAGCGGATTCTTCCTCCAGCGCGTTCTCGAGTGCCTCCGTGAGTTCCGCCCGATCCTTTGCTTGATCTGCTTTATATAGATATTTTAATTCATTTTGGATTGATTTCCTATGCTTGGGATCGCTATCGATTTCCTCCCTCACGATTTTTTCAGCATCCTCTCCGATCACCATGAGGCTCTCCATTTTTTCCTGCGCCTCAGCCGTCATGGTCGAGAACTGCCACGCATGAAACGACTCGTGAAAGAGCATTGCGATGTGAAATTCCTCAGAATATCTATCGGCGGAGAAATTTTCCCCGCCCTCCGCTGCGGTTGCAAGACCGTTTAGGAAATCGAAAAAAGTAGAAAAATCGTGATACGTCGGGAGGATCACTTCGTACTCGTCACCGATTTTTTGCGCCGTCGCTACGAGCGTATCGAATGCGGCTCTTTCTCGATGCCGGTGCCCGTCCCGGAAGACTTCGTCCGTGCGCCCGTTGCTCACGCGAACGGAATAATTTTGCACGGAGAAATTCGGAAATCCAAAGCCGCCCGCTCGCGCATCGAGCGCGATTGCACGTTCATAGAGCTTACAATCTACGGGATCGAGTCCGATGGACGCCGTTCGGATCGTGAAAAATAAAAGCACAAGACCAATGAGAAGATAGATCCCCATACCGAATTTCTTTTTCATCTCACGCCTCCCGTTTCCGAAATGCGTAGAGAAAGAGCGTGGAAATATAAAGAAACGTAAGCGTGGCGATGAAAACATGCGGGGACGCGGTTTCACCTGCCATGATTCTTCTCGCCTCTGCGGCGACACCGTAAAAATTCGGAACGATCGTGAGAAGTCCGCGGATGAGTGTCGAAGAAAGCCCGCCAATCGTGCGCGCGACCATCTCGAGCATCGTGTGCCCCATCCCGAAGAGACTCAAGAGCATACCCAAGACCAGTGCTACCGTTCCCGGCATGAGGATGCTCATCGCCGACGTAAACACGACGACCGCCGCCACGTTTAAGAGAAGAAAGAGGAAGATCGGGATCATCATGGGAAGCGACACACCCTCTCCGTCTCTCAGAACATACGCGACGAGAACGAGCGTCAGAGCCAACGCATGGAGTGCGGCGATGGCAAAATTGGCGAGCGTGAGACCGCCGTGATAGACGGGCTGGGTAACGCGACGCGACCAAATGAGATGACTCGATTGGCGTTCGTACTCCTTGGGAATCGTCGGCGAAGAAATGAGCGCGGCAAACATGCACGCCAAGGCGTTTGCGAGTGTGTGAAGAATCGGAAACATCATCCGAAATCCCGTGACCGCCTCTCCATTGACCGAAAGACTCGCAGTGCCCGACGCAATTACGAAGAGAAACGCCATGCCGAGTGCAGTGAGCATGTAAAAACTCTTTTCATGCAGTTTTTCATTGATTTGATAGCGAGCAATCACAGTCATCAGTTCTTCCTCCTCTCGTCACGACGGAATCCATTGCCTTTTCAAAAATCCTCTCGAGAGTCGACGCCTCAAGATCCGTTTTCTCAAACGTCCGCACACATTCCCCGTCACGGAGAATCATGCCGCGATCGCAGATTTTTTCGAGATCGGCGAGAATATGTGAATTGATGAGAATGGTCTTGCCCTCATCCGCTAATCGTCTGATGAGCGTGAGCATGTCCTTTCGTCCCGACACGTCGAGTCCTGTGCACGGTTCATCGAGAATGAGCATGTCGGGATCACCTAAAAGTGCCTGTGCCATCGCCAGACGCTCGATCATACCTTTGGAAAAATGGTTCACACGCGTACGCTCATCACTGAGACCGACCGTCTCGATGAGCGCATCAATTTCCTCCTCGAGCGTTTTGCGATCGATTTTTTGCAAACGACCGTAGTATTTCATCACTCCTCTCGCGGTAAGATACGGCGGCAGATGCGGCGTCTCCGGCAAATAGCCGATGATCTCTTCCAAGGAGCGCACCTCTCCCGCATCGGCTTTTGTCAAGCCCAGAATCATTTTGATCGTCGTGCTCTTTCCTGCGCCGTTTGTGCCGATGAGTGCAAAAATTTCTCCGGGCGCGACGGAAAAGCTAAGCCGATCGACGACTTTTTTCTTCCGATAGAACTTGGTCAATCCATGAACTTCTAACATGGTATCCCTCCTTTCATGCTCAGTGTATCGGTTGCGCATAGATCGAGCATGAAAGGAACCTAAAGATTTCCTAAAGATTTCGGCTTTCAAGCATCCGCGATTTCGAGGGCACGTTAAACATCCATTACAAAATCCTTTTGGCACAAAAAAATCCGGCGGGGAGAATCCGTCGGATTTTTGTTGCAATTTTTAGAAGTATTCGGGTTTTCTCGAGAGGATGTGTACGGCATCGACCATGCGCACGGTGCCCGTCGCGACGCGTGTGACCATGGACGAGGTGCTGACGCGACCGTTGCCGAGATTGACGACGCCTTTTAAGAGATCGCCGTCGGTGACGCCGGTCATCGCAAAGAGCGCATCGTCGCCTTTCACAAGGTCTTCGATCTCGAGGATTTTGTTGAGATCGGCAATGCCCATTTCGTGACAACGTGCAATTTCCGCTTCGCTATGCGGATCGAGGCGCGCTTGGAACACGCCGCCGAGTGCTTTGATCGCAACCGCCGCGATGACGCCTTCGGGTGCGCCGCCGCTCCCGATGAGTAGATCGACACCGGAGTGGGGCATGCAGGGTGCAATCGCCGCTTGGATGTCTCCCGCGGCAAAGAGCTTGATGCGTGCGCCGGTCTCGCGAATTTCACGAATGATCTCTTCATGACGCGGTCTGTCGAGGACGGAGACGGTGAGTTCCGAAACGTCCTTGTCGAGTGCCTTGGCGAGGCGTCGGAGGTTCACGGAGATGGGCAAATCCATATGCACGGCGTCTTTCGCTTTCGGTCCCGCCGCGATCTTGTGCATATACATATCGGGTGCGTGGAAAAGCATGCCGCGCGGTGCAACAGCGACGACGGCGATGGCGTTTTCGAGTCCTTTGGCGACAAGTTCCGTCCCGTCTACGGGATCGACCGCGATGTCCACGGGCAAATCGCCTTCCCCGCGTCTGCCGATCTGTTCACCGATGTAGAGCATGGGAGCTTCGTCCATCTCTCCTTCGCCGATGACGACGATGCCGTCGATGTCGAGATCGTCGAACATGCCGCGCATGCCTTCGACGGCGGCTCCGTCCACGGCGTTCTTATCGCCGCGTCCGAGATAGGTCGCACTGCGAATAGCGGCGACTTCCGTTACGCGCACGAGATTTAGGGTCAGATTGCGATCCATTATTTCCCTTCTTTCTTCGGTACACTCTCCCAATCTTCCAAAAAACGGTCGATGCCTAGATCCGTCATGGGATGCTCGATCATCTTGCGAAAAACAGCCGGCGGAATCGTCGCGATGTCGCATCCGGTCATGGCAATCTCTTTCACATGCAAGGGATGACGCACACTTGCCGCTATGATCTCGGTGTCCAGGCCGGAAACGGCAAAAATGTCCACGATTTCTTCGATGAGATCCATGCCGCGCTGAGAGAGATCGTCTAAGCGTCCGAGGAACGGGCTTACAAACGTCGCGCCCGCTTTTGCCGCGAGCAGTGCCTGTGTCGCACTGAAAACGAGTGTGACATTGGTCTTGATGCCCTCCTTGGAAAGTTCATGAACAGCGATGAGCCCCTCTTTCGTCATCGGAATCTTAATCGTGATGTTCTTGTGAATCTTCGCGAGCTCACGCGCTTCCCTAAGCATGCCCTCGTGATCGAGCGAGATGACCTCGGCGGAGACCGGTCCGTCGACAATCGTCGTGATTTCGCGGACGACTTCCTCAAAATCACGCCCCTCCTTCGCGATGAGCGACGGATTCGTCGTGACGCCGTCTACGACGCCCCAGCTTGCAATCTCTCTAATGTCCTCTACATTGGCGGTATCGATAAAAAATTTCAACGTTCTCCTCCTATGCTTTTCCGACGGAGCCGAACATCTCGATCTTCTTCTTGACGACGTCTTTGATCGCTTCGCGCGTCGGCCCAAGGATCTTTCTGGGGTCATATTCTGCGGGATTTTCCGCGAGGTATTCGCGCAGTCTCTTCGCAAAAGCTTGTCTCAAATCGGTATCGATATTGATCTTGTTGATGCCTGCACGAATGGCTTCTTTGATGGTTGCTTCGGGAACGCCCGACGAACCGTGGAGGACGAGCGGCATATTGAGGAGTTTCTTGATTTCGCGAATGCGTTCAAAATCGACTTTCGGTTCGCCTTTGTAGACGCCGTGTGCCGTGCCGACCGCAATGGCGAGATAATCGACCATCGCTTCGTCGACAAGTTTTTTCGCTTCGGCAGGATCGGTGTAGATCGCTTCACCCTCGGCTACGACGATGTGTTCTTCGACACCGCCGATGCGTCCGATCTCAGCTTCGATGCTGATTCCGACGCCGTGTGCGATGTCCGCAACGTGACGTGTAAGACGAATGTTCTCGTCGAGCGGATGTTTCGACGCGTCGATCATGACCGAGGAGAATCCGTGACGAATGCACGAGTAGATGATATTCATGTCCGAGCCGTGATCGAGATGCAAAACAACCGGTACTTTGACGTTGTCCGCAGCCGCTTTCGCAATGGCTTCGATCTGCTCGATGCCGGCGTACTTGATCGCACCTTGGCTCGCCGAGAGAATGACCGGCGCTTCGAGTTCCTCTGCCGCCTCGACGATGGCTTTTGCGAACTCCAGATTGCTGAAATTGAATGCGCCGACGGCATAATAGCCCTCGTGTGCTTTTTGTAAAACATCCAGTCCTTTTTGTAACATGGTTTCCTCCTTTACGAATGTATACATTTGATCCATTGATCCATCTAAAGTATACCACGTTTCCGCCTACGGAAACGAAAAAAATCCCGACGTACTTTCCGTCAGGATTTTTTATAGCGTCTGATGTTTTCGTCGTTTAAGAACATATAGGCGTCGTTGATACGTTGAAAGCGTTCCGTCGCTCCCGGTTCCTTATTGACATCGGGGTGATACTGCTTCGCGAGTTTGCGAAAGGCGAGTTTGATCTCATAGACATCCGCCGAATACGGCACGCCGAGGACATCACAGGCTTTTTCATATTCCGAGCAGAACTGCGCATTGGGGCTCATGCCGAAATCATATCCGCCGTTCCCCCACGATCCCGCACCGCTTTGTCCACCCCCCGTCGTGCGATTCTGTCCCGTGTTCCATCCGCCGCGCGGATCGTATCCTCCGCCGAAGAAACCGCGGAACATCTCTTCCCACGCTTCCTGCTCGCGTCGATATTGTTCGCGCTTCGCCTCTTCCGCACGTCGCCTTGCTTCACGCGCTTCTTCGTATTGCATGCGCTTGTACTCGTCCGAGAAATCGCGGAACGATTTGTACGCGCCGCGCTCACCGCCGAGATATTTCCCGTAGTCCATAATGGTCTCCGTGAGGACGAACGCACCGTATCTCAGTGCGGAGACGAAAGGCTTCCCGAGCACCACGATCATGATGACGGTGATGACAAAAGGATAGACGCGGGGATGGAAGATCGCGCCCAATACCAAAGGCGAAAGATAGATGATAAAACAACCGAGCCCGAAGATCGCCGCGACGACGCCGCGACCGATGAGACGCACGCCTTCGATGAACCACTCGAGGACGGAAATAATCGCGCCGAAAACCGACGCGAGCCCTTTGCCGAAACCGTAGACGATTTTTCCGAAGAATTTTTTCATCGTTACTCCTTCTTCGACTCTGCATGACGCAGAAAGTCCGTTTGTAAAAGAAAGCGCAGGATCTTTCCCGCGCTTTTTCTTAATTGCCGACCGGAACCTCACGATCTTCGAATCGAATAAAGTCCTGGTAAATTTTCCAAACGCCGTGTTCCTTGAGGATCAAGAACTGTTCGTGATCCATCTCGTGAACGCCCAAGAGACTGTTGTAAAGACCGCTCACTTCGGCTTCGTATCCGCCGCCGTCGCGTTCTCTGATCTCATCGATTCCGTATTCAAACAGTTTGCGATTGGTGACCTCGCGGATATAGCGATCAAAGTCATCGAACTCGCTCGTGCGCAGTGCCGGAGGCGTCAAGAGATACTCCTCTTTCGTCTTTTGCTTTTTCTGCGCCATGAGATACATCTCGAGTGCTTCTTGTGCCGTGCGCCCCAAGAGATCCTGCGTATCGGTATCGACTTTGTGGATGCGATCTTGATAGACAAAAGTCATGGGATCGTAGACATTCTCCGCATTCCAGACGAGATATTCCTCGATGCCGAGTTCATGCGCCGCGATGATCTGATCCGCGATGACCTCGGGCGTGTATTCTTTGTAGCCCTGTACCCATGTCGCCGTGAAGCCTTGAATCCACGGACGAATGACGGGGACATGCTCTTGCGAAGCATTTTTCTCGATCGCCTCGCGAAGCGCCGCGCGCGTCACATCGTACGGTTCCTGATCCGGGACGTCGAAGCCGTACCAGCCGGTTCCGTAGTGCGAAGGATAGATCATCGGACAGATGACATCGACGACGCGACTGATCTTGCGCCATGTCTGACCGATGTCGTCGGAGTCGTCCCAGGATTGCGTCACGATGCCAAAGACATCCGCGGATAGAAAGACATCGTACGGGGTGAGTTCTTTTCCCGCATAGATGAGGAAATCCTCGATGTTCTTGTCTTTGCGCTTGCCGTCTCTACCCGGGAAATCCGCCGTTTCGTTATACACCGCAGCATTGTCCGGGAAACGCACGTAGTCGAAGTTGATCTCGTCAAATCCGCGCAGTGCCGCTTCTTTGGCAATGGAGACGACGTATTCCCATACAAAATGGTCAAAGGGATTGACCCAGGGCGTACCCGAGCCGTCGCGATACAGACCGCCGGTCTTTAATTGCATGGCATGTTCGGGGAATTTCTCCGCGAGATACGGATCCTTAAAGGCGACGATACGCGCGATGGTGTAGATCCCTTTCTCTTTGCAATATTGAAGGAGCGGTTCATAATATTCAAAATCCAGCGGATGTTCCCCCTGGATATCCGCGACGCCCTTGATGTCCGTCGGCCATGTCACATAGCCGCCGTCTTCCTTGATGTCGATGACCAGCGCATTGACCTCCGTCGCTTCGATGATCCCGAGCATCTTTTCGATCGTCGTGGTTTCGTTCTCGATTGCCTCGTCCACCGCGCCTTTCTTCTCGCCGATGAGTCGCTTCACGTAATCGGCATAGGCACTTACCTGCGACGTACGAAACTTCGAGCCTGCGACATGCGCCTTCATGTAGAGACCTTTCACGGTCTTGCGCGTCGGAATATAGGGATTATCCAAAGGTTTGAGCGGAACATAAAACTCCTTATACTCCGCTTTTCGTTTCTCCTCACGTTCACTGCGCGCCGTGGTCGTCTCCGTGACACGCGTGACATCTCCGCCGCCCGATGAGAGCCTGCCCTTGAGTACAAAAACGTAAACAAGACCTGCAAGAAGGATGACGAGGGGGATGAGGAGAAGTTTTTTATTCTTCATAAATATCCTCCATGAATATGATGAAATCCGCGCTATTTGCCGCGAAAAGAAAGTTTCTGCCTGAGTCTTTGTCGAAATTCGTCCATGCCGTCGATCTTCATAAGAAGAATCATCGTCCCGTATGAAACGAGCGAATAGATCATAATGAGAAAAAAGGCTTTGTTGACACTCATGTGCATCCTGAGATACCGATGAATGAAAAATCCGGTCCCGCCCATCACCGCCGTGGCGATGGAGATTCTCACGATATTTTTACAAAGGCGCATAAGACCCAAAGATCCGATGCGACGAGAGAGTCTCTTCGTCATGAGGACCGCCCCGAAGATGATCGAAAGCGCACTTGCAAGCGCAAGTCCTCCGATGCCCATCACACGGGACAGCAGAAGATTGAGGACGATGTTCATGCACACGACCAAAAACGCGTTTTGCATGGGAACTTTCGCCTCATGCATGGCGTAGAAGGATTTGCCCGCAATATCTCGAATACCGAATCCGAGAAGCCCGAGTCCGTAGAAAAAGAGTGCCGTTGCGGTATCCCGAACCGCCTCGCTGCCGAACTCGCCGCCGTGGAAGAGCAAATGTACGATGTCTTCGGAGTAGAGGAGAATCCCCGCCATGGCGGGAAGAATGCATAGGCTCATGCCGATGATCGCTTCGCCGAAGACTTTTTTCATATGCGCCGTATCGGACGCCTCCGCGCTCTCGACGAGCGAGGGATAGACCGTCGTCGAGATGCTCGTCACGACGATGCCCGTCACGAACGCAAAAATTTTATAGCCGTAGTTGAGGCTGACCACGCCCGCAGCAGAAATCACGGACGCGATGGATTTATCGATGAGAATATTGATGTCATTCACGGCAACCCCGAGAATGACGGGGAGTCCAATCGCGAAGAGATGTGAAAAATTTGGATCTTTCGGCTCGACAATCATCCGATGTCGATAGTCGGAGCGACGTAGACTCGGGATAAAGATGAGGTATTGCAAGATCCCGCCGAGTAAGAGTCCCATGCCGACAAAGAAGAGATTTCCCGTCTTGGAAGTCAAGAACATCCCGACGATCACAAACGCGTTTAAGACAAACCCGATGAGTGCCGGTGCCATAAATTCGCCGTGAATCTGAAGATACCCCTGAAAGACGCTCCCCCACGCCGTCCCGTAGAGCGTAACGATCGCAAAACGCGTGAGTAGGACCGTCGTATCCCGCTCGACCGTGAAACCGGGCGCGAAGATATAGACGATCTCTTTTGCAAATATAAGACCCGTGACGACCACGACCGTCGTCAAGACAAAGAGTAAATTCACGAGATTTGACGTGAAGCGATCCGCCTCGCGCTCGTCCTGTGTGGTGCGAATGCGTGCATACGTCGGAATAAAACCCGTCGCGATGCCGGATGCAATCATTCCGAAGAGCACCGTCGGAATCGTCGCCGCGATGACCAGTGCGCGACCCACGGGACCCGTGCCGAAATAATATGCCATCAGACGATCCCTCCCGTATCCGAAGATTTTCGAGAAGATCGTGATGATCATAAGCATTGCCGCTGTCGATTTCATAGCTTCACCATCATTTCGATATTCATAACGTACTCATTATACCACACGGGGTATCTTGCACTCAAATGCGCGCCGCGCCGTCCCCACCGCGCAATTTTTTCCCACGAAAAAAAGGAGTGCGCACTCCTTTTTTGTGTGTATTTATGCCATGAGGATCCGCGCCAAACCCACGCCGCTTGCCGAAGCCTGAGAAAGACTGTGCGTGATGCCCGCTCCGTCCCCGATCGCGTAGAGTCCTGCGATTTTCGTCTCAAATTCACTCGACACGTCCACGCGCGAATTGTAGAATTTGACCTCGACGCCGTAGAGGAGCGTGTCTTCATTCGCCATGCCCGGCGCAATCCGCTCGAGCTGATAGATCATCTCGATGATGTCGTCGAGCTGACGCTTGGGCATGACGAGCGAGAGATCGCCCGCGGTCGCTTTGAGCGTCGGATGCGTAAAACACTTTTCCATGCGACGCGCACTCGAGCGTCTGCCTTTCACGAGATCGCCGAAACGCTGTAAGAGGACGCCGCCGCCGAGCATATTCGAGAGCCTCGCGATGGATTCGCCGTATTCGTTGGAATCCTTAAACGGCTCGGTGAAGTGATTGGTGACAAGCAGTGCAAAGTTCGTGTTCTCGGAGTGTTTCTCGGGATCCGCGTATGCGTGTCCGTTCACTGTGATGATGCCGTTCGTGTTCTCCGCGACGACCTGTCCGTACGGATTCATGCAAAATGTACGCACCATGTCGTTGTATTTCACGGTCTTGTAGACGATCTTCGATTCATAGACTTCGTCGGTGATGTGTTTCATCACTTCGGCGGGGACTTCGATGCGCAAGCCGATGTCCACGCGATTGGACGAGAGACTGAGTCCCAGTGCCGTGAGTGTCCGGTGCATCCATTTGGACCCGGAGCGTCCCGATGCAAGGACAACTTTCTCGCCCGATACGACTTCGCCGTCTGCGAATGTCACTTCAAAATGCGTGCCTTTTTTCTCCACGCCCGTCGCCGTCGTGAGGAAGCGAATTTCGATCTTGTCTTTCATCTCCGCGTAGATCTTTTTTAGAATCTCGACATTGCGATCCGTGCCGAAATGTCGGACTTTCGCGGAGAGCAAATGGAGATTGTTGCGTAAACACAGGGTCTTGAGATCCGTATCCGCCGTTGAATAGAGTTTACTCGTGCGTCCGTCCAGTTCGTCCAAGACATCGTCGACATAGAGCATGAGTTCCATTGCCTTGTCGTAGCCGACGATCTGGTGGAGGTCCCCGCCGAACTCCGTCGTGAGATTGTATTTGCCGTCGGAGAGCGTACCCGCTCCGCCAAATCCCGTCATAATGGCACAGGACGGGCAGGCGATGCACTTGTCGACTTTGCCCATGGTGATGGGACAATGTCTCTCTTCAATGCTTTTGCCGGAGTCGATGAGTAAGACCTTTTTTCCGCAATTTCTGAGTTCGTAGCCGAGAAACATGCCGCTCGCGCCGGCGCCGATGATGATGACGTCGTACATTTCGTGCCTCCTATTCCTCAAATTCCAACGGATCGATGGACTTGATTCGAGCGAGACTCTCGATGCGAAGTCCCTGTGCGCGCAGTCTCGCGCCGCCCGGTTGGAACGTCTTCTCAATGGCAATGCCCGCGCCCACAACCGTCGCACCCGTCTTCGCGGCGAGTGTGCGCAGTGCCTCGAGGGCACTCCCCATCGCGAGAAAATCGTCGATGAGAAGCACGCGATCCGATGGACAAAGCGCATCCTTCGCGATCGTCATCCGATACTCCATTCCTCTCGTGTACGAAAACACGCGCGTGTCATAGACATTCTTGCCGAGATTTCTCGACGAAGTCTTCTTCGCAAAGACGAAATCGAGATGCATCGCCAGTGCCGCGGCAAACGCGAGTGCGATCCCCGACGCCTCCACGGTCAAGATCTTCGTGATCCCTTCGTCTGCAAAAATGTTCTTCCATTCTTCGCCCATCGCACACAAAAGTTTCGTGTCGATCGAGTGATTCAAAAACGGGACGCTTAATACATTGTCCGGACGCACCGTGCCGCGCGTCATGATTGCTTGTTTGAATGTTTCCATCTGCCTCTCCCCTTTATTCCATTATACCACGAGGATCTGCGCGCTTCTTTTGCTTCCGGATTTGCCCAAATGAGAAAGAACGCGCATAATAGGTAGTAGATTCTCGTGAAAGGAGAGATGGTCGATGTTTTTCCTCTTGAATTTGCTCAAACGCTCATTTTATATCGCGAACTATGACGATCTCAATGTCAAAGAACGCAGAAATCTTTATTTTTCGATGAGCTTACACAGTGCCATCCTCTATGCGCTCACGGATCTACTCGCTTCCCACGCGATGGTCTACGCGCGCATGATCCTCTATCTCTTCGGCAGCCTCTGTTTCTTCGTCGACACGGTTTATTTTTCGCATTATCACGCCCTTCCGAGTGTCGCTGAGATTCCGCTTGCCTTTCTTTCTGCGGACGGTGCGGCGGGAAGCGTCAAGGAACTTTTGAATCCGTGGTATTTTCTCTATCTCATCGACATCCCGTTCTATTTTATCTTCCCCGACGCGAGCTATCGGATCGAGATGGCGTTTCACCATCTTAGGATCGCGACGCTCCCGGGAGCGCTCTGGATCTATCTCGTCGTCGGCGAGATCGTGCTCGAATTTGTCGTCCGCTCCGAAAGACGCATTTATCTCCTCAAAAACCGCGAGCTCTTCGTCTTCCATCTCATGGATCTTTTTTCCGCGCTCATCCCCAAGAAAAAGATCCCGCTCTCGCACGACGAAATCATGCGCTACAAAAAAACCGTCCCCCATACCGCGTGGACGGGCAAGGCGCGCGGCATGAACCTCATTGTCATTCAGTTTGAAAGTCTTGAAGCCTTTCCCATCGGGAAGACCGTGGGCGGCATCGAGATCACCCCGACTCTAAATGCGCTCGTAAAACTCCCGGGGAGTGTCTATTTCTCACGTTACTATCAGATGATCTCCAAAGGCAACACCGCCGACGCGGAATTTTCTACGAATCACTCGCTCTATCCCTCGGATTATTTCCCAAGTTATTTTCTCTACCGCAAGGTGAAGTTCAACGGCTTACCCAAACTTTTACGCGCGCAAGGCTACGACACGCGCGTTTTCCACGGCAATCGCAAAGATTTTTACAATCGCGACAAGATCTACCCGAAGATTGGCTTTGCAAAATATCACTCCATCGAGACCTTTGAGAATCCGAAGCGGCTCGGACTCGCGATGGATGACGCCGATTTCTTTCGTCAGAGCGCACCCGTCGTGATTGAGCAACACAAGAGCGGACGTCCGTTCTACGATTTCTTCATCACCGTTACGAGTCACCATCCTTACGATCTGCCGGAGGAGACGTGCTCACTCCCCCGAGATCCGCGCGTGGGCGACGGCATTTTTTATCGTTATCTCAACGCCATCGCGTACGCCGATCGCGCGCTCGGGAAGTTTTTGCAGGAACTCGAGGACGCGGGCGTTCTCGACAACACGCTCCTTGCAATCTATGGCGATCACTACGGCATCAGCGCGAACAAAGAAGAAGAGTGTGCGAGTGCCGAGCGTTTCCTCGGGCACGCGTACACGCCGCGCGAGATGATGAACATTCCCCTCCTCTTCCACTTCCCCGACGATACGCCGCAGCAAGAGATCCGCAAAGTCGGCTCTCAACTCGATTTTTATCCGACGATGCTCGACCTCTTCGGCGCGGGACACAAAAAAAGACTCCTCTTCGGCGAAAATCTTTTTCAGAAGAACGAGGGTTTCGTCGCTCCGCTCGCGTATGTCCCCCGCGGATCGTTCATTGTCGATCGCGGTGCGTTCCTCCTCGGCGCGGACGAAAATTTCGAGAACGGTTGGTTCCTGAATTTTGAGAACGAATCTCCGATCTCCGAGACGGAGAAACGCGCGTACTATGAGCGCGCACTCCGTGAGACCGACGACTGCGCGCGTCTGCTCGAAAATTCCATCGAAGAAAAACGCCGCATCCACAACGAGGGCAGTCCCGATCGCGGCGGTGCATATCGACTCTGATTTTTCTTACACACATCAAAAAACCGCTTCTTCTCCGAAGCGGTTTTTTCTTGCGATGTATTTTTGCGATCCTATTTTTCCTTGAGCAAATGCTTTGCGGCGATGCCCGGTTTCGTCATTGCCCACGGATCGAGGATCTCGCTTAATTCTTCTTCCGTGAGGAGCTTCTCCTCGAGGATGAGCGCGCGTACACTCTTTCCCGTCGCGAGTGCTTTCTTCGCAATGGACGCGCTGTGCTCGTAGCCGATATGCGGAACGAGTGCGGTCACGATGCCGACGGAATGTTCGATGTCGCCTTTTAATTTTTCCTCGTTTGCAGTGATGCCCTCGACGCAGTTCGTGCGGAGGGTCTCCATCGCATGTGTGAGCGTCGTGATGGATTCGTAGAGCGAATAGAAAGCTACCGGCTCAAAGGCATTGAGTTCCATCTGTCCACCTTCCGCGCAGAGCGAAATTGTAAGATCGTTCCCCATGACGCGATACGCGACTTGCGATACGACTTCCGGGATAACGGGATTGACTTTCCCCGGCATGATGGACGAGCCGTTCTGTCTTGCGGGGAGATTGATGTCGCCAATCATCGTGCGCGGTCCCGAGCTCATGAGACGCAAGTCGTTTGAGATCTTGGAGAGATCGACGGCGAGTGCGCGGAGTACACCCGAGACTTCGACAAGACAATCGATGTGTTGCGTGCCGTCGATGAGATCGTCCGCTTGTCGGAACGGAATGCCCGTCAGTTCTGCGAGATCGCCTGCAATATGATCAAAATAATTGAGATCGACATTGATGCCCGTGCCAATGGCGGATCCGCCCATATTGATGACTTCGATCGACTTCTTCGCTTCACCGATACGTCTTTCGTCGCGTGCGAGTGCGCTTGCATAGGCCTTAAACTCCTGTCCGAGACGAATCGGTACGGCGTCTTGCAACTGGGTTCGTCCCATCTTGATCACGTGGTCGAGTTCCTCCGATTTTTTCAAAAAGGCTTGGCGTAAGAGATCGAGTGCTTCTTCGAGTGCGGGCAAAAGCATGAGCGCACCGAGTTTTCCCGCCGTGGGATAGACATCGTTCGTGGACTGTCCCATATTGACGTGATCGTTCGGATGCACGTGATCGTATGCACCAAGTGCACCACCGAGAATCTCGTTCGCGCGATTGGCGATGACTTCGTTCGCATTCATATTTGCCGTCGTGCCCGCGCCGCCTTGGATCGGGTCGGTGAGAAACGCGTCGTGGAATTTTCCTGCGAGAATTTCATCGGCGGCCTTTATGATTGCGTCCTTTACGTTTTCATCAAGAATCCCCGCACGCGCATTCGCAATCGCACATGCTTTCTTAACCGTTGCAAGTGCGCGAATCATCGCCGGGTGCAGATGTTGTCCCGTGATGGGGAAATTCTCGTTCCCACGCAGTGATTGCACGCCATAATAGGCATCTCCGGGTACCTTTTTTTCACCAATGCTGTCATGTTCGATTCGATAATCCGTCATCCTAAAACCCCTTTCTCCAAAGTCGACTCTTCGATCTGCGAGATCTTGTGCGCTCGATTGAGCATCACGATGAGATCCGCGTATTTCTTACTCGGCGCGATGTAGCGTCTGTCATTTTCCATATTGATTCCGTTCCAATACTCGAGCGAAATCCGTTCGATCTCTTCTTCCGACATCGAGCGGAACGGATAGAAGAAATTGTCGGGATCTTCCGCGGCGGCAATGTGCTCATGCACGCGCGAGAAATAAAATTCCCAAGTGATTTTCGGATCCTGATCGAGATAGATGACATAGTCAAAATATTTGCGAAATATCATCTCATCCGCCTCGTCGTAGAAAAGATTTACACCCTCGAGGATCGTGATCTCTTGCGGACGAAAGATGCGTTTTTCATCCGTGATGTCGTAGACTTCGTGCGAATACACGCGATGCGTCGTCTCGTCGCCCTTACGGACGGCGGATAAGAACTTCTCATACGACGCGCTGTCGTACGTCTTCGGAAAACCCCTCGGATCCTTTATCTTCTTCTCCTCAAGTTCCTTGTCCGAGTAGAGAAAATCATCCGTTGAGATCATCTCGACCGTTCGTCCCTCTTTCTCGAGGGCGTGCATAAGCGCACGGGCGAATGTGGTTTTGCCGATCGAGATTCGCCCCGTGACGCCGATGATCTTCGGATCTTTCTGCGTCGCGAGGCGGACAATTTCGGTCATTTGTTCGTCCAAAAAATCATCCTTTCTATGCAACTTCTTTTCTATTCGATTTTTTCTATGCTGCTTCTTTCTATGCGGCTTCTTTCTTCACGGTGTCGCGATCATAGACTTCACGGTTGAAGAGTTTTTCGCTCTTTGCAATGAGCACTGTGCAGACACTGTCGCCCGTGACATTGATAGTCGTACGTCCCATATCGACGAGACGATCGACGCCGAGAATCAGTCCCATGCCCTCAAGCGGCAGACCGATGGATTGCAAGACGAGCGAAAGCATGAGTGCGCCCGCGCCCGGAACACCCGCCGTACCGACGGATGCAAGGGTTGCCGTGAGAACGACCGTCGCCATTTCCGCAATCGTAAGTTGTAGACCGTAAGCCTGCGCGATGAAGAGCGTCGCAATGCCCTGCATGATCGCCGTGCCGTTCATATTGATTGTCGCACCGAGCGGCAGCGTAAAGCTCGAAATGGAAGAGTCAACACCGAGTTCCTCCGTCGCGATTTCGAGCGAGAGCGGAAGCGTCGCGTTGGAACTGGCCGTCGAGAAAGCGACGCCCATGGCTTTGGAATATTTTTTATAGAATTGGATCGGGCTGACCCCGCCGATGACCTTGAGCATGAGTCCATAGACCACGACGGCTTGAATGATCAGACCGACGTAGATGAGTCCCACGTATTTGGCAACCGGCAAGATGACCGCGACGCCGAGTTGTCCGAACGTCTTCGCAATCAAGCCGAAGACGCCGATCGGCGCAAATTTCATGACATAGGCGATCAGTCGCAACATGATCTCGTTCATCTCTTCAAAAAAGCGTTTCACCGTCGGAATTTTTTCCGAAACGAGCGACATGCCGATGCCGAAGAGAATGGCAAAGACGATGATCTGGAGCATATTGCCTTCACCGAATGCCTGGAACACATTCTTCGGGAACATGCCCGTGAGGACGTCAACGAGCGGAACGGGATCTTTCTGTGTGACGTCGACCGCGGAGATGGTTCCGAGATTGATGCCTTTTGCCGGCGGGAAGAGATTGCCGAGTACGAGCGCAATGACGATGGCGATTGCGGAGGTGAGAAGATACATGACAACCGTCTTCACACCGATGCGACCGAGCTTACCGATATCTTCCATGCCCTGCACGCCGTGCACCAAAGTGACAAAGACCAACGGAACGACGAGCATCAGGATGAGTCTCAAAAAAACCTGTCCGACAAATTCAAAGACACCGCCGATGAGGATCTGATCGCGCAGTGTCGATGCGGGCATCTTATTGACCAATAGTCCGACAACGACACCGATCACAAGTCCGATGAGAATGCGATAGGTAAGGGATACTTTTTTCATATGGACTCCTTTCATCTCTTTTCGGGATCTTCGTAATAATCGAAGGCGAGTCTCTCGTCTCCGTTTGCAAGATAGATGACGCCGCACGCTCGAAATCCGAATTTCTCCAGTGCGTGGAGCATCGTCTTGTTCTTTCTGTGTGTATCGATGCGAATATACGGATGTTTTTCCCGCGCAAACGCAAAAATCTCCCTTGCGACACCCCGTATTTTGCCGTCCGAAGCCATGCGATGAATGGTAAGATACGGATCTTTTTTTGACCAAGCCCCCTCGATATACCCGTATGTCGGATCTTCTCCCTCTACGAGCGCGAACGCCGCATGAGGATCATCTCCGACGACATAGAGCACATCCCGCTCGATAAGGCTCGCTATCTCCTCCGGAGACGGATGTCCTTTCGGCCACTGCGGATTCCCATGCGCCTCCATATACGACTGTGCGCTCGTATAAATGGTACATAGTTTTTCAAAGTCTTCTTTACGTGCTTTTCTGATCATAGACCACCTCGTTTTTGAAACTCCGTTGTCAATTTCATACTAGCGCGAACCGCCGCCCGAGCCGCCGCCGAAGGATCCGCCTCCGCCGCCAAAACTCGAGAAACCGCCGCCTCCCGAAGACGCTCTGGCAAAACTGTCCATCCGCGTTTGTGCCGCCGCCGCGCGTGCGATATGCATGGCATAGGAATTGGAATAATAGATGACCTCCGGAGAGAGATTCGTCACCTCTCGATACTCGGGATAGAGTTTCGAAAATTCCTTGTAGACTTCCTCGAGAATCCCGAATGTCGCCGCATAGATCATAAACTGATCCCAGATGTGCACATTCATACTCGTACGCTCGGAGAGAAGCGAATAATCCTTGAGATAATTCTTAAACCGATAGAGATTTACTTCAAGCATATCTCCCTTTTCCGTCTTCTTCGTCTTGGGAATACCTAAAAATCCGGTCGTCGTCGCGAGAAAATCCTCTTTTTTCATCCGGATCTCGGAATTTGCGACGAGCGCATCCATATTCTTCCGAAAAGTTTGAGTATGTGTGCGTACATAGCGGTCGAATTCTTTGGGATCGAGTGTCAGATCCTCCCCCGCCGCCGCAAGGAACATCCTCCAGATATGCGCCTCCTCGACATCCATGCCGTCCGTATCTTCTCTTAGAATCTCAAAGGCGGTCTGAACTTTGCCGAAGATTGATTTCTTTGCCGCTTCGGTCGTGCGAATCCGTCCGTCCATGACCCATTTGAGGAAAAAAGCACTGAGAAATTCGCGATCCGACGCGCCCATTCCGTCGAGAAAATAGGCGATGTCGTAGAACGCTCCCTCGTAGGGCACCTCGTGATAATATTCCCCGCGATATTTGGTTTTTGGCTTCTTATTGTGCTTCGCCGCCTTGGAGAGGCCTCCAAAGAGGATGAGCAAAAAGGGAAACGCCATCACGGCGAGATCTCCCCAGTCGGGATCCTCTTCTTCGGCATCGTCCCCCTTTCCGAGTGCAATGTCGCTGTCGTAGGAACTCCCCTCGAGAGAACGCGTAAGGACGTCCTCAAAACTCTTGTCGACCCGCAATGAGGATGCAAAGGTCCCCTCCGGGAATGCAAGAAGCACCGTGAGATGTCCGTTCCGAGGGATGCCGTCCTTGGCGTCGACGCGGATCAACCCTTCCGCGGTGCGATGAATCTCTCCCTCAAAACCGAACGCCCACATCTTCACTTCATCTTCTCGAAATGGTCTCGGTCCGTGAATCTCAAGACTTGCGTGATCCGGATATTCGCTCATATCGCGATTTAGGAACATAAAATTGAGCGCATCGGCATCATGCAGGTGAAAGACGAGATTCTTAATCTTATAGCGGATTTTATAGGTATGCGTGCCGTATTCCCCATAGCCCCAGCAGAGTTCTTTTGCCGTGCCGTTCTTGTGAATGCCGTAGCGCATCGCCTTTTCTTTGCGCGAGCGATCGACATTCCAATCGCCCTCCTCGCGCACATATGCTCCGCGTTCGTCCTTGACTTCAAAATCAAAAATTTCCATCTCGGGTGGAAGATTGTCGATCACGATGTATTTCTCCGTGCCGTCCTCTTCTGTGGAAACCCATGTCGTATCGATGATCCCCGTGCCGTCCTCCTCGAGCGTTACGACCGTATCCCAGCTCTTAAAATCCGCCGCCAATGCAAAAGACGGAATGAAGAGCACGAGAAGCGCGAGGACCGAGGAGACGATCCGTCTTCGATCAGTTCCATTTGGGCATTTCACGTTTTTCTTCCGTTTCTCGAAAATACTCCTCTTTGTGAAAACCGAACGTTCCCGCGATGAGATTGGCGGGAAAGACTTGTACGGAACGGTTGAGATTCGTCACCGTGTCGTTGTAGATCATGCGTGCGTGGCGAACATTGTTTTCGTACGTGTTGACCGATGCCATCGTCTCGCGATAAATCGTCGAGGCCTTGAGATCCGGATAGGCTTCGCCGATCGCGATGAGTCTTCCGAGTGCGGAGTGAAAAGCTTCATTGTCCGCTTCCATTTCGCCGACACTCGACCCATCGGTCACTCTTGCGCGGGCGTTCACGACTTCTTTTAGAGTCTCCGCCTCATGCGTTGTGTAGCTCTTCGTCGCATCGATGAGATTCGTAAGTGCATCCCAGCGCGATTCGATCTGCGCCGCGATCTGTCCCTTGGCGTTCGCGACTTTTTCGCGGACACCGACCAAACGGTTGTACGTCGCCATGAGCCACGAAGCTACGACGACAAGGATCAGTATGATGTAGAGCATTGTTTTCCTCCTTTATGGATCTTTCTCAAACATTCTATACCCGAAAACGCGCACAAAAAAACGAATGCATAAAAAAGAACCGTACGAATTTTCTTTGCCCCCTTTCATCAACAAAATGTCAAAAAAACGAAATCTCGCCGAAGTTTTTACCCGGATTTATTTTCTGAAATTGATTTTTTGAAAAGAAGGGAGATAATGAAGAACGGAGGTGAAAAAAATGTTTGATATCATTGTCATTGGCGGAGGTCCTGCCGGTGTCAGCGCAGCAGTGTATGCAAAAGCGCGCGGCAAGGAAATCCTCCTCTTGGAAAAAGAAGCAATCGGAGGACTCATCGGTCACGTTTCCAAAGTGAGCCACTATGCAAGCGTTGGAAAAGACGAAACGGGTCCGAGTTTCAAACAAAAACTGATCGATCAATTGAACGACTCGCATATTCCGTACGCCATCGAAACAGCGGAAAAGCTCGAAACGACGAAAGACGGTTTCCGCGTCGTCACCGATAAGGGCGAATACGATGCGAAGAAAGTCATCTGCGCCACCGGCGTGAAATTAAAAGAGCTCGACGTGGCACAAGAGATCACCAAGCACTGGCCGCTCGGAAGTGAAGAAAGTCTCAAGGGCAAAGTCGTCGTCGTAAACGGCGGCAGCGACGGTGCATGCAAAGAAGCACTCTATATCTCGAAGTTTGTAAAAGAAGTGCACATCGTGCAGAATCAAGAATCTCTCATGTGCATCGATGAATTTAAGCGGCAAATCGTATCCTGCGACACGATCCACGTGCATACCTCTTCGAGTCTCAAGGACGTGGAGATGAAAGACGGACGTTGCGTCAAAGTGATGCTCTCCGACTGCGAGATCCGTTCCGAGGACGGCATCGAAATCTACGTGCAGATCGGTCAAGTCGGCAACACCGATTTGGTAAAAGCCTATGCCGACGTGGAGAACGACTTCTTGGCAGAAGACATCACGTCGAAAACGCCGGGACTTTTCTTCGCCGGAGACGTACGGGTAAAGGCCGTGAAGCAAGTCGCCACAGCGGTAGCTGACGGATGCTTGGCGGGCGTGCTCGCTTGTAAATAAAAGAAAACCTGTTTTCACCAAGCGTGAAGACAGGTTTTTTTGTGCCCGTGCGCGTGTTCGGACACAAAAAAACGGCCTTGCGAGCCGTTTTTTATTTGGTTTCGTGAAAAATATAGGCAAGACAAAGCAAGAGAAAAATGCCGAGCGCGGTAAGAAGCGTGAGAAGAAGCATCGGGAGCGAAAACATCGCGGCGATCGCGCAAAAAATTTGATCGCATTTGAGACCCCCGGTGCGCATCATCTCGCGCGCCACGCTGAGCCACAGTGCCGAGAAAAGACTCATTAGAAACGCGAACCAATAGAAATTCTTGTGTCGTTTGGCAAGACGGATAAGACTAAGTACCGCACTGTAAATACCGAGCGTTGCCGCGTAGACGAGAATGAAAAAATAAATCCACAGAAGAAGATTGTGATTCCATCCCGCCCCGTCATAGAGCGCGATGCGCCCGACGGACAAGAGCGACCAAAGCAAAATCAGTTGCGCGGGAAAGAGTACATACGCCGCGGCTACATGGAATACGCTTTGGCTCGTCTTTCTCGTCGGCAAAGTCTGTATGAGGACATACGCCGCCGCAGCGAGCGGAATTTGCCAATAGAATGCGGTGTGATTCCCCGTAAAAATCGTGTAGATGAGGGGCGGCAAGAAACACCATAGAAATTTCATCACAGTCTTAGATCCCTCCCTGTTAGCGGCATCAGTCGATAGCCGCCGAGAATACGCGATGCAATGCGCGGCGTGTAGCGCGCCTCAAGTTCATTCGGCGAAAGATTTGTCGAGATCATCGTCGTGCGTCCGAAACGACCTCTCACGGAGATGACCTCAAAGAGCATACTGATGGTAAGACCGTTTAGTATCTCCGTCCCGAGATCGTCGATCAAGAGCACCGGTGCCTCAAGAATTTTTTTCGCATCCGATTCCTCCGTGCGCTCGTACGAAAAAGTCGCGTCTTTGACGTTCTCGACGAGTTCATAGGCACTCTGATAGACGACGGGCACGCGCTTTGCGATGAGTCGTTCGGTCACGGCGTGGAGAAGAAAGGTCTTTCCCGTCCCCACGGGGCCGAAGAGATAGTAATTTTCGCCCGCGCTCTCGGGATACGTCTCGACAAAACGATAGAGTTTATCCCGCGCCGTCCGCGCGTGATCGCGGGGACTGCCGACGCCGCCGTCCTCATAGAGCGAGAGATCATAGGTCCCAAAATTTTCGTCCGCGAGTTTCCGCGAGAGTTCGTGATCGTGAAAGCGTGACGCGAGCATGAGCGCACGCTTGCAATCACAGATCTCTCCGTGTGCCGTCCCCGTGTCTTGACAAATCGGACAAGTGTAGGGCGGCACGAGTACCGTTTCATCATATCCCGTCGCTTTGAGAATCTCGACTCGTCTTTTCTTCGCGTCTTCCAGTTCGCGCGAGAGTTCACGCGCGTCCCTCCCCTCAATCGATGCACGCACAAGCGCAAAACCGATCTCGCGGATCCGCGTTTCATTTTCTTCAAACGCAGGAAACTTTGCCCGGATCTCTTCGACGATCCGATCCCTCGTCTCCTCGGCGCGAAGTCTTCTCTCTTCCAAAATTCTATCTATGTTCATTCTTCTCTGCTCTTTCGAATTTTTTCTTCAATGATGCGCGCCATCTCGTCGTCCGTATAGCGCGTCTCCACGGGTTGCACGCCGAGTTTCGGAGCATTTGTCGGTTTCTTCTTCTCTTTCTCGGCTTCCTTGTCCGCAAGATATCTCGTAAGATCGTCCACGGTGTAGACGTGCGCAAGATACCATTTGCGAAGGACGCCCAGCGCATAGTGAAAATCTTTCTTATCGAGCGTCTCGAAAGAATAGTGGAATGCCATGGCGACAAGCTCGGGGCTTACCCCGTACTGATTGATGTCTTCGACAATGCGATCCACCTCCGCCGGTCGTAAAGTCGTCCCGAGAATTTCCTCCACTTCGCGGAGCATGCGCGTCATTTCGTTGTCGACGCGCTCCGTCACGGATTTCTGTGCGACTGTCTCGATCGCAACGTTCTTTGCGGGCGAAGTGTACTTGAGATTCTCGAGAAAGAGTCCGCGAAGGGACAAAAACTCGATATCATAGCTACCGTCACTCGCATAGGTGCGACGCACGAGTCCCGCTTCTTCCCAATATCCCCAGAGTTTCGCGACTTCTTCCGGCGTCTTCCCCATCTGCTCACAGAGAGCACTTTCTCGGATGTTTTCACCGGCATAGACGCACGCATAGACATAGAGATAGAGCTTCACCGCGTCTTCGGGTGCCGTCGGAAGATAGTGAAAAAAGAGATTCTCGATCGGTGTCGTGCCCAAGTCGAAGACACCCTGCTCAATGGTATACGCCATCCTGTACCTCCTTAAAATGCTCTCGTGTGAGTTTCATGTGATAAATCCGCTCGATCGTACCGACGGGCGTACGTGTAAGAAACGAACGTGCCGCAACGACACTCGGGTGTTCCCAATCCCTTTTCGTCATGGGAATCAAACGAAACGATCGGCGCGTGAGGACGAATCCGAGTTTTTTGTAGAGCGCAAGGGCGCGTGCATTGTGCGCCGAGACGGATAGTTTCATCGTGCGCATCCCACGGTGAAAAAAGTCACGAAGAAAGATCGAGAGTGCCTCGCCCCCGTAGCCCTTGGAGAGCATATTGGGATCGAGGACAAGCCCCAAGACCGCACTTTTCGTGATCGGATTCTTGCATTTTTCCGCGACAAACCCGATGAAGCGATCGTCCTTGTAGATGCCGTAATAATGTCTAAAGAGAGCATTGCGCGTCCGGTACCACTCGAGATAGGCGAGTTCGTCAAAACTGCCGTAATTGTAGTCAAAAAAGAGCGGGCTTTCGTGCGCTCCCCACTCTCCAAACGTCAAGACGGCTTCCTTTGTCAGCTCTCCTACGCGAATCATCAGACGATCTCCCGCGCCTTGTCGGCAAACGTGGTCGTATCCGGTAGGAAGACCATCTCCACGGTACCGGTCGGACCGTTTCTGTGCTTGGCGATGATGACTTCGGCGAGATTCGGTACTTCACTCGACTTGTCGTAGTAATCGTCGCGGTAGATAAACATGACGACATCCGCGTCCTGCTCGATCGCACCGCTCTCGCGCAGATCCGAGAGCATCGGACGCTTGTTGGTACGCGTTTCCGGTGCGCGGGAAAGCTGAGATAGGGCAAGCACGGGTGCGCCGAGTTCTTTGGCAAGGGCCTTGAGCCCGCGCGAAATGGAACTGATCTCCTGTTGTCTGTTCTCGTTACGTCCGTCGGATGCCATGAGTTGTAAGTAGTCGATGACAACGAGATCGAGTCCGCGCTCGAGTTTCATTCGGCGGCATTTTGCACGCATCTCGGATACCGTGATGCCCGCCGTGTCGTCGATATAGATCGGAAGTTCCCGCATTGCCGATGCCGCTTCCGCAATGATCTCCCATTCGTCCGCCGCAATCTGTCCGGAGATGATTTTTTTGAGATCGACATGGGAAAGCGAGGAGATGATACGCTGAGAAAGCTGGAGATCGCTCATCTCGAGCGAAAAGATCGCGACTTTTGCTTTGGCACGGATCGCCGCATTGGTGGCGATATTGATGCCGAGCGCGGTCTTACCCATGGACGGTCTCGCCGCCAAGAGGATGAGATCCGAGGCCTGCAGACCTGAGAGTTCGCGATCGAGATCCTGATAGCCCGTCGTCACGCCGGTGAGTCCGCCCTCTTTCATGCTCATCTCTTGAATTTTTTCAAACGCTTCGCCGACGATGCCTCCAATGGCGCGCAAATCTCGATCCGAGCGTTCTTGCGAGATACGAAAGATCTCTTCCTCCGCACGCGCAAGGATGTCCGAAGCACTCTTTCTCTCGCCGTAGGCATCAGAAATCGTCTCGTCCGACGTCCGGATGAGATCTCGCAGCAGCGCTTTTTCTTTGACGATGGCGGCATAATTCGCTGCATTCGAAATTAACCCCACGCTCGTCGTAAGATGCGCGAGGTATTCGACTCCGCCCACGCTCTCAAGCTTGCCGCTCTTCGTAAGGGCATCGGAAAGCGTGATGAGATCCACTGCACCTCCCGTATTGTTTACCGAGAGGATGCCTTGATAGATATCTCCATGCGACGGCATGTAAAAATCCTCTGCATTAAGAATCTGCATGACATCGAAGATCACTTCCCGTTCGAGCATCATCGCGCCGAGGACGGATTTCTCCGCCTCGACATCATGCGGCGGGATACGGCCGATGGTTTCAACCATGGCTAACGCACAACGATTTTAAGCTGTGCCGCAATCTCGGGGAAGAGACGCACGACGGCTTCATAGTTTCCGAGTTCCTTGATTGTCGGCACTTCAATTTTCTTTTTGGGAAGATCGTAGCCGAGCTTTTGCAGTTCGTCCGCAACGCGATCGTTCGTAATGGAGCCGAAGAGTTTGCCGTTCGTGCCGGCATTTCCCTCGATCTCAAGCGTAATAGACTCGAGTTTCCCCTTGAGTTCGAGTGCGGCCGTCTTCTCTTCTTCATAAATTCTTGCGCGTTCTTTCTGTTCCGCTTTCCATTCTTTGATATTCTCCGGCGTCGCTTCAAGCGCGAGTCCCTTGGGGAACAGGAAATTGCGTGCGTAGCCGGATTTTGCATTGACGAGTTCGTTTTGTTTGCCGAGCCCTTTGACGTCTTCCAAAAGTATGACTTTCATCTATTCTTCCTCCTCGATAAATTCTTTGATGGTTTTCTTGAGCATTTTCTCCGCTTCGTCCATATTCATGCCGGAGATCTGCGTCGCCGCGCTCGTAAGATGTCCGCCTCCACCGAGACGCTCCATGATGAGTTGGACGCTGATTTTTCCGGCAGATCGTGCGGAGATGTGGATCTTGCCGAATGCTTTCGTGAGGACAAAACTTGCCTCTACGCCGCGAATATTGAGAAAATCATCCGCCGCTTCCGATGCGATGAGAACACTGTCCGACGTCTCCTGATCGATGCGGGAGATGGCGATTCTCTTCGATAGTATCTCGACATTTTGCATGGCTTCTGCTTTTGCCATATAGGTGTCGATCCCGTCTTTGAAGAGATTCTTTACGCGCATGGAGTCCGCACCGGCTCTCTTGAGATACGATGCCGCCTCAAAGGTGCGCACACCCGTCTGATAGAAGAAATTCTTCGTGTCCATGACGATGCCCGCGAGGAGCGCGTCCGCCTCGGGCGCATTGATAAAGATCTTGTCGGAGATATATTTGAGAATTTCCGTCACGAGTTCGCAGGTCGAAGACGCATACGGCTCGAGATAGGTGATCGTCGGATTCTCGATGTATTCCGCACTTCTTCTGTGGTGATCGATGAGCACAATCCGTTCCGTGCGCTCGAGGAGTTTCGGTTCCTCGGTCGAGCTTTGACGATGTGTGTCCACGACCACGACGAGCGAGGTCGGCGAAACGCGATCGAGGGCTTCTTTACAGGTGATAATGTGTTCACGGAAACCCTCTTCCTCCGTGATCAGTCGGTGATAGAGATTGTCAATCGAAGGATTCGAGGAATCGAGGACGATATAACCCTCTTTCTTCCGTTCGCGTACCGTCGCAAGAATGCCGACCGCCGCGCCGAAAGCGTCGAGATCGCTGTTCTTATGTCCCATGATGAGAACTTCGGACGACTCGTCGATGAGTTGCCTCAGGGCATGCGCGATGACGCGCGATTTGACTTGATTACGTTTTTCCGTGGCTTTGGACGTGCCGCCGAAAAAGGCGAGCTTCTCGCCCTGTTTTGCCACCGCCTGATCGCCGCCGCGACCGAGCGCGATGTCGAGTGCCGTCTTCGCCGTACGGAAAACCTCGAGCGGGTTCGCGCCGTCCAGAGCAATGCCGATGGAGAGCGTCGGTTTCATATTCTTCACATCCGGAATTTCACGGACGGTCTCGAGAATCTGCATCTTCCCTTCCATCATTTCGCGTGCGTCGCGGGAATGGAAGATGAGGAGGAATTTGTCCGATTCGTATTGTCTCAAAATGCCGTTATGCGCACGGGTCTCCGCGGCGATGATCCGCGTGATGCGGCTAAGCACCATGGAGCGCGTGTCTTCGTCGACGACGGAGCGTACTTCGTCAAAATTATCGACGTCGACGAGCATGACAGCGAGTTTTTCATCTTCATAAGCCTTCCGAATCTTCTCGTCCGCCGTATTGTCGACCGCATAGACGAGGAGTTTCCGGTATACGCGGCTTGCGGGATCCGTGACACTGTTGACATAGAATTCGTAGACGGTGTCATGAATCACGTGTTTCACGCGTTTGATCGTGCCGTCGCGCATCTCTGCAATCGGGAAGCCCGGCAAGACCTCTTCGATCGGCAAGCCGAGGAGCATGTCCTTTCCGGTCATCTCCGTAAAGAGCGTGTTGTACCACTCGATTTTGCCGTCGGCATCGACGATCATGAGGGCAAAAGGCATATTGAAAACTGCATTTTGCGCCAACAAATCAAAGGTCTGATTGAGGTTTTCGATATGGTGGACTTCCGCGCGATATCTCCTCTTTTCATCGTAGAAGAGATAAGCTCCGATCAGTACCGTCACGACCAGTCCGATATAGCCTGCACGCACATCTTTGACAAAGAGATAAGCGATAAAGGCGATGAGAACGGCAAGCATCGGTAGTTGAGTTTTGGTAAAAGAACGCTTCATCGAGCACTTCCTTTCGTTCCGCGTTCGCGGTCTTTTTTTCGAAAATCGAAGAGTAAGTCAATGAGTCCCGCAAATCCGTAAATCGGCCATGCTCTCAAGAAGAGAATAATGAGAATCGGCACGAGAATGCGGACGACTTTCCCGCTTTTTTTAGCGAGGAAATAATCAAAGACGGCAAGACCCTGAATCCCCAGAATGAAGTTGAAGATTAAGACGATATTGAGGATGAGTTCCTCCGAGTACGAATAACGGAGTGCGCGTAAGAGGAGCGTCGTAAGAAGGACGATGACAAGTCCCGCCGACGCCTTGCGATCGATCGTAAACTCTTGCAGTCGCGGCAAATTTTGATTGCCGATGGCGAGTTTTCGGAGGGCAATCCCCGTGATCCAGAGGGTCACGAACGCCATTCCGAAAGAGAGTGCCATGAGGATCCCCGGCATGGCGACGCGCACGTAGTCGATGGAACTCGAGAGCATCTCTTCCAACGCGCGGATCTGTTCCTCCGAGAGATTCCCCGCAATACCGCTTTGATACATTTCAAAAAGATGTTCGATATTGGACTTCACGGCATCGAAGAGATTGACGCCGCTTTGTCGTTCCACATAATAGAAAAATCCGCCGAGAATGAGCGTGAACCCGAGCGTCCCGCCGAGGAGCATGTCTTCATATTTTCTGCGATGATGGAGCATCGTACAGAAAAAAAGTACCGCGAAGAGCCCCACGGGTGCAAGGAGAAGCATCGACGCCGCGCCGAGAAAATAGACGCCGAACGCGCACGAGAGGACGAAACTTCCAAGGGAGAGTCCACGGCCGTAGCGATAGCCTAAAATGACCTGCGGGATAAAAAAGAAAAAGGCAAACATCGGGAAAATCATCCCGCTTATGAGAATCGCAATCGCGATCAGTGTATCGATCAAAAAAGTACGTGTCTTATTCTGCTGCATAGTAACTCCTTCCTTTTTCTATTATACCCTATCCCCGAGGTGGAAAAAACCCGCCGTACGCGGAAGAAATTTTTTGCGGTCCGTTTCTCTTTTCGAGTGTCTTTCCCTTGCACGACGATATAAAAAAAGACCGTCGAAACGGTCCTTTCCTTAGTCTGCAGAATACGGAAGCAATGCAACCTGACGCGCTCTCTTGATCGCTTGCGTGATCACGCGTTGGTGCTTTGCACATGCGCCCGTTGCGCGTCTCGGCAGAATCTTTCCTCTGTCGGACGTGAATTTTTTGAGTAGCGTTACATCTTTATAATCCAAGACTTTGTTCTTGTCTGCGCAGAAAATGCAGACTTTGCGTCTCGGACGAAATCTTCTTTGCATTTTATTTCCTCCTTGTGAGATTAGAACGGAAAGTCCTCTTCGGTCATTTCCGTAAAGTCATCGATCGGAGGGTCCAGATCAGGCGCACCGGTAGCGGGTCTTCTTGCCCCTTGTGCTTGATAGGGTTGACCTTGCGACGATTGCGAGCGCGTCTGCAAAAATTCGACACGACTTGCAACGACGTCCGTAGAATATCTCTTGGTGCCGTCCTGTGCAACGTAGTTCGAGGTCTGAATACGACCGGATACTGCGCACTGTGATCCCTTCGTCAGATAGTTGGCACAATTCTCGCCGGATCTTCCCCATACCACAACGCGGATAAAATCAGCCGTTGCACGTCCGGCTTGTTCCATCTCCTGTTTTTTCTCCCTCGAGAGTTCCTTGTCGACGGCAAGCGAAAAACTTGCGACAGGCGTTCCCGACGGTGTATAGCGAAGTTCCGGATCTCTTGTGAGCCTTCCGATGAGTACAACTTGATTCATGTGCCCTCCTTGGTTCTTAGTCTTCGAGTCTGATGACCATCCAGCGAAGAAGCGTATCGGTGATCTTCGCAACACGTTTGACTTCGGATTCGTCTTCCGGCGTGGATTCAAAGCGGACGATGTAGTAATACCCTTCTTTGTAGTAATTGATCTCGTAAGCGAGTTTTTTAAGACCCCACTCGTCAACCGATTCTACTTGACCGTTTCTCTCCATGATGCCCTTGAAGCGGTCAAAAGTAGCGACTCTTTCCTCTTCCGTGACATCCGGACGAAATACAAACACAGCTTCATATTTTCTCATTCTTTTCACCTCCTTATGGACTAACCGGCTCCAACCGCGGTCGGAGCAAGGATTCCTCACGTAAGTATACCAAAACCGCCAAGGCTCTGCAAGCCTCGGGTTAGAAAAGAAGCGTCACCGCAAGATAGAGATAGTGTGCGACGATGCCCGCGACGATGCCGCCGATCGTATGGGCGAGGATCGCCTTGGGTGCGAGTTTGCGCACATGCAGTGCGTCCATCATGGCGATATGCGTCGAGAGATAGCCCGAGAAACACATGCCCATCGCCGTAAAGACCGCGATGTCGTTCGCACCGATGAAACCCGACGAGAGAAATCTCGGCACCATGCTCATCGCCGCCCCGACCGCGCCGAGACTCGTTAAAGGAAACGCGATCGCCTCCGGGGACGTGAAACCGTAGAGCGGTTCCAAAAGAAACATGAGATGTTTCCCGACCTTGGGGATGAGTCCCACGCCCTCGTATGCCGCGCCCGTATAGACAATCTTTCCCGCCTCGTTCGGGAGCACTTCCATTGTGAGCATCAGGACGATCGTGCAGATGATGACGACTCCGGGTAAAATCGCGATCCCCATATCCACGCCGCTCTTTCCGCCGTCGAGTGCCGCCTCGAGTGCCCGCGAAAAGGCACTCCCCTCGCGCACCTCCCGCATCGTCGGCGTCGTAACCGGTGTTTTTGCCGAACTCTCGCCGAAATATTTTTTCGTCGAGCGGAGCATGATGCGTACAGAGACGACGCTCCCCGCGATCGCGCCCACGATTCCGATGGAAGCCGGAAGGAAGAAGGAACTCCCCTTTCCCTGACTTGCCATAAAGGTCCACACGATAAAACCCATGCCGAATGCCGTGCCGAGATTGCACAGTGCCGGTAGCTCGTGCGGGCGAAAATATTTGCGAAACCCCTCGTCGTTCGCGAGACTGATGATCGCGGGATTGTCCGAGAGAAAGGTCGTGATAACCCCGAGTGCCGCCGCCCCCGGAAGTCCGTAGAGCGGACGCATGAGCGGCGTGATGAGGCGATTTAAGAGATCGATCACGCCGAATTCCGAGAGAATGGCCGCGAACGCTCCCGCGAGAATCGCGATCCCCATGATGAAAAGCACCGTCTGGAGAATGAGATCGTGCGCCGTACGCATGAGCGTATTAAAGAAATTCCCCGTCCCCATGACGCGCGTCATATAGCCGAAAAAGAGCGCAAAAACGCCCAGCGTCACATAGGTCTCCGCGGTCACCGGTTTTTTAGTCTGCATTTTGTTCCTCCCTCTCGCGACGCGAAAACACGCAACCGCAGTAGTCCTGTCGATAGAGTCCATAGGTCTTCGACCATTCGATTGAATGCTTGTACCCGTCTTTTTTCTTAAAATCGGCGTAGAGATAGCGGGCACCCGTCTCCGCCTCGAGTTTTTCTCCGATCCGATTGATCATTGCCGCGTCCTTATACGGCGAAATCGAGAGCGTCGTCGTGAAATAATCGTAGCCCCTTGCAAATTCCGCCGTCTTTCGCATGCGCTCCTCGATGCAATACTCGCAACGCACGCTGTGTTCGCCCGCGTCTTCGCACCCTTTCACGGCATCAAAATACGCGCGCGTCTCGTACGGTGCGGGCACGACCGACACATCGTCGTAGTGCTCGAGGACTTTCTCGAGTTCGTGAAAACGAAGGAGATATTCCTTCTCGGGATGAATATTGGGATTGTAAAAAAAAGCGTGAATCTCAAAGATCTCGTGAAGCCTATGAAGCACCTCCGTCGAGCACGGCCCGCAACAAATCTGTAAGAGGAGTTTCGGTCGTTCCCCCGGCGCGAGATCCGCGATGATCGCTTCCATTTTTTTGTTAAAATCGATTTTTTGCATCGTGCCCTCCCCCACGCATTATAACAGGCATGGCGCACACGCGCCATACACATTGTCACGCTTCTGTACAATCGCGTGAGCTCCAAAATATCTCCAAAAAGTATGCGCAGAAACGCGAGTTGATTCGAAAACTTTTTTCACTTCTCTCGGACATCAGCAAAATTTTTATTTTCATCAACTTGGACGTAAGCAAAAACTTTTTTCTTCCGACGATGCTTTTTTTCTGAAGAATGGACTTTCGGCGAAAAACGTTCCGGTCCTTAACTGCACTTTTCCGGCTTTAGAGGCATCCGCGTTGTCGCGATACTGTAGTTTCTTGCATTTTCCCTACTGATTTAGTAGAATTCCTAATTGCAACAAAACTTTAGGAGGTAGAATGAATGAAAAAAAAATCCTGTCTCTTATACACATCTCCGAGCCCACGAGACCGTTATTCTAAT
>CAMYOU010000006.1 GCA_947283485.1 uncultured Peptostreptococcaceae bacterium
AGCATCGCCTTGCCAAGGCGAGGGTCGCGAGTTCGAATCTCGTCTTCCGCTCCATTTTTTCCTTAGAGATGTTTGGCGACATAGCCAAGTGGTAAGGCAAAGGTCTGCAACACCTTCACCACCGGTTCAAATCCGGTTGTCGCCTCCATCTTTCTTTCTTTTTCCTTATGTACCGGTAGCTCAGCTGGATAGAGTGCCTGACTACGGATCAGGAGGTCGGGAGTTCGAATCTTCTCCGGTACGCCAAGAACCGCCTAATGGGCGGTTTTTTTGCGCTTTTTTACTTTCTTGCAATATTTCACGCAAGTGGTATACTTTAATGACTTAGAAAGGGTGAATTTTATGGAGCGTGAAGCTTTATTTATTGTAATTAACCACGAAGAACATTTCGCGGAGCTCCTCCAGAGATTTGCGGAGAATCATATTCACGGCGGTACGATTTTGGAAAGCGAAGGGCTGTGCCAAGCGAGTGCAGAGCATCTCAATGAACTCAATTACGGTTATTTCAGATCGGTGCTCAATGCCGGCAGACCGTTTAATCGAACCATTCTACTCATATTGTCGAAAGATCGTGTAGAGATTGCAAAAGAATGTGTGCGTTCGGTCGTGGGAGATCTTGCGGCTGAAAATATGGGGGTGATGTTCACGATCCCTGTATGCGGTGTGGAAGGGCTTACGAAGTAGGTGGATGATGAATTCTCTTTATGCATATTCGATTTTATTATTTGGCGGGATGCTCTTTGCATTTTTATTTGGCAAATTAAAATTCCCAAAAGTAACGGGATATCTCATTGGAGGTATCATTCTGGGGCCAAGCCTTCTTGGCGTCCTTTCACAGGATATGGTGTCTTCTCTCGAGATCATCAGTGAAGTGGCACTGTCTTTTATCGCATTCTCTGTGGGAAATGAGATGAAACTCAAGCATCTTAGGAAGCTCGGTTCAAAGATTCTTATTATTACGTTCTTTGAAGCGATTGGAGCATTTATCGTCGTAACATCGGGTCTTCTTTTCCTTTTCCGTGCAGATATTCCGTTTGCCATCACGCTCGGCGCAATCAGTTGTGCAACGGCTCCTGCCGCGACGCTGATGGTCATTAAGGAATATCGTGCGCAAGGAGAGATTGTGGATGTCTTAATCCCTGTTGTCGCGCTCGACGACGGTATCGGAATCATCATCTACGGGATCAGCTCATCGATTGCCATGGCTCTCCTTTCAGGCGGCGGGATCAATATCATGTCGATGTTCTTAAAGCCGGTAGGGGAGATCGCACTCGCGATTCTTTTGGGCGGCGCGACGGGTTTTGTTCTGTTATTTCTCTTGAAACGCCTCAAGAGTCAAGAGGAACTTATTTCTGCTATTATCGCTTATGTCTTTCTTCTAACGGCTATTACGATGTATTTGAATCTCTCGAGTCTTTTGACGCTCATGGCGGCGGGCATTGCGGTCGGGAATCTATCGACCTCCAGACGTCGTTTTGCACCGCAAATGGATCTTATTACGACGCCGATTTTCATCGCTTTCTTTGTCCTTTCGGGCGCGGATCTTACGCTCTCCTCTCTCGTCAAAGTAGGCGGTGTGGGCGTGTTCTATATTTTTGCACGCGTAATCGGAAAATACCTCGGTGCGATGTTCTCGACGAAAATCACCAAGTGTTCCGAAGAAGTCCAGAAGTATCTCGGGCTTACGTTGGTGCCGCAAGCGGGCGTAGCACTCGGTTTAAGCCTCATGGCAAGCAGGCTCATTCCGGCGCCGCATGGCGCAATGATCCGAACCGTTGTGTTGGGTGCGACGATTTTTTATGAGATCTTAGGTCCTTTTTTGGCAAAATACGCCTTTTTACAAGCCGGTGCAATCGCTCCCGACGCTCGCATAGCAACTCAGACTGAAGAATAGAGCTTCTTCTCATTTGTGCCGGAATAGACTATAATAAAGTCAATAGGAGGCGAGCTTATGCAGGTACTCTTCATCGTCTTGAACAAAGAAAAACATTTTGAGGGTCTTTTGGCGGCGTTTGCAAAAGCGGGTGTACGCGGCGGGACGATTCTCGAAACGGAAGGTCTGGCAAGCTCGATCGCCAGCCAAACGAGTGAATACGGTTACGGACGATTGCATCTTTTGTTAAACGACGGCAGACCGTTTAATCGCACCATCTTTCTTCTTTTACCGGATGAAAAAGTAGAATCGGTGAAAGGAATCGTAAGGCAAGTGATCGGCGATATCGGTGCCGAAAATACGGGCATTCTATTTACACTTCCGGTGTCAAGCGTAGAGGGACTTACCAAATAAAAAGTCGATTTACATCTCGAAAAAAGCGTCCAAATGGACGTTTTTTTATTGAAAGTTTCAAAAAGCAAAGGAAAAGAAGATCAAAATCCTAGCGCACGACCCTTTCGTTTTTTGAATTGCAGAATTTATTTTTTGGAGCATTTTGGATTGACGTTATGAGTGGTTCTTGGTAAACTCTGTAATTGATTATTGTTATCAGTTAAATGATCTTAAGACTGGTGACGAATGAAAGGAGAGTTTATGAAAAAGATCAATATTCTATCGTGTATCAACATTCTAGTCGGTGTCGTTTTTGCTCTGATTCCGTTTGCGATCGCGCCTGTTTGCGGTCCGATGGATAACGGGAAATTCATGACTTGCCATTATATGGGAAAAGCTGAACTCGGTCTCGGGATTCTGCTTGCAGTTCTTGCACTTGTTTCTCTTATATTGAAGGATCGTGCAAAACTTGGTGTTCATCTTTCGATGGTACTTACCGCAGCTTATGCACTCATTCTTCCGAAAGTTCTCGTTGCGACTTGCATGCATGCAGAAATGCCGTGTAACGCGCACACGAGACCGGCACTCTATGTTGCAGGTGCCGTTTACCTGATCCTGTCCTTGGTTCTTGTTTTCTCGGATAAAAAGGCTTAGATTTCGATGAAGCTTCTTGAGACTCGAGATCTTACAAGGACTTTTGAGCGTTCAGGCACTTCATTCGAAGCTGTATCGAAGGCAAACTTTTCCATGGAAAAGGGTGAGTTCATCCATATCGTCGGACGATCCGGAAGCGGCAAGACGACGTTCTTGCATATGATTTCGGGAATCTTAAGTCCGACGTCGGGAGAAATCCTTTTTGAAGGGGAATCCTACAGTTCGATGTCTCGAGATGATCTTGCGAAACTGCGAAATCTCAGGATTGGATTTGTACCTCAGGCGATGGGCACGCTCCCGAATTTGACGGTACTTGAAAATGTGTACTTACCGTGCTTATTTTCTTCTGAAAGTCGGATTTCCACCAAAGATCGCGCGTCTGCGCTTCTGGAGGAAGTCGGGTTAATTGATCTCAAAGATCAATTTCCGAGATATCTTTCGGGTGGAGAAACAAAGCGCCTCTTATTGGCTCGAGCGCTTATGAACGAGCCGAAGCTTCTCATCTGTGACGAACCGACCGCGGATCTCGATGGAGAGACAACCCGCGAGGTCATGGAACTGCTCATGGAATTTAAGGCAAAAGGAATGTCCTTGATTGTCGTCACACATGAATCCGATCTACTTGCATATGGGGATCGCCTCTTCGAAATGGAGAAGGGGCACTTATATGAAAATACAAGAAAGGAGGGAAAGGATGCTTACTCTTAGAAAAAAATGTTTCGCACTCGCACTCGTTGCACTTATGCTCTTTACCGTGCTTACACCGTTTGCTAAAGCGGCGGAAGCACCGGCGTTTAAAGACTGGGAGGATGTTGCCGCCCACATGTGCGAGATTCTCGATAATGCACTCAAAGCGTATTCCAACGGCAATGACGCAACGGCCGGTGTAAAGGGAGTCAATGATGCTTATTTCGGCGTTTATGAAACGACGGGATTTGAAAAAATCGTCATGGCTCACATCTCCGGCAAACGCGTCTCCACCGTCGAGCACCAATTCTATCTCACGAAGAAGTCTATGAACAACAAGGCTTCGATCGACGAGGTCAAGGGTGAAATTGAAACACTCAAAGGCATGATTACCGAGGATGCGAAATCGCTCGATTCGATGCGCTCAACCGACGATCAAGCCGATCCCAAAGGTCAAGCTTGGGCAACGTTCGGTGCAGTCGTCACGCTTACGTTAAGAGAGGGACTTGAAGCCATTCTCGTCGTAGCGGCGATCGCTGCATATCTAAGCAAAACAAACAACAGATCCTATCTTCGCGGCGTATATATCGGTGCCATTCTAGGCATTGTCTTCTCTGTTGTTCTTGCACTCGTTTTCAACCAAATCGCAAGAACCGCAGGTGCGGCACAATCCGGTATCAGTCAGGAGATGTTCGAAGGATTTGCGATGTTCCTCGCTGTCATCGTTCTATTCTATGTCAGCAACTGGATGCTCTCGAAATCCGAAGTTGAAGTTTGGAATCACTATATTCAGGCTAAAGTGGAAGATTCAATCTCCAAGGGAAATTATTACGCTTTGGCATTCACGGCTTTCCTTGCAGTTGCAAGAGAGGGTGCAGAGTTGATTCTGTTCTTCCAAGGACTGAGAGAAAATATCGCCAACAATCCGACCTATATGTGGGCCGGCATTGCAGTCAGCGCTGTCGTGCTCGTGGTTCTTTATCTCGCGATCACAAAACTCAGCGTCAGACTTCCGCTCAAACCGTTCTTCACTTTTACAAGTATTCTGATGTTCATTATGTGTATTTCCTTTATGGGAAAAGGCGTATTCGAACTTCAGGAAGCGGGTCTCATTGACCGTACGATTGTAACGTGGATGAATGGATTCAATATAGAGCTTCTTGGATTCTATGATCGCTATGAGACATTGATTCCGCAGATTGTTCTGTTGTTGATCACTCTTGTGACCATCTATCTACAAATGAGGGCCAACAAGAGAAAACGTGCCGAGCTTCAAGCGAAGGCCGAATAAAAGGAGGAAAAAATGAACAAAAAACATTTCATGATGGTTGCGCTCTGCCTATGCCTTGCTCTTGTTTTTGTAGCATGCGGAGACAATCAAGCAAAAGCACCGGCTGAAAGCCAAACTCAAGAAGAAGGAAAAGCACCTGAAGCTGCAGCACCTGCGGCAACACCGGCAGCACCCGGAGAAGAGGCGGGTTTTGATGAATTCCCGCTCGGCGATGAACAAGAACATGGTCCGCTAGTCGTATCCGGCGTTTATTTCCAACCGGTCGACATGGAACCGGCAGGCAACTCGCTTTCCAAAGAAGAAGCTGACTGCCACATCGAGGCTGACATCACGGCTTCCGCTGAAGGCGCAACCCTTGGTTATGGTGCTGGCGATTTCGTTCCTTGGCTCCAAGTAAAATGCTATATCCAGAAAAAAGGTTCCGACAAGGTTCAAGAAATTGCTTTCATGCCGATGAACGCTTCGGATGGTCCGCACTACGGTGCAAACGCTAAGTTCGAAGAAGGACTCGGTACGTACACTGTTACGTTTGAAATTTCCGCTCCCGGCAACGACTACCTACTCCATGTAGACAAAGAGACGGGTGTCACCGGCAGATTCTGGACTGAGCCGATCAAAGCTGTATTTGAAAACTTTGAGTGGGCAGGTCCGCAGTGGTAATAAAGGCTTAAACATGGAGGGGGTATTTTTACCCCCTCTACCCTTGGAGTTTGCCGGGAGGTGATCGTATTTTAAAGATATTTATCAAGATCATGGAAGCCGGAATTGCCTTTTCCATGACAATGGCGATTCTACTCGCCTTTTATCGCACGACCGAACCGTATAAAAAACGGCGTGTACTTCTGGGGACTATTTTGGCCGGTTTTGTTGCAGCCGGAATCTCCGCATATATTCGATCGATACCGAACTATGTCAATCGGACACAGCTAAGTTTTTACAGTATGATTCCGGTGGTCATCGGTCTTATCGGACTTCTTGTCCTCATTGCATGTGAACAAAAACTTCGCGAAAGGCATTCTTCAGCATATGAAACGATCTTTTCCATCTTTTTGATCGTCTATGTTGTAGGGTCTTTTTTCTATTCTATGCCGGAAGTTTTTTTACAACTCAATTCCTTTGTCTATTATGGAGAGAGTGCCGTATCGACGATGGTGCTGATGCGCATAATCGGGTACGTCTTGGCTCTTTTCTTACTTTTTTTCTCAAGCTTTGCCATTTACAAGACGGCGACGCGACTTCATCCCAAGCATCTCAAACGCAGTGTCACGACGACGCTTATTTTGCAGGGGATTGTCCAGGTTACGGTGATTTTGCAGAGACTTTACTCTCTTCATATCATTCCGAGAAGCAAAGGTATCTTTGCCGCCATTGCTTGGGTTCTAAACCACGACCACTATTTTTCCTTTGCGGTCATGGTATTTCTTATGACGGTACCGCTTATCCTATGGCGGAACAATGTAAAAATCACGGAGCCCTATAAAAACAATGCAGAGCTTCGGAAGATCAAGGCGCACATGCGTTTGAACAGACGCTGGGCAATGTTTTTGATCGTGCTCATCGCGATGGATTTCTTGTCACTTACGGCATTAAAGTCGTACAACAATCGAGAGACGGCACTCTCTCCTCCGGAGGAGTATGAGATGGAGAACGGCATGATCGTTGTACCGCTTGATAATCTGGAAGACGGACATCTGCATCGCTATATCTACAAGGCAAAAGACGGCGTGAATGTACGTTTCTTCTTAATTAAAAAAGCGGAGAACTCGTATGGAGTGGTCCTTGATGCCTGCGATATTTGCGGACCGAGCGGTTATTTCGAGCGCAAAGATGAGGTTATCTGTAAGCTTTGCGACGTCGTCATGAACCGAGGTACCATTGGCTTTAAGGGCGGATGCAACCCGATTCCGTTCCCCTATAAGATCCACGATCGAAAGGTCAAGATCGATCCCAAAGATCTGGATGCACTGAGCGATGTATTTCGCAATGAATCGCAATGAATAGGAGGGAGAGAGTATGTTTTTACGCATGATACGCGGTGCGATCTTCCGCCAGAAGGGCAAGATGCTCATGATTGCATTTACCATTGCACTCGGGGCATGTCTTTCGACCGGAATGCTAAACACCATGCTCGGTGTCGGTGATAAAGTCAACGAAGAGCTAAAGACTTATGGTGCCAACATCAACGTTCTTCCGAAGGAAGCATCGCTGCTTGACGATATCTACGGTTTTGAAGAAAAAGAAGGCACCGTGCAGAAGTTCTTGCGCGAGGATGAGCTTCCGAATATCAAGACGATTTTCTGGGCCTTTAACATTGTCGATTACACACCCTATTTCAACACTTGGGTTACGGTCGACGGAATGAAACAAAAAACAAAAGTGATCGGCACTTGGTTTTTGCATAAGATGGAATTGCCGACGGGTGAGACCATTGAAACCGGCATGAAGAATCTCAAGAACTGGTGGGAAATTGATGGCAACTGGCTTGAGGAATCGGATCATGACGGGATTATGCTCGGTAAAGTCTTTGCAGATCGCAACGGCTATAAAGTCGGTGATAAATTAAAGCTGGTCTCGGATAAACAAACGAAAGAAATGACCGTGCGCGGTATTTTCAACTCCGGGTCGGATGAAGACACTGCGATTTACACGAATCTTTCCGATGCGCAAGATTTCTATGGGAAAAAAGGTGTCGTAAGCCGTGTCGAGGTTTCCGCGCTGACGACGCCGGACAACGATCTTGCGAGAAAGGCTGCCCGCAGCCCCAAGTCGTTAACGATTAAGGAGTGGGAGGTATGGTACTGCACCGCTTATGTCAGTGCCATCTCGTATCAAATTACGGAGGTCATGACCGATGCCGTTGCCAAACCGATTCGTCAGGTAGCACAATCCGAGGGCGATATCCTGAATAAGACTACGCTTCTTATGGTGCTTATTACAGTGCTCTCGCTCATTGGATCGGCACTCGGCATCTCGAACCTCATTACGGCAGGCGTTATGGAGCGCAGAGCGGAGATCGGTCTTAAAAAAGCACTGGGATCGAGCAATGCGAAAGTCGTTGTCGCGATGCTCACGGAGATTATGTGTATTGCGATCATAGGCTGTGCGGTCGGCTATTTTGCGGGACTTGGTGTCACGCAGATCATTGGATTCAGAGTATTCGGTTCTGCAATTCCTCCGACACCGATGGTCGTACCGATCGTCATCATCCTGATTCTCGTGGTCACCGTTCTCGGCAGCATTCCCGCAATCAGATATCTTGTGAATCTCAACCCGACGGAAGTTCTACATGGGAGGTAAGAGATGACTAGAACAAAAATGTATTGGAAGATGGTCGTAAGCTCCCTTGCACGCCGCAAGGCTCGTATGATTACGGCACTTTTGGCGATTGCAATGGGTGCGACGATTCTCTCCGGACTGGGAACCATTTACTATGATATTCCGAGACAGATGGGCAAGGAATTTCGTTCTTATGGTGCCAACCTCATTATCATACCGACCGACTCCGAAAAACGGATTTCCGAGGAGCAGATCAAAACCATCAAGTCGCATATCCCTGCAGACAAGCTCGTGGGTCTTGCTCCGTATATCTATGAAAACGCAAAGATTCACCAACAACCGTATATGGTCGCCGCAACGGACATCGACGGCGCGAGAAAGAATGCGCCGTATTGGCTCATTCACGGTGAATGGCCCCAAAAATCAAGAGATATCCTGATCGGACGCGAAATTGCGGACAATATCGGACTCAATATCGGAGATACTTTCGTCCTCAATACGCCGAAAGCGGACGGCAAACTCACGGCGACGAATTTTAACGTCACGGGAACGGTCACGACCGGCGGTAAAGAAGAGGAACTCCTCTTTATGAGCACGGAAGACATTCGGAGCATCGTAGGCGACAAAGACTATGACGTCGTCGAGGCGAGTGTAGAGGCATCACAAGCGGAACTGCAGAAGATTGCCGATGAGATCTCCGCAGCGGACAAAGCCTTGACACCCCAGCTCGTTAAACGCGTCACGGCATCTCAGGACGTCGTCCTTGAGAAACTGCAAGCACTCGTCTGGATCGTCTCCATTGTCGTTCTCATCATCATGATGATCTGCGTATCGACGACGATGATGGCGGTCATCACGGAACGACGCAAAGAAATCGGACTCAAAAAAGCACTCGGTGCATCGAACAAGTCCGTCGTCACGGACTTCTTGGGAGAGGGTGTTGCCCTTGGACTCTTAGGCGGCGCACTCGGTGTCGTTTTCGGATACTTTTTCGCAAATCGTGTGAGCGTTTCCGTCTTCGCGCGAGAAGTCAATTTCTTATACGCGCTGGTACCCGTTACGGTCGTTACAAGCGTCGTCATTACGGTTGTTGCGTGCCTGATTCCGGTTCGATCGGCAGTTGATGTCGAACCTGCGTTGGTATTGAGAGGTGAATAGGAGGGAACAATGGACATCCTACAATTAAAAGATGTATCTAAAATTTATGGCGATCTCAAAGCTCTCGATCGCATCAATTTGTCGGTAAAAAAAGGAGAATGGATTTCGATCATGGGACCGTCCGGCAGCGGCAAGACCACGATGATGAACATCATCGGCTGCATGGATCGTCCGTCTCTCGGGGAAGTCATCCTCGACGGGAAAGACATCTCCAAGCTCTCTCCGAAAGAACTGACCGTGATCAGACGTGACCGCATCGGACTTGTGTTTCAGCAGTTCCACTTGATTCCGTATCTTACGGCAGTGGAAAACGTCATGCTCAGTCAGTACTATCACTCCATGCCGGATGAGGAAGAAGCGATGGAAGCACTCGATGCGGTCGGACTCAAGGAACGTGCAAAACATCTTCCGAACCAACTTTCCGGCGGTGAGCAACAGCGTGTCTGCATTGCGAGAGCACTCATCAATCACCCTGCCGTTCTTCTTGCGGACGAACCTACCGGCAACCTCGATGAGAAGAATGAGCAAATGGTGCTGGAGATTTTCAAGAAACTCCACGAAGCCGGTTCCACCATCATCGTCGTTACACACGACCAAGAGGTGGGCGATGAAGCGGAACGTATCATTACACTCGATCACGGACGAATTCTCGGCGAACAAGAGATGCACCAAAACGAGAGGACCCTAGATGATCCGGGTGCAGAGAAATTCAAGGGTTTCAGTCAATGAGACTTCACGAATGTTCGTGGATCGATGAAAAGTAGAGGCATGAAACATGGATGATCTCAATACCTGTAAGATCGCAAAAAAGAATATCAAAAACCGCAAGGGCAGAGCCTACGGCATCATCATGCTTACGGCACTCCTTAGTTTTGCGCTCTTTCTTTCATCGTTTCTTATGGCAAGCCTACAAAACGGACTCGAGTCCCTCGAGGGGCGCATGGGCGCGGATCTTATCATCGTACCGGAAGGCTATGATGCGAAGATCACGGATGCAATCTTACGCGGAGAACCAAACACGTTTTTCCTCGATGAAAGCGTCATGGAGAAAATTTCCAAACTTCAAGGGGTTGAGAAAGTCAGTCCGCAGTTTTTCCTTGCCACATTGACGGCCGGTTGTTGCTCGTTCCCAATTCAAATCATCGGAATCGATATGGATAGAGACTTTACTGTTGCGCCCTGGCTCGAAAGCGAAATCAAAGCACCGCTCGGCGATCATGAAATCGTCGTCGGTGCCAATGTCCGAGGGGACTATCATTCGCAGGTCAAATTCTTCAATCAAGCCTTTACAATCAAGGGAAGACTCGGGAAGACCGGTACGGGCTTTGACAATTCCGTCTTCATGACGATCGACGATGCGAAAAAACTCGCCAAGGAATACGAGCGCGTACTCGAAAACCCGGATGCAAGCGTCGAAGGAAAGATCTCATCCGTCATGGTGAAGCTGAAACAAGGCGTTTCCGCGGAAACGGTGCGGGACGAAGTCCTAAAGATATTCAAAGGTCAGGGAGTTTATCCGATTCTTACGAAGAATTTCATGAGTGAAGTGGCATCGGGGATGCGCGCATTGACACCGTACATCGTCATCCTCATGGTTCTCCTCTGGGTACTCTCGTTCCTCGTACTCATTTTGCTGGCGGTTGTATCCATGAAAGAACGGAGACGCGAGATTGCGATGTTCAAAATCATCGGCGCGACGGAGAGGCAGATCCGAAGAATTTTCCTGACGGAGAATCTCTTCCTCGGTCTTTACGGAGCTTTACCCGGAACCGTCGTCGGCATTGCCATCAGTATGCTTTTCGGAACGTGGATGGCTCAATCGACAAAACTTCCTTTCCTCATTCCGAAGTGGCAGGAGCTCGCTCTGATTGCCGTCTTTGCACTCTTCATCGGACTGTTTTCAAGTCCGCTCAGTGCTTTCGGCAGTCTCAGGAAAATGGAAAAGACGGATGCTGCTCTTCTTCTCAGAGAGAATGAATAAACAAGAAAAAGGAGGTCTCATGAGACCTTCTTTTTTTATGCGTATTTAATGTAAGAAAAGATTTTATGGGAAGAGGAACCATTGAATGATGTTCAATTTGCGCGAATATAAATACATAATATCTATTTTTGTTACATGAAGATACAAATATAATTGACAAAGTAATAAGATTTAGATACACTATATGTGCAAGAAATTACATAAGGAGGGATCTACTTGAAGAAAGAGATGCGTATCTTCGCTATCCTGATTGCGATTATGATGCTCTTTGCCGCATGCGGAGGTTCGGACAATGCACCCGCAACGGCGGAACATGCGCTCAAGGACGGCAGCTACACGGTCAAAGCCAAAGGCTATGACACGGCACCCGAATACGATGTCACGACGACCATTGAGGGTGGAAAGATCAAAGAAATCAACGTGGGCGAGAACCAAGAGACCGAAGGAATCGGCGCAACGGCACTGGAGAAACTTCCGGCAGCGGTTGTCGAGGCACAGAGCCTTTCCGTTGATGTGGTAACCGGAGCGACGGTTACGAGTGAGAACTTCCTCGCCGCAGTCGAAGCAGCCATCGTAGAAGCGGGCGGCAAAGTAGAAGACTGGAAGAAAGCGGTCGAGAAACAAGCCGGGGAAGACATTGAGCTTGAGACCGATGTCGTCGTCATCGGCGGCGGCGGTGCAGGACTCAGTGCTGCGGTATCCGCTGCGCAGAACGATGCCAAGGTCGTTCTCCTCGAGAAAACCGCTGCCCTAGGCGGCAACACCATTCGTGCAGGCGGACCGTTCAATGCGGTTGACCCTGAAAGACAAAAGAACAACGCACCCGCAAGCGATGCGGCAATGGGCGGACTCGAACGTCTTTACACGCACGAAGCACTGAGCGACGAACATCAAAAATGGATGGACGAACTCAAGAGCGATCTCGAAGCCTACAATGCAGGCGCAAAGGATCATCTCTTTGACAGCAACGCACTCCACGTTCTCCAGACGTATGACGGCGGGGACTATGCAGGGAAACTTGAGTTCATCGAGAAACTTGTGACCTCCGCACTCGACACGGCGCATTGGCTTGAAGACAACGGTCTCAAATGGCGTGACGAGATCGGTACGGTTCCCGGAGGACTCTGGCCGAGAGCACACATTCCGGAAAATGCGGCAGGTAGTGACTACATCAAGACCAACGGCGCACTTGCAGAGAAGCTCGGTGTCGATATCCTTTTCGATTGCGCGGCGAAAGAACTCATCGTTGAAGACGGTCGTGTCGTCGGCGTCAAAGCGGAAAAGGCGGACGGCTCCAAAGTCACCGTTCGCGCATCGCGCGGTGTCATCATGGCAACCGGAGGATTTGCAGCCAACAAAGAAATGCGTCAAAAATGGATGCCCTCTTTGATCGAATCCCTCGGAACGACGAACTCGCCCGCCATCACGGGAGACGGAATCACGATGGGTGAGGCGGTCGGTGCCAATCTCATCGGCATGGAATACATCCAATGTCTACCGCTTGGCAATCCCGAGACCGGCGGACTCAATGGCTGGATTGGCGGCAAAGGCGTAGAGAACTACTATCAGATCAACAAAGAAGGCAAGCGATTCATGGCGGAAGACGGACGTCGCGATGAAATGACGGCGGCACTCCTTGCGCAAGATGATGCTTTTAGTTATGTCATCACGGACACCAATGACGAGATCAAAGACGGCATCAACCTCTGGGGAGACAATGTCGAAGATCTCGTGAAGAAAGGTCTTATCTTCCGCGCGGACACCATCGAAGACCTTGCAAAAGAAATCGGTGTAGATCCGGCAACGCTCAAGGCGACGCATGAAGCCTTTAATCGCTATGCGGAAGCGGGACTGGACGAGGAATTTGGTCGCAAGCTCTTCAGCCGTAAGATCGATAATCCTCCGTTCTATGCATCTCCGAGAAAACCGACCGTTCACCACACGATGGGCGGTCTCGAAATCGATCTCGAATGCCATGTCCTCGATAAGGACGGCAAAGTGATTCCCGGACTCTTTGCAGCAGGTGAAGTCACCGGCGGTATCCATGGGAAAAACCGTCTCGGTGGCAATGCGCTTGTAGATATTCACGTATTCGGACGTATCGCAGGCGAAACGGCGGCAAAGAACAAATAATTGCATTACAAAGAGAGGACGCACGATGTCCTCTTTTTTTATGGTAAAAACCCGTATCGCGGTGTTTTTTAGCAACACGCGGAGGCAACATCGAAGGAATCGGCCTTTTATTGACAAAGAACATATGTTCTGATACACTCTTTTTGAAAGGAGAAGGAAATGAAGATTTGTCATATGGATGTCAATTCAGCCTACCTTTCATGGGAAGCGGCCTATCGACGTTCGCTCGGAGAAGAAGGGGATATTCGCGCGCTCCCCAGTGCCATTGGTGGAGATAAAAAGTCCCGTCACGGCATCATCCTTGCAAAGTCGGCATCGGCGAAAGAAAGAGGGGTGAAGACCGGGGAGACCATCGTGAGTGCCCGCACCAAATGTCCCGAACTTCTCCTCTATTCACCCGACTATGCGCTTTACAAGCATGCCTCGGACGCATTTAATAACCTCCTACGAGAATATACACCGCTTGTGGAACGCTACTCGATCGACGAGTCCTTTATCGATCTGAGCTTTGCAGGTGAAAACGTCATCGCGCTCTGCCAAGAGATCCGCATGCGCATTGAAAAAGAACTCGGGTTCTCCGTCAACGTCGGAATCTCGCAGAACAAAGTGCTCGCCAAGATGGCATCGGAATTACACAATCAAAAGAGCATCGAGACCTTATATCCCGACGAACTCGCCGAGAAACTCTGGCCTTTACCCGTTGGAGAGATGTTTATGATCGGACGAAGGATGCGAGCGAGACTTGCAAAACTCGGGATCTACACCGTCGGAGATCTTGCCAGAGCCGATGAAGCGGAGCTGCTCTATCAGTTCGGCAAATACGGGGTGATGATTTGGAACTTTGCCTCCGGGGAGAAGGGCGCTCCCGTCTCCGCACATATTCCCGAAGAAAAATCGATCGGGAATTCCACCACGTTTCCCTTTGATCTTGAGGGCGCACGTGAAATCGACGAGGCACTTTTGAGCCTTGCCGAAACCGTCGCGAAAAGGCTCCGCAACAAAAGAAAGGCCGCTCTCAAAATGGCAGTGCACTATCGAGACACCAATCTAGACGTCATGAGGAAAGAACGCGTCTTGACCAAGTCCGTACACGAGACCGAAGACTTACATCGGGAAGCCGTAAGGCTCTTGCATACTTTTTGGTCCGGAGAGCGCATTCGCAGTCTCGGCATTACGGTGGGTGCACTGGAGAACCATGAACATGAGAGCATGGACGTCTTTACATGGAAGCGCACCTATGTGAAAGACATTGTGGGCTTCACCATCGACGCACTGCGGGTGCGCTACGGAGACGAGAGCGTTTTTCGCGCATGTTTTTTAGAGAATAGGCTCAAGCCATCGACAGGAGGCGTCTTTCCGGACAAAGGCACGCCCATTGCGATGAGTAAATTTTAGGAGAAAAAATGGAAAGGAAAAATATAAGACGAGAAAAAATTGATGTCATTTGCTACTACGTGAAACAACAACTGCCACAACCGATCCGGATTCGGTGGCGGGAACATGTGATTCCCATTCATCGAGTGGATTCCGTGGAGGAACGACATTTTAGCGGAATTCCGATTTTGGAATACCGCTGCACCGCCTTTGGAAAGGGGAAAAAGCACACGATGAAATTACAATATCAAATAGACGAGATGGCATGGACGATGCGAGAGTTTACGTAAAAGGTCGTACTTTTTGAAATTTCGGAATGTCAACAAAACGTTGAAAACAAGGCTTTTGATAGCACGGTTGTCAGATGAGAACAAAGACTAAATGAGAACACAAGACCTTATCCCTATGGTATAATGATGGAAAATCATCGGGAGAGGGGGAGGAACTTGACGCAATCATCGACAGCACAGAGTCTACGCAAGGGACTGGAATACAAATTCCTATATCAAGACGATCCGACCTCGATGCAACTTCTTCTCTCGATGCTTGAGAATGAATACAGGGTCTATAAAGTGCGTCCCGAGTATCAGTGTATGAGACGTCTGTGTCGCTCTCTCGGAAGAGATCTCAATCACAGAGATGACCGTCACGAGATTGTAGATACGGTTTATCGCCTGATCAACAATGATGTCAATCGCCTCGAGCTTGCGATCCATCTTGACCACTATGCGAGGGGATATTGTGATAACGATCGCGTCAACGAGCTTGAGATCCTCGCGCTCAAATCCATGCCGGTCGAAGAACTCTACGGTCGCAAGACGCTCTTTCACAAGGAGCAATCCGGGGACGTTCTCGTGTTTCGCAATCGCCTGTTTAACTTGGTCGACAAGGATGACGCACGAACAAAGAGAATCAAACGCATCACGTATACATATTGTGAGCGTGTTTTGAAAAATAAAGTCTTTCTCATCAATGAAAAAATGGAAAGGCAACTCGTCTTCAATCTCAAAAACGAAGAGATCGATATTTTATCGGAGCGAGAAGTGACGCTCTCGGAGAGAGATAAGATCTATCGGCGTGTGTATATGAATTGCATCAAATGCATGCAGCGTATCGCGAAAGAAGCATATTGGTACGGATTGAATGATCGCGTGATCGGAAGATATACGTAAGTTCAAGAGTCTTTCTCCGAATGAGGAGAGAGACTTTTTTATAGGGGGAAAAATGATTATCTTAGGCATTGATCCGGGAATTGCAATTGTAGGATATGGTATACTAGAAGTTCAAGGCTCGAGTCATCGTGCACTATCGTACGGGATCATCGAGACACACAAGGACGAAACATTACCGGATCGTTTGGGACAAATTTACGGGGGCATGACGACACTCATCGATCGGTATCGACCAGATGAGGTCGCCATGGAGGAACTCTTCTTCAACAAGAATGCAAAGACGGCGATTATGGTCGGACAGGCGCGGGGCGTGGAAGTTCTTGCGGCGGTGCATAAGGGGCTTAAGGTCTATGAATACACGCCGCTGCAAGCCAAACAAGCGGTTGTCGGTTACGGACGGGCGGAGAAAAGACAGGTTCAGGAAAATGTCAAAGTCCTATTGTCCCTAAAGGAGATCCCACGACCCGACGACGCTGCCGATGCGCTTGCCATTGCCCTTTGTCATGCATTTTCACTGAGGTTCAAAGATCAATTTTTGATGAGATAGGAGGAAGCAATGTACGAATTTATATCCGGAAAACTCGTGCGCATCAAAGATGAATACGTAGTGCTCGAGAACGGCGGGATCGGATTTAAGATTTTTACGACCAAACGCGTCTTGAGCGTACTGGAACTGCGTATGGAATATACTTTTTACACGGCTTTTCAGGTGAAAGAAGACGCGATTGCACTCTACGGTTTCCTCGATGAGAAAGATCTCGATCTCTACAATCTGCTCACGACGGTTACGGGAGTCGGTCCGAAATCCGCACTTGCCATTCTATCGGAACTTACAGGAGACGCGATCTGCCGCGCCATTATCTCCAATGACATTCAAACGCTCACGACGGCACCGGGGGTTGGAAAGAAAGTAGCAAGCAGACTCATCCTTGAGCTCCACGACAAAGTCGACAAAATGACTTTCCAAGACTTCGTAGAGGCTCCGGACAAACGACCGGGAGAAAGTGCGCTGGCGGAAGAAGCACTGGCTGGGCTTGGATTTACGAAGCGGGAAATCGACACCGTCATGGCGGAGATCAATCCGAATTTGTCCGTCGAAGAGATCATCAAACTTGCCCTCAAGATGCTTTCGTAAGGGAGGGAAATCATGTCTATTGTTGAAAACCGTATTGTTGAAGGCGTCATGATTACGGAAGATTTTGAAAACGAAATCAATCTGCGTCCGAAATGGATGAACGAATACATCGGACAGTGTGAGGCCAAAGAAAAACTTTCCATCTTTATCGAAGCGGCAAAAAAACGCGGAGAGGCGCTCGATCACGTACTTCTCTACGGACCTCCGGGCCTCGGCAAAACGACGCTTGCGAATATCATCGCTAATGAAATGGGTGTTCATATTCGCATTACGTCGGGACCTGCCATCGAAAGACCGTCGGATCTTGCCAGCATTCTTACCAATCTTCAAAAAGACGATGTCCTCTTCATCGACGAAATTCACAGAATCAGTCGCACGGTGGAAGAGATTCTATATCCCGCGATGGAGGATTATGCACTCGACATCATCATCGGGAAAGGTCCGAGTGCGAGAAGCGTGCGAATCGATCTCGAGCGCTTTACGCTCATCGGTGCGACCACGAAGACGGGCTTACTCACTTCGCCTTTACGCGATCGTTTTGGCGTCATGCTGAATCTCGAGATGTATGCGCCGGAGGATCTCGAGCGCATCGTAGAACGTTCGGCGAAGATACTCGGTGTACCCATCGAAAAAGACGGATCCAAAGAAATCGCCATGCGCAGTCGAGGCACGCCGCGTATCGCAAACCGTTTGTTAAAACGCATTCGAGACTTTGCGGAGGTGAAGGCGGACGGGGTCATCACGGCGGAAGTCGCCAAAGAGGCACTCGCTTTACTCGGCATCGACCCGATTGGACTTGATCGCACGGACAGAAAAATCCTAATGGCGATGATGGATCATTTTCACGGCGGACCAGTCGGCGTCGACACGATTGCCTCCTCGACGGGAGAAGATCGCACGACTGTCGAGGATGTCTATGAGCCATATCTCATGCAGATCGGATTTCTGGCGAGGACAAGCCGCGGACGTATTGTGACGCCGCGCGCCTATGAGCATTTTGGACGCAAATTTCCAGGAGGAAATGAATGAGAACAGAAGATTTTGATTATCCGTTGGATGAGAGTTTAATTGCGCAGACACCGCTTGAAAAACGCTCGGATTCACGCTTACTTATTCTCAATCCGAACAAAAATACCATTGAACACAGACATTTTTACGATCTGCCGGAATTTTTACATGCCGGCGATCTTTTGGTATTGAACGATACGCGCGTCCTCCCGGCGAGACTGTTCGGAGCGCGTCCGGGCAAAGACGAAAAGATCGAGGTTTTGCTCCTCGAAAGAAAAGAGCTTTCGATTTGGGAAACGCTCGTTCGTCCCGGGAAGAAGATGAAAGTCGGAACGATTGTAGAATTTGGCGAACTCCTGAAAGGTGAAGTCCTGTCCATCGAAGAGGGCGGGACGAGGAGGATCCGTTTTCACTACGACGGCGTTTTCGAAGAAATTCTGGATCGACTCGGAGAGATGCCCCTGCCTCCCTATATTCACGAAAAGCTCGAGGACAAAGAGCGGTATCAAACCGTCTACGCAAGAGAAAAAGGTTCGAGCGCAGCTCCGACGGCGGGACTTCATTTTACGGAAGAATTGATGGATGAGCTTAGGGCAAGGGGTGTCGAGATCGCTACGCTCACTTTGCACGTAGGGCTCGGAACGTTTCGACCCGTCAAAGTGGAGGACGTGACCAAGCATCACATGCACAGTGAATTTTATCGACTGGACGAGGAGAACGCGGAGAAAATTTTGCGCGCAAAGAAAGAGGGAAGACGCGTAATCGCCGTCGGCACCACGAGCGTTCGCACACTTGAGACCATTGCACACAATGGTTCTTTCCATGCGACGAGCGGGTGGACGGAGATCTTTATCTATCCCGGATTCGATTTTCGGATCGTCGATGCGCTCATCACGAATTTTCATTTGCCGAAGTCGACACTCATGATGCTCGTAAGTGCTTTCGCCAGCAAAGAAGCCATTATGCATGCCTATGAAGTGGCACAGAAAGAGAAATACCGCTTCTTCAGCTTCGGCGATGCAATGTTTATAGAGGAGAAATATCATGGCAATCACATTTAGAGTCGTTCATACGGATCCGAATTCCGGCGCGCGTGCAGGCATCCTCACCACGCCGCACGGTGAAATCAAGACGCCTGTCTTCATGCCGGTCGGCACGCTCGGTACGGTCAAAGCGATGACACCGGAGGAACTCCGAGAACTCAATGCTCAGATTATTCTCGCGAATACCTATCACATGTATCTGAGGCCGGGATCTGATATCGTACGAAGAGCGGGTGGACTCCACCGTTTCATGCACTGGGACGGGCCGATCCTTACCGACAGTGGCGGTTTTCAGGTATTCAGTCTCGGCGCGCTCAGAAAAATTACGGAAGAAGGCGTCGAGTTTCGCTCGCATATCGACGGCTCCAAGCATTTTTTGACACCCGAAAAATCCATTGCCATTCAAGAGGATCTCGGCAGCGATATCATGATGTGTTTTGATGAATGTGTGCATTACGGTGCAGATCACGAGTACACGCGCAAATCCATGGAGATGACCCATCGCTGGGCAAAACGCTGTAAAGAAGCGCAAAAGTATCCGGAGAAACAAGCGATCTTCGGTATTATACAAGGCGGCATGTATAAGGATCTCAGAACGGAGAGTGCCAAAGTGATGTCCGAGATGGACTTCCCCGGTTACTCCATCGGCGGACTTTCCGTCGGAGAACCCAAGGAAGAGATGATCGATCTTCTCCATCACACGACGAGTCTCATGCCTTGGGACAAACCCAGATATCTCATGGGTGTCGGCACACCGGACTATCTTCTCGAAACGGTCGCGAGCGGTATGGACATGGCGGACTGCGTCATTCCTACGAGACTTGCGCGTCACGGCACGCTTATCACGCATACCGGCATGTTATCGGTTCGCAATGCACAGTTTAAAGACGACTTCACTGCACCCGATCCCGACTGCGACTGCTACACCTGCACCAATTATTCGCGCGCGTATTTGAGACATCTTTTCCAATGCGGAGAGATCTTGGCATCGAGACTCGCATCGATCCACAATATTCGGTTCTTGTTGAAACTCATGGAAGAAGCGCGTGAAGCGATTCTCGAAGATCGATTTTTAGAATATAAAAATTCGTTTAATGAGAAATTTGGATATTGAAGTCAAGTCGTGTATAATAAGAAAAGGAATTCAAAAGGAGGGAAGACATGGATCAAAGCACAATGAGCTTACTGATGATGGTCGGCATGCTTGTACTCTTCTATTTTTTACTGATTCGTCCTCAGAAGAAGAGGGAGAAAAAGGTACAGGAGATGCGTTCGTCGCTCAAAGTCGGTGACAAAGTGATCACCATTGGAGGCATCCATGGGAAGATCGTAAAAACGGGCGAGGACTTCATTACCATCGAAGTCGGTAGCGGAGACGGAAAAGCACTTTTGGAAGTTTCGCGTTGGGGCGTAGGCACCAATCTTTCAAGCGCGGAAGAATAGTTTTGGGAGGTACTTATGACACACATCAAAACATTAAAGGCACGTCGCGAGCAAGATACCGTCAAACATCAAGGCTGCGGGGAATGTCAAACCTCTTGTCAATCGGCATGCAAGACCTCTTGCACCGTTGGCAATCAATCCTGTGAAAAACATTAAAAGAGTGGGTACCCACTCTTTTTTCTTGGAGGGAAGATGAATTTAATCCATAAATTTGAGAGCATGGGCAGATGCATTCTGATCGACGTATACGGCGGCGCGGTACACATCGTTTCGAAGATTGTCTATGACATCGTAGACGATGTGCCCAAGCTTTCGGATCAAGAACTGATTCAGAAATATCCGAATTATCCCGAGGACGAGATCGTGGAGGCGGCAGAAGAGATTCGTACGCTGATCGAGCGTGGAGAGCTATTTTCCCCCGCAATTGAAGCCGAAGACATTCACTACAATCCCCAACATGTCATCAAAGCCATGTGTCTCAATGTATCGCACGATTGCAATCTGAGATGCACGTATTGCTTTGCCTCGCAGGGGGACTACGACGGATCGAGAGAAGTGATGGATCTTGAGACGGGAAAGAAGGCACTCGACTTCTTGGTTGCGCACTCCGGCAATCGTCGCAATCTAGAAGTCGATTTCTTCGGCGGAGAACCGCTTATGAACTGGGAAGTCGTAAAAGCACTCACGCTCTACGGCGAAGAACTCAATCGTACGAAGAATAAAAATTTACGCTTTACACTGACGACTAACGGACTCGGTTTGAATGACGAAGTCAACGCGTTTCTCAATGAACATATGAAAAACGTGGTTCTATCCGTCGACGGCAGGCGCGATGTGAACGATCGTATGCGCCCGACGGCAAACGGACGCGGGAGCTTTGATCTCATCGTTCCGAGGATCAAACGATTTATTGAATCGCGCGGAGATAAGGAATACTACATTCGCGGGACGTTCACGGCGAACAATTTGGATTTTGGAGAGGATGCAAAAGAATTCCATCGACTCGGTTTTGAAAAAATTTCGCTCGAGCCGGTGGTTACGGATCCCGAGAAAAGTTATGCACTGAGAGATGAACATTTGCCCCGCATTCTCGAAGAATATGAGCGTTTTGCCGAAGATTATGTTGAAATTCGCAAACACGACAAAGATTTTCTATTTTTCCACTATCTCATTGATCTCGACGGCGGACCGTGTCTCGCGAAGCGTTCGGTCGGTTGCGGCGCGGGCGTCGAATACATCTGCGTCACGCCGAAAGGTGAGATTTATCCATGTCATCAATTTGTGGGTGAAACGGATTTTCTCATCGGCTCGCTCGATGAGGGCATTACGAGAAAGGGCATTGTGGAGGAATTTCAACATGCGAATGTCTTCACGAAGGAAGATTGCAGATCTTGTTGGGCAAAATTCTACTGCAGCGGTGGATGTCACGCGAATGCCTATTACAACAACGGCGATCTCAAAGAACCGTATCATCTCGGTTGCATGATGGAACAAAAACGAATCGAGTGCGCGATCGGGATTCTCGCACAGATGGAGAATTAAAATGTCAAGGATCGTTCAGAGGAAGAAAGAAACGAATCCTTTGGAAGAAACTTGGCGCGAGGAATTAGACATCAGTCAGGCGGTTGCGCGTCTTCTTTTCAATCGCGGCATCGAGACGACGGAAGAGGCAAAAAGGTTTTTACATCCGAGCTTGGAGGATTTGCACGATCCGTTCCTCATGAACGACATGGATCTTGCGGTCGATGCGATTTTACATGCCGTCCACGAGAAGAGGAAAATTCGTATCGTCGGCGATTACGATCAGGACGGCACCGCTTCGACGGTGATTCTCGTGCGCGGACTCTCGTCCATCGGGGCAAGGGTTGATTATGTTATTCCCCACAGAATTCGTGACGGTTACGGGATCAATGAAAATATTGTAAAATCCGCCAAAGAAGCGGGGATCGATCTTATCATCACCTGCGACAACGGGATTGCCCAATTCGAAGCGGCGAAGCTTGCGTCCGAACTCGGCATCGAATACATTGTGACAGATCATCACCAAGTTAAGATGGACGGAGATACGATGGCACTCCCGCGTGCGCTCGCATGCATCAATCCCGCACGACATGACTCGACCTATCCCTTTCCTTATCTATGCGGCGCGACGGTAGCCTATAAGCTCGTAGAAGCGATCTACAGACGTTTGGATCTGCCTCTTGATATGGTGCGTCCTCTATTGGCTTTTGCGGCGATGGGGACGGTCTGCGACGTCATGCGTCTGGTCGATGAAAACCGCACCATCGTCATCGAGGGCCTCAAGATTTTGAACGAGGGGAAAGAGCCTGGGATCCGTGCGCTTATCAATGCAAGCGGCTGGAATAAGGATCTCGATGTCTATGCACTCGGCTTTGTCATCGGACCGATTATCAATGCCGCCGGACGCCTTGCTGAACCGTCGCTTGCCGTCAATGTTTTCTTGGAAAAAGATACGGACACGGTTTTAAGCATTGCGAAAGAGCTTGTCGAAGTCAACGAAGAACGCAAAAGACTGACACGAGAGGGATATCAAGAAGCAATCAAAGGCTTGCCGGAGGAAGTTCCCTCCGTCATCGTGTCTTTGGTTCCGGACATGCATGAATCCATCGCCGGGATTGTCGCCGGACGAATCAAGGAACAATATCATCGCCCGACGATCGTATTGACACGCACGCAAGACGGTCTTCTCAAAGGCAGCGGCCGTTCCGTCGAAGACTATTCGATGTTTGAGAGTCTATCCGAAGTTTCAGCCTATCTCGAACGCTTTGGAGGACACCCTTTGGCGGCGGGCTTATCGCTCAGAGAAGAAAACTTGGTGCCTTTTATAGAAGAACTCAATGCCCGTTGTACCATGACGGAAACCGCACTCACGGAGACGATCCCCGTGGATTTTCTTCTCCAAACGCAGTATCTTACGCTCGGCTTTTTTGACACTCTAAAAGTTTTAGAACCGTACGGAGAGGGGAATCCGGAGCCGGTCTTTTTCTCCGAACCTCTCAATATCAAATCCGTGCGCATCATCGGGAAGAATAAAAACGTCTTGAAATTTACTTTCCAAAGTGGAGAACGGACGATTTCGGGAATCTCTTTTCACGGCATCGAGAAGCTTCTCGGCATGATAGAAGAGAGATTCGGCGTGCCGATACAGGAGTTGAACTTCGAAGAGATCGAGCCTGTACGTGTCGTCTATTCGATCTTAAAGAATGAATATATGGGCAATGTATCTCTGGAACTCAAGATCCTTGCCATCAAATAAACGGCTTCGGCCGTTTTTTGTTTCCTTTGCACGCTTCCTTTGGTATAATACATTCAAGTTTTGCAAGGAGCTTTCTTATGATTGATGAACTGATTCAAAAAATAAAAGAATACAATCCGACGACGGACGAGGCACTGATTCGAAAAGCTTATGAACTTGCTTTTGAAGCGCACAAAAACCAGAAGAGAAACTCCGGCGAACCGTACATCATTCATCCCGTGCAAGTTTCGATGATCCTTGCCGATCTCAATATGGATGACGCGACGATTGCGGCGGGGCTCATGCACGATGTTCTCGAAGATACGTCTTGGACACACGATGAGATGGAAGCCATTTTCGGCGAGGAAATTACGAATCTCGTCGAAGGCGTTACGAAACTCAAGAACTTGAACTACAAATCCGCACAGGAGAGTCAAGCGGAGAATATCCGCAAGATGGTCATGGCGATGAGTAAGGACATTCGCGTCATCATCATCAAACTTGCCGATCGACTGCACAATATGCGGACGCTTGAGTATATGACTGCGGAAAAGAAGATCAAAATCGCAACGGAAACCATCGAGATTTACGTACCGCTTGCCCACAGACTCGGTATTTATGCCATCAAATGGGAACTTGAGGATCTATGCCTGCGCTATCTGCATCCCGATGCATACTACGATCTCGCGCATAAGATCGACAAGAAACGCATTGAACGCGAACACGAGATTGAGCGCATCTCAGAGGAACTCAAGGCACGGATGGCGGAGTTTAAGATTCGCGGCGATGTCACCGGCAGACCCAAGTCCATCTATTCCATTTGGAAAAAAATGACGACACAACAGAAGTCCTTCGATCAGATCTTCGATCTTACGGCTCTGCGCGTCATTGTGGATACGGTAAAAGATTGTTACGGCGTCCTCGGCATTGTCCACACACTGTGGAAGCCGATCCCCGGGCGTTTCAAAGACTATATCGCGATGCCGAAGCACAATATGTATCAGTCTCTTCATACGACTGTCCTCAATTCAACGGGGGACACGTTTGAAGTACAAATCCGTACATGGGAGATGCACAAAACGGCTGAATACGGTATCGCCGCCCATTGGAAATACAAAGAGGGCAGAAACAAATCCAATAATTTTGATGAGAAACTCAATTGGCTCAGACAACTGATGGAATGGCAAAAAGATCTGAGCGATTCCAAAGAATTTATGGAAACGCTCAAGGGAGATTTTTTCAGCGACGAGGTGTATGTCTTTTCTCCCAAGGGAGATGTCGTCAATCTTCCTATCGGATCGACGCCGGTGGATTTTGCCTATCGCGTGCACAGTGCGGTCGGCAATCACTGCGTGGGAGCCAAAGTCGACGGAAAAATCGTCCCACTTTCGCACGAACTGAGAACGGGGAATATCGTAGAGATTCTCACGGCGTCGAATTCTCCGGGACCCAGTCGCGATTGGCTCAATATCGTTAAATCCAATCAGGCGCGCACGAAGATCAAACAATGGTTCAAACGCGAAGACCGCGATATCAACCTTGTTCGTGGACGCGATGCCGTCGAGCGCGAAGTGCGCAAACGCGGGTATCCCTATAGCGAGATTTTAAAAGACGAATGGTTAATCGCGATTGCAAACCGTTACGCGTCCAATTCGATCGATGATCTCTTCGTCCATGTCGGATACGGGACTGTTTCGACCGGACAAGTCGTCAATCGCTTGGAGGACTACTACAAGGCGTACTACAAAACGAACAAGCCGAAAGTTGAACCGGTGGATTTTGAGGTCATTCGTAGACATTCTCCCGAAGGCGTTTGGGTAAAGGGCGTCGACAATATCAAGATCAAACTCGCGCGTTGTTGCAATCCGCTTCCGGGAGATGAAATCGTCGGCTATATCACGCGCGGTAGCGGCGTTTCGGTACATCGCAAGGATTGTGCGAACATTTCGAATGTCGACCCTGCACGTTTTCTTGAAGTCCATTGGGACAACGAGGTGCATGACAAATACGAGACGTCCATAGATATCTTGGCATTTGATCTCACGGGCGTTCTTGCTGAACTTACGACAAAATTCAATGACGCCAAGGTGCCGATTTTAGGCATACGGGCAAGAGCCAATAAAGACCGCACGGTATCCATCGAGTTCAATGTGACGGTCAAGAGCAAAGAGTTTATGAATTCTCTCATCAAGCAGTTAAACGCAGTCAACGGCGTGCTTGAAGTGAAACGTTCCAAGTAGGTGATAGGATGCGAGCGGTGATTCAAAGAGTTAAAGAAGCGTCTGTCGACGTCAATGGACGCACCATCGGAAAAATTGCGGACGGTCTTCTCATCCTCCTCGGTGTGGAAGACGGAGATGATACGTCCGATCTTCAATATGTGTATCAAAAAACGACCGGGCTTCGCATCTTTCAAGATGACGACGGAAAGATGAATCGCTCCGTATCCGATATCGGAGGAGAGCTTCTCGTCGTTTCGCAGTTTACCCTTCTCGGGGACGTGAGAAAAGGAAAGAGACCGTCCTTTACGGCGAGCGCGGCTCCCCACAGTGCAAAAGAACTCTACAAAGCCTTTTGCGACTTGGCAAGAAATGACGGATTTCCAGTTGCGACGGGAGAATTCGGAGCGCACATGGAAGTGAAACTACTCAATGACGGTCCCGTTACGATTTTATTGGATTCCCGCAAGCGTTTTTAAGACCGGAAAGGAAAAAATATGAACATTGAACGCATGATCATCGGTGCTTTTGCCGTGAATACGTATTTAATCGTTGACGAAGACACCAACGAGGCCTTTGTCATCGATCCGGGCGCATGCCCCAAAGAACTCTTGCAGAGACTCAAAGAAAAAAAACTTCTCGGCATTCTTCTGACACACGGACATGTCGATCACATCGGAGGGGTTACGGAACTGATCGAAGCGCACCATGCACCTCTCTATGCGGGCGCAAACGAGCGCGCGCTTTTATCCGATGCGAGACTCAACTTATCGGGAATGATGGGCGTTCCACTAAGTCTCAAGGCGGATGTCGAGGTGAATGACGGGGACACGATTCCATTTGGTAAGAGTACGATCCGAGTTCTCGCACTCCCCGGACACACGGCAGGCGGGGTCGGTTATCTCATCGGAGATGTCCTATTCTCAGGAGATACACTCTTTCAAGGCTCGATCGGACGCACCGATTTTCCCACGGGCGATTATGAAACGCTCATACGTTCCGTGGAGGAGAAAATTTTCACACTTCCGGACAATACTTTGATCCTCTCTGGTCATGGTGAAAAGACGACGGTCGGCATTGAAAAGACGACCAATCCATTTTTCCTATGATCTCGAAAGGTGCGCTTGACCTATCTAGAGTCTTTGCTCTCTTAAACGGAGAAGAGCGATTTCAAACGATTCCATGGAAAGAAGAACTCGAAAGATCTGCCGTAGCGGGTCTTTTTTCTTCGGAAATGGATGAGAAGAGGATGTTATTTGACCTTTTGACTCCGTATGCGGAAACACTCCCGCCATGGGGAATCTTAACCGGCGTCAGACCGTCCAAACGATACCGCGAATTGCGAAAACAATACGGACGTCTTGAAGCGCGCAAAAGCATGCACGAACGCGATCGGGTGTCATTTCCAAAGATCGAAAAACTCGAGGCGATCTATGAAGCGACATCGGAGATCCGAGTGGAGCCGCAAGATATTATCGTCTACATCCATATTCCGTTCTGTCCGTCGCGTTGCACCTACTGCAGCTTCACATCGTATGTATCGAATGAGAAAGACGATTCGAGACGACTTATCTACGGAGATCACTTGCTTCGCGAAATGGAAAGTGCGCTCGAACTGCTTCATGCTCGGAAGATCCGCGCACTCTATATCGGCGGCGGAACACCGACCATGCTTTCTGCAAGGTTTTACGAGAAAGTCCTCGCGATCCTCAAACCGTATTTTTCGGACGATGTGGAAATCACGATCGAAGCTGGGAGAGTGGATACTTTTGACGGCGATGATCTCTATGCGCTACGAGAAATCGGCTGTACACGGATCTCAATCAATCCGCAGACCTTTACAAAGTCGGCACAAAAGAAGATTCACCGAGAACTCGACGAGCGTACATTTGAGAAGTTATTTGCCGTCGCAAAAGAACTTTTTACGGTCAACATGGATCTCATTGCGGGACTTCCCGGAGAAACCGAAGGAAGTTTTCGCGCAACAGTCGAGCGCGCCTTATACTATGGGCCGGACAATCTTTCGATCCATGCGCTGGCAAAGAAAGCCAAGGCGGAGCTAACGAGCGAAGAGATAGGTGTCATCGAATTTTCGGAGCCGAAGGACTACACGCCCTATTATCTCTATAGACAAAAAGACATTTCCGGGGCGGCGGAAAACACGGGATATACACTTCCCGGTCACCTCTGCCTTTACAATGTCCTCGTCATGGAGGAATGGACGGATGTATTGGGTTTCGGAGTGGGCGCGGTTTCCCACTTTACAATCGGAGATCAAAGATTTCGCATTCCGAATACGAAAGATCTCACGCGTTACTTCAACGGTCACTACCAAACACTTCTTGAAAAACTGCAACAAAAAAAGTCCGTATGATTCGCATACGGACTTTTTTGATTAGAGATCGACTTCGCCGCACTCCAGAATTTTGGAAGTGGTACGAATCGCACACATTTTACCGCACATGGAGCAGGAATGTCTCTCTTCCGGCGGTTTCGACTCAAAATAGTTTCTCGGCTTCTCGGGATCAATGGCGAGGGAGAACATCTTTTCCCAGTCGAGATCGTGTCTTGCTCGACTCATGGCGTTATCCTGATCACGCGCACCCGGAATGCCTTTTGCCATGTCCGCAGCATGCGCCGCGATGCGCGATGCGATGATTCCTTCGCGAACGTCACTGTAATCGGGGAGACGAAGATGCTCCGCGGGCGTTACATAACAGAGGAAATCCGCTCCGTACGTTGCGGCAATCGCGCCGCCGATGGCACTCGTGATATGGTCATAGCCGGGAGCAATATCCGTAACGAGCGGTCCGAGGACATAGAACGGTGCGTTGTGGCAGAGTTTCTTTTGAATTTCCATATTGGCTGCGATTTCGTTGATGGTCATATGACCGGGACCCTCAATCATAACTTGGACATCTTGCGCCCATGCGCGTTTCGCCAAAATACCGAGTTCGATGAGTTCGGAAATTTGTGCGGCGTCGCTGGAATCGTGCGTTGATCCCGGACGTAAGGAGTCGCCGATCGAAATCGTAACGTCATGTTCTCTTAGAATCTCTAAGAGACGATCATAATGTTCATAGAACGGGTTTTCGTTTCCAGTCATTTCCATCCAGGCAAAGAGGAGAGAGCCTCCACGAGAAACGATATTCGTGATGCGCTCGGTTTCTTTGAAATAGGAGAGTGCTCTGCGATTGATTCCGGCATGGATGGTCATAAAGTCGACGCCTTCGTGCGCCTGATGCTCAATCATGTCGAAGAAATCGTCGACCGTCATATCCTTTAATTCTTTTTCTAAATAGCCGAACGCGTCGTACATCGGAACGGTTCCGATCATAAGCGGCGACTTTTTAATCAGTTCGGTGCGAAATGCCGCCGTCTTGCCATAGTTCGACAAGTCCATAATCGCATGTGCCTCAAGTTCTTCGGCGAGCTTTACTTTTTTCCATTCTTCTTCATACCGCGCATCGTCGGAGCTTACGCCGAGATTGACATTGATCTTGGTCTTCAGTCCTCGACCGACGCCGACGGCATTGAGCGAAGTGTGATGGATATTGGCGGGAATGGCAATGCTGCCGTTGGCAACGCGCTCCAATAAAAGTTCTTCAGAAATGGATTCTTTGGAAAGCACTTGTTTCATCTGAGGGGTAAGGATGCCTTTTCTTGCGGCTTCCATCTGTGTTTTATACATAAATTCTCCTTTCACCATGAACTGTAGTCAATGATTTCCATCATTTACAGTAAATCTTTTGCTGTGGGAAATATCGTATCATGCAGATATACTTCGTGCAAGTTTATCCGAGCGATGAATGACAAAGATCCATTGACAAAAGAAAGCTTCTTCGTATCTTTACGATATCGTGCCGATTTGATATACTCCTTATATGAAACGCACAAAGGAGGATGCATGAAGATCTCACTCACTTATCTTTTGACTGTGCTGGCTAAATTCAAACCCGATCACAGAATCAACAGCGATGCTTATTTCGAGAATATTCGCCTCTTGGATCTCGGATCGTTGGATCTCAAACCGAATACCCTCTATGTAACAAATGTGCGTGATTTCGGCATTGTGAATAATCGGATCAAGAATTGCACATTGATTGTCTGTGACCATCTCGGACTCATGGAAAAAGTCGACGTTTCACCCGATATGAACCTCATCGTCGTCAAGGATCGCATTTCGACGGAGCGACTGATGAATCATTTGATCGGTGTTTTTGACTCGTTTCAATGCACGGCAAACGACATTCTGTCAATGACTTTGGAACATAAAGAATATTTTGTTTTATATGATCGTTTGACGAAACTTATGGACATCCCTCTCGTTGTACTGAGCGATGATTTTGGAATTCTCGGTACGACGAACGGCGCACCTCGAGAAGTCGGAGAAAATCTCAAGCGTCTCTTGAGGGAGGAGTCGGAAGACCTCGTCAATGAAAAAATTATCGAAGCGGATGCATCAAGGGGCTTATACGTCAAAATCAACCGTGTGAACATGCGCATCGTCTATGAACTTGTATGTTTCCCGAGCGGTTTTGCAGGGAAAGAGGAATTTTTTCATCTTCTCCATCTCTTGTCTCCCGCTCTGTCCGAGTTACTATCTTCCGGAGAGGATCGGGATGTTCTCGTGCGCGATCTCATGACGAAACTCCTCTATCCGTCCGGAGATGAGAATCTCGTCTTGTCGCGACTCGAGCAATTGCATTGGGGCATGGATAACCAATATCGCATCTATTACACGGAAGAGAAGGAAGCTCTCACCGCACGTCTGCGTAATGAATTTAGCAAGGTCACGCGCTCGAATACGATTCTCGAGATCGGCACGAGTACGGTTTTGGTAATAAACCTTTCTCAAGGAAAACTCGATGAAGCGCGTCTGGATCGCATTGTCCGTCATGGCGATACACGTTTTGTCGAGTCGAACCCTTTGCGTGGACTCAAGGATTTTCACGCCGTGTACAACGCGTGCAGAAATGTCTATCAGGCCTCCACGCAAAAAGATGTCATCACCATGAAGAGTGGATATTATGACCTCGTCTATGAGAAACTCAAAGAGAGTGTCAATGTCCGTACGCTATTGCATCCGTCCGTCTTGTCACTCTATCAACAGGATATGGATGATCGCTCCGACAATCTCGAGACGCTCTATATTTATCTTTTGCATGAACGTTCTTATCTCAAGGCTTCGAAACTGATGAATCTACACCGTAATTCCATCGTCTATCGCGTTGGACGTGTACAGGAGATGTTTCCGATGGATCTTGATGATGAGACCGTGCGGAACTATATCCTCTTTTCATATGAAATGCTCAAGCGTATGGAGAAGGACGCATCGCTTCGGAGCACTTTGGTTGGAGAAAAGTAATGAAAGGGTACGCTTTTCAGGCGCTGACCTCCCTTTTGTCGGTGGAATCGAGCGTCGAATTTTGTCGTGCCGTGATTGAAGAAGCCATTGAAAGACGCGTAAGTGATATTCACTTTGAGCCTTTTGATGGCTTTTTTCGTATCCGATTTCGGAAAGACGGCGATCTTCTGACGGTGTTTCGCGGGGACATCAAATATTATGATGCCGTGCTTGGAAGATTAAAATATCTCACACATGCCGACCGCGTTCAGAAAATTTTGCCATCGGACGGGCGTTTTACCTTTGTAGGCAGCAAGCATACGGTCGACATTCGCGGTGCAACGATGCCTACGATTTACGGTGAAAAAGTGGCACTGCGCATTCTCGACGCACGTGCCTATGTAAGAAGTCGCGAGGAACTCGGCATGACGCCGGAAGTTTCCGAAGCCTTTTCGAAAATTCTCGCGAAAGAGCATGGACTCTTTCTCTTGTCCGGGATTACCGGATCCGGAAAGACGACGACACTTTATACGCTTATTCGGGAACTGTCTCAGAAGCCTATCAACATTCTCACGATTGAAGATCCTGTAGAGTATAAAATCGAAGGGATTACACAGGTTGCCGTGAATGAAAAAGCGGGGCTTGTATTTGATACGGTGTTAAAATCTTTTTTACGCCAAGATCCGGATGTCATCATGGTCGGTGAAATTCGCGATGCCGAAACAGCGCGACTGGCGATTCGCGCGGCTTTGACGGGGCATTTGATCCTTGCGACGATTCACACGAAAGACGCAATCAGTGCCATCACACGACTTCGCGATCTCGGCATAGAGGATTATCTCATCGCGTCATCTTTAATCGGCGTGGCGTCGCAACGTTTGGTGCGCGTGCTATGTCCAAAATGCAAGGAAGTCCATGAGCCGGATGAAGTCGAGAAGATGAGTTTGCAACGCTACGGCTTGGAAACGAAACTCTATCGCCCGGCGGGGTGTAAAAAATGTTTTGGCGGATACGCCGGACGTACGGGCGTCTTTGAAGTCTTTCCGACGAATGCGAAGATTCGGGAAATGATCGCGTCGGGGAAAAGTGAAGATGAATTAAGACTTGTTGCACATGAGAAGCTCCCGACGATGATGGATCACGCGCTTCGCCTTCTCTCACGAGGAGATATCACAATTGTAGAAATGATGAGGAAAATCGAAAATGAAGTCCTTCCTGACGCGTGAGATTTTAACAAAACGAGATAAAATCCTTTTTACCATGCGATTTACAGAAGAACTAAGCGTCTTACTCGGTGCGGGCGTGAAACTCACAGAAGCACTTGCTGTCATGGAAAAAGATCTGCGCGGCAGGAGACAAGAGGAGATTGCCGCCTTACGCGCGGCGATAGAAAACGGCGTTCCCTTATCGCGCGCGATGAAAGATCGGGCGTTTTATCCGGATATTCTGATCGGTGTCGTGGAGTCGGGAGAAGAGACGGGTGATTTACCCAACGCCCTTGCAAAACTAAGCGAGTATTTTAGAGAGGAGTATGCCGCACAAGAAAAACTCAACAACGCGCTTATTTACCCGACCGTGCTGGCATGCATCGTTCCTCTGGTCATTCATTTTTTGCTGATGTTTGTCTTGCCGGAATTTATGAAACTCTTTGCCGAAGCGGACGAACTTCTCCCGTTCACGACGAGGATCCTCATCGACGTAGCGATGTTTATGAACGCGATTGGACAATACATCGTCATGGCGGCGATTGTCCTATACATTCTCTATCGACTGTGGGCACGAACTGAAAGGGGGCGGATCTATCGGGATCGGCGATTATTGCGCCGCTCTATTTTTGGAACGTTTCGTCTCGAGCGGCATCTCTATTCTTTCGCCTCCAATGCACATATCATGCTTGCGCACGGCGTGCACCTTTCGCGCGTGCTGGAGATTCTCGCCTATGCGAGTGAAAACAGATACATGCGCAGATTGACGCTGCAAGCAAAAGATGAATTGGAACACGGTAAATCGCTATACGAGTCCTTTCGAGATCAGAACATTTTTCCGGACGCATTTCTCTCGATTCTGAGAATCGGGGAAGAGAGCGGAGAGATGGTGAAACTCTTACACTCCGCCGCCCTGTTTTATCGAGGAAAAGTCGAGAGAAAAATGGAGAGATTCCTCAAACTGATAGAGCCTGCGCTCATTCTTTCGCTTGCCGTCGTCGTAGGATTCGTCGTGTTTTCGATTGCGATTCCCATGTTTGATCTTGTCCGCATCGTTGGAGAATAGGAGGCATCATGAAGAAAAAAGCATTTACACTCATCGAACTTATTATCGTCCTTGCAATCCTTGCACTTCTCATTGCGATTGCCGTGCCGAAGTACAATCAATCACAGAAAAAAGCCGCGATCACTGCGCATGAAGCGAATGTGTCGGCACTTTACAATGCGGCGGAATTGTGTTTTTTTGAAAAACATGAAGCCACGACATGGACGGGTGCGGACAACGAGACATGGGTCGAGTATCTCTCGCGCTATCCGAATGTTCCGAAGCAATTGGATGCAGCGACGCCCAAATATCGAGTCACAGTGGATGCCAAGGGTGTCATTACGATTACACCGGGAGCGGGCGCGTATAAGATGCAATGAGCATCATCGTCTTCTTTGTAGGCGCGTCTCTCGGGTCTTTCTTCATGACTACCGCGGAACGCGGAGACGCATCGGTTTTCTCGGGACGATCACACTGTGTTTGCGGGAAGACTTTAACGGCGTGGGAGTTAATTCCGGTCCTGGGCTATCTGTTTCAAGGCGGTAAGACGCATTGCGGAGCTGATATTTCTCCACTGTATCCCATGGTTGAAACATGCGCGGGACTTGGTACGTTGTTTCTTCTTCAGTCGGGGAGGCCGCTCGAAACGCTTTTCTTCTTATCGCTCGTTTTTTCGGCTTGTGAGGATATCGTAAGACATGAGATTCATATAGGGGGACTCTTTCCGTCATTCCTCTTGGCGTGTTATGCATGTTTCTTTCATCGCACGTTTCTGCCTGCGATCGTGGCAGCTCTGTTCTTTGCGGCTCTTAGCCATCTGGGAGGGGTCGGTGAGGGGGATATCTACGTCGCAGGCGTGATTGCTCTCTTCCTCGGGCCGAATACACTTCGAGCGATGCTCTTCGCCTTTCTCATCGGAGGGGTAGTGGCATTTGTGTTGTATTTACGAGGGGCAGATCGTAAAGCGGAACTTCCTCTTGTTCCTTTTCTGGTTTTCGGATATGTCGCGAGTTTTTGGATGGGGTGGATATGAAAAAAGCATTTACACTCATTGAACTCATGATTGTGCTTGCCATCCTTGCGACGGTGGTCGGTATCTTGGTATTGCGCACAGATTTTCTCAAGACACGAGAGGCGAGAGAAGAACTAAGGGCGACCCTCTCGATGATCCGAGAGGCAAAAGAAACGGCAATCTTAAAAGGAGAAACCGTAGAATTAACATTCGATCTTGAAGCGTCCAAGATCACACTATCTTTCTTCAGTCGGGAGGGGGATCCGTTCCGCGTGTTGGAAACAAAGAAATTGAAACTTCAACGAATATCAGGGAGGGAAATCATTCTTTTTTCCTCCGAGGGTTTTGCCGACAGCGGTGTTACCATGAAGATCACCGGTTTATCATCCGAAAAAATCCTCACCATTCGACCGATCACCGGAAAGGTGAAGGTGAAAGATGTCTAGGAAAAAAGCATTGACTTTAGTAGAAACCGTCGTGGCGCTTGGGCTCTTGGCGATCTTTGCGCTCATTGCGTTTCCGGAACTTACAAGCTATCAAAAACTGGCGAGAAAATCCCAGATGCATACGAGAATGCGTTTTGCCATGCAGGCGGAAATCGAACGTGAAAAAGCGGGGTTGTCCCCTGCCGCGGAAGTCCAATCCGATGGATGGATCTTTTTGTTTGATCGCAAAGAGACGCCCAAGCACGGAATGAGAGAAGTGGAACTCACCATCAGAGAGGAGAGTACGAATGTTCAAAAACAAATTCGTTTCCTCATCCCGTAAAGCTTTTACTTTGTTGGAAGTTCTTGCCGCGCTCGCCATCGCATCCGTTCTTGTTGTTGCCCTCATGGGATTATTTTCCTCGACCGTACTGACAGAAGCGCTTGTTGAGAAGTCGAGGGATGGGTTTGAAGAAGCACGGATGGTGACGGATACCATCTCTGCCGAATTACGAAGAGCGGACTACCTATTAGAACCGACGGCAATGCTGCTGCCGGAAGAGTATCAGTATTTACCTTTTCTCATCATTCGACACGAGAAATCGGAAACCCAGATCATTGCCTACGGTATGGAGGACGGGAACGTCTACCGACTGAGTTTTCGCACGAATCGATTGCGAGATTTGTCGAAGATCTCGTCTTGGGATTCCAATCGTTCCAATCTGATCGCTACGGATCTCGAAATAGGGAAGAATATGGGATACGATCCCTCTACGGGGCTTGTTCATCTGTCATGGCGGCTGGGAGATCACTTACTTGAGACGGCGGTACTCTGTGAAGGAGCGCGCCCATGAAAAAACGCGGTTTTATTATGCTCTATGTACTGCTTTTCGGTGCGCTTCTCATTTTGACATTGGGATATCTTGATCGCGGCGCGAAAGTGGATAACGCCGTCAATCGCAATGAATGGGAGGCTATGGAAACGTATTATCGCGGAGAAGCGGCCATACGCGTAACCTATGATGAGCATGTGGACGAGTATGTGGACGGTCTTATCCACAAGACCGCCTTCTATATCGGAGGCGGCATCCGATCCTATAAGTTGTCTGATTATCTAAGCGACGCCAAAGACACGGTTGCCAATTGGCGATCCAAGATCTATGCACAACAAGGCGGAACCTTTGAACTGGAAATTTTCATTCCCGAGTTTCGCGTGCGCGGCACCGTTCGACTTTTAGATCCTTATTTTCTTTCGGACGCGCGACTGACCAAGGAAGAAGTGAGAGATACATTCAACATGTATTACCACTTGCTAAAAAACGAAGAAGATTATGGGGATGATCTTGCAACGCGCGAGGAATCAGAGGAAACGCAGACAGCAACGACAGACGAACAGGAAATGAAAAAGAATTTTGAAACATCCAAAACGCGCATCCATTATATTCCGAAAGGAAAGACATATGTCGTGCCGAAGAACGCTTGCGGAATCTATATCGTCGACGGAAAAATCACCGGGGAAGCATTCCGGGGAATGATCTTTGATTCACGGAATCGCGGCATTCCAAGAGGATTTTACGGGGGCTATTTCACGCCGCAGACGAGAACATTCAGACTCACGACGGACGGAGCACGCAGATCCTATCTCGAAGCGGGATCTTCTTTGCCGGGATTTCTCGAGCCGAAACTTCAATCCATTGTCCGCTCCAAGTAGTGCAAATTGCGGACAAGATATGTTTTTGGTATAATCGTAGTCAAGAAACTAAGCTTCACGAGGAGGAATAGTATGATTTCAGCAGGTGATTTTAGAAAAGGCGTTACTTTCGAAATGGACGGTGACGTCTATGAGATTTTGGACTTCCAACACGTTAAACCGGGGAAAGGTGCTGCATTCGTTCGCGCCACCATTCGCTCGGTTATGAACGGCGGCTCCAAGGAATTGACGTTCAATCCCAACGACCGCTATCCGCAAGCGCGTATTGAGAACAAAGAAATGCAGTATCTATATAATGACGGTTCTCTTTATTACTTCATGGATTCCGAGACGTATGAACAGATTCCATTGGATCGAGAAGCCGTTGAAGAAGCGATGCTTTATCTCAAGGAAAATGACTATGCCACCATTCGTTTCTTCCAAGGCAAGCCTTTCAGCGTCTCCGCACCGAATTTTGTAGAACTCGAAGTTACGGAAACGGAACCGGGGGTAAAAGGAAACACGGCTTCCGGAGCGAATAAACCCGCAACCGTAGAAACGGGTGCAGTCGTCACGGTACCGCTTTTTGTGAATGTCGGAGATGTCATTCGTATCGATACGCGTTCACACGAATATCTGTCGAGAGTATAAGGAGGCTCTGATGGACAATTTGTTTTCTCGTGTTTCCTATTTGAAAGGCCTGATGGAGGGACTCAAGATCGATCCGCAGTCCGATGAGGGCAAAGTATTCTATGCCATCGCCGATACGCTTGAAGATATGAGCGAAGCGGTTGGACTGATCGATGATCGTCTAAGCGAACTGGACGACTATGTTGATTTATTAAACGAAGACCTGTCTGAAGTCGAAAGGGAACTCTTCGGTGTTGCGGACGACGATTTCGAAGGCGACGATTATGAATTTGACGATGAAGAGTACAGTGACTTCTTCGATGACGATGAAATCAATTCTGAAATGACGGACAACGAGGACATGAACAATTAGGAGGAGCGACAAATTGAAGCAGGATCGTGTATTTCCTTTAGGAAATGTAGAAATCTCCAATGACATCCTCGCAACGATCGCGGCGAAAGCTGCATACTCCGTGGAGGGCGTTTTGGATGTAGCCGGCAGAGACCTTACGCGAACGGGTATTGCCAAATCTCGCGTACATGGAAAGCTCGTCATGAGAATTAAGGATTCGTTTATCTATATCGATATTCCCGTAATTCTCGAGTACGGCTACCATGTACAGAAAGTGGCGACCGAGGTACAGCGTCGCGTCAAGGAAGATATTGAGATGATGACAGGACTCTACGTAGTAGAAATCAATGTCTTAGTGGAGGACCTAGTAACGAAAGCGGATTAGGAAAGCCCCCTTCATGAACGGGGGCTTTTTTATGGTCTTTCAAGGAGGCTATATGACTAGAAAAGAAGCCCGAGAATGGGTTATAAAATATCTATACAGCCGAACATTCCAAGATCAATGTGAAGAGAGCCTGGAGGATTTTCTGGAACACCAGGAGCTTGATCAAAATGAAATAGCGTATATGAGATCGGTTGTCGCGGGGGTTGAAGGGAATCTTCAATCCATCGATCAAGATATTGAGAAATATCTCAGAAGTTGGACGACGTCGCGTATCCCCAAATTAGATTTGGCGATTTTGCGAGCCGCCGTTTTTGAAATCAAATATTCCGAAGACATTCCGACCGGAGTTGCCATCAACGAGGCCGTAGAGATTGCAAAAAAATATTCGACAGATGATTCCTATCGCTTTATCAACGGTGTTTTGGGCGCGATTGCACGCGAGGATGCGTGATGGGCGTCATTACGGTTCGCCAGCTAACTGAGTATATTCGCTACGTCTTAAAAGATGAGTTCGTCCTTCAAGATCTGGAGATAAAGGGAGAAGTTTCCAATCTGTCGCGGAATAAAAGCGGCAATGTCTATTTCACGCTCAAAGATGACGCCGCCGTCCTGAAATGTGTGATCTGGAGAGCGGACGACATGGACACGGATCTTTTGGAAGAGGGTCACGAAGTCATTGCGATGGGTGCCATAGGAGTAGTAGAGCGTATGGGCAGCTATCAACTTGTCGTGCGTGATCTCAAGACCGTGGACATCGGCGAACTCTATAGACAGTTTGAGAAACTCAAAGAAAAACTGTACAAAGAAGGACTCTTTGATCCGAATCGAAAAAAACCGCTTCCCAAATATCCTTTTGCCATCGGCGTCGCAACGAGTGACACGGGAGCAGCAGTTCGGGACATTATCACCACCCTTCACAGACGTTTTCCATGTGCCGACATCTATCTCTATCCTACGATCGTGCAAGGAGAGAGCGCAGCGGAATCCATCATACATGCTCTGGAAGAGCTTGATCGAAGGACGTTGGATCTGATTATTGTCGGACGCGGAGGAGGCTCTTTCGAAGATTTGGCGGCATTTAGCGATGAAAGCGTCGTGCGCACCATTGCGGACATGACGACGCCTGTCATCTCAGCCGTAGGACATGAGGTGGATCATCAACTCTCCGACGCGGTTGCGGATGTCCGTGCGGCAACACCGACGGCTGCGGCTGAACTCGCGACGCCGAGATTGGACGATCTGTTCAAAGCTCTCAACCTCAAGAGAGAGCGAATGGATTTGTCTATGACGCGATCCTTAGAAGCATCTCAAGAGGCTTTGAACTTCTCAAGACGGGAACTGGATCGAATGCGCCCGGATAAAATGCTCGATGCGCTCAAGGATGTGCTCAGTCAAGCAAAAAAGGCTTTTCAATACAATAGCCCCTTGGCGCGCATGGAACGTGAACGCCAAAAACTACATGTACTCGGAGAAAAACTGAAGACCTATTCTCCGGAAGCGCTCATTGATGTACTGACAAGAAAACTTGAAAAACATAGAGAAAAAATTCAATTGAGCATGCAAAATGTATTGGATTCCAAGAAGCAGAAACTGGAGATGCAGGAAGTAAAGCTCGGCTTGTTAAACCCTAAGAATGTTCTTGCAAAAGGATATAGTATATTGACGACACAAGAAGGAGAGATCGTGCATACCGCCAATGTACGTCTTGGAAGTGTCTTGAAAGCCAAATTGTTTGACGGCACACTGACCGTGGAAGTCAAGGATAAGGAGTTATGATGGAACAGACTTTTGAAGATAAAATGAATGCTTTGAATGATATTGTTGCAAAGCTTGAGAGCGGGAAGCTCACTTTGGACGAAAATCTCAAAGCTTACGAAGATGGAATGAAGCTTTATCGGGATCTTTCTGCAATTCTCAAGAAAAAAGAAGGGGTCGTCCGTAAAATTATTGAAGAAACAGGAGAGGAAGTTTCCTTTTGTCCCGGAGAAGACGAATGATCAACATGGAACGCTTTGAACGGGAGTTGGACTACGCCGTCTCCCTATTGGAAGACAAGACGCTCAAAGATATGGCACACTATGCTCTGTATCCCGGTGGAAAAAGACTGCGTCCGACGCTCGTACTTGAAACGGCAAAACTTTTTGGGGACTATGAAGAAGCGGCATTGCCTTTTGCAGTTGCCGTGGAGCTCATCCATAATTATTCCCTGATTCACGACGATCTTCCGGCGATGGATGATGATGAATATCGTCGTGGGAAAAAGACATTGCATATTGTCTACGGCGAGGGAAATGCCATCCTTGCCGGCGATGCGCTTTTTACCCTTGCGTTTGAATATGTGTTGGCACGCGGGATTGGACCGTCTACGTTGCGCGGATTGGATATTTTGGCACAAGCGAGCGGCGGTCGAGGCATGGTCGGCGGACAAGTGAGGGATATTGCGGGCAATATTAAGACCTACGAGGATCTTATTGAAATCTATCGTAAAAAAACTGGGGCACTCATTCGTGCAAGTGTACTTATGGGCGCAGTTGCCGCGGGAGCGAGTGAAGACGCTTTGAAGATTCTATATTCTTTCTCCGATGCGCTCGGATTGGCATTTCAATTGCGCGATGATCTCTTGGATCTTGACGATGAGGATCTCAACGCGCTTATGTTCTTATCCCAGGAAGAGATGAAAGAAGAAGTTGAAAAATACACATCCAAAGCACTGGCAGAACTTGATAAACTCCACAATGATGCAACGGAGGAGTTGCGTCATATCACGGAGAAACTACTCACTCGGACTGTGTAACTTGAATATATGCAGTTTTGTTGGTATACTTACATTGTAACGATACAGTATTCTAGTCAACGCAACGTATCTGGAGGACGGGGCTAAAAATCCGTCGAAGGGCATATCGATGAAGTTCCTTGTATGGGCCTGTTGCGCCCAGCTTCGGGTTTATGCAGGGAGTAAAGGAGGATGGGGCGATCTACAATGGCATGTAGGCGTTGACCCTGCTTCCGTGGAGTCTCAGACGATTATAGGCTGAGAATAACCTGCTTTTACAGCAGAGTAGCCTGCCTTGAGTGGCTTGCGCGGATGGTAAGGTGAGGAAAGTTTTCTCGGGCCCGGGAGAGTTTGCCTTTGTTACCGAAATGCAAGCTGCAAAAAAGGCTAAGGATATGAATGGTTGTATGGGAAAACTTCTAGACTGTTTGTTTCAAGGTGCGTCATGGATTACAGTGCGGACTTAGTGGCAATCCAGTTCTGTTTATGGCAACAAAACAGCGTTTAAATTAAAGGGAAACCGCTATGTTGGCAACAAATAGTTTTGAATGGGGAAAGCCTGCTGGACCTATGCCGTAAGATTTACATGGCGCACTGTCGTTATAAGCTGATGGCTCAGGTCATCAGCTTTTCTTTTAAGGAATGGATATGAACGGAAAAATAAAAACTGAAAAATTACACAAAGAGCCTAAGAAAAAAGAATATAAGTGGATGCTTACCATTATCATATTATCCTTTGCATTGACTTTTTTTATCGGTCTTTTGACGGAGCGCGTATCGGATGCGTTGCCGCTTTTTGTTGCGTTTTTGACCCTTATCGCAATCATTGTACTCGGAATTGTCTTCGATATTTTCGGTGTGGCGGTGAATGTAGCGAATGTGAAACAGTTCCACGCCATGGCGGCAAATCACGTTGCAGAAGCCAGATTTGCCGTGTTTTTATGCAGACACTCGGAAAAGGTATCAAGCATCTGCAACGATGTCATCGGAGATATCTGTGGCATCATATCCGGTGCCATCGGCAGCGGCATTGTGTTGCGTTCGGCAAAGCTCTTTTATCACGTTGATTTTATTCTTTTTTCCGCCATTTTTACGGCTTTTATTTCCTCTCTTACGATTGGAGGCAAAGCGTATGGAAAGCGTATCGCAACAGATTCGAGTGAGAGCCTTACGTTAAAAATGGGGAAATTTTTTTATTTACTGCAAGAAAAATTGGGAATTTCCATTCTAGGGGAGCATCGTTGATATGCGATTGGATAAAAAACTCACGACGATGGTTCAGTCCAGAAGTCAGGCAAAGTCACTGATTTTGGAAGGACATGTAAAGCTTAATGGCACAGTTATCACAAAACCCGCCCATCCTTATGCCGGCGAAGAGATTACGATTGACGCACCGCTCTACGTCGGGCGAGGAGCGCAAAAACTTTTATATGCATTGAACACGGGAATTGTAAGCCCGAAAGATCGGATTGCGCTCGACATCGGTGCTTCTACGGGAGGCTTTACGGAAGTTTTGCTGGAACATGGCGCAAAGTGCGTCTATGCAGTAGACGTCGGGCATGATCAACTCGATGCGATCTTGAAAGAGGATCCGCGTGTGATCTCCATGGAAGGAACGGACGCAAGAAAACTGACTCAAGACATGGTTCCCGGTGCAAATTTTTTAACCATGGATGTAAGCTTTATTTCGGTCACAAAAGTATTGCCGGCGCTCACTTGTCTACTGAGTTCCGGGGCACCTTTCGTGATTCTTATTAAGCCTCAATTCGAGCTTGGGAAAGATCGTGTTCCGAAATCGGGTGTTGTGAAGAACGACCGCGATCGATCGGAAGTCGTCGCTTCCTTACGACGTTTTTGTGAGGATCAGGGATTTCGAGTTGAATGGGTAACCGAATCCCCGATTCGTGGAGGAGAAGGAAATATAGAGTATCTCTTTATTGGTCATAGAAAGGAGTAAATGTATGAAGAAGTACACGAGGCAACGCATGATTCTTGACCTCATTGAGGAACATGATGTGCAGACGCAAGAGGAATTGTCTCACTATCTGAGTGAGAAAGGCGTACGTGCGACGCAAGCGACCATTTCTCGAGATATCAAAGAGTTACGCATATCAAAAGTGCAAACGACGGATGGGGTCTACAAATACGCACTCATCGACACGGTGCATGATTCATTAAACGAGAGACTCGATAAGATTTTTCGCTCGGCAGTGCTATCGATAAAGCATAACGGAGACATGGTGTTGGTGAAAACCATTTCCCACACGGCTGTTGTAGCGGGCATGGCAATCACCAATGCAAAAATTGCCGGGATCAGTGGTATCTTGTGCGGGAATGACACGATCTTTATCACGGTAGACGATAAACAAGACCTCGACAGTATTACTGATCAGATCAAGAAGATCATTCGTTAATCCTATGCTGGCTGAACTTTCTATACGAGGACTATCCGTCATCGAGCATCTCAGTAATTCTTTTTCGGACGGATTTTCGGTTATTACGGGAGAATCCGGTGCGGGTAAATCCGTGTTGGTCTATGCACTTTCCCTTTTGTCCGGCGAACGCGCAAAAAAAGAAGCCATCCGCAAAGATTCAGACCGCGCGTGGATCAGTGCAACGTTTTTGGGGGTTGATCGCAACCTTATCTCGAACGTGCTCGAACCTTACGGGATCGAGCTTCTTGATGACGTGGTCACTGTTTCAAGAGAAATGAGCAAAGATCGCTCCATCGCGCGTATCAACGGTGCGATTGTACCGCTCGAAGCATTAAAAGTTTTGTCCAATCATCTGATTCTGATTTACGGTCAGCATGATCAATTGGGGCTTATGGAAAAAGATATGGCGTTGCGCTATGTCGATCAAAAGATTCCCAAAACCCTATTAAATTCGGTGAAGATGGATGTACTCAGGCTACGTGATCTCGATCGCGAGGAAAGAGCATTGTTGGCACCCGAAGAGCGGGCACGAGAAATGGAACTCTTGAGCTATCAAATTGATGAAATTGAACGTGCAGATTTCTTTGAGTCAAACGAGGATGAGCTCTTTGATGAATACAAAAAACTCTCTCATGTCGAAAGCATACTTGAATCACTTTCGAAGATTGAAGCGTGCATGGATGGGGATCAGGAATTTGGTGTGGAAGAAGGCATCGAAGACATCTTAAGGACAGCAAGATCTCTTGAGCAATTCGGATTCAAAGATCTCATTCAATCTGCCGAATCACTCAATATGGCTCTCGGAGAACTCCGCTATGCCAATCAACTGGCAATGGACAGTTTGACGCCGGATCCTGAGCGCAAAGAAGAACTCTACCATCGAATTACGGAAATGGATGCAATCAAGCGCAAATATGGTCCTGAAAAGCCGGATGTGCAGGCTTTTTATGAAACCTCCAAAGCGCGCAAGGAAGAATTGGAACGAGCCGACGAGCGTGTGGATGCCATCAAGAAAGAGCGTGAAGAACTCCGTGCAAAACTCAAGGTGAACGCTCAAAATTTAACAGAGATCAGAAAGAAAGAGGCACATTCACTCTCAAAACAAATGACGAAAGCACTCCAGGAACTTGCCATTTCTCACGCGAGATTTTCCGTTCGAGTCGACGCAAAACCGCTCGACGTTGACGGCGAAGATGAAGTCGAGTTTTATTTTTCTGCAAATGAGGGAGAAGACGAAAAACTTCTTAGAGAGGTGGCATCAGGTGGTGAAATGAGCCGTATCATGCTGGCACTTTTGACAATGGGTGAGAGCGTCAAAGAAAAAACTTTGGTCTTCGATGAAATCGATACGGGACTATCGGGGAGAACGGCGCAGCGTATGGCGGAGAAACTCTTTGATTTATCTCTCGAAACGCAAGTGATTGCAGTATCACATCTGCCACAAATTGCATCGATGGCGGATACGCATTTTGTGATTGAGAAGACTACGGAACAAGAGCGTACGTATTCAACCCTTGCATGTCTTGATGAATCGGCGCGTGAATGCGAAATCATGCGTCTTGTCGGCGGTGTGGACATTACAGGCGCGACGAAAGAGCACGCACAGGATATGCTAAGGCAATCCATGGAATACCGCGAAAGGAAGAAACCTCATGTGTGAGCAAAAAACAATGAAGTCGGAGACGATCTACGAGGGTAAAATTCTTACTCTGCGTGTTGATACGGTTGAACTTCCCGATATGAAATATGCACGCAGAGAGATTATCGAGCAGCGTGCTGCCGTCGTCATCGTGGCAATCGATGGAGAGGGTCGCATTTTATTTGTTCGACAATATCGCAAAGCTGTTGAAGATCGTCTTTTGGAATTGCCTGCCGGAAAAATCGACCCCGGAGAAACTCCGACCGATGCTGCACGTCGGGAACTGAGAGAGGAAACCAAATACAACGCCAAGGACTTCACACCTCTCTTTGAAGCCTATGCATCGCCCGGATATTCGACTGAAAAAATGTATTTTTACCTTGCACGAGATTTGTTTGATGCGCCACTTCCGGAGGATCCGGATGAAGCGATTACGCTAGAGAGATACTCGGTAGCTGAAGTGAAAATAATGCTTCAAAAAGGAGAAATCAAGGACTGCAAAACTGTTGCAGGGTTACTCTATGCACTGAACAGATTGGAGGATGAACATGCGCGCGGTTGATATTATCGCAGCAAAACGCGACGGGAAAGAACTTTCACACGAAGAAATAAGATACCTCATCGAGGGTTATGTACGAGGTGAAATTCCGGATTATCAAGTCTCCGCTTTTTTGATGGCGGTTTATTTTCGCGGAATGAGCGATGACGAACTTTTCTATCTCACGGACATCATGGCGGCATCCGGTGAAAAGACGGACTTAACAGGCATTGAAGGTAAGACGATTGACAAGCACTCCACAGGCGGTGTAGGGGACACGACGACACTCATTGTGGGGCCGATTCTTGCAAGTCTCGGTATTCCGTTTGCAAAGATGTCCGGCCGCGGACTCGGGCATACCGGCGGAACACTTGACAAACTGGAAAGCATTCCGGGTTTTGAAGTCCGACTCACCAAAGAGGAATTCATCAAAGAGGTCAATCAGAACAAACTCGTTATTTGCGGACAGACAGACAATATCGCACCGGCAGATAAACTGCTCTACGCGTTGAGAGACGTTACGGCGACGGTGGAATCCATCCCGCTGATTGCATCAAGCATCATGTCCAAAAAACTTGCAATCGGATGCGACGCCATCGTTCTGGATGTGAAATACGGTAGCGGTGCGTTTATGAAGACGGCGGAAGATGCGGAAACACTGGCAGATTTAATGGTGCGCATCGGGACAAAAGCCGGAAAAGAAACCGTCGCGTATATTACCAATATGGACGAACCGCTCGGCAGTTCGATTGGGAATGCCAATGAAGTAGCAGAAGCGATTCGTATGCTCCGCGGCGAAGAAGACGGTCCTCTACTTGAACTCTCAAAGATTTTGGCGACGGAAGCTCTGATGTTGGCTACCAATATCGATAAGGAGACGGCAAAAGAGAAAGTCGACGCAACACTTGCAGACAAAGATGCTTACGCCTCCTTTGTAAAGATGGTAAAGGCTCAAAAGGGTTCTGTAGAGGCTGTGCAAAATCTCGCAAAAATGCCGCACGCTCCCTTGACAATCGAAGTGAAAGCGGAGAAACACGGTTACGTGTCGAAGATTCAAGCTGAAGAAGTCGGACGTGCTTCTCTCGAGCTCGGCGCAGGTAGAAGGACAAAAGACGATCGGATTGATCTGAGCGTCGGTCTGGATATGAAAGTTCGCGTCGGTAGCCAAGTTCAAGAGGGGAATGTCATTGCAATTTTGCATGCAAAGGATGAGAACACGGCAAGTGTTGCACGAAAGATCCTACTGGGAGCTATTGAAATCACGGAAGACCGCGTCAAAGCACTTCCGCTCGTCAACAAACGCATTGGAAAGGAAGACCTTCATTGAATACGATTCTTAACTATGCCCTGACTGCAGTTGCGCTTCTCATGACAATTGTCTTGCATGAGTTGGGACATGGTTATGTTGCACTTTGGCAAGGAGATACCACCGCAAAAGAGGCGGGACGTTTGACGCTCAATCCCATCAAACACATCGATCCGATCGGTCTGGTATGTCTTTATGTTTTTAAGCTTGGATGGGCAAAACCCGTCCCTATTGATCCGTCTCGATTCAAAAATTATCGAAAAGGCATGCTATTCGTTTCCATTGCCGGTGTGAGCGTGAATCTCATATTGGCTTTTTTGAGCGCGCTTTTGATGCGCTTTTTTGCAAGCGATGCACTGCTCATGGATTTTCTCTCGCAACTTTTTTTCTACAATATTGCTTTCTTTGTATTCAATCTTCTTCCCATTCCGCCTTTGGACGGCTCGAGACTCATCACAACGTTTTTGCCGTATCGAACTCAATATGTGATGGCTCGGTATGAGCGGTATTCCTACTTTTTGCTACTTGCCCTCTCTTGGTCGGGATTCCTTGCAAAAATCATGGTACCCTTTATGCAACATATGGCTAGCGGTATCTTGCGCGTGGTACTTCGATGAGCGTCACCATAGAAATTCCGGAATACAGAGGTCCGATGGATATTCTTCTCCGTCTCATCGAAGATAAAAAAATGGATATTTTGAAAATTTCCATTTCGGAGATCACGGAGGATTATTTAGAAATCGTAAATACGATGAGAAAACGGATGGATCCGGAAGAAATGAGTGATTTTCTTGTGATGGCAGCAAGCCTGATGCAGATTAAGTCTGCTCAACTCCTTTATAAGCCGGATGAAAATGAAGAAGACCCGACGGAAGAACTGACAAGGCGTCTTCTTGAATACAAAAAGTACAAAGAGATGATACCGACACTGACGGAACTCTACGAAGAAGCGGCAAAATGTTACGGGAAACCTATGGAAGACTTGAGTCCGTATCTTACCGATGAACTGCCGATTGTCCCGGAAGTGGAAATGTTGGAGAAACTTTATCGTTTGCTCAATCTCCATCGGGAAGAGGAACAATCCGTAGATGAAATTCTCCATGAAGATGCGTTTCCGATCGAACACTATATGGAACGCATCCGCAAGAATTGGCAAGGCACCGCGATGAGAGCGGAAGAAATCTTCAACGGACTTTCGCGCGTAGAAAAAATCATTACTTTTTTAGCGCTTTTAGAACTTGTCAAAGATGGCTGGGGAAAAATAACGGAACGCAATGGAATTATATTCTTGGTGGGAGGGGATGTGCATGACAGATGAAGTGAATCTCAGGGGGATTCTTGAAGGGATTCTCTATGTCTATGGAGAGCCGATTTCGGCAGAGAGACTCGCGGACATCACCTCTTGTGCGGTCGCGGAGATTCAAAGTGCACTGGGTTTGCTGGAAGAAAATCTGGAACTCGAACATCGAGGAATCAGACTCAGATGCTATGAGGGAAAGTATCGCCTGGAAACCATTCCGGAGATTGCGCCATATCTTGAGAAACTCATGGAATCTACGCCACGACCGCTCAGCCAATCTGCCATGGAAGTTCTTTCCATCATTGCCTATAAACAGCCTGTAACGCGTCAGTCCATTGACGAAATACGAGGTGTGCGCTCCCAAGCAACCATGGAAACCCTTCTCTCACACGGACTCATCGAAGAAAAAGGCAGATTGGATCGCATTGGGAGGCCGGTTTTATTCGGGACGACCACGCGCTTTTTGGAGGCTTTTGGATTATCGAGTCTCGATGCGCTACCAAAACTCAAGGAGGAAGGGGCGGAAGATGCGGATCAATAAATTTTTGCGTGATTCCGGAGTCACTTCGAGACGTGGTGCTGATGAAATGATTGCATCTGGGCGAGTCTCTGTAAACGGCAAAAGGATTATGACTCCCGGGGTGGAAGTGGAACCGGACAAGGATGAAGTTGCGGTAGATGGCAAGATTGTACGTCCTTGCAAGGGAACTTATGTGGTGCTTTTTTCAAAACCTTGCAATGTTACCACAACACTTTCAGATCCGCATGCTAAAAAGACCGTTGCAGACTATTTTTGCGAATTTCCTGTAAGACTGTTTCCCGTTGGGCGATTGGATCAGGACACATCGGGTCTCCTCATCATGACCAATGACGGGGATCTCGCATATAAACTCACACATCCTAAGTTTGAAAAGACGAAAACATATCTTGCAAGTTGTGCAGGTATTTTAGAAAGATGTAAGATCGAAAAACTACAAAAAGGCATATGTCTTGAGGACGGCTGGACACTTCCTGCCGTCATTTCTAATGTCCACGCGCTCAAAGGACGAACGTCTCTTGAAATCACTATACGAGAAGGAAAGAATCGGCAAATACGTAGAATGTTTGACGCGCTCGGACATCCGATCATAGAATTGCGACGTATTGCGATCGGTTCCTTACGTTCACCGAATATGAAAGACGGCACATACCGTGTGCTCAGTAGCGATGAGATTCGGACTCTACTGAAAGCTCCGTTTGACGGGGGAGAAAAGAACAAGGGCAATAAACCGAGTATGACTGAGAGGAGGCTCGATGATGAAAATCATAGTCGTTGGAGGAGGACCTGCGGGAATGATGGCTGCAGGTATGGCCGCAAGCGGTGACCACGATGTCCTTCTGTTGGAAAAAAATGAAAAGCTCGGGAAAAAACTCTACATCACCGGCAAAGGGCGTTGCAATATTACAAATGATAAAGACATCGAAGAATTCATCACGGAGACAGTAAGGAACGGTCGATTTTTATACTCCGCCTATTACGGATTCACCAATAGAGATCTTATGGATTTCTTGGAATTGCACGGGCTTAAACTCAAGGTTGAGCAAGGGGGACGCGTATTTCCAAAATCCGATAAAGCAAGCGATGTAACCAAAACACTCTCTCATTGGATGGAAAAACGAGGCGTCCGTGTAAAATTCAATTGCGAAGTAAAGGGAATCACACGAAGCGAATCCGGATTTATCGTGAAAACGGGAAACGGTCAATATACATCGGACGTAGTGATTGTTGCGACGGGCGGTCGTTCTTATCCATCTACGGGATCCACCGGAGACGGATATCGCTTTGCGAATGCATTCGGCATTCAAACGACGGCGACGCGACCGTCTTTGTGTCCGATGGATCTTGTCGACCCATTGCCGGAACTCGCGGGATTGACACTGAAGAACGTATGTCTTACTCTAAAGCAAGGCAAAAAACAAATGTCGGAATTTGGAGATCTCTTATTTACCCATCGCGGAATCAGCGGTCCCATTGTCTTCACACTATCCAGTGAGGATTTTACGTTTTCGTCGGCGAATGCATCATTGGATCTGAAACCCGCTCTCTCTGAAGATACGCTTGATAACAGAATCTTAAGAGAGATTGCGAAAGATCCTAAGAAACAATTAAAGACGCTGATGCGATCGTTACTTCCTCAAGTGATGGTTTCGTGTGTCTTAAACCAAGCACAACTTGATTCCGAAAAGACGGCAAGCGAACTTACACGTGAGGAACGCAAAGCGCTTGTCGATGCGCTCAAGGGATTTTCATTTCAAATCAAAACACTTGGACGATTTGAAGAAGCGGTGATCACAAGAGGCGGGGTGGACATCAAAGAAATCAACCCGTCAACGATGGAGTGCAAGAAAATGCCGGGACTCTACTTCGTGGGCGAAGTCTTAGATCTGGACGCACATACCGGCGGGTATAATTTGCAGATTGCGTTTTCGACAGGCGTATGCGCAGGGAGGAGTGTTGCACCATGAAAATGAAGATTGCGATTGACGGTCCAAGCGGCGCGGGAAAGAGTACCATCGCAAAGAAACTGTCCGAAATTCTTAAGATTCCCTACTTGGATACCGGAGCTATATTCCGAGCATTGGCGTATGCACTTCTGGGGATGCGGATTGATTTGAACAATGAATCGGAAGTCGATCAAGCGTTACCTCAGCTTGTTTTTGATTTCGAGAACGATCGAATCATCCTTGATGACGTAGACATCACAGATCAGATTCGAACAGATTCCGTATCGATTGCCGCTTCGACCATCAGCCGATATCCCGGGGTTCGAGCGTATGTACATGCCATTGAGGTGAGATTGTCTCAAGAAGCCGTCATCATGGACGGCAGAGACATCGGGACGGTGGTGCTTCCCGACGCCGACTTCAAGTTTTTTATTACGGCGTCGGATACGGTGCGCGCAAGAAGGCGTGTGGAGCAACTCGGACTCGATGAATCTGCCTATGATTCCGTGTTGTCTGCGATTCGCGAGCGAGACAAGCAGGATGAAAACCGGACCGAAGCTCCCCTCAAAAAAGCACCGGACGCGATTCTGATTCGCACCGACAATGCAACGGTGGAGGAAACCATTGCGGAAATTCTTACGCATATGAGAGGTATCAAATGAATCTCTGGTATAGATTGATCAGATCTTTGATATGGCTCATTACCGGTGTTTTATTCCGCATTGAAGTCGTTGGCAAAGAGCATCTACCGAATCATCATTTTGTTCTTGTAGCCAATCACTATAAATTTTGGGATCCGATCATTCTTGCGCGAATTTTTCCTGAAGAACTTTATTTTATGGCAAAAAAAGAGCTTTTTGAAATTCCAATTTGCGGTGCCTTGTTGCGCAGCTTGAATGCTTTTCCCGTCGATCGAAAGGCGAGTGATCTGACCGCGATTAGACGTGCAACGTCCATCGTTGCGGAAGGAAATTCACTCGTCATCTTTCCGGAGGGGACGCGTGTCAAAGAAAAGAAACGTTCAAATTTCAAAGAAGGCGCGGCTCTCATTGCATCGCGGGTGGATGTTCCGCTACTTCCGGTTACCATTGAGGGAAGTTATCGAGTGTTCGGAAAATTGCGTGTCACCATTCATGAATCGATTGAGATAGATTCCTTTGCAGAGGGACAGAACCGAAAAGAATTGCGAAAAGAAATTCTCGATCGCGCTTACCTTGCCATTTATGGAAATGAAGGTCTTGACCAATGAAAATCATACTGGCAGATCACGCAGGATTTTGCGGCGGTGTGCGACAGGCGGTTGAACTTGCAGAAAGAGCACTGATGGACGGTCCTGTTGTTACGCACGGCGAACTGATTCACAACCCCTTGGAAGTAAAACGCCTGGAAGACATGGGTCTTCGCACCTTACATGGTTCCGATATTCAAGAATCTGAACGTATCATGGTACGGGCGCACGGCATTACGCGGGATGAAAAATCTACACTCGAAAACATGGGGGTAGAAATCATTGATGCGACCTGTCCCGTCGTGACGAATATTCACCGAAAAGTGCAAGAAAAATCGAAAGAGGGCTATGCCATCGTCGTCATTGGAGATCGAAATCACCCCGAGGTGCGCGCCATCTTATCACAAGCGGATGAGTCTTATGTGGTTGCAAATGAGGACGAGGCGAGAAACCTCACTGTTCATAAAAAAATCTATGTTCTATCACAGACCACGAACCGAGAAGAGTATTTTTTGAATCTTGCAACCTTAGTCGCAAAGGGAAGAGATGCGGTCATTGAAAACACCATTTGCAGAGCCACAAGGCTGAGACAAAATGCGTGTGCAGAGCTGGCAAAACATGTAGATGCCATGGTGGTTATCGGTGGAAAGAACAGCTCAAATACGAGAAAACTGTATGAAATCGCAAGGAGATACTGCAAAGAGAGTTATCATATTGAAAGTATTTCACAATTATCTTTGCATAATTTGAAAAAATTCAATATAATAGGGGTAACTGCGGGTGCGTCTACACCGGGTTGGTTAATTGAGGAGGTTATTAGAAGAATGGATCAATTCAGCAATGAAGAACTCATGGAAGAAATGGAAGGTACGTTTACAAACGTACGAGCAAAAGAAATTGTCACGGGCAAAGTAATTTATGTCACAGACAACGAAGTCATGGTGAACATCGGTTATAAATCGGACGGTATCATCAAAAGGGACGAGCTTTCGGATGACCAGAACGTCACGCCGAAAGACCTTTTCAAAGAAGGTGACGAGATTGAAGTCTATGTTATCAAGCTCGATGACGGAGAAGGCAATGTCGTACTTTCATCTCGCCGTGTAGCACATCTCAAAAACTGGGAAGTGTTGGCTGAGATGCAAGAAAAAGGTGAGACGGTTGACGCTCTGATCGAGAAAGAGGTTAAGGGCGGACTCATCTGCACCGTGCAAGGCATCGGCGGATTTATTCCCGGCTCTCAAGTTGCCATTCGTTTTGTACGCGATCTCAAACCTTATGTTGGACAAACTCTTACCTGCGACATTTTGAGCGTTGACCCGCGCAAGCGTCGTCTGGTACTCTCGAGAAAAAGCGTGATCGAAAGAGAACGAAAAGAAATCGAAGACAAAGTATGGAGCACACTTGAAATCGGACAAACCGTCCATGGCAAAGTGGCTCGTCTTACGGACTTCGGTGCTTTTGTAGATATCGGCGGCGTAGATGGACTGCTCCATGTTTCGGATATTTCCTGGAATCGCATCAATCATCCGAGCGAAGCAATCAACGTCGGAGATGAATTGGAGCTTCAGGTATTGCGCGCAAATCGCGAGCGCGGTCGTATTTCGCTCGGTTTGAAACAACTTCAACCCAAACCTTTTGACGTGTTTACCGAGAATAACAAAGTCGGCGACATTGTACAGGGTACTGTTGTTAATCTCGTTGCTTTTGGTGCGTTCGTACGTCTTAAAGAGGGTGTAGAAGGTCTTGTACACGTTAGCGAGATCAGCTACGCGCGCGTTGAAAAACCGTCGGATGAACTGAATATCGGACAAGAAGTCGAAGTCAAGATCCTCGGTATTGATGAAGAGCATCAGAGAATTGCGCTCTCCATCAAACAAACGAAAGAAGATGACAGACCTAAGGAAGAGCGCCCGAAACGTGAGCGCAAACCGCGTCGTCGTGAACCCAAGATGAGAGCACCGATGCAAGTAACGAGTGCTTCCAAGGAGCTTGAAAACGTTCAATTCGGCAACAGCGTGTTGGGCGACTTGGATTTTGGCAGCCTTGGCTTCACGGAAGATGATTTCGCGTCTGTTGAAGGAAACAACGAGGAAAGCATTCAAGAAAATCCGGCCGAAGAAGCAGCAGTATCCGTTGAATTTGTAGAGACGACGGAGAAATGCGAAGATGCAGAAAACTGCGAAGAAGATCAATAAAGCGATATCGTATACGAGCCGGGTCCCGTTTGTGGACCCGGTTTTTCTTTGCAAATGCAAACCTCTTTGATATACTTGTTTTGCTTTTACGGAGGATATAATGCGAAAAGACATTTTGTTGTTGCTAAGCTTTCTAAATTTTTCAGCACGTGAGATCTCAAAGCTTGAGGCGGAAGAACCGGTTCTTGATCAAAAAAGGGACGACGAGATCATCGAGATTTTGCGTGCGCGAAATGGGAAGAAAAAATATATTCAAAAAGTAAAAGCTGATTGGATTGCGCGCTATAAGGAAAAACTCTACAATCTCGACATAGAGACCATCGCTTTCGAAGAAGCCGCCTACCCTGAAAGCTTGCGTTATATTGAAGATGCGCCGCGTATTCTTTACCGAAAAGGCACGCAGACCAAAGAGGATGAGTTGGCAATTGCGATTGTAGGTTCGCGCAAGTGCTCGAGTTATGGTCGCAGTGTCTGCGGATATTTTGCCTCAGAGCTTGCGAAACTCGGCATCACGATTATTTCGGGACTTGCATACGGCATTGACAGCGTCGCACATCAATCCTCTTTGGACGCAGGGGGAAGGACGATTGCCGTTTTAGGAAATGGCATCGATGTCATCTACCCCTCAAAAAACCGTGAACTCTATGAACGAATTGCGGAACATGGCGCGATTCTTACGGAATATCCGCTGCAGTCCAAGCCTGAATTTTACCATTTTCCTCATCGCAATCGAATCATCTCGGGCCTTTCTCTCGGTGTACTTGTCGTCGAGGCACACGAAAAAAGCGGCTCACTTATCACTGCAGGATTTGCTGCGGAACAGGGGAAAGAACTCTTTGCCGTCCCCGGTAATATTTCTCAATTGGGTAGCCGCGGCACAAATCGTTTGATTGCGGATGGCGCATATTTGGCACAAGATGTAGATGACATCCTCTTACGTATACAAACGATCAAAGAGCGCATTACGAAACATGCGGAAACACAGATCCGACATGATGTTTCGGACGAAGAACAAGCGATATTGGATTTGCTCGCGATTGAACCGAGAGATGCAGAGGACATCGCAATGATTCTGCATGCCGACATCAACGAAATCAATGCCACACTGACACTACTGGAAATGCAAGGACTGATCACATCGAGCGTGGGTGGCATTTTTGAACGTACTACATAGGAGGCAATATGAAGACACTTGTTATTGTCGAGTCACCGACAAAAGCGAAAACAATCGGGAAAATGCTTGGAAGAAACTACACCGTCATTGCTTCCAAAGGACATTTACGAGATCTCCCCAAATCTACGTTGGGCGTCGATATCGAAAATCATTTTGAACCCAGATATATTACGATCCGCGGCAAAGCACCAATTGTAAGAGAACTAAAAAAAGAAGCGAAGAAACATGACCGCGTCCTTCTTGCAACGGACCCGGATCGCGAAGGTGAAGCCATCAGCTTTCATTTGTCGGAGCTATTGGGGCTTCCGGAAGAAAAGAATAGAGTTGCCTTTCATGAGATTACAAAAGAAGCGGTCAAAGAAGGAGTGAAGCATCCGCGCGAGCTGGATCGGGATCTTTTTGATGCGCAACAGGCAAGGCGCGTGCTGGATCGTCTGGTCGGCTATCAAATCAGCCCGCTCTTGTGGCAAAAAATCCAAGGTGGACTATCTGCTGGGCGTGTTCAATCTGCCGTATTAAAGCTCATCTGTGATCGCGAGAAAGAGATCCGTGCTTTTGTTCCGGAGGAATATTGGAACATCACTGCAGAACACCGCGTGTCCAAAATCAAGTTCACGACCTCGCTTACTCATGAGATCGAAAATGGGAATGCCGTTCCGATCGGCCGCATAGCAAACGAAAAAGAGGCACGATCATACTACAATCGCGTCGATCAAAAGCATTTTGTCGTCACGTATGTAGAGGAATCCGAGCGGAAACGCAGACCTCCGATGCCCTTTACAACGAGTACTCTCCAACAGGACGCTTCTCGTAAGCTCGGCATGTCGACTCGTAAGACGATGCAGGTTGCACAGTCGCTCTATGAGGGCATCTCGATCGGAAGCGGCGGCGCGGTAGGCCTTATTACCTATATGCGTACCGATTCAACAAGATTGTCCGAACAAAGTGTTGCCTCCATGGTGTCTTGGATCAAGGAGCACTTGGGTTCCAAATACGCGAGTGCAGGGAGAAAGTATGGACGTACCGGGAAAAATACACAGGACGCCCATGAGGCAATTAGACCCTCCGATATTTCAAGGACACCGGAGAGCGTGAAAGACTACTTGTCAAAAGACGAGTGGAGACTTTACGAACTCATCTGGATGAGAACGCTGGCTTCTCAGATGACGCCGTCTATTTCGCTTACGAAGACCATCGATCTTCAATCGAATGATCTCATGTTCCATGCGAGCGGCTCCGTGCAGACATTTGACGGTTTTCAAAAAATCTATTCCGGCGGTTCAGAGGCAAACCCTCTTCCTGATTTGAAAGAAGGGGATATCATTGAGGCTACTACAGTTGAGATGACCCAACATTTTACGCAACCGAAGCCGAGATATAATGAAGCCAGCCTGATCAAACTCTTGGAATCGCTAGGCATCGGTCGTCCATCCACTTATGCGCCTACCATCGGCACCATTCAAGCGCGCGGATATGTCAAGAACGTGAAAAAAACGCTGGAACCCACGGAACTTGGAGAAACAGTCAATGATATTCTCAGTGAATATTTTCCAAGAATTGTGGATGCCGATTTCACCGCCAATATGGAAACGGAACTCGACAGTATCGCGGATGGACAGATGGATTGGAAAGACTCCGTCGAAAAATTCTATCGCACCTTTGAAGAAGAACTGGTAGAGGCGCAAGAAAAGATCAAGAAGCTCGAACCCTATGAGGAAAAGACCGATGAAATATGCCCTCGCTGTGGCAAGCCGCTTGTCATCAAACGCGGACGCTTCGGAAAATTCATGGCATGTAGCGGTTACCCCGATTGTAACTACACGAAGTCGATCGTCAAAGAAATCGGAGTTGCATGCCCGAGGTGCGGAGCACCGATGGTTGAACGCAAATCGAAGCGCGGTCGTATATTTTACGGTTGCTCGGCATTTCCAAAATGCAATTTTGTCAGTTGGGATCGACCGACCGGGGAGAAGTGTCCAAAATGTGGATCGCTTCTCGCCGAAAAACACGCGAAGACCATTCATGAAAAGAGATGTCTGAACGACACTTGTGATTTTAAGGAAAAAATGAAGGAAGACTAGAATTTGCAAGTTTATGACGTGCGTGGTATAATACACGAGGCAAAATATTCACATTCGCGGATAGAAAGGCGTGTGCCCGCACGGGTTCCCGTTCTATGAGAAGCGGATGGAAGAAAAAACACGGAGGTGCAATATGTCAGTTATTAGCATGAAAGCCCTGCTTGAGGCAGGCGTCCACTTTGGTCATCAGACCAGAAGATGGAACCCTAAGATGAAGCCGTATATCTTCACGGAGCGTAACGGCATCTACATTATTGATCTTCAAAAAACGGTTCGGAAGGTTGAAGAAGCTTATAATTTCGTAAGAGACGTTGTTGCAGACGGCGGAAAGATCCTTTTTGTAGGCACGAAAAAGCAAGCGCAAGAAGCGATTGAAACTGAAGCAAAACGTTGCGGAATGTTCTATGTCAACCAAAGATGGCTTGGCGGCATGCTTACGAACTACCAAACCATTTCGAAACGCGTTGATCGTCTTTATGAACTCGAAAAAATGGAGGAAGACGGTATTTTCGAACTTCTCCCCAAGAAAGAGGTTATGGAGCTCAATCACGAGAGAGAGCGTCTTGAAAAATATCTCGGCGGTATCAAAGAGATGCAAGGACTACCGGATGCAATTTACGTTGTAGATCCGAAGAAAGAAGATATTGCAGTTCGCGAAGCACGCATTCTTCACATCCCGGTAGTTGCCATCATAGATACCAACTGTGATCCGGACATCATTGATTATCCGATCCCCGGTAATGATGACGCGATTCGTGCGGTGAAACTTTTAACCGAAACGATGGCAAATGCAGTCTTGGAAGCTAAGCAAGGTGAAGAGCTGCAAGAGATGGAAATCGTAGATGAACCTGCAAGCGAAGAGTCCGAAGAAGTTACGAAAAATATTTTGATTGAAGAAGAATAAGGAGAGATTACTGTGATTACAGCTGCAATGGTAAAAGAACTGCGCGAAATGACCGGCGCAGGTATGATGGATTGCAAAAAAGCCCTCACCGAAATGAACGGCGACATGGAGAAGGCGCGTGAATTTCTTCGTGAAAAAGGACTTGCCGGTGCTGAGAAAAAAGCCGGACGTATTGCTGCCGAAGGCATCGTCGAATCCTATATCCACAACGGACGTATTGGCGTTCTCATTGAAGTAAACTCCGAGACGGACTTCGTTGCCAAGAATGACGAATTCAAAGCTTTCGTTCGAGATATGGCGATGCAAGTTGCAGCGGCAAAACCTCGTTATGTTACGAAAGATGAAGTTCCGCAAGCAGATATTGATCATGAAAGAGAATTCCTTATCCATCAGGCAATGATGGAAAACGCCGAGAAGAACATTCCGGAAGACAAATCCCGCATGATCGCTGAGAAAAAGGTTGAAGGTCGTATGGAGAAGTTCTACGAAGAGTATTGTCTGCTCGACCAACCGTTCATCCGTGAACCGAAGAAATCGGTATCGGATATTCTTACCGACCTCATCGCGAAAATTGGCGAAAACATCAAGATCCGTCGTTTTGTACGCTATGAAGTTGGCGAAGGTCTTGAGAAAAGAGAAGAGGATTTTGCTGCTGAAGTTTCTAAACAAATGGGAAACAAGTAAGCAATTTCGATTGATAAAAGAGGAGAACACATTGTGTTCTCCTTTCTTGTAAGGAGGAACGACCATGGTAGACTACAAGAGAGTGATCCTCAAACTAAGCGGAGAAGCACTTTCCGGAGGCAAAGGACACGGACTGGACGATGAGACGATTGAGAAGATTTGTAGTGAAATTGTGAAGCTCCATGCTCTTGGCGTTCAAATTGCCATTGTTGTCGGCGGCGGTAATTTCTGGCGCGGGAAAAATGGTGCAATCGACCGTACAACATCCGACTACATGGGGATGCTGGGTACGACCATGAATGCTTTGAGATTACAAGCAACCTTGGAGACGATGGGTGTAGACACGCGTGTACAATCTGCCATCGAAATGGTACGTGTCTGTGAGCCTTATATTCGTAGGCGCGCGATCCGTCACCTTGAGAAAGATCGTGTTGTGATCTTTGCCGCAGGTAGTGGAAATCCATATTTTTCGACAGATACAACAGCCGCTCTACGCGCCGCGGAAATCAATGCAGATGTCATTTTGCTGGGGAAAAATGGCGTAGACGGCGTCTATGATATGGATCCCAAAAAACACCCGGAAGCGAAAAAACTGAAATCTCTTGATTACATTGATATTTTGAACCGAGGTTTGGGTATAATGGACTCAACAGCCACGAGTCTTTGCATGGATAATGATATCCCCTTGGTTGTGTTCGGTATTGATGAACCACATAATATTATTCGCGTAGTGCAAGGAGAAGAGATCGGCACTACAATCAAAAGGAGGCCCCAATGACAACGGCTATTATGAAAGAATTCGACGAAAAATCTCAGAAAGCGATAGGCTATCTCAAAGAAGAGCTAACTAAGATTCGCGCCGGACGAGCAAATCCCGGTCTTCTTGATGCCATTCAGGTCGAGGCATATGGAACCAAGACGCCCTTAAATCAAATTGCTTCCATCAGTGTTCCGGAAGCTCGTCTGTTGCAAATTCAACCGTGGGATGCGAGCTTATTAAAAGAAATCGAACGCGCAGTTCTCAAATCGGATCTCGGCATCACACCGTCTTCCGACGGGAAAGTGCTTAGACTTCCGTTCCCGCCGCTCACCGAGGAGAGACGTAAAGATCTCGTAAAACAGGTAGGCGCACTCGCTGAACAGACCAAAATTACAGTACGTGCAGCACGACGCGATGCAATTGACGCCGTGAAGAAGATGGAAAAAGCCGGAGAACTTCGGGAAGATGAATCGAAGTTGGAGCAAGAGGACGTTCAAAAGAGGGTCGATGCGCAGATTGACGAAATCGACGCAATTGCCAAGGAAAAAGAAGCGGAACTCATGGAAATTTAAGGAAACAAAGCCCTATCCATACGATGGGGCTTTTTTCAAGGAGATAAGACGGAAATGAAAATACCACATCACGTCGCAATTATTATGGACGGTAACGGACGTTGGGCAAAAGCGAGAGGCTATTCGCGATCCAGAGGACATCAGGAGGGCATGAAACGGGTGATTGACATCGTTCGATATGCCTCTGACAGGGGCGTCGGCGTTTTGTCTTTGTATGCTTTTTCGACAGAAAATTGGAAAAGGCCTGCCACGGAAGTCGGATTTTTGATGGATCTATTGGTCATCTATTTAACGCGTGAATTGAAAAAACTCCACGAGAACAACGTGCGTCTTAAAATTTTGGGGGATGTTCTTGCATTACCGGAAAAGCAACAATCCGCCATCAAAAATGCTCTAGAGCTTACCGGAGAGAATACGGGTATGCAACTGAATATTGCCTTAAATTACGGAGGGCGAGATGAGGTTTTGCGAGCGATTCACAAACTTGCACAAGCTCAAACGGATATGCGCACCCTTTCCGAGGAAACATTCATGCATGCACTTGATACCGGGGAAGAGGGAAATGTAGATTTGCTGATTCGTCCAGGCGGAGAGAAGCGTCTATCCAATTTTCTGTTATTACAAAATGCTTATGCGGAAATTATTTTTTCGGATATTTTATGGCCGGATTTCCATGAAGAGGAGTTTGAGCTTGCGCTCATAGAGTATAATAAAAGGGATCGACGGTATGGAGGTGTCAAGTGACGAATCTGAAAATAAGATGTATCGGAGCTGTGATTGTGGCATTGTTTGTGATCCTTATGCTCGTACATCCTTATTCCCTATATTTTAGTTATCTTTTTTTGGGTCTGTGCATGCTCATTGAACTGGGTAATGCATTTCATGGAAGACCATGGATCGCCATGATTTTCCATGTGATTGCACTCTCTATGGTTCTATGGAAGAATGAAGTCGGTCTTCTCTATTGGTTTATTCTTCTGTTATCCGTTGCGATATTGCAAATCGTAATTGCATCCTCACGGAAAGATGCACCGTATGAAAAAATAGAACGAGTCAAACAGAATATATTCTTTAGTTTATATGTTACGGGTTTTTTTGCACCGATTGTCCTTTATTCTTGGCGCTTAATTGTTTTGTTACTGATTCTGTCATTTGGTACGGATACGTGCGCTTATTTTGTCGGCTGCCGTTTCGGGAGACACAAACTATCTCCCGTCATCAGTCCGAACAAATCGGTGGAGGGGGCAGTTGGCGGTGTTCTGGGTGCAACGATCTTGGGCGGTCTATGGACATATTTGATGCTTCCTAAGGAAAATATAGTTTTTTTTCTCATTCTACCGATTTTATCGATACTCTCCGAGTTTGGAGATTTGTTTGCTTCTATTATCAAACGCAAGCAAGGGATCAAAGATTATTCCAATGTGATTCCCGGACATGGCGGGGTTTTGGATCGCTTTGACAGTGTTCTATTTATCACTGCCATTTTATATGTGTGCTACCACATAACCGTGTAGGAGGATATATATGCTCAGTGCAGTAGTTGTCATTGTCGTATTTTTGATTGTCGTCATGTGGCATGAATTTGGTCATTTTATGATGGCAAAATTGTCAGGCGTACTGGTCAATGAATTTTCGATCGGAATGGGTCCAAAGCTTTTTTCTAAGAGAAGAAAAGAAACACTTTATTCTGTACGTGCATTGCCTCTTGGGGGTTTTGTATCTTTAGATGGCGAAGAGGAGCAGAGCGGAAATGCTCGGGCATTCCACAATGCGCCATTGTATAAGAGAGCCTTAATCATCGTTGCCGGAGCATTCATGAACTTTGTTCTCGGG